>JBHIXH010000001.1:0-49751 GCA_041984885.1 Gammaproteobacteria bacterium
TGATCGAGCACATCGCCCATGACCAGCCAGAACGGGATCACGGTCAATATGACCGACAGAATAAAGCCGGTCATGTATTCGCGAAACGTCGCATGCGGTGCGTCGCCGGCGTGGGCGTCATGCTGGTCGTGGTCGCTCATAACAGCACTCCGGTCAGGTAAACGAGAGAGAAGACGCCAATCCAGATCAGATCAAGAAAATGCCAGAACATGCTGAGACAAAACAAACGGCGTTTGTTGGCCACGGTTAAACCGAGTTTTTTCGTCTGCACCATTAACACGATCAACCACACCAGGCCAAACGCAACATGCAGGCCGTGCGTACCGACCAGCGCATAGAACGAGGACCAGGACGCACTCGCCTGCGGGGTCGCACCGGCATGGATCAGGTGATTGAACTCGTACAGTTCGATGCCAAGAAACGCGGCACCAAATAATCCGGTAATTGCCAGCCAGAGAAACGTGCCATTAACCCTGTCTTTCTGCATCTCGAGCACGGCAAAGCCATACGTGATCGAGGAAAACAACAGGCAAAACGTCGATATCAGGATTAACTGGATATCGAACAGTTCTTTCGGTGAGGGGCCGCCGGCGAAATTCGAGCCGAGCACGGCACGGCAGGCGAACAGCACGGCGAAGATCAGGCAGTCGCTCATCAAGTAGATCCAGAAACCGAGCAGTGTGCCGTTTTCCGGATGCGTTTCTTCGGCCGGGTAAAACTCCGGGGTATCGGTCACCGTCTCTCTGGTCGGGTTCACGGCACTCATGCACTCGCCCCCTGTAACTGTCGTGTGCGTTCCGCCTCGACGGTTTCCACCTGCTCGACCGGGATATGGTAGTCGCGGTTGTAATTAAACGTGTGAATGATCGCAGCGACAATCAGTGCAACAAAACTGGCACCGGCCAGCCACCAGATTTGCCAGACCAGCGCAAAACCCAGTAATGTCGACAGTCCTGACAGCACCATGCCGGCCGCCGTATTTTTTGGCATATGGATAGCTTTAAAGCCGGCTGTGGGTCGTTCGGCACCGCGTCGTTTCATGTCCCACCAGGCATCGAGCGCATAGATACGTGGCGTGACCGAAAAATTATATTGTGGCGGCGGAGAAGAGGTGGACCACTCCAGTGTGCGACCATCCCACGGATCGCCGGTCGTATCGCGTAGCTGTTCGCGGTTTTTAAAACTGACGATCAACTGCATGACGAAGGCACCAATGGCACCGGCGATAAACACGGCACCGACCATGGCAACAACAAAATAGGCACCGAGCGTATCATCCGGAAACTGGCTCAGCCGTCGTGTCACACCCATCAAGCCAAGCACGTACAGCGGCATGAACGCGAGATAGAAACCGATGACCCAACCCCAGAACGACACCTTGCCCCAGAAAGGCTCGAGGCGAAAACCGGTGACTTTTGGAAACCAGTAGTAGATGCCGGCAAACAGGCCGAACAGGACACCACCGATGATAACGTTATGAAAATGTGCAACGAGAAACAGGCTGTTGTGCAAGACAAAGTCGGCCGGTGGCACCGCCAGCAACACGCCGGTCATGCCGCCTATGACAAACGTGATGATAAATGCGACCGTCCAATACATCGGTAATTCGTAGTGGATGCGCCCCTTGTACATCGTAAACAACCAGTTAAACACCTTGGCACCGGTCGGTATCGAGATGATCATCGTCGCAATCCCAAAGAACGCGTTAACGCTGGCACCGGAACCCATCGTAAAGAAATGATGCAACCAGACGATGTACGACAGGATCGTGATCACGACCGTCGCATACACCATCGACGTATAACCGAACAACGGCTTGCGGCAGTAGGTGGCGACCACCTCGGAAAAAATACCAAACGCAGGCAGGATCAGGATATACACTTCGGGGTGACCCCAGATCCAGATCAGGTTGATGTACAACATCGAATTACCGCCCATGTCGTTGGTAAAGAAATGCGTTCCCATAAACCGATCCAGGCTGAGCAGGGCCAGCGTCGCGGTAAGCACGGGGAACGAGGCGACAATCAATACATTTGCCGATAACGTCGTCCAGGTAAACACCGGCATCCTCATAAACGTCATGCCCGGCGCCCGCATTTTGACAATCGTCACCAGCAAGTTGATGCCGGACAGCGTGGTCCCGACACCGGCGACCTGTAACGCCCAGATAAAATAATCGACACCGACGCTGGGACTGTACTCAATGCCGGATAACGGTGGATACGCCAGCCAGCCGGTCTGACCGAACTCGCCGACGAACAACGAAATCATGATCAGCGCGGCGCCACCGGCCGTCATCCAGAAACTGAAATTATTCAGGAACGGAAACGCGACGTCGCGCGCACCGATCTGCAACGGCATGATGTAATTCATAAAGCCGGTGATCAACGGCATCGCGACAAAGAAGATCATGATCACACCATGCGCGGTAAAAATCTGATCATAATGATGTGGATCCAGGTAACCAGTACCGCCGGATGCGGTCATCGCCTGGTGGATACGCATCATTAACGCATCGGCAAAACCGCGCAGTAACATGACAAGACCGAGCACAATGTACATGATGCCGATCTTTTTGTGATCGATACTGGTGAACCACTCACGCCACAAGTAGCCCCACAGTTTGTAGTACGTAATCAAACCAAACAGGGCAACACCAATCACGACGCTGCCGATAAACGACATCAGCACGAGCGGTTCGTAATACGGCACGACATCCCAGGATAATTTTCCAAAGATGGGTGACCAACGTTCGTCGGAGTAGATTGCGGTGTAGTCTTTTGCCATTGTTAAATATCGTGATTAGTGGCTATCGTGATTCGTGTTGCCGGTTTTAGCAGCATCCTGGCGCATTAACTCATCAATGCAGGTATTCACCGGGTCAACACAAAGATTCAAAATCCGATGGTACAGATCCGGTTCCACCTGGCCATAATAGGTGACAGGATGATAAATCGTTTGCCGTTCCAGTTGCAGGTACTCATCGCCATCGAGCTGTTCGGCTGAATTCCGCACACTGTCAACCCAGCCATCAAAGCCGGTTTCATCCATGCCGTGAAAGTCGAAATACATCCCGGAAAAACCCAGGCCACTGTAGTTGGCAGAAAAACCCTGGTAGGTGCCGGCCTCGTTAATGACCGCGTGCAGTTTTGTCTCCATGCCAGCCATCGCATAGATCTGCCCGGCCAGTGCCGGTATATAAAATGAGTTCATGACCGAGCCGGATGTAATCTTGAATTGAATCGGCCGGTCCAGCGGGGCGGCAATTTCGTTGACCGTGGCAATGCCTTCCTGCGGGTATAAAAATAACCATTTCCAGTCGAGCGCGACGGCTTCAATAACCAGCGTCTCGGCGTTCTCCGGCAACGGCACGTCCGGGCTGATTCGCCGGATCTGTGAATACGGGTCCAGCCGGTGTGTGGCAACAAATGTGATACCGCTTAATACCATGATGATGGCCAACGGTGCTGACCAGATGATCATTTCCAGCGTCGACGAATGATGCCAATCCGGATCGTAGTGTGCTTCCTTGTTCGATGCACGGTAATGCCAGGCAAACCAGATAGTCAATGCAATGACGGGGACAATAATGATCAGCATCAGGATCGTCGATAACCAGATCAACCAGGCCTCTTGCCGCGCCACATCACCGGACGGATTCATCACCACCCAGTCGCAACCGCTCAGGATGAATAAGGCGCTGAACAAAATGACAGGAACAGAGACCGATCTGGAAGCGGAAGACGCTATCTCAGACAGCTTTTGTATAGTATTTTTCCTCATGCAGGCAGCAGATTGAACAAGACTTGAACTCACTGCGTGATTTTAACTCATGTATCACGCTGCTGACTAAAAAATTTTTGACTACTGATTAATATTCATTTCGGCTAAACTGCACGTTGTTGGCGTCGACTATTTCATTACAATCATCGCAGACAATCCCGCCAACACCGCTGATATGACAACAAGCGCAACAACGATGGCCGATAATCACGCCACTGAAGCCGTAGAAACCATGCATCCGGGACATCTGGCTGCCGTGGTCATCATGAGCCAGACGGCCGAATATTTCAGTATCTTCGCCTTTGCCATCGCCGCGGCCCTCGCCTTTCCGCAGGTGTTTTTTCCGAATTACGAACCGGTGATCGGTATGCTGATGTCGTTTGCCGTTTTTTCACTGGCTTTTATCTCCCGTTGTTTCTCCCGTTTTATTTTTCGTCGTCTGGATATGCGGGTCGGGCGTGCGGCGAAAATTACCGTGGCGATGTTTGTCTTTGGCGGTTCAACGATGTGTATCGGTTTCGTGCCGGCGTATGCCGATATTGGCATTGTCGCGGTGATTTTATTGTGCCTGGCCCGTATAGGTCAGGGACTCGGACTCGGTGGCAGCTGGGACGGCCTGCCGATCATCATGATGTTGAATGCGCCGAAAGAGAAAGAAAGCTGGTATTCAATGATGCCGCAGATTGGCGGTCTGGCCGGTTTTTTCATGGCCGCGGCGATCTTCTATGTGTTGACCAATTACCTGACGACAGAAGAGTTTCTGTCATTCGGCTGGCGTTTCCCCTTTTTCGTTGTCCTGGCCTTGCAGGTTGTCGCCCTGTTTGCCCGCCTGCGGCTGATTGATACGCCGGAATACAAGAACATGGTCGACCACCATGAACTGCGTGGTGCACCGGTTAATGAAGTGATTCGTCATCACTGGAAACAACTGTTTCTTGGTATCTACCTGCCGCTGACAGCGTATGCACTGTTCCACATGGTCACGATTTATCCGTTGGGCTACATCACCTTGTACGAAGAGATCCCGATCCCGGCCATTCTGATCATGCAACTGGTTGGTGCCGCGCTGGCGATCATTACCTGTATCTTGTCCGGCCTGCTCGGTGATCGGTTTGGCCGCCGCCGTGTCATGATGATCGTGACCGTGCTGGTCGGCGTTCTCAGTTTCAACATCGTCGATTTACTCGACAGTGCCTGGATGTATCTCATCTTTGGCTTCACCCTGCTCGGTTTTTCTTTTGGTCAATCCGGCGCAACGTTGCCGCATCGATTTAAACAGGAGTACCGATATACCGGGGTGTCGATGTCGACCGACATCTCCTGGCTGTTCGGGGCCGCGTTCGCACCGGTCATCGCAATGAGCCTGACTTACTGGTTCGGCATCCAGTACGCTGGCTACTACTTATTGTCCGGTGTCATTGCCACACTGATCGCTATCTACATCGTCGATCAGATGATCAAGCGAGGCACGGAACTGCACTGATCGTATCAGGGCAGTGATTCAATACTGTCTGGTTAAAATATCACTAACGAACAAAGTCAATATCCAGGTTTACCGTGCCCCAGATCACCAACTCTCAACTCAAACATCTCAAGTCACTCAGTCATGATCTGAACCCGGTGGTCATGATTGGTCAGAAAGGTCTGCATGACGCGGTTATCGACGAGATCGACCAGGCACTGGCGTTTCATGAACTGATTAAAATCAAGATCGTGGCCGAACGCGATGAACGTGACGGCATAATTCAAACGATTTGCGACAAGACCGGGGCATTGCCGGTGCAGAGTATCGGTCAGAAAGTCAGCCTGTTTCGGCGGAATAAACAGAAACCGAAGATCCAGTTCCCGAAATAACTACTGTCTGTTTTCCTCGCCCGAGGCATAGATTAACAGGCGATCCATTAACCGCTGCGGCAGGATGCGCTTTAAATACGCAAATGCGTACGTCGGTTTGGTAACGTAATATCTGAGTTTCGGTTTTGGGCTTTGCAGGGCATGCAACAGTCTTGTAAACACGCTCTCCGGGCCCAGCGTGAACGGCACCACGGCACCCTCTTTCTTCAGTTTGGCCAGCACCGATTGATACGTTTTAGCATGGACGCTGTTTTCGATGTCAATGTTGTTTTCCAGCGCGACCAGTGCATTCTTGCGAAAATCACTGAGCACCGGACCGGGTTCTATCAGGGAAACGTAAACGCCACTGCCGTCCAGTTCCATACGCAGCGTGTCGGACAAACCCTCAAGCGCAAATTTTGACGCGTTATAGGCACCACGAAATTTCAACGCGATAAAACCAAGCACGGAACTGTTCTGGATGATGCGTCCCTCACCCTGTTGCCGCATAGTTGGAATGATCAGGTTTGTCAGTTCCTGTGTGCCAAACAGGTTGGTTTCAAATTGATCGCGTAAGGCACATCGGGACAGGTCCTCAACCGCGCCCGGTTGACCGTAGGCGGCATTGTTAAATAAGCCATAAATGCGTCCCGAGGTTTTATCCAGCACCTGTTCAACGGCATGCCGGATAGAATCTGAATTAGCCAGGTCCAGTTGAATCGCGTCCAGTCCCTGGTCTTTTAACGTGGCAACGTCGTCAAGTTTGCGTGCCGTGGCGATAACCGGATAGCCTTTTTGCTGCAGACGTAATGCGCAATGTTTACCAATACCGGAAGAACAACCGGTGACCAATACGGGTTTATTATCCATTACAACTCACCGATTAACGGTTTTTCTTTCGGGGTTAATTCGCCAAAGAAAATTTTACGTATGTCATCGGCAATCAAATACAGGCAGGGCAACGTCAACAGGATCAAGACCGTGGCGAACATCAGGCCAAACCCGAGGCTGACGGCCATCGGTGATAAAAACGCAGTCTGTCCGGTTGCAAAAAAGATCAACGGCGAGACACCGAGGAATGTCGTTATCGTCGTTAACAGGATCGGACGGGCACGCACCCTACCCGCTTCAACGACGGCCTGTATACGATCCTGTCCCTCGTGTCTGAGACGCTTGATGAAATCCACCAGGATTAACGAGTCATTCACAATGATGCCGGATAACGCCAGCATACCAACGACTGACAGGAACTGCAGGTTATAGCCAAACATGGCATGACCAAAGACAACACCGATCATACCGAACGGGATCGCAATCATGACGACGACCGGGTCAATTAACGATTTGAATAACGCCGTTAACATAAAAAAGATAACTGCGAGTGCAATTAACAGCGCCTGAAACATACCGGCAAACGATTCGTCCGCGTCTTTTTTCTCGCCAAGAAATAACAGGCTGTAATTATCGGCCTGCAGTTTCGGTGAAAACTTTTCCGCAATCAGATCAGACACGATCAATGGCGTCGTGATCTTGTCATCGACATCAGCAGTGATCTTTGCCATACGACGGCTATCACGACGACGGATTTCATTCAGACCACGACCAATTGAAATATTGGCAACATCACCGAGGTAAACGCGTTCGCCATTGGCCAGGACAATCGGCAAACTCGCAAGCAACGAGGATTGCTCACGAAATGATTCGGGGTAAATAACCCGTACCGGGATTCGATGTTCGTTCCAGGTTACATGCACCACTTCGTTGCCAAGAAAACCACTGCGTACGACGTTGGCCAGTTGTGACTGGGTTAAACCCAACCGTTTGCCGCGTTCGTTCAATTCGTATTTATACTCCAGCTTGCCCGGTTCCTGATCGTGCTTGACATCGTTCACCCCGTTCATCGCTTGCAGGTAATCGCGTAATTCATCCGCTTTTTGCTGCAACAACTTGATGTCGGTACTGACGATACCCACCTCGATATCATCACCGGCCGGGCCGGCGTCCGGTTTTAATATGCTCATGCGTTTGACACCGGGAAAGCGATTCACCTCGGTCCTGACCGCATCGATAATCTCTTCTGCCGACCGTTCACGCGTGCCAAAGTCATCAAAGTTGAGGCTGACGATTGGTGTGATCCAGTGTTCGATGAAACCTTCAGGCACCGGTTTTTTCAGATCAACCGTAAACTGGATCAGGTTACTGCCAAACTTGAAGCGGTTGAAATCGATAAACGTGATGCCAACGTTGGTCAACAACGTATCGAGCTCATCTTCTTCAACGACCTTAATGATCCTGTTCTCCAGTTGCTTTGCCAGTGCCAGGCTATCCTCAAGACTGTACGTGTTCGGTGTTTCCAGGTTGACAAAAAACTGGCCGATCTCGACATGGCCAAACATCTGAAACGGCAGGCGCGTCTTGGCATAGGTCAAACTGAATGCCAGTACACCTATACTGATGACGGCAACCAGGTAACGGTTTAACGCTGACCAGCGCAAGACCTTGCAGTAACGATCGAGTAACGCTTTCCAGTTTGAAGACGGGTTTTGCCTGTTTTTAACTTTCAGATAATGACCGGCATGCGCCGGCAATACGGCAAACGCCTCGATCAATGACCCTAGCAGGGCACAGCAGACCACGACCGGTATGACCTTGATGAACTCGCCGAGTGTGCTGCCGATAGCGAACATCGGTACGAATGCAGCAATCGTTGTGAACGTGGAGACGACCACCGGCCAGAAGACCTCGGTCGCACCGATGTAGGCCGCCTGGAACCGATCAACACCCTGCTCCATGTGTCGATACACATTTTCGGTAACAATAATCGCGTCATCGACAATCATGCCAAGCACGATCAAAAACGCAAACAATGACACCATGTTAATGGTGAAGCCGAAATAGAACAGCAGGATGATCGCGAACAGAAACGACACCGGAATACCGAACGCGGTGATCAACGCAACACGAAAATTAAGTAATAGATAAAGAGATAATAAGACCAGAACCAGACCAATCAGGCCGGATGACTTGACCGTATTCAAACGTGTCTTGACGTATCGGGACATGTCGGTGTGGTAAGAGACATTGACACTGACCGGCAATGTCTGGCGTAACTCGTAGGTCAAATCCTTGATCAGTTGTGATACCTTGATTGTCGATGCAGACGCTGTCTTGGTTACGGTCAGGTTCACTGACGGTTGACCGTTAAAACGCGCGTAGGTAACCGGTTCTTCAAACCGCCGTTCAATCGTTGCCACCTGTGACAATAACAACTGACCACCTTTATCATTGGCGCGCAGGACAATATCGCGTATCGCATCCGGATCCGGTTCGACGCCTTTACCCCGCAGGCGAATATCACCTTCGCTTGATTTTATCGTTCCACCCGGTTGATCGACGAGATTATTTCGCAGCGCGGTCAAGACCGTGTCCATCGATACATTCATCGCCGACAGTTGATGGGGATCAATCGTGACCCATATCTCCCATTCCCGGTCGCCGGCCACACCGACACTGGCAACGCCTTCTATCGCCTGCATACGCCGGCGCACTTCCTCGGCCAGTTCGTACAAACGTGCATTCGATATTTCGCCGAACAGGGTTAACGTAATGACGGGGAAGCGGGTGCGGATACGATTTAATTCCGGTTCCTCGGCGATGTCCGGCAGATCATCGACGCTGTCGAGTATGGTGCGCGCATCACGCATGAAATCATCGACGTTCGAACCGGGTTTTAACTTAATATACACATTCGACTGGCTTTCCCGACTGTAGGACGAGACGTAATCAATGTCCTGACTGTCTTCGAATTCTTCTTCCAGCGGTAACGTGATTTGCTGCTCGACTTCGGCCGGTGATGCGCCCTCAAACACGGTGCTGATATGCACCAAGTCGAGATCGACAACCGGAAAGATCTCCTGTGGCAGTTGTTTCCAGGCAAGAATGCCCATGATCAACACGATGACGAGACTCAGGTTGACGATCAGCGGGTTGTTGATCGAGAACCGTATGACAGACATGCTGTTTGACTCCGGCCTAGTTATCGACAGAAACCAATTGACCGTCCGCCAGTGCCGCAACATCCCGGGCAACGATCCTGGAACCGGCCTCAATACCGGTGACCGATTGCAAATCTTCAAAGCGAACCTGCATTTTCACCGGGATGCGTTGCAATTGTTCGTTTTCGATTTTAAACAGGTAGCTTCTGCCTTCGTCGTACAGGATCGCAGAGGCAGGCACCACCGAAACATTGTTTAGCGACTTGCCTGGCAGCCTGGCGACGGCCAGTTGTCCGGGAAATAAATCCTGTCCAGGCAAGCGGATGCGGATGGCATGCGTCAACGTGTCCGGCTGCGGATCGGATTCTATCGCGATGATCCAGCCCTGCAGTTGACCGTTTTCTGTTTCAACCTGAACCACCTGGTTCAGTTGCAGCACCCGGACCATATCGCTGGTCACCTCCAGATATAAATCGAGTTCATCCAGTTGCACGATCTTCGCCGCGACCTGGCCGGCATTCGCGTAATCACCGGCTTCAAACGTCACCGCGTTGACAGTGGCTGCAAACGGTGCCTGCAGTCTCGTCCGCGTGACGTCACGTTCGGCGCGGTTCAGTTGCGCGTGCTTTGTTTGCAAGCGCGAACTCGCTGTTTGCACCGCATGACTCAGGCTGGATTCTTCCGCTTTCAGTTTCAACACTCCCTGCATCGCGGTATCGAAGTTCGATTGAGAGGCAAGCGATTCCTGACCGAGCTTTTTCAGGCGTTCCACTTCTCTTTGTTGCAGTTCCCGCTCTTGCCGGACCAGCTCAAGCAGGTCACGGTCACGCGCGATTGCCTCCTGCTCCTGCCGCATCAGGGCCTGTGTCTCTGCCAGGCGATCGCGGTAATCACCGTCTTCTATCTGCAACAAGGTATCGCCGGCTTCAACCCGATGCCCGGGCTCGACAAAACGCTGCACAATGCGACCGGATAATTCAAAACGTAATTCCGCATGGCGGGCTGGTTGCAGCTTACCGGTCAGTTCTGTCAGCGGCTGGATATCCCGCCGCTCTACCTCGGTGGCGACGACCCTGGCAACCGGTAATGAGCGCAACTCGGCTTTCGTTTCCGGCTTTGTCCAGAGCAACATCAGGATAGCCAGGGTGGTGGTGATAATAACGGACAGAATCTTCATAAATTACTTTAAGTTAGGACGCGATTATTTCAGCGATTACAGCAATATGACCCGCAAATTTCATAAAAATTTGAAGCGAAAACCATTCTATGCGATTTTAGCCAATCGGTGTTACCGACACTGCCATAATAATAAAGAAACATGTGCTGATGTATCAGGGAAAACCTCGTCTTCGACTACTGAATCTGGCGTTCCTGGTCGGGTTGCCGTTCGGCTCGCTTGCGGCTGACTGGCAATACTGTCCAACGCCGCTGGATATTCCTGCTCGACCGATTCTCGACGTCGAACTGGAGTCCGAAGACATTCACGTGGAATCGGATGAGGCTGAACTGGTTGAAGGTGGTACCTCGACGCTGACCGGTAACGTTGAATTAACCAAAGGTCAGCAGCAAATTCGCGCCAACCAGCTTCAATATAACGACGTCGATGATACCGCCGGGTTGCAAGGTAACGTCCATTACTGGGATACCTCGGTATTTCTGTTCAGCGAATCAGCCGACCTGCAACTGGACCAGGGTACCGGCGAATTTTCCAACGCGGATTATCGCATTGTCGACAACCGCGGCCGCGGCCATGCCGAGCGCCTGTTTCTCGATGTCGGTACGCGAACCGAACTGGGCGGCGTCGATTACAGTACCTGTGATCCGGCCGATAATTTCTGGAAACTGTCTGCCGATGAAATCAACCTGGATCACGTTGAGGAATGGGGTAACGCTAAAAACGTTGTATTAAAGATTAAAGATGTGCCGGTGTTTTACAGCCCGTATATGTCGTTCCCGCTCAGTGATAAACGCAAAACCGGTTTTCTGACACCGAGTATCGGCAGCACGAATCAACATGGACTGGATGCGCGCGCACCTTATTACTGGAACATTGCGCCAAACATGGACGCGACATTGACACCACGTGTGTTGACGAACAGTGGTCTGATGCTGATGGGTGAATATCGTTACTTGCTGGACCAGGGCTTTGGTGAAGTCAGCCTGGAGTACCTGCCGAGTGACAATGAATTTAATGATGAAGACCGCCACCTGTTTAACTTTACGCATGAGCAGCGCTTTGCCGGAACCGGTGAACTGGAACTGGTTTACAATAATGTCTCGGACAAGGAATATTTCGAGGATTTTGGTACGAATATCTTTTTAACGAGCCTGCGTTTTCTCGAACGCCGTGCCGAGGCGACCTACGAAGGCAGCTGGTGGACAGCGCAGGCACTGGTGCAGGACTACCAGACGGTGGATCGTTCGATTCCATCTGAAAGCCTTCCGTATACACGTCTGCCAAGATTACGTTTCAATACCGCGCTACCTAAACGCAATAAACAGTTTAATTTTGGCCTTGACTCGGAGTTCGTTTATTTTGACCGCGGAGATAACGACACATTAGCTGACAATGACGCTGCTCTGCGACTGGATTTGTATCCGTATGTCAGTTTCCCCATGTCTACCGTCGCCACCTTTCTCGAACCAAAACTGGGCGTGCGTTATACCCAGTACAGCATTACGGACCCGATACAAGACAAACACAGTCCCTCCCGCGTACTGCCCGTCTTGAGCGTAGACAGCGGCGTGTTTTTTGAACGGAATGCGAACCTGTTTGGAAAAGACTTGATTCAGACCCTGGAACCGCGCCTGTTCTACCTGTATGTGCCGGAAGACGATCAAACAGACATACCTATTTTTGATACCGGTTTTTATGATTTCTCCATCAACTCGCTGTTTCGTGATAACCGCTTCAGTGGTGCCGATCGCCATGGCGATACCAACCAGATCACATTTGCGCTGACCACGCGTTTCATCAACGATACCAACGGTCGGGAACTCGGTTACCTGAGTGTTGGACAAATCTATTACTTTGATGATCGAGAGGTTACCTTGCCCAGCCGTCTCAGAACCGATGAGTCACTGTCACCGATCGTTGCCGAGTTGCAAACCGAGGTGATACCAAACTGGCGCATTGGCAGCGAGTTTCAATGGGACCCGGCCAGCAACCGTACCGAGAAACTGGTGGCACAGGTCCAGTTCAACCCCGGTGACGGACGCGTCGTCAATCTCGGCTATCGCGCCCGCAATGAACGCACCCGTACCCGAATCTCTGTCTTTGACCAGTTGGCCACGCCAATTGATCTTGAGCAAACCGATATTTCTTTTCGCTGGCCCGTCAACCCGAAATGGAGCGTGGTCGGCCGCTGGAACTATGCGCTACCCGAGAACCGCTCGATAGAAATTTTCGGTGGCGTCGAATACGAAGACTGCTGTTGGGGCACGCGTCTGGTCGCCAGGCGATTTCTTGCCGACATCGATGGCGAATTCGAAACCGGGGTATTTCTGCAAGTCGAGTTGAAAGGTCTGGCCGGTGTTGGTAAAAAGGCCGCCGAATTCCTCGAGAAGAACATCCCTGGATATGAGAAAAATTTCTAGTCTGAACCGATTCCTGCAAAAACTCCTGCTGACCGGTATTTTTTCCAACTGTGTTTCGCTGGTGGCCCAGGCGGACGTGCCACTGGATCGGATTGTCGCCATCGTCAATGACGACGTGGTGATGATGAGCGAACTGGAAAACAAGATTCGGACGGTTATGGCCCAGATCCGCCAGGCAAACCAGACCCCGCCGCCGCCATCGGCCCTGGAAAAAGAGATACTCGACCGGATCATCCTGACAAAATTACAACTGCAGACGGCGCAACGCTCCGGTATCCGCGTGAGTGAAGACAACCTGAACCGGGCCATCAGTAACATCGCCGCCCAAAACCAGGTGTCGTTACAGGAATTTCGCGAGATTCTTGAGAGTGATGGCTACAGCTTTGAACAGTTTCGTGAAGACATTCGCAATGAAATCACGATCTCGCAACTGAAGCAGCGCCAGGTGGATAACCGCATTACCGTAACCGAGCGTGAAATTGAGAACTTCCTTACCAACAAGGAGCACCGGGGCGAGACCGAGACGCAATACCATATCGGCCACATACTGATCGCCATGGATGAAGACTCTGATCAGAGCGAAGTCGAATCGACGCGCCTGATTGCAGAAAAAGTGATCGAAGATCTGAAAGCCGGTCATGATTTTGCCGATATGGCGGCCACGGTTTCCGATGGCCAACAGGCAGCCGATGGCGGCAGTCTGGGCTGGCGTAAAAAAACCCAGATCCCCTCACTGTTTCTCGATTACATTGACGACTTGCAGGCCGGCGATGTCAGTGAACCGATTCAAAACCCGAGTGGTTTTCACATAATCAAACTGCTGGAAATCCGTAACAGCGAGAAAACCATCGTCACGCAGACACGCGCCCGCCATATACTCATTAAAACAAACCAGTTAGTCAGTGATGATGCAGCTAAAGAAAAGTTAAACGATTTACTGTATCGCATAAAACAGGGCGACAGTTTTGAACAACTGGCGAAGGCGTATTCCGAAGATACGTTAAGCGCTTTAAAAGGCGGCGACCTGGACTGGCGTAATCCCGGTGAACTGGTGCCCCAGTTTGAAGAAGTCATGGATGAGCTGTCCATCGGTGAAATCAGTGAACCGTTTCAGACACAGTTTGGCTGGCATGTGATCGAGGTAATCGAGCGCCGCGAACACGACAACACCGAGAACGCACGCCGTACTCGTGCCCGTGATCAAATCAAAGAGCGTAAAAGCCAGGAAGCGCATGAAAACTGGTTACGCACCCTGCGGCAGGATGCGTATGTCCAGTATCGATTGAATGATTACTGATGTCCCCGGCCTGCTGATCACAGCAGGCGAACCGGCCGGTATCGGCCCGGACCTGGTGTTACTGCTGGCACGGGAATCCATTGATGTGGGGTTGACCGTGATCGCAGATCCAGACCTGTTACAGCAACGTGCACAGCAGCTTGGTGTTAATGTCCGGATTCAGACCTTTCAATCCCGCGAACGACACCAGCCGGGGTCACTGCAGGTCCTGCCGGTAAAGCTCAATACCCCGGCTGTCGCAGGCAAGCTCGATGCCAGTAACTCAGCGTATGTCATAGAAACATTAAAACAGGCGGTGCAGTTGTGTCTGGCAAAACAGTTCGACGCAATCGTCACGGGACCGGTCAGTAAGGCAATCATCAACGACGCCGGCATCGAATTTACCGGCCATACGGAATATTTTGCTGCTGAATGCCAGGCAGAGTTGCCCGTCATGTTACTGGCCAATGAACAACTGCGGGTTGCCCTGGTCACGACGCATATGCCATTGGCTGAGGTGGTGAAAGCGATTACTCCGCAACAACTCGAAACCACACTGCGAATCCTGCACAACGATTTAAGAAAATATTTTGCGATCGACCGGCCCCGTATTGCAGTCTGTGGTCTGAACCCGCATGCCGGTGAGAACGGTCATTTAGGCGATCAGGAACAACGGATCATCGAACCGGTTATAAAAAAATTGCGTTCGCAAGGCTTTCACCTGTCTGATCCCCTGCCAGCCGATACCGTGTTTACCAAATCAGTCCGTGATCAATATGACGTTGTGCTCAGCATGTTTCACGACCAGGGCTTGCCGACATTAAAGGCGCTCGGCTTTGGCGAGACCGTCAATATCACGCTGGGGCTGCCCATCATTCGCACATCCGTGGATCACGGAACGGCACTGTCATTGGCCGGCAGTGGCAAGGCGAACCCCTCCAGCCTGCTGGCTGCCGTCAATCTGGCAAAAAAAATGGTTCACTCAACGCAACTTCAAGGCTGATTCAAACCCTTATTTCCGATGCCTCATTATGCGCGTAAACGTTTTGGCCAGCATTTTTTAAGAGACGAACACGTGATCGAACGGATTGTCGAGACGATCAATCCGCAAAAAAACGAAGCCATCATTGAAATTGGCCCCGGTCACGGCGCAATTACCAAACCGTTACTGCAACGGGATATTGAACTGCATGTTATCGAGCTGGATCGTGACCTGATTGGTGAGCTCCGGAAACTCAATACGTCTTACCCTACCCTGAATGTGATCCAGCAGGACGCATTACAGTTGGACGTTCAGGATCTGACCAGTGAAAAAATCCGCGTCGTCGGTAACTTGCCGTATAACATCTCAAGTCCGTTGTTGTTTCATCTGTTTACGCAGCGCGACTTAATAAAGGACATGACATTTATGCTGCAAAAAGAGGTGGTGGCACGGATCTGTGCCGAGGTCGGGACATCTGCCTACAGTCGCCTGTCGGTCATGGCGCAATACATGTGTGAAGTCAGCCATGTATTTGATGTCCCACCGACCGCTTTTTCTCCACCTCCAAGAGTGGACTCTGCCATTGTGACGTTACGCCCGAAAGAACCCGAACCCGGTCTGGATGAGCAGTTGTTCGCGCGTGTCGTACAAAAAGCCTTCTCGCAAAGACGCAAGATGATTCGCAATAACCTCGGCGACTGGTTTGAACCGCAGGACTTTGCCGATGCAGACATTGCCACCGACAGCCGCCCGCAAACCCTGCATGTCGACCACTATATATCGCTGACACGATGCCTGATGAAATATCCTGGGCGGTATTCTTAACAACGGTGATTATATACTTGACAAAGGTAGGTAAGCCTGTAATACTTCGACTATATTTTGATAATTTAGTTCGAAGACCATGTGCGACATCAATTCACCATTTTTTCAGGATGAAGACAAAGCCCGCGAGCACCTAGAGTCTCAGCGTTGGCCTGACGGCCCAGTTTGTCCGCATTGCGGCGGTTGTGAGCGCAATTACCCAATTGAAGCGAACAAAGACAAGAAGATTAGAAAAGGGCTTTATCACTGCAATGATTGTGAAAAGCAGTTTTCAGTCACAGTTGGGACAGTCTTTGAACGATCAAAAGTTCCATTGCATAAATGGTTGCTGGCTACCTATCTCTATTGCTCATCAAAGAAAGGTTTTTCAGCGAAACAGTTAGAGCGCACTCTTGGCGTGTCGTACAAGACAGCCTGGTTTATGGCGCATCGTATCCGTGAAGCTATGCGCGAATCAGAAACCGGCAAAATGGGCGGTGGCGGCGGTTTCGTTGAAGTCGATGAAACCTATGTCGGTCGTAAGACTTCTCGTAAAGGTGAACCATCACGCAAGTTCGGCCCGAAAGAAAAAGAGAAAGTTATCTCGTTAGTAGAACGTGGCGGCGCGGTTCGCTCTCACCATGTAAACCGCGTTGATTCAACTACGGTTAAAAAGATACTGGATAAAGAAGTCTTCAATGATTCAGCCATTATGACCGATCAGGCTACGTTCTATCCGCTTGCTACCCGTGACCATGCCGGTCATGGCACAGTCAATCACTCAATCTATGAGTATGTACGTGGCCCTGTTCATACAAACACGATAGAAGGGTATTTCTCTATTCTTAAACGTGGTTTGAATGGCGTATATCAGCATGTTTCTAAACAACATTTGAAGCGATATCTCAGTGAGTATGATTTTCGCTATACTTATAGAGAAAGGAATGGTTTCGATGACTTGGCTCGCACGAATATTGCATTAAAGGGAATTCAAGGCAAAAGGTTGCTATACCGGGACTGATCAATATGCAATTCAATAGAGATAAATTCACTGCTGCTGTGCATTACGTGTGCAGAAAGTTTGCTATGGAGCCTGAAAAGCTTGGCAAAACCAAGCTTCATAAAATTCTATGGCTGTCAGATATATGGCATTACCGTCAATATGGCGACCCATTGACGGGCGCGACATATATTAAAATGCCTTATGGCCCCTTTGCTCAAGCCCTATCAGATACTTTAAGTTTATTAGAGAAAAGCGGAAATCTTTATTCTAGAAAAGTTGATGTTGGAGAGTTTGAAAAGTTTGAATTAATTGGTAAAGGCGATCCCGATATGAGTGCTTTTAGTAAATCAGAAATGATGATGCTAGAAGAAGCTGCAAACTATGTAGCGGAAAATCATACGGCGGGAAGCATTAGCGATAAAACTCATGACGAAGTTTGGGAAATGGCTGACTTACAAGAGGCAATTCCCTATGAGGCTATGATTGCCAGTCCTGCAAAGATCACGGAAGAACATTTTGCTTGGGTTCGGAGTGAGATAGCAAAACATTAAGGTTTAGTTTTGGCAAAAGGAAAGGCTCAAGCAAGAACGATCCGAGAAGAAGCTTTAGTAGCTAGGCGGATTGACGAAGGAATTAAAAAGAATCCCCGTTTGGAAGAAATGTGGGAAGGTTTAAAATATTGGATTTCAAGGAATCCGGCGAGAGGAAGGCGAGTTCCTGGCACTGATTATTTTGTTTACGTAACGAAATCTTGGGCTCCGGGCGGAGTTCCTAGTATTTGGGTTTATTACAAGGTTGATGATAATTATGTCTACATCGAAGGATCAAAAATCGACTGGTAAAAAGGAAGATGAAAAGTTATTCAACGACACCTTAAAGGTTATGTTGAATACGCCGCCAAAGAAAAAAGCTTCAAAGAAAACCAAGCCGCCCCGAAAGGCGGCTCAAAAAAAATGACCGTACTTTTCTATACGTTATTACTACGTCTTTTCGATCAATTTATATTCAGGGGCATCGAAGGCAACTATGCGCGAGTCAGTTTGAAAGTTTCATTCATTCAAACACGCGATTTCCTCATGACTGAGGAACAGGTAGCCGCCAACATTGCCACCTTCAGGTCAAGTCCAGCTTTGAAACAAGCCCGCGACGCCCTTTCCGCACGTTTCAGAAACGTTTGCGGAGGCTAGCGGAGTCGTATTGTCAATTGTAAGCAAGCCAGACTCTGCGTTGTGAGATTTACACATCGGCACTATGTACCACTTTGAGCCGAAACCAGATAAAGCACCAAGGCCGGCAGTCAACGCGACATGTGCGCCTACCTCTGCCATCTTTGCGCAACCTAATACGCTGCAAGTCGTTAATAGTGAGTGTGTCCCTGAACTGTAAATGCCCCAGTGACTGAGCCAACTTGAACAGTTACAGGAGTTTTGGCTTGTGCCCTGTATATTTTTAACTAACATAATTTCCTCCCTCTCATTTCTGAGAGATAGTCATCGTCAAAATGACAAAAGAACCTGATGAAATGAAGATCGGAGGATGTTAAACTCTGAGGCGCGAACCAAGAATAACAATAACCATCTAAATCCATAGGCGCTCTTCTGCCGCCTTTATAGCCCCTGAGATACTGAAGACATCGACGGGGCCAAATGTTTACCCGAATGCCAATCCGGCACACGAGCAAATGCCGTTTACAGACCAATCTTAGTGCAATCGGCTGTAAGCGGCAAAACCACAATATCATGTGTACTAACGAGTCTTAATCTACTATTTATGCACTACCTTTGTCAAGTATATAATCACCTTAACAACCTTGTGGATAAGATTGTGTGTAAAAATTTGTCAATTCGAGATTTGGAATCAGTCTAATTCAGCATCTTCGGAATTATATATTGTTAAATAATATTTAATTTATATTTATTATCATTATGTTATATATTTTTATATCGAAACAACATTTACAGTACGGGAAATATTCATAGATTCATCAGTTTACCGTTTTTACTGTGAATAACTCTTTTCTCGGCGATTCGCTGAGCAATTTATACCGAAACTCAAGGCTAAGTAAGTGACTACATACTTGCTAAGCCAGTAGCTAATGATTCAGATATACTGCGCGGCTGAAACGATATCCAAGCAGACTTTTCCCGATGAAATCCTGGCAATCCGGTACCCAATCGCTTATCAATCTGATTGACCGATTCACAGAATGCAGTGGTCGCCTCACCTCCTGGCTGGTGTTGCTGCTGGTCCTTCTCGTCGGCTATGACGTCACCATGCGTTACCTGTTTCAGAGTGGCTCAGTCACGATTCAGGAACTCGAATGGCATCTGTTTTCACTGATCTTTTTACTGGCGGCCGGCTATACACTGAAACACGACAGTCATGTTCGACTCGATCTGTTTTATCAGTCCCGTTTCCTGAACGACCGATCACGCGCCTGGATCAACCTGCTTGGCAGTGTCGGCATACTTATTCCTTTTTGTACGCTGGTCATTTACTGCAGTCACGAATTTGTCCTGCAGGCCTATCGGTTTAATGAGGGCTCGCCCGATCCCGGCGGATTGCCGTACCGCTGGTTATTAAAATCAGCTATCCCAATAGGCTTTGCCTTGCTGTTGCTGCAAGGCGTCGCCGAGACGTTACGCAATGTCGTTCACGTTTTCGGAGAATCGAAATGACGCTGTGGATCATCGTGATGTTTCTGACGCTGATGCTGCTGTTGCTGCTCGGTTACCCGGTTGCATTAACGCTTGGTTTTGTCTCGATGCTGTTCGGCGGTATTTTTCTCGGTCTGGATTTTTTTAACCTGCTGCCACTGCGTATCTGGGGCATCATGACGAACTTTACGCTGCTGGCGGTGCCGCTGTTCGTGTTTATGGGCATCGTGCTGGAAAAAGCCGGTCTGGCCGAGGAGTTACTCGAGACAATGGGCATGTTATTTGGTCGACTGCGTGGTGGACTGGCCTTGTCCGTCGTCATCGTCGGTGCCATGCTGGCCGCAACAACCGGTGTCGTCGGCGCCACCGTTGTTACCATGGGTGTCATCGCACTGCCTGCCATGATCAAACACCGTTATTCGCCGGAACTGGCGACCGGTACGATTGCCGCTGCCGGCACGCTCGGTCAGATCATTCCACCGAGTATCATTCTGATATTACTTGGTGATGTGATCGGTGTACCGGTCGGTCGCCTGTTCGTCGCTGCGGTTGTCCCCGGTTTAATCCTTGTCGGTTTATTTATTGTCTATATCTCTACCAAGGCCTGGCTGCATGGCGAGTCTGCCCCGACAATATCGACCGAGCATGTCAACGATCTTGCCCGACGTGTCCTGTTTACATTGTTACCACCGTTATTGCTGATCACGGCTGTGCTCGGCTCAATCTTTTTTGGCATCGCCTCCCCGACAGAATCCGCCGCAGTCGGTGCGATAGGGGCGATGTTACTGGCCCTGTTGCATCGAAAGTTGACGCTTGAAAATCTGAAAGAAGCGATGCGATTAACAACGCGGCTGACCAGCATGGTATTTCTGATATTAATTGGCGCAACGGCGTTCGGGCTGGTGTTTCGTGGCATGGGTGGCGATACGCTGGTGTTGAACGTGATGGGCTCGTTACCCGGTGGAGTCTGGGGGTTTCTGCTCGTCAGTATGTTACTGATCTTTGTTCTCGGATTTTTTCTCGATTTCCTGCAGATCTGTTTTATCGTTGTGCCGATACTGGCGCCGATTGCCCAGCATCTGCAAATCGACCTGTTATGGTTTGCCGTACTGATTGCGGTGAACCTGCAGACATCGTTTTTAACACCACCGTTTGGTTTTTCGCTGTTTTATCTCAAGGCTGTCACGCCGGCCGCTGTCAATATTCAACATATCTACCGCGGCATCATGCCGTTTGTCGTGATCCAGTTGTTTACAATTATGATGCTGGTCCTGTTTCCCTCGCTCGCGGTCTGGTTACCCGACCTGCTTGACCGGTTGTATGGTTTATAACGTGATTTTTTCCTGTCTGGATACAGAGAATTAAATAACCTGGATTATTGTAGATAGTATTTATCGTCGTATTTAAAATCAGGATACAGGCAGGGATTTTCTTTATCAGAAGCCCTTTCCAACGGCATCACCTTCTCGAACCTGCCCCTTTTGCTGATATATTCAAAGCTGGCTTTATTCTTGTGACCTTGACGTAAAATTTCTGGAACATCATCGACTGCCTCTACCGGGGCTGAATCAATCTTTGTAATCACCACACCGACAGGAAACTGTTTTTTATCGGCCACAGAATCTACCAGCACATTAATGACCACTGCACCTTGCTCAACACCTTCGATTCTTAACGTTTCTTTCGGATGGTTATAGTCTCTTAACACCAGCCCCGTGCCTGGATTATCCAACAGTTTAATAATTGCGCATATATTGTCAGGCATTTGTTTCTCATTGGCATGCGTAGGGGCAGACATCAGGAACAACAGAGACAGTATAAAACAGACCTTTTTATTCATAATGAAATCGTTGTTCCCGGGAAAATGGTAAATTTTCAGTTTTAAAATGCGAGTGTGTGACTGATAAACCTGAATTTTTGCGTGATATGTAATATGTCCACTTCTTCGACCCAGTTTACCGGAAGCGGATCGAACGGGGCCGATTTCTCAATCAGTTTGACTGTGATTCTATCCAGTACATTCTCACCTGACGATCTGCGTATATTAATTTCATTAATTGTTCCATTTTTATTGATGGCTACATCTACTACCAGCTCACCGGAGAGGTGCGCCTTGCGAATATCATTTGAATAAAATGTAGATTCGATTTTTTTTACAAACTCTTTTACATAGCTCGAGTACCCGGGTTCTTCTGTATCACCGAGTAGAAATTTTCTTTGCGGGTAACCTGGATCAACTACCTGATTGGACGTGCATCCGGAAAGAAAGAGACAGGTCAGACAAAACCGGAAAACGATCACGCGTATTAAAAATGTCCTTCCATTGGCCGGGGGAAACAGCATCCTGAATTTCTATACCGTTTTTTTTATTGCCCTGATAACGGCTGTGGTTTCCGGCCGCACACCTCGCCAGATTTCAAAAGCAGCGGCCGCCTGTTCCACCAGCATACCCAGTCCATCGACGGCTTTTTCAGTTCCATGCTGCTGGCTCCAGCTTTGAAAGACGGTGCCGGTCTTTGCATACATCAGGTCGTAACTTAACACACTACCGGAAAATACAGTTGCAGGAACAGGCGGCAGTTCATTGGATAGACTGGTCGATGTTCCATTAATCACAATATCGAAACCACCTTGATCCAGCTGCTCAAACGGTAAAGTGTTAACCAGCCCCGACGCGGAAAATCGCTGCCGTAATTTCTCTGCCCTGGCGATGGTTCTGTTCGTGATCACTATCTGTGCGGGTCTTTCATTGATCAGCGGACCCAGAATGCCCTGCACCGCGCCACCGGCACCGATAATCAATATTCGCTTGTCCGTAATTGTTACTGCCAGGTTTTGCAGTATGTCAGTCACGAGACCGATACCATCGGTATTATCGCCATGCACCCGGCTCTGTTCATCAAACCAGATGGTATTGACGGCACCCGCCTGCAGTGCACGTTCTGTCAGCTCATCGGCTGCGTCACAGGCATCTAGTTTAAAGGGGATGGTGACACTCAGGCCTTTTCCTCCCCGGTCGCGAAAACGCAGCAGGGTTTCGGCAAATTGATCCGATGGAACCTGAATCGCCTGATAATGCACAGGCTGGCCGGTTTGTTCCGCAAACAGCGTATGGATTACCGGTGACAGGCTATGCGCGACCGGATTACCAAAGACACAGTAGTTGTCCCTGGTCGGATGAAGTGTGAAGGTTTCCGCCACCTGATTAGCTGATTAATCCATAAAGACTGAATTCAAAATTGGCTGACACGGACGGGACAAGAATTAAAACGAATGACCTGTCGGCGTTCAGGCGTCAGTCAATGAGCATTGCGAGTTCGTTTTAACGCTGTACCCTCAAGTGCAGCCAATTACAATCAGGAACTGTATTCGGCGGTTCCACCCTGTAAACAGTAGGCCTGGAAACCACGTTCGCTGAGCAGAAACGCCCCCGCCGAGGAACGGCGACCGGTATCACAATAGAGAATATACTGTTTTTGTGGGTCCAGTGTGTCCGCTTTCAGGCGCAACATGAAGAGCGGAAGATTAACGGCACCTTCCAGTGCGGAATTCTTGAATTCACTGTCCAGCCTGACATCCACCAGCGTGGCACCGTTTGCGACCATTTCCTTCGCCTGATCCGCCGTGACCCAGCTTAACATTGGTTCTTTTAACAATTCATTAAAGTCTTCTTTCGACAAACGCATCAACGTGCCGTCCGTCGTCATGACGATGTTCGCATTACGTTTGGCCTCGGATAACAATGCCTCCTCGCCGAATGCATCACCGTCACCGAGTGTCGCCAGCGTTAATTCCGAACCGGTCTTGGAGGCCCGGGTGACCTTGCACTTGCCGCTTTTGATGATGTAGTAAAAATCACCGTCGTCACCCTGCTTGATGATCGTCTGTCCGGCTTTAACCGGGACTTCCTGGATGCGCATGAACATGGCCTGTATGTTGGCCGGGGGTACCTGCAAAAACGCTTTTGATTGCAGAATGCGGGTCATCCAGTCGCCATCGGCGTCCTCGCCATCGCTGCTGTCTTCTTCAACCTGTATCTCGCCGACCTCAATGCCGGACAACTGGTCCCAGGTCAACAGGATATCAAGCAGATCCGCGTCAATACGGATGATCTTTGCATCCGTTTTTGCCACGCAGGTATGTTTTCTGGGCTGATGGTTGGCGATGGCATGACGTGCCATATCGGAGCCGGCGCTGATAACCTTGGTATCGCCACCGCCAGTGGCAATATTCAGTTCGCCATCCAGGACGTAAACAGACTGACGATCGTTATCTCCTTCCTTGAAAACCGTGGTGCCTGCCGATACTTCCTCAACGTACGTTTTCTGTGCAAGTTCCTGAAAGTTCTCTGCATTCAACGCACTTGGCGGTACAAATGTTTTTAACACCGCCTTATCGATTAATTGACCAGCCATGTATTCCTGCTCAGATTGATTCTTCTAATAAAAATAATTTTTACACTGTCGATGGTAAATTTCAAAAGGATTAAACAGCCTGTCAGTGCACGATTCACCCGTTTAGTCGGCCCGGGATCAGGTTCACTTTAACGACAGAAAATCGCCAGTAACGCGATCGATCTGCTGAAATCAGCAACCGGGATTAAAGTGCGTCCGGTCCCGTCTCACCAGTGCGTATACGTACGGCCTGTTCAAGCAGAGAAACAAAAATCTTGCCGTCACCGATCTTGTCGGTATTGGCTGCATTGCGAATCGCCTCGACGATTGCCTCAACCTGGCCATCTTCAGCGGCAATCTCAATTTTCACCTTGGGCAAAAAATCCACTGTATATTCCGCGCCTCGATACAATTCGGTATGGCCCTTTTGACGGCCAAAGCCTTTCACCTCTGTCACTGTTAATCCCTGCACGCCAACCTGAGACAGTGCCTCACGTACGTCGTCCAGTTTAAAAGGTTTAATTATCGCAGCCACCAGCTTCATGAATGTCCCCCTCTGCAACGCTAGTTTGATGTTGTAAAAGCCGATAAAGGCTATCAATTATTGCTGTCAGATGCACGAAAATTCTTACATATCAATAAAAAAGGCGCCTGTTTGCACAGGCGCCTTTTATTACAAAGTGACTGCTTCAGAGTATCAGGACTGTGAACCCGAGGCGGTGAATTCCGGATACGCTTCCATGCCGCATTCGGAGATATCTACACCTTCGTATTCCTCTTCTTCCGAGACTCGCAATCCAATTACCGCCTTGATGATGCCCCAGGCAATCAGACTGGCAACAAATACCCAGACGAAGATGGTCAGCATGCCAACCAGCTGGCCGCTAAACGTCGCGTCTGCATCGGTCAACAATACTGCCATGATGCCCCAGACACCGACGACACCATGGACCGAGATGGCGCCAACCGGGTCATCAATTTTCAGCTTGTCCAGCGTCAGGATACTGAAGACAACGAGGACACCACCAGCCGCACCAATCAGCGTCGCCTGTAATGCGGTCGGGTCCGCCGGTTCAGCGGTAATCGCAACCAGACCTGCCAGTGCACCGTTTAATGCCATCGTCAGGTCGGCCTTGCCAAACATGATCCGGGCAACAATCAGCGCGGCGATCAACCCACCGGCCGCGGCCGCGTTCGTGTTCAGGAAGACGTACGCGACCTCGTTTGCGACCGCGATGCCGCCCAGTTTCAACGTAGAACCGCCGTTAAAACCGAACCAGCCCATCCACAGGATGAATGTACCCAGTGTTGCCAGCGGTAGATTCGCACCCGGAATCGCATTCACTTTGCCATCGGCCGTGTACTTGCCCTTTCTTGGGCCAAGCAGGATCACGCCAGCAAGTGCCGCAGCGGCGCCGGCCAGATGGACAATACCGGAACCGGCATAGTCACTGTAACTGAGTTCGTACATACCAAACACAGAGTTGCCACCCCAGGTCCAGCCACCCTCGATCGGGTAAATGAAACCGGTCATGACGACGGCGAAAGCAATGAACGCCCAGAGTTTCATGCGTTCGGCGACGGCACCGGAAACAATCGACATCGCGGTCGCAACGAATACGACCTGGAAGAAGAAGTCGGATGCACCGGCATAGACCGAGTCACCATCAAAGCCATTTTCAGCCGAAGCGGCCAGCGCGGCCTCAACATCGAGATTGGCCACGGTTTCAATACCGGACAGGAACCAGCCACCGCCATACATATAGTTGTAGCCGCAGATCATGTACATGGTACAGGCGACGGCATACAGGGCGACGTTTTTCGTCAGGATCTCCGTCGTGTTCTTCGATCGCACCAGACCTGCTTCCAACATCGAGAAGCCGGCGGCCATCCACATGACGAATGCCCCCATGACAAGGAAATAGAACGTATCTATTGCGTACTGTAGTTCAAAAATTTGGTTTTCCACGAAAGCCTCCTTTATTTAATTTTCATCATCAGAATTATTCAACGAGTGAACTAGAGTGCTTCATCGCCGGACTCGCCGGTGCGAATCCGCAGCACTTGTTCCAGAGGCTGAACAAAGATTTTGCCATCCCCGATCTTGCCGCTTTTCGCTGCTTCCGAGATGGCCTGGATCGTGTCTTCGGTTTTGTCGTCCGACACGGCGACTTCGAGTTTCACTTTCGGTAGAAAATCAACAACGTATTCTGCCCCCCGATACAACTCTGTATGGCCTTTTTGTCGCCCAAAGCCTTTCGTCTCGGTGACCGTCATGCCTTGTACGCCCATGCCGGATAATGCCTCGCGGACATCATCGAGCTTGAACGGCTTGATGATCGCTGTAATTAGTTTCATAGAGTTATCCTCCCGAATTCAGATAGAGTTATCCGGGTGATTTGCCCGGTCCGTTGCACATAACAATCTTGCAATGGTCATGTGTTCAGCAGCATCCATGCCAGTCTTGATAACTTATTTAAATACAATTACTTATAGAGTAATGGGCTAAATAATCAGGCCGAATGGATAGAAAAAGACCGAAGATCGCACCAGAATGATGCAGATAGAATTTAAGAAGCATTGAAACGGCGCAAAACGTGCCTGACCGGCGTGCATAAAAAAAGCCGGGCAAGCCCGGCTTTTCCTGATCTGTTTATCGCTTGTGATTAGAAACTGCTGGAGATACTGAAGACAACGGTATCGTCACAGACGTCGGCGCCGCCACAGAAATCATCTTCATCATGTTTGCTGTCGTAAGTCAGTCCAAAACTGAAAATACCAATATCCTTCGAGAGGCCAACATAGAAGTGAGAATAGTCACCCAGATCATCCACGTCCTGGTAACCATAGCCAAAACCCAGTCCCAGGCCATAAGGCAAGGACAGATCCAGAGTCGGATTCACGTAGATGGCATCGCCCGTTTCCGCAAAGAAGTCGGGTGAGTAGGCAGCATAGATGCCGACGGTCGGTTCCCACTGCATGTCGAAGGTGTAACCGAGGCTACCGTAGACTTCGGCATAATCATCATCGCCATCGTCACCTGGATAGGCGTAGTACAGACCGCCGATGTCCCAACTGACCCCATTTGAAAACTCACCGGCAAAGCCGCCGTAGTAATCAATTTCAATATTGTCATCATCACCACAGCAACCACTGAAGTCGACATTCGATGCCCAGACACCGGCATAGAAACCAAAAGGTGTGTAGGTGTAATCAAAGCCACCCTGAATGGCCGGATTGCCGTCGGTCTGGGAAATACCACGGAATAGATAGTCAGTTGTCAGTGCAACATTGGCGCTGAACTCATGTGGCGAGTCCTCCGCGATGACCGGACCGGATGCCAGGCCCAGACCACTGGCTAGTAAAATAGAGACTGGTTTTTTCATTACTCATTACCCCTGTTTGAAAGAAATTTAAGAAACAAAATCCTGTGCCTTTACGACTCATTGGCTAGTGTATGAGCACACTCCATGCCAAGTTGTAAAAAACAGACAGGAGGATTAATTTCAACGTGACAAATAATAGGTTAGGAAAGGATATTAAGAAAGTACTTTAATAAAGTTTTCGATGTACTGATTATATAATGCACTTTAATTAATCAATTTAGTCCAGACATGCTCTTTTTAGGTGCAAAAAATGAAAAATTAGCGATGATTATTTCTGGACAGGCGCAGTCAATTTAAACTATGTTGCGTAAATGATACACACGATCCCCCGTTATCAAGCCTATGATAAACCCGAACCGAATCGATCAAATCGTCGATAACATCCGTCAGCTATTACCGTCTGACAGTGAACACCTGTACCGGGAGCTGAATGAGAAGATCAAAACGATTATCCAGTCCGGCTTAAAAGACATGGAACTGGTCACGCGTGAAGAGTTTGATGTGCAGGCGAAGTTACTGGCGAAAACGCGCGCCAAGCTGGATGAATTACAAGCGCAACTCGAGCAACTTGAACAAAAGACAGGCGAGTAACATTCCATCATCAATTCGATCATAATATCGCTTTACTGATCGAACTCGCCCGGACATGCCAGGAGGCACAGGAGGAAACGGATTTCATGAATCAACTCGCCGTCGTTCACAGCCGTGCCGTCGTCGGTATCGATGCTCCCGCAGTCACTGTCGAAGTACATTTGTACCGTGGTTTACCCAGCCTCTCCATCGTCGGCATGCCGGAAACGGCCGTCAAGGAAAGTAAAGACCGCGTCCGTAGTGCCATCATCAATAATCATTTCGAATTTCCGTTAAGTCGCATCACCGTCAATCTTGCGCCGGCCGATCTGCCGAAAGAAGGAGGGCGTTATGATTTGGCGATAGCCATTGGCATCCTGGCCGCTTCCGGTCAGTTGCCGACCGACCCCTTATCCGGTTACGAGTTTATCGGTGAATTGTCTCTTTCCGGCCAACTTAAACCGGTGTCCGGTGTGCTTCCTTGTGCAATCCAGGTTGCAAAATCGTCTCGCCAGTTGTTTTTACCGGCAGCCAACGCGGCGGAAGCCAGGCTGGTAGACAACGTATTGATAGTCGCGGCTGAGCACCTGATCGATGTTGCCAAACATTTATGTGGCCAGGATAAACTCGACGTGTACACCGATCTGAATAAACAAACCCGGACCATGCATTACGCAGACTTCAACGATGTCTGTGGCCAGCAACAGGCTAAACGTGCTTTGGAAATTGCAGCCGCCGGTGGCCATGGTGCGATCATGATAGGCCCACCCGGTAGCGGTAAAACCATGCTGGCAGAACGTATGCCCGGCATTTTACCGCTCATGTCCGAGTCACAGGCGCTGGAAACGGCTGCCGTTTACTCTATCAGCCAAAACGGCTTTGACATCGGGCAATGGCAACAACGACCGGTGCGCAGTCCTCACCATACGGCCTCTGCCGCGGCACTGGTCGGTGGCGGCAGTCAGCCGCGGCCAGGTGAAATTTCACTCGCACACAATGGCATTTTATTTCTCGATGAGTTACCGGAATTCACCCGGCACGTGCTGGAAGTACTGCGCGAACCGATGGAGTCAGGCAGCATCTGTATTTCGCGGGCAGCACGGCAGGTTCGCTTTCCTGCCGCGTTTCAGTTTATCGCGGCCATGAACCCCTGCCCCTGTGGTTATTATGGTGATGCCAATCAACAACGATGCCAGTGCAGTGAAGACCAGGTGCGACGTTATCGGCAACGGCTATCCGGCCCTTTGCTTGATCGGATTGACCTGCATGTCGAAGTTCCGAACATCACAACAGAATTACTGCAACAAGATCAGCAATTGAATACCGAAAGCAGTACGACTATATGCCAACGTGTGACCGACGCGCATAACCGGCAATTGTCACGAACGGGTAAAAACAACAGCAGGATGAACCGTCAGGAAGTCGAATTGCATTGTCATATCGATGGTGAAACCCGTAAATTATTGCAGCGTGCAATTGAAAAACTCGGACTCTCGGCACGCGGTTTACACCGTATTCTGAAGGTGGCAAGGACGATAGCAGACCTGCAAAAACAGGATGAAATAAGCCGTGACCATGTTCAGGAAGCGATCTCCTATCGCCGACTCGACAGGTCGTTTCAATGATTAATAATTAAGTGACAGCAAAAGCTTGCTTCGCTGTGTGGAATCCGGAAAATTTGCCGGTATGGTCAAGACACCCGATTATCAGTTGCATATTGAAGTGGAAACACTGTTCCTCGAAGGGGAATCCAACCCGGATGAATCACGTTACGTGTTCGCTTATACGATCACGATGACGAACACCGGCCTCGTTGCAGCAAAATTAATCAGTCGGCACTGGGTCGTGACCGATGCGAACAACAAGGTGCAGGAAGTCAAGGGCGAAGGCGTTGTCGGTGCACAACCACATCTGAAACCGGGCGAATCGTTCCGTTATACCAGTGCGTCCATGATCGAAACGCCGGTCGGTTGCATGGAAGGTTCGTACCAGATGATCGCCGATGACGGCCACAAATTCGATGCGCCCATTCCCGTGTTTAACCTGTCCACACCCAACATTCTGCATTAACACATGGCGACGTATGCCATTGGCGACCTGCAGGGTTGTTATGACGAATTGCAGGATTTACTCAACGAGATCAATTTCGATGCGCGCAATGATCGACTCTGGTTTTGCGGGGATATCGTTAATCGCGGGCCAAAGTCACTTGAGTGCCTGCAGTTTGTCATGGATGACGACAACAATGCACAAACGGTGCTTGGCAATCATGATTTGCATCTGTTGGCATTATCCCACCACGTCAGAACACCGCATCGCAAGGATACGCTGGATTCAATCCTGCGACATGAGCAGGCCGGGAGTTATCTCAACTGGATACGGCATCAGCATTTGTTGTTATCTGATGCCGATACCGGCTTTACCCTGGTACATGCCGGGCTATTACCGGAATGGTCATTATCACAAGCAACCGATTTGGCCAACGAGGCAGAATGCTGCTTGCGTGGTCGTCAGTATGTTCAGTTTATTCAGGAGATGTATGGCAATGAACCAGACCACTGGGATGATAATCTGACCGGGAATGGCCGTCTGCGCTGTATCATCAATGCAATGACGCGCCTGCGCTACCTGCTGGACAATAACCGCATCAACTTCGGTGAAAAAGGTGCGCCGGGCAAGCAGGAAAAAGACCTCTTACCCTGGTACCAGGTCGCCAACAGACAATCGTCAGGACACAAAATTGCGTTTGGACACTGGTCAACCATCTACCTGGGTAATGAACAGAACTTTACGTCGCATAATGTTTATCCACTGGATACCGGTTGTTTATGGGGAGGGAAACTGAGCGCACTTCGACTGGAAGACGAACACTGGTTTCATGTGCCATCTCGCCAGTCACCCGTACATACATAAACCTTCCACCGCCTGTTTATTTGCTGTTCATTGCTGCTACCTGTTTCGATCAGATAAGTCCGACCTCGATAATCACAACGCGCTTTTTCTATTGCAAGGCAACATAACAAATCGAATATACCGGTTTAATTTACAGTCAAGGCCGGCAAATATGACCGTTGTATGACAATTGCGGCTGTCTGAACTATATTGATCATCAAGAGCTTTTTCCTGGCAGGAGATGGCAATGAAAGAACTGGTCATTGTGTTGTTCACATGGATTTCAGCCAACACATCGTACGATGTGAATTATCCGCAACCGAATATCGTACAAACGACACGACACAATATGTGTCAATTGTATGGCATTAACGATTATGACACGTGCAATGCATCCGGGCTGCGCGCGTTTTACAACAAAGATCTGACTATCTTTCTCGGCACCGATTTCGATCCGGAAAGCGAACACGCCATTTCCGGTTTATTACATGAGTTAGCGCATTACATTCAATATAAGAACGATGAGCATTTGCAGACCTGTCTTGGGCATCTGGAACTAGAGGCATACAAACTGCAGGATGCCTGGCGCAAGGAACGTGGTCTTGAACCGGTGCTGGATATCTTTAACGAAATTTTGCTGGAAGATTCGTGTTCGGCATGAAAAAAATCGCCGTCAGGCGTGCACGTGCAGTGAGGATCAGCCTGCCCGCCGTTCGAGCACAACAAAGCTGTAGTCATGCTCGTTTTTTTCATCGGCGTTGAAATCCTGCCGATCGATTTCGTGCCAGTCTTTACGTGACCATCTGGGGAAATACGTGTCTCCTGCCAGTTCGGCATGCACCTCGGTCAGGTACAAACGATTTGCCATGTCCAGTGTTTGTGCATACAACTCGGCACCGCCGATCAGCATCACCTCCCGTCCGGCGTAGATTGCACTGACCTGTTGCATACTGTGCAACACGACACAGCCCTCGGCCGCGTACGCGTGGTTGCGTGTAATAATGATGTTGTCCCGACCCGGTAACGGACGCCCAATCGACTCATGGGTTTTTCTGCCCATCACGATCGGCTTGCCCATCGTTATCTGTTTGAAATGTTTCAAATCAGACGACAAACGCCAGGGGAGATCGCCATCTCGTCCGATCAACCCGTTTCTGTCCATGGCAACAATAATGGAAAGTGACATACTAATAATATTTCCCGATGAGAATCCCACGGTTCATGTTAATTCGACCGGAGTAAAGTCTGACTTGTGTGGAGGGCCGGCTGCAAATAAAAACACCGGGTCATGTTGAGTTCTGTCGCGTGGAATCGCTATACAGTGGCTGCAGCGGGTACCGAATCCGGATTGCAATTGAAAATTCATCGCCTCCTGCGGTGCACCCCCGTCCTCTGTTTCCCGGCAAGCCAACAGCTGCTGCCATTCGTCCCACTGACCGGTTTCCGGATCCGGATCAGTTGCTCGCCTGAAGCGTGGTAAAAATCGCTGTATTCGGGTATCGCTTGCATCGTTCAATTCCGATGCCGTCAACATATGCAGCCCGGATTCAAGTTGCTGAAACTGAATATCTTCCTGTTCACTACGATGCAGGATCAAGCAGGCGGAACTGGCATCACCGATGAATAATGTAAACGTGCGGTAAGAACGGGGCTCAATATCCAGCATCGCTTGCGCCGCCACGATGGCTTCGGCATGTTCAAGTGACTCAAGCACCAGTTCTCCCCGGCTACGCTTGCCGACTTGCGGCCCGAGAGAATCGGTACGGTTCATTACCGCCGCCGTGACCCCGTAGTCATTGATGCCCACCCAACTCCCGGATGCCAGATCGTCGTGTGCCGCAATGATATGCGGACGATCCGTCCAGTGACGGGCCGGTGCTGACCAGGATCGATTCGCCATCTCGTCACGATTACCACAGACCAGCAAGGGCCAGTCGTAATCCGGCTGGTGTCTGATTACAAGGGTACACATGATCGGTTCAGCACCGGTAGCCTCCGGTCATCCGCCCGGTGCCAATGCGGACAGGGATTGGATTAATCGGGTTCAAACAGCAATCGGAGCCTTGATTGCGGGATGGGATTGATAACTTTCCAGTTGAAAATCGTCATACCGGAAATTAAATAAATCGGTCACGGCTGGATTCAGTTTCATCTGTGGCGGCGGTAATGGTTCCCGTGACAGTTGTTCATCCACCTGTTGCAGATGATTCAGATAAATATGCGCATCGCCAAACGTGTGCACAAGTTCGCCCGGCTTCAACCCGGTCACCTGCGCCAGCATCATTAACAATAATGCGTATGATGCAATATTAAACGGCACACCGAGAAACACATCGGCACTGCGCTGGTACAGCTGACAGGACAAATGACCATCAACCACGTAAAACTGGAAAAACGCATGACACGGCATCAGCGCCATCCTGTCCAGCTCTCCGACATTCCAGGCACTGACGATCAGGCGACGTGAATCCGGATTCGATTTGATCTGTTCAATCACACTGCTGATTTGATCAATTGTACGATTGTCTGCCGTGTGCCAGCTGCGCCACTGCGCACCATAGACCGGGCCCAGATCACCATTGGCATCGGCCCATTCGTCCCAGATGGTCACACCGTTGTCCTGCAAATAACGAACGTTGGTATCGCCCTGCAGGAACCATAACAATTCATGAATGATCGATTTCAAATGCAGTTTTTTTGTTGTCAGTAATGGAAACGATTGACTGACATCAATCCGCATTTGATAACCGAACACACTCAGCGTACCGGTGCCGGTGCGGTCAGTCTTTTCCACGCCATGTTCCCTGACATGACGCATGAAATCCAGGTACTGTTGCATGGATTATTTCTTGCCTGTTGAAGCGCTGGCTTGCTGTTGCATGTGTCTTAATAAACCTTCTATACCCTCATTCTGTATAATGGCTGCATATTCGCGGGAATAATTCTGTACCAGGCTGAGATTTTCAACGAGAAAATCATAAGCCAGCCATTCCAGTCCGGTGTATTTCAGGCGATACGTTACCGGGATCACGACTTCATTATTATCTCGTTCAATAACCGTATCGACACTGGCAAAGCCGTTATGATCCTGCGTCGATGTTACATATTTTATTTTTTCACCGGAATACTGTTTAACCCGAACCCAGTAGTCATTCAGTAAATTCTCTTCAAACAGATCTATAAACCGTATTTTTTGCAGATCGGTCAGCGTTTTCCACCTCGGGCCAAGAATACGGCGTGACATCTCCTCAAAATGAATATGATTGCTGATCAGGCCATACACGATCAGGCGTTTGTACTCTTCATCAAGCGAATTATCTCCCAGTGCCTGCAACACATGGTTAACGACATTACGCACCACGTATTCCGGCGATTCAATCGTCTTGTCTTCTGCTGAAAGTATCGGCATCAGGCCGGTAAGGATAATCAGCAATAGGGGTTTTATCAGTTTTGATTGCATGTCTCTTCAGGCCAGGTTTTTATTACGTTGTTGCGCATGGATTAACAGGAACAGGCCAAACAATATCATGGGCACAGATAACAACTGTCCCATGGTCAGCCAGTCGAGTGCGACAAAGCCAATATGTGAATCCGGTTCACGTAAAAATTCTACACCGAATCGGAAACTTCCATAACCGAGTAAAAATAAACCGGACACACTCATCCGCGGTCGTGGTCTGGATGAGTAAATCCACAGGATCAGAAACAAGACCAGCCCTTCCAGGCAAGCCTCGTACAGCTGGGTTGGATGTCGGCCGACACCCAACGGTTCGGCACGCGGAAAGACGACGCCCCAGGGAACCTCTGTTGTGCGTCCCCAGAGTTCACCATTGATGAAATTTCCAATACGTCCGGCACCGAGACCGATAGGTACGACCGGTGCGATTAAATCGGTCGCGGAAAAGAATGTCTTGTTGATCGAGCGGCAGTACAGCCAGACCGCCACCAGCACCCCGAGCAAGCCACCATGGAATGCCATACCACCCTGCCAGATTTTAAAAATAGCGAACGGGTTATCCAGATAATAGGGAAAGTTGTAGAAAAATACGGAGCCCAGCCGTCCACCGACAATAATGCCGATCGTCGCATAGAACACGAGGTCTGCGACCTGATCCCGGCTCCAGTCGTAGTGTGGCTGCCGAACCCGCATCGACATCAACCACCAGGCAGCCAGAATACCGACGATGTAGCAGATGCCGTACCAACGGACTTTTAGCGGACCGAGTGAAAACGCGACCGGATCAATTGCGGGAAATTCCAACATAGGCAATCAGCAGTTTACCACGAAGCGAATTTCCCGCAGGATAGTTACTCATTCAAAATCCCCCTTCTCTCCCATGGCAAGAAACCGGCTCGCGAACGAGACCAGCCCATACCTGTTACAACATGCCGATAACCCGGTCGATTGGTATCCATGGTGTGAGGAGGCCCTGCAACGCGCTCGTGACGAAAACAAACCAATCCTGTTGTCGATCGGTTATTCCGCCTGTCACTGGTGTCATGTCATGGCGCATGAGTCTTTCGAGGATGAAGCGACGGCGGCGGTCATGAATGATTTGTATATTAATATTAAAGTCGATCGCGAAGAACGACCGGACATCGATCGCATCTATCAAACCGCCCAGCATTTACTGACACAACGTAATGGTGGCTGGCCGTTAACGATGTTTCTGACGCCGGACGATCATGTACCGTTTTTTGGCGGGACGTATTTTCCAAAACAGCCGCAATACAATCTGCCCGGTTTTATCGATTTGTTAACACATATCTCCAACGCGTATAAGGAAAATGGAACCGCGATCCGCGATCAAAACCTTTCAATGCTAAATGCCCTGGCCAATATCGAACCACCCACCGGCGATGCAACGGTAATTCTGAATCCTGCCCCGATACAAACGGCGATCACCCAGTATCAAAACACCTTTAATTCGCGCTCCGGCGGATTCGGGGGTGCACCGAAGTTTCCCCAGCCAACGAACCATGAATTTTTACTGCATTACGCGACAAATCAAATTGATGGTCTCGGTGCCCGCGATGAAGCAATCGGCATGGTGGTATTCACACTGGAAAAAATGTGTCGTGGCGGCATCTTCGATCATATTGGTGGCGGCTTTGCACGCTATTCCGTTGATGATGACTGGATGATTCCGCATTTTGAAAAAATGTTGTACGACAATGGACCATTGTTACAGTTGTGTACACACGCCTGGCGCATTACCGGTAACGAATTATTCAAACAGGCTGCAACCATGACAGCGGACTGGGTCAGGCGCGAAATGCAGTCAGCCGAAGGCGGCTACTACTCTTCTCTGGATGCGGATTCCGAGGGTGTAGAAGGCAAATACTACGTCTGGGACAAGGCCGAAATAGAACAGCTTCTGGATGAACAACACTATGCAGTCGTTGAATGCCACTACGGCCTGGATAAATCCGCCAACTTTGAAGGCGAATGGCATCTGCATGCACAGCACACGATCGCGGAGACGGCCGGGGCATTGGCCATACAGGAAAGCGAGTGCGCACAGTTAATCGAGAGTGCTCGTTCAATGTTATATACCGCACGCGAGCAACGCATCCGCCCGGGTTGTGATGACAAGGTACTGACATCCTGGAATGCGTTAATGATCCAGGGCATGGCAATGGCCGGACATGTTCTGCAAAAACCGGAATACACAGACTCGGCATTTTCTGCCTGTGACTTTATCCGGGCAAATATGTTCAAACAGCAGCGCCTGCTTGCCACGTATAAAGATGGCAAGGCACATCTGAATGCGTACCTGGATGACTATGCATTGTTGTTGCAGACCTGCCTGACGCTGTTACAGGTTCGCTGGCAACCCTCGACGCTGGATTTTGCCCGGCAACTGGCCGATGCGTTGTTACAATATTTTTATGATGAGCAACAACAATGTTTTTATTTTACGTCACACGACCACGAGCAGTTAATTCAACGTAACCGACCGTTTATTGATGAAACCCTGCCAGCCGGCAACGGCGTCGCCGCACGGGCCCTGAATCAACTTGGCCATCTGCTGGGTGAACCACGCTACCTGGAAGTGGCAGCAAGTACATTGCGTGCCGGCTGGTCTTCCATGGAACGGATCCCGTATGCGCACGGCAGCATGCTGTCAGCATTACTGGATCAGTTACAGCCGCCCGTGATGATAATTTTAAGCGGTCAGCAGGAAGCCTTGACTGAATGGCAGCAGGCGATTCATACCTACAGTTTGCAGCCTGACCGCATGATCTTTTCGATCGGCGATACCCCGGTGAATCTGAACTCAGACTTTATTCAATCGGCGAGTGATTCGGGTGTCACGGCACAGATCTGTGTTGCCGATCGTTGCCTTGCACCGATGCATGACCTGGCATCACTTCTCGATTATTTACGTAACGGAAACACTGAATAAAACAATCGGAAACAGACTGACAGCAGCCGATTACTCCGGATTTTGCGCTTAACTAACTGGAATAATTATCTTTTTGGTTCAATAGGTTAAGACATTACCTTTTTTGACGCCGTGGCATTCAATACCTAGAATCACGCTCAGTAGTAAACAGTCAAAACCCTGGTGAAAAATTCATTTTCACCAGCCCACACGGCAGCGCTGACTGGCACTACACACCCCACGTTGAAGATGTTGAAGACTGACAACAAGAGGTAGCAGTTAATGAGTACAAGTAACGAGAAGTTATTGGCCTGGGTCAATGACATGGTCAGGTTATGTCAGCCAGATAATGTTGTCTGGTGTGACGGTTCCAGACAAGAGTACGACCGCATGTGGGACCTGCTGATCGAGGCAGGCACGGCAAAGCGGCTCAATCCTGAAAAACGCCCCAATAGTTATTTCGTCCGATCAGTGCCGGAAGATGTCGCTCGTGTCGAAGATCGTACGTTCATCTGTTCGGCAAACGAGGCAGACGCCGGACCGACGAATAACTGGTGTGATCCGAATGACATGCGCCGGACACTGGACGGATTGTTCGCGGGCTGTATGCAGGGACGGACGATGTATGTCATTCCGTTCAGCATGGGGCCGATCGGTTCCGACATAGCGCATATCGGTGTTGAGCTGACCGACTCGCCGTATGTCGTGACCAACATGCACATCATGACACGTGTCGGACAAGAGGTACTCGACGCACTGGGCGAGGGAGAATTTGTACCCTGTGTCCATTCAGTCGGTGCCCCGCTTGCTGCCGGTCAGCAGGATGTGGCCTGGCCATGTAATAAAACCAAGTACATCGTGCACTACCCCGAGACCCGCGAGATCTGGTCGTACGGCTCCGGCTATGGTGGCAACGCATTACTCGGCAAGAAGTGTTTTGCGCTGCGTATCGCCTCGGTCATGGGTCGTGACCAGGGCTGGCTGGCTGAGCACATGCTGATCCTGAAGCTGACGAACCCCGAAGGCAGGGTGAAATATGCCGCCGGCGCGTTTCCGAGTGCCTGTGGCAAAACCAACCTGGCGATGCTGACACCCACGATACCCGGCTGGAAAGTCGAGACGATCGGTGATGACATCTGCTGGATGAAGTTTGGTGACGACGGTCAGCTGTATGCGATCAACCCGGAGGCCGGTTTCTTTGGCGTCGCCCCCGGCACCAGCATGGACTCGAATCCGAATGCGATGCTGACGATGAACGAAAACGCCATTTTTACGAATGTGGCATTGACCGACGACGGTGACGTCTGGTGGGAAGGGATGACCGCTGAACCTCCTGAACACCTGATCGACTGGAAAGGCAACGACTGGACTCCCGCGACGGGTACACCGGCTGCCCATCCGAATGCCCGCTTCACCTGCCCGGCCAGTCAGTGTCCGGTCATTGCGGACGAATGGCAGGACCCGCAAGGCGTACCGATATCGGCGATCATGTTCGGTGCCCGTCGTGCCAGCGTGGTACCCCTGGCCAACGAGGCGCGCGACTGGGTGCATGGCACGTTTCTCGGCACGGTCGTTGCCTCGGAAATGACTGCAGCCGCGTTTGGCAAGATCGGCGAATTACGTCGTGATCCGATGGCGATGCTGCCTTTTTGTGGCTATAACATGGCCGATTACTGGGGACACTGGTTGAATATGGGGACGACAGAGAACGCCAGTTTACCGAAAATTTTCTATGTAAACTGGTTTCGCAAAAACGACGACGGCAAGTTTATGTGGCCGGGATTCGGTGAGAACAGCCACGTATTAAAATGGATATTCGAACGCTGTGACGGTACCGGTGAAGCCGTGGAGACTCCGATAGGCAACCTGCCGACACTGAACACGTTCGATTTTGGTGATCTTGATGTCAGTGACAACGACATGGCACAACTGTTACGTGTCGAAGTCGACGGCTGGTTACAGGAAATACCACTTATCCGTCAGTACTACGCTTCGTTTGGCGATCGGCTACCTGCACGTCTGAGGCGGGAACTGGATGACCTGGAACAACGGCTGCGGCATGCGCAGCAGGCCGTGGCCTGATTATCACGCTACATTATCGCTATCAAAGCCCGCCTCTGGCGGGCTTTTTTATCCCAATATCCGTTGATCCGACCGGTCTTTGTAATCGGCTGTAAACCTGCTTTCAGAATCGCGTTTCAAGCCACTCCCGTCCCGGGACAAGGAAGTGAACCCGCTGTTGTGGTATTTGTTGCCGGGCGTGGTACCGGCAGAGGCCCGGCCCGGGCGGCGTGCCGGTGCTGCTGTCATCGGTTAACAGCCTGCTGAAAATTCTGAAATAAAGCAATTTCCGGTCGAAGCAGCCCGCTGACCGCTTCGATCGTTCCTCAAGATTCAATCCTTTACTGCCGCTAACTGGTTAACTTTCCGTCTAGCTTGAGGAAGGCATGTTCTCGAGTATTGAAAATCGGTTACGCGCAATTATTGGCCTGACGCTATTGCTGACCGTCATGTCGATCGGTGCGATGCTGTCGTTGTCAAAGGCCGGGCGCTATCTTGACACCCTGGCACGGCATGAACTGCTGCTGAACAGCATGACGCAACTGATTTCTGTTGACGCAAACCGCGTTGTGAATCTCGGTGTAATCCGCTCGACACTGGTAAAAATTCGTAATCAACCACAATCATGTCTCGCCATGATCAACCCGGTTGATCGCATCGTCATGCAGCTGATGCAAACAGATAAAGCGATCGCGATATGTGAACTGAACCAGGATATCTCTTATCGACTAGGCCATCTGTTATCAGGTTTGATTGATAACAATTCGCAAACTGACGATATTGACGCGCGAGTAAAAAAAATGTTGCGGCCGGGCATTCAACAAATGCAGGCGAATTCGGAGCGATTGCATCACTATTTCAATCGTACACTGGAAATCACTGTCGACTTGATCCTCTGGTTATTCGTCCCGTTGGTATTAATCATTCCGGCAATCTGTTACCTGCTTTCACGATCAGTTGAAAAACATTTGCTTGAATACCGCGAGACTGCCGAGGCACTGGCAGAGAGCGAGATACGCGCGCGTGATCTTGCCCATCATGACAACCTGACGAATTTACCGAATCGGCTTTTGTTCAGCGACCGTATGCAGATGGCCATGCAGCAGGCGGAGCGTCAAACCAGCCAGTTTGCCATCATGTTTCTTGACCTGGATAAATTTAAACAGGTCAATGACACGTTGGGCCACAACACGGGCGACGAACTGCTGATCCAGATTTCGAAACGGATACAGACCTGCTTACGAAGAACAGATACATTGGCCCGCTTCGGCGGTGATGAGTTTGTCATTTTATTAACAGACATCGATAAAAATATCAGTGTGTCGTGTATCTGTCGCAGGATTATCGAGGAAATCTCCAAACCGATGTTTCTTAATCATCATGAATTGCATGTAACTGCAAGCATCGGGATTGCCAACTATCCCGATAATGGCAAGGACGTCGAGGAACTGCTTAAAAAGGCCGATGCAGCAATGTATCAGGCAAAGCAGAGCGGCAAAAACCAGTTCTGTTTTTACAACACCGAGCTGAACAGGATTGCCGGTGAAAAGATGGAACTGGAGCGCGACTTGAGAAAGGCAATCAATAACAATGAGTTTACCCTGTATTATCAGCCGGTCATTAACCTGCAGAGCGGAAATTTTTTCGATGTCGAAGCGTTAATACGCTGGGACCACCCACAACGTGGCATGATACCACCGGATAAATTTATTCCGATTGCGGAAGAAACTGCAATGATCGTTGAGATTGGCTACCAGGTGATAGAGCTTGCCTGTCGTCAATGCCATATCTGGCGCGATATGTATGGCACCGATATCAGCATTGCTGTCAATATTTCTGCCCGACAATTACGCGATAATGGATTGCCCGATTTTATCGCCAAATGCCTGCAGGATCACAAACTGACGACCGATGCGATAAAAATCGAAATTACGGAAGGCGCTTTCTATACAAATCCGGAACATTGTAAATCCACTTTTCTACGTCTACGTGATATGGGTCTGAAGTTACTGCTGGATGATTTTGGCACCGGTTACAGTTCACTCGCAACACTGAGCACCATGCCGTTTCATGTGATCAAGATCGATCGCAGTTTTATTCAATCTTCATACAAGCGCGATAAAAAAATTACCGATGCAATTCTTGATATGGCACGAGACTTCGACATGGACGTTATTGCAGAGGGTGTTGAAACCGTGTCCGTTGCTGAAGACCTGGTCGGACGCGGATGTGATTTTGCACAGGGCTATCTATTCCAGCGCCCTGCACCGGCAGATGAGATCGATTTCAGCCAGAATTACGGTAATGTGGTGGCAGGGAAACCGAAACTTGGCCTGGTAAATTCAGCATTGAACAAGTGACTTTCGTTTCGTCATTGTCTGTCAAGACCAACCCGGTTCAGCTATATATACGTTTTGCTTGTTATCTGAATCGAAGACAACACAACGATAAACTGTTTTGCCGCTAATAAATCAGAACGTCGCGTTAAAATTATCCTGGTATTGTTGTTTGAACTGATCCAGCGTAAATCGATGATTCTGTGTACCGGCATGGCTGATTTTAATTGCACCGATCAACGACGCGATCTGCCCGGTCGTTTGCCAGTCAAGTTTATTCAGTAACCCGTATAGCAGCCCGGCGCGATAGGCATCACCACAACCGGTCGGGTCTTTTATCGCATTCGGTTTAGCCGCTGGAACGTTGATGGTCTCTGACTTCGTGTAGATGTTCGAACCCTCGCCGCCACGAGTAACAATCAACGCTTCCAGTTGTGACACAATATCCTTTTCACTATAGCCGGTACGATCCTGCATTAATTGCCATTCATAGTCGTTCACCGTCACCCAGGTGGCCTGGTCTATAAACGTCTTCAGGTCATCACCATCAAACATCGGCATACCCTGTCCCGGATCAAAAATGAACGGCGTACCGGCATCAGCAAACTGTTTTGCATGCTCGATCATACCGTCGCGGCCATCCGGTGAGATGATGCCAAGCGTAATGTCTTTTGCATCTGTAATTTTGTTTTCGTGCGCAAACTGCATCGCGCCTGGATGAAATGCGGTGATCTGGTTGTCATCGATATCTGTTGTGATAAACGCCTGCGCCGTGAAACTGTTGCTGATCTCGCGAATGTGAGTGCGGCTGATGTCGTTCTGATCCAGCCAGTGTGCGTAGGGTTCAAAATCCGTACCGACGGTACCCATGGCGACCGGCTTTTCACCGAGCAGTTGCAGATTATAGGCAATATTACCGGCACAACCGCCAAACTCCCGGCGCATGTCCGGTACCATGAACGAGACATTCAGCATGTGCACCTTGTCCGGCAGGATATGGTTTTTAAATCGATCCGGAAAAACCATTATGTTATCGAAGGCGAACGAACCACAAATCAATGCTGACATCGGGAAAACTCCATGGGACAGGGAAATGAATGATTACTGCAGTCGCAGTATACACGGATATGCAACTTCATTCAGCCGTCACCCAGAACACATACTGTGAAACAAACGTATCGGGGTATTTTTCCTCGTGTTGTTGCCATAGATCCAGATCAAACAAGGCCGGATCGTCTGCGTGTTCGCATTTAAACCGGTTAAGTGGCATAGCGTCCGGAAATTCAAAACCGAGAAATTTCAGCCCCAGGGTCTGGATGGCTGTGCGAATAAACGTAATATCCAGTTGATGTTCATGCACATGAAAGATCAGGTCCCGGCATTCGGACAGACTGTAGAAATCCGGCGATTGCAACAACCCGGACAACGGGTTGTCATCCGGCATATTCATTAACTGCAGACGGCACTGGCGAATACCATTCGCATCTGCAGGGTATTGCCGGCTGGCAATGTAATCCCTGGCCTCGCGTATCAAACGCCTGGCCTGGAAACTGTACAGTCCCACACGCATGTATCCACCCTGTCGCAGACAGTTTGTCAGACTGGCCAGACCTGCCATCGGGTCCTGCATATGATGCAGCACACCGAATGACTCGATAAAGTCAAACTGCTTGCCAAGTCGATCTAGCGCAAGAATGTCACCTTGCTGATAATGGACATTCCTGATTTTCAATTCATTCGTCTTGCGCAGGGCATAGGCAAGCGAATGATAACTGAGATCAATAGCGGCAATGTTTGCCGTTGGGAAACGCAACGCATTGCGTACGGGTTGCAAGCCGGTGCCACAACCAGCGACGAGAATATCCGGTTTCTCCGGATCATATTCCAGCATCGGACGACTCTGTGGCAGGACTTCAACCAGATACTCCTTCAGACGAACCGGTCGATATTGATCAACATGAAACCAGCGTGGATAGGGGTTCTGTTCGTACTGATCCCGAACAGATTCAGAGACATCGTTATTAACAGCCGAGAACGAATCGATGGATTCGAGTAATGCCTTCTCCTGTTCTGGTTCATCCAGCTGACATGTGACTACCGATTGGATCAGATCGTTCTCCCCTGCTTGTTGTAACGTCGCTAACCATTGCGGCAATCGGTATAGCGGTTCGTAACAACACAAAATCAGGACATATGGAATTTTATCTGTTTCTGACAGTTCATCATGCTGCAGACGATGCAACAGTTGAGACTGTTCCTTTTCCTCGTCTTCACTGACATAAAAAACATACTCGTTTTGAAAACACTGGATTGCCAGTGCACCGATGAGAGTAAAACAGGCTTCATCAACATCACCGACCTTATTATGCAGGTAATGATGTAACAGCCAGCGGCGTAAACGAACCAGTAATCTTTCCAGATCGGCATGCATATTTTTTTCACGTTGCAGGTACACGATCAACAATTCGTTCGACAGGTGCTGCAGATCAATTTCGGAAAATTGATAGTCACTATCCACCCTGATGGCAGAAACCAGCGTGGCCAGCGTACTGAACCGGACCAGGTAATCACCCACGCATTGCGCCAGTCTGCCACCATCGACCCGATCCAGTTTCAGGCAATGCATGAGATCGGATTCCAGCAAGTCATCCGTCGCTGCCAGTTGCGTTTGGGCAAAGCCGGCGGCGAGGTCTTTACTGAAGTCGTGATTCTCCGGTTTCAGATGAAAGGCTTGTCGATATGCCTGCAGGGCACGGCTGTAATCGCCGATGATCGAGCAGGCCCGACCCAGGTTGTGCCAGGCACCGGCAAAATCCGCCTTGACCTTCAATGCCTGTTCAAAACACGGTATCGCATGTGCGGGCTCCTGCTTGTCCAGCCAGGCGCTGCCGATATTGTTATGTAGTTCCGGAATGTCGGATCGAATTTGTAGTGCCTGATTATAGATAGCAATGGCCTGATCCGTTTTGTACTGCAGCTTCAACGTCAAACCCAGGTTGACCAATGCCTCAAGTGATGTTGCATCCCGGTCGATTGCCTTTCTGTAATCAGACTCGGCCTGCTCCAATCGGCCTGCCGACCTGTGTAAATTCGCCGCTTGCACATGAAATGCTGCTGTACCGGTATCTATTTGCAATGCTTGTTTAATAAATTTTTCCGCCTGGGCAAGATTACCGTTTTGCGAGGCAATCAGGCTCAGGAAGTAGAAACTTTCCGGCTTGTCTGGATGCCGTTTCGACAGGCTGGTGAACTGCTGGCGTGCCTGTTTCAGTTCGCCACGTTGAAATGCCTGCAACGCCTGATGAAACAGTTCATTGGAACCGAGTCTGGCAGCGGGTCTGGTTGGCCGCCGGCTGGCCGGAATGGTTTTCTTTCGGCGCGCCATTACGTTATAACTGGCTAAACAGATAAAAAACCAGGATCAGGAATTGATTATTCATGTTTGAAATCTTTTTTAATCCAGCGTTCATTCTTGCCATTATCATACATGGAATATTGATTATTACCGGCCTGATACTTCTGGATCGATTACAGGCCAGGCTGGATAACCATTTTCTCGATAGCCTCTGGGAGTTGGTCATTGAGCCACTGTACCGCGCGGCCATCCTCGTCATATTTATTTATCTTGCCTATCCACTTCTGTTCGGGTTACAGGAAGCAACCGCGATCAGTACCTTGCTGGCAGAGTCAGAAGGGCGTACGAATGCGTTGATCAATGTTGTGTTCCTCAGCAGCCTGCTATTACCGTTGATCCCGCTGGTTGGCAAACAAATAGAATTTGTTTTACCTATTCAAGCCATTCTTTGCTGCATGATGGTGTTCAGCTGGTTGGCCGAATACCTGAACATTGAGGTCAGTTACTGGCCGGGATTCGTGGCGGTTATCGTTATGACAGTACTGGCACTGTTAACCCACTGGTTATCCGTCCAGCTTTCCCGTGAGCTGGGAGACAAACTGGATCAAAAGTTTCACGTCCTCGGCTTTGAAAAACTGATTGCCGAGGCGATTATCCTTTTTATGCAGGCCCCGGTCATACTGGTTTACAGTCTTTCACTCGGTGCTCAACTGAATTAAAACCCTGCGGGCCAAGGCAACCCTTGCCGGTGCGGTTCGTGTTTGGCTTACATTGTCTGCAAGACAAGAATAACGGTTCAAAATTTATCACAGCGCGAGTTCTTCCTGTTGCGTCGTTTTCTTCGCGTCGCTTTTACTGACCCGTTCCAGCACCGGCCGCAGAAACCTGCCGGTGTACGATGTCTTGTGTTTGCTAATCTGCTCCGGTGTGCCGCTGGCGACAACCTCGCCACCACCGTCGCCACCTTCCGGTCCCATGTCGATGATCCAGTCGGCAGTTTTAATCACGTCGAGATTATGTTCGATGACAACGATCGTATTGCCATGATCGCGCAACCGGTGCAAAACATGTAATAACTGTTGAATATCATGAAAATGCAGTCCAGTCGTCGGTTCGTCAAGAATATACAGCGTCTTGCCGGTATCCCGTTTGGATAATTCTCGTGCCAGTTTGATACGCTGGGCTTCGCCGCCGGATAACGTCGTCGCATTCTGCCCCAGTCGTATGTAGGTCAAACCTACATCAATCAACGTTTGTAGCTTACGCGCAATCACCGGTACCGCGTCGAAAAATTCACGCGCCTCTTCCACGGTCATTTCCAGTACTTCGTTGATCGGTTTACCCTTGTAGTGCACATCGAGTGTTTCCCGGTTATAGCGTTTGCCCTTGCAGAGATCACAGGTGACGTAGATATCCGGCAGAAAATGCATTTCGACTTTAATCACGCCATCGCCCTGGCAGGCCTCACAGCGACCACCCTTGACATTAAAACTGAAACGTCCCGGCTTGTAGCCACGTGAGCGCGCTTCCTGGGTAGCGGCAAACAAGTCTCGTATCGGGGTAAATAACCCTGTGTACGTTGCCGGGTTGGACCTGGGGGTGCGCCCGATCGGACTTTGATCGATATCGATCACCTTGTCGATATGCTCAAGGCCGTTCAGTTTTTCGTAACTGGCCGGGGTAACACTGGAACCGTTTAATTCGCGCGCGGTAATTTTATACAGCGTTTCATTAATCAGCGTGGATTTACCGGAACCGGACACCCCCGTCACACAGGTGAACAGCCCCAGCGGTATGTCTATGTTGACCTTTTTCAGATTATTACCGGTAGCGCCATGTAAACTCAGGTGTCTATTTTTTACCGCTTTTGTCCGTTTCGCCGGTACCGCTATCGAATACCGACCGGCCAGGTAGCCGCCGGTCAGCGATGCCTGGTGTTCGCAGATATGCTGCGGTGTGCCTGCCGTCACCACTTCACCACCGTGCACACCGGCACCCGGTCCCATATCGATCACGTGATCGGCTTCCATGATCGCTTCTTCATCATGCTCAACCACAATGACGGTATTGCCCAGATCACGCAGATGTTTCAGCGTCGATAACAACCGCTGGTTATCGCGCTGATGCAGGCCAATGGATGGTTCGTCCAGTACATACATGACCCCGACCAGGCCGGCACCGATCTGGCTGGCCAGACGTATGCGCTGGGCCTCGCCACCGGACAATGTATCGGCACTGCGATCCAGTGTTAAATAATCCAGGCCAACATTGACGAGAAAATCGAGCCGGTCATTGACTTCTTTCACGATCTTTTTCGCAATCTGGCCACGTTGACCGGCGATCTTTAACTTTTTGAAGTAGGCCTGTGCCTTGCCAACCTGCATGGCAGTGATAGAGGATAAATTCGTTTTATTGATGAACACATTGGCAGCAGCCCGGTTCAGGCGTGTACCGTTACATTCAGTACAGGGTTTGTTGTTCTGGTAACGTGCCAGTTCCTCACGCATGCTGTTCGATTCGGTTTCCAGGTAGCGCCGTTGCATGTTCGGTATCACACCCTCGAATGCGTGTTTGCGTTTGATCGAACCACGGCGTTCGTTCAGGTATTCAAATGTAATCTCGGTTTCCCCGCTGCCATACAGAATAATCTGCTGCGTTGCTTCCGGCAGTTCGTTAAACGGCGTATCCACATTAAACCTGTAATGCCTGGCCAGTGATTTAATCAACTGAAAGTAATAGGCGTTGCGTCGATCCCAGCCACGGATGGCACCACCCGGCAGACTCAGTTCCGGATGCTGTATCACCTGTTCCGGATCAAAAAACTGGATCTGGCCAAGACCATCACAGACGTGACAGGCACCGGCCGGGTTGTTAAACGAGAATAATTTGGGTTCCAGTTCGCTGAGACTATAGCCACACTGGTGACAGGCATAATGCGCCGAAAAGATAAGATCAGCCGTGTCGTCATCCTCCATCGACATGACGCCGGCGACACCATCCGCCAGTCGCAACGCCGTTTCAAACGACTCGGCCAGTCTCAGTTTCATGTCGTCCCTGACCTTGAAGCGGTCAACGATCACATCAATGTCATGTTTTTTATAGCGATCCAGTTTCGGTATCGCATCCAGTTCAAGCACTTCGCCATTCACACGCGCACGTAAAAAGCCCTGTGAGCGCAGGCTTTCGATTAACTGTATATGCTCGCCCTTGCGTCCCTGTATCACCGGAGCAAACAACATTAACCGTCGCCCTTCCGGCATCGCCAACACCTGGTCAACCATCTGACTGACTGTTTGAGCCTGTAATTCAATACCATGATCCGGGCAACAGGGAATACCCACGCGGGCAAACAACAAACGCAAGTAATCGTAGATTTCGGTGATGGTACCAACGGTAGAACGCGGATTGTGTGAGGTGGATTTCTGTTCAATCGAGATGGCCGGAGAAAGACCTTCTATATGATCGACGTCCGGTTTCTCCATCATCGATAAAAACTGGCGCGCGTAGGCGGATAAGGATTCGACATAACGGCGCTGTCCATCCGCATAGATCGTATCAAACGCCAGCGACGACTTGCCGGAGCCGGACAAGCCGGTGATCACAATCAGCTTGTCACGCGGAATATCCACATCGATGTTCTTCAGATTGTGCGTGCGGGCACCGCGTATCAATATGTGATCCATAAAACTGTCTGGCTTGGCCGAAAAAATGGCAAACTGCTAATATACGACTTTTCACCCAAGCAAGGCAAAGACGATCCCGCTATGAATTCCCCTGTGACGACGGCCACGCAGGTCCGGGCCACGCTGGTGCTCGCCTGTGTGTTTTTTCTGCGCATGTTCGGATTATTTTTACTGCTGCCGGTATTGTCGCTGTACGCAGTGGACCTGGCAGGTGCCACACCGGTTCTGATTGGGATCGCACTCGGCGTCTACGGTCTGACCCAGGGCTTTTTACAGATTCCGCTTGGCATGCTGTCGGATCGTATCGGTCGGCGACCGGTGATCGTCGGTGGATTAATCGTTTTTATCATCGGCAGTCTGATTGCGGCAAGTGCATCACACATCTATCTGGTGATCCTCGGTCGTGCCCTGCAGGGCGCCGGCGCGATCGCCGCGGCCATCCTCGCCTTGCTTGCCGATACGACGGAGGAAGAATTTCGCACCCGGGCGATGGCCAGCGTCGGTATCAGCATCGGCCTCGCGTTTATCGCTGCGATGGTGCTCGGCCCGGTATTGGGTGCGGTTTATGGCCTGAGCGGTGTCTTCTGTCTGGTCGCGATCCTGGCCGCGATAGCGATAGGCCTGCTGGTCTGTCTACCCCGGGTGAATCAGAAACAAACCAGCCAGACCAGGATATCGCTCGCTCAGCTGGTCGAGACCGTACAGAACCGGGACCTGTTGCCGTATCAATCCGGAGTATTTTTTCTGCATATGAT
>JBHIXH010000001.1:49761-142434 GCA_041984885.1 Gammaproteobacteria bacterium
TAGGATCCTGATGGCCTCGTTTGTTGTATTACCTCTCGTGTTACACCAGCATTCCGGTCTGGAAAATTCCGAACAATGGAAGCTGTATCTGCCCGTACTGTTGCTATCGATTCTGCTGATGACACCGTTTGTCATGCGCTCGGATAAACACCAGGCTTTCCTCGTTTTATACCCGTTGAACATCATCCTGTTACTGTTGTCCCAGGCTATTCTGCTTTACTCGCACGAATCACTGGCGTTCATCGCCACCGCGTTATTGATATTCTTTGTCGCGTTCAATTTTCTCGAGGCTTCACTACCGGCAAACATCAGTAAATTCGTCGCGACTGATCGCAAAGGCACGGCGCTCGGGGTATTCTCCACCTGCCAGTTTTTCGGGGCATTCTGCGGTGGACTGGCCGGGGGGGGTGCCTACAGTTTTGCCGGTTTCAACGGGGTATTTTCCCTGAACCTGCTGGTTTGTCTGATCTGGATCGGTGGTGTAGTTTGGTACCGGGGCACATTGAAATCAGGCTTAAGGGTGGCAATCAAACCGTGATATGCTTTGCCACCTGTTCCAGTAAAATCACAACCTGCAAATTAATGAGGAAATCATGGCAAGAGGAGTAAACAAGGTCATACTCGTTGGTAATCTCGGAAACGATCCGGATGTACGCTACACCGCCAGTGGTGCCGCTGTTGCCAACGTCAGTATCGCGACATCGGAATCATGGAAAGATAAAAACACCGGCGAACAACAGGACAGAACCGAATGGCATCGTGTCGTGTTTTTTGGTCGTCTCGCCGAGATTGTTTCTGAATATCTGCGCAAGGGCTCGCAAATCTACGTCGAAGGTCGATTACAAACCCGTAAATGGCAGGACAAGGAAGGCACTGATCGCTATACGACCGAGATCGTTGCCAATGAAATGCAGATGCTCGGCGGTCGTGGCGGCGGCGGCGGAGGTTCAGACAACTATTCCTCGAGCAAATCACAAAATGAACCCGCTCCTGCACCGGCACCTGAACCGAACAACGATTTCGATGACGATATCCCGTTCTAGCTGACGGTCGGAATAAACTTCGGATCCTGCAAACGGGTTAACTCTGTGTGACACGTGCTGACACCCAGGAACAAGTATGGCAATCTTTTCAAAACACGTTGCCCGGGATAATTAATAACTAAAAATCATCGTTTTCCGGATCAACACGGTCGTCCAGAATATATTGAAGCGACACCTGTTTTAACTTTCTTACCCGTCCGGGGGACAGCTGTCCGGCAATCGCTTCCAGCAGTTTTTCTGCGTTCCCGTTACCTTGTTTATACGCTGCATATAACCAGATATAGGCCTGTTCAAAATCGCGATTGCCTAATTCACCTGACTCGTAGATTGCGCCGAGATTACGCTGGGCCTCCGGATTACCGGCCTTCGCGGATTTTTCGTACCAGTAAAATGCCTTGTTGATATCACGCTCGACACCAAGCCCGAGATAATACTGGATGCCCAGGTAATTCTGCGCGTTGCTGTCATCTCGTTCTGCTTGTTCTTTCCAGAGGGTAAACGATGTTGCGTAATCACCTTCATAAAAAGCCGTTTCGGCATCTTCATGCTGACTGCATGCAGACAGCATCAGTAACAGCAGAAGGGTTATAAATTTATAACTGCCTGATTTCATTATTGAGTGAATCGGGGCATACCTGAATGGACTATCCTGATTTTCAGGACGGCAAGAATGCAGGTAAACGGAATTGTAGCGACGTGTTATTTTCTGGCAATCCAATGAATTTTCAAGACGGGAGATGTGACTAATAAATTATATGTCAATATCAAATAACGGCTCCGGCTTGTGAATGGCATAACCCTGGGCGAAATTCACACCAAGCCCCTTTAACAGCCGCAACACATATTGAGTCTCGACAAATTCGGCAATCGTCTGGATTCCCATTACCCTGGCAATATCGCTGATCGATCGCACCATCTCAAAATCGAGACGATCAGTCATAATATCGCGAACAAAGCTGCCATCTATCTTGATGTAATCGACCGGCATTTGTTTCAGGTAGGCAAAAGAAGAGACACCGCTGCCGAAATCATCCAGTGCAAAACTGCATCCGATACCACGTAACATTTGCATGAATTTTATCGCATGACTCATATTTTGAATCGCTGCCGTCTCGGTAATCTCGAAACAGTTTTTATCTCCGGGGATCTGGTAACGTTGAAACAACTCCAGTACCTCGTCAACAAACTTGATATTGCTGACAGACAGGCCGGACAGGTTAATCGAGCAAATGGAAAGTTGATCCAGTTTCTCCTCATTTTCCTTTAACCAGTGAAAATAGCGGCGCAGTACCCAGCTATCAATCTTTGTGCTGAGATTATAACGCTCGGCAGCCGGCATAAACGCACCTGGCATAACAATATGTCCATCTGCAGCGCGTAACCGTATCAATAGTTCATGATGTTCACCGCCGGCTATTGTTTTATATAACGGCTGGATTTTTTGTGTGTATAACACGAGCTGATTGTCTTCAATCGCCTCGTTGATGATCGACACCCACTGCATTTCACCGTGGATACGAGACACATCCTTGTCCTCCACGTTATATACATGGATACGGTTTCTGCCGGCTTCTTTCGCGGCATAGCAGGCGGCATCAGCCTGTCTCAGCACAGCAGTGATTGTCTGATCACCACTACTGATTGGCACAAGACCGATACTCATACCCAGTGAGAACCGTTTATCCTCCCAGGTAAATCGAAAATCACTGATACGGTTCAGGATTGTGTTGGAAACCTCCTGGGCTTTTTCCAGAGAACAATGTTCCATCAAAATGCCGAACTCATCACCACCGAGCCGTGCCACCGTGTCTCGTTTACGCACAGTCGCACTGAGGACCTCGCTGATCTGACGTAACAATTCGTCGCCGGCCAGATGACCACAGGTATCATTAATTACCTTGAACTGGTCCAGGTCGAGGAAACACAGGGCATGATCTTCGCCGGAGGCCGCCGATGAATGGAGCACACGCTCAAGACGTCGTTCAAACTCAACCCGGTTAACCAGGCCGGTCAGGGCATCGTGGCTGGCTTGCCACGAAAGCTGATTCGATAATCGATGTATCTCGGTAATATCTTCACAGACGATAAAAAAGCGCGATTCATTCTCGTCTTCCTGAATAAACCTGACTGTCTCACGAACCCATATCACCGTACCGTCATGTTTAACCTTGCGAAACTCGATACGTTTCACATCATCCCGACGTTTCTCATGCTGCTGAAAATATTCAGTCACGGCAGAAATATCATCCGGGTGTACAATTAATCGAATCGATTCGCCTATCAATTCGTTAATTTTATAGCCAAGTTCACGTGCGCCATATTCATTGACTGATAAAATTTTGCCTGTCATGTCAACGGTAAAAAACATGGAGGGCGTATCATGATATAAATCACGGAATTGCTTTTCACTTTCCGCCAGTTTTACCCGATCCAGATCATGTTCGTGCTTGATACGCAGGTTTTGTATCCCGCGAGAAAGATTTGTTGTCAAGTCATGAAGTAAATTTACTTCCTCGGTATCGAATGCATCCACCGAACCGGAATACAGAACCAGAACGCCAATAACCTGGGAGTTGATTATTATTGGAAACGAAGCCAGAGATTCATAACCACGTTTGATAGCTTCATCCCTCCACTTGCGCATCTTGTTATCGGTAAAAATATTCCGACTGATACATGGGGTTAAACCACGAATACTCAAACCAACCGGTTCCTGACCACTTGCTGTTTCTGACCAGGAAAAGGCGTGTTGTAAATAACCATCCTCAAAGCCGGCACTGGCGACAGGCTTTACGGTTTTCTGCTCATCGTCATGGGCATAGCCGATCCAGGCCATACGATACTGCCCGGTATCCACGATCACTTCGCAGAAGTATTGCAACAGGTTTGATTCGTTATTGATTTTCACCAGGCCATGATTACAGTCATTCAGAACCTGCAAGGCGCGTTTGCTGCGCGTGAACCTGTAGTCCGCAAGCACTCTCTCTGTGATGTCGATTATATGCACGACAGCGAACATGAATAATCCATGTGCATCCATGACCGGAGACGCATAGATTTCTGTCCAGATTACCCCGCGATCCTGGGCAATGAACCGGTTTTCAATCCGCATTTCCCTGTTTGCCGAAGCAATCAAATCATTAAATGCCTTTTTGCATTTAAAGACATCTTTTGGATAGGTCAGGTGAAATAGATTAATCGACTCGGTAGTTCCGGATGGGAATCCCAGCAACCGGACTAATGAATCATTCGACTGAAAAAAGTTGCCGGACTTGTCGATCAGGGCAACACCGTTTGGTGCCTTGCCAAAAGCATCCCTAAATTTTTGTTCACTTTTCTCCAGGGCCAGCCGGGTCTGCTGCCATTCGGTAATATCCCGGCCGATAGACATGACACATTGCTTGCCTTCAATCACCAGCAGGCTTGAGGACAGCAACACCGTGACTATACTGTTATCGTAGATTCGAAGCTGGCACTCCCAGTTTTCAATTACCCCGTTTTTCTCCAGCTGTTCCACATACAGTTCGCGATCCTGAGGATTTTTCCAAAGACCGATCTCAAGCGTGGTTTTACCAATAACATTCGCGCGACTGTATCCGGTTAACTGTTCAAATCCGTGGTTTATTTCCAGAATGCGGCCTTCGTACAGTTCTGCAACCAGTATCGATTCGGCCCCGGTATTAAAAAAGCTTTCCAGGATATTTCTTTGTTGTTCAATCGATGAGGTTGAACAGTGTTTCTCTATGGCAATGGAGGCAAGGTAGGCCTGCGTCTGAATCAATTCGATATCAAATGAATCCGGTTCTCTGACTTCCGGATAATAAATGGCAAATGTACCGATAATTTTTTCATCCGAGGTAAAAATCGGCTGCGACCAACAAGAACGTATCGAATACTTTCGGGCAGTCTGCAGGAAGTCTGTCCAGTTCTCATCCAGTTCAATATCCGGGGTGATTATCCGTTGCCCGGTTTGCACTGCATGACTGCAGGTACCCTTGCCTAACCGGGTATCAAAGCCATCCAGCAGAGTCAGTATCTCCTGCGGCAGGCTGGGCGCTGCACCAAGTCGAAGCGTGTAGCCATTGCTATCGAGCAACAGAATACTGCAACGCAGTTTATATCCGATCTGCTCGGACGAACTGGCAATCAATTCAAGCGTCGCCGGCAACGTCTGGTTGGTTGTGATCGCCTCAAACACACGGTAACGAATGTCTCTTAACAGCTCCTGTTGTTTTCGCTCGGTGATATCCTGGCCAATTGAAAACAGGCAGGTCTCATTATCCACTTGCATGACAGTGGAGGACTGTAACCAGTATCTCAGTCGTCCCTTTGCATCCGTAGCGGAACGCTCGACACCATTGATGACACCCTTTTTCCTCAGTCGCCGCAGGAATAATTCACGCTGTTGCGGTGAGTCAAATAACAGGTCCTCAACAGACTGGCCGAGCAGCTTGTCCCGGGGCAGTCCGATCATTCGACAAAAGCCCTCATTAAGATCGATGATCTCGCCATTATCGAGTCGGGTTATTGCAATGGCGTCCGGGCAAAGATTAATCGCATTGGCATATTTATCTTTAACCTCTGTTAACAATCGAAACTGCCTTTCGCGCTCGACCTCAACAGCGGCACGCGAGCTGAAAACCCGGAGAAGTGAGCGATAAAACTCTGCATCCTCTAATGGCCTGGTATCAATCAGAGCAAAATGACCGATCGTCTTTCCGGTCGAGTCCAGCAGTGGCTCGCCAACAAAGCTTTCTGCGCCCATCCTGACCAGTTCTTCATCTTCAGGGAAACTTTTCTGCACCTGCTCGGAGAAAAAAACCGATTTTCCTTTAATCACGGCTTCACATGGGGTGCCATCCAGATCGTATACGTTCATTGGTTGCAGTTGACCCTGGTCGGAAAATGCTAACGTACAAACCTGATTTACCGGGTCATCCAGACATTCTGTGACCAATGCATAGCGCACACCCAGCTTTTCCGTTAACAGTCTGACGGCATCTTCAAAGAAATTTTCCCCGGGAATGGATGTGACCGCCTCGATTATCTGTTGATAGGTTGACTCTCTCTCGTACTGGCGTTGAAGGTTTCGGGCAAGCAACAAAAAATGCAGTTGTCCATCCAGCGGTACAACAGATTTCGACAGGCTAACCGGTACTAATTCCTGGTTCGCACAGCGAAGCAGCGCATCACGATCGACAAAATCATCGCAGGTGATCAGGTCTGCACTAAAATTTTTCGGGTCTTTATTATCCGCAAACAGATTTAATTCAGAGAGTTTGCGTTGTTTCAGTTCAGCGGGGGCATAACCGCTTAATTGTACGGCTACGTTATTGGCTTCAACAATACAACTATCGCTGTCACGGACAATGAAAATCGGCAATAACGATTGGCTGAAATTGCCTGCCTGCTGACTGGCGCCATCGTTGGCCGGCTCCGGAATTGAAATATCCTGCATGAAGCAGTAACAGTCGACGCTGGATTCAATTCGTTTCAGTCCGCGCACAATGACCAGCAACATATCGAATTCAGTGCCATCTGCTCTCAGACCGCGCAACTCGCCTTCACTACGACCGTCATCCAGCATTTGCTGATATAACTCTTGCGCCTTAGCGTGGTCGTCTGCATGCACGGCTTCCACCCATGCCATACCAATCATCTGGTCAACGCTATAACCACAGGTTTCGGCAAATCGATTATTGACACTGAGGAAGTGACCCTGATGATCGAGACGGCAGATACACTCGAGTGCATTCTCGATGATGTCCTCGAGCTGCGACTGCTTCAGTCCTGCGCCGGTTTTCGCTTCGGTATCCGGTTCCTGTTTTTCCATATTACCGTCAGGGTCCATAATGTTTTCGTGCAGACTTCGCGCGCGGTCCACCACATTGAGAATATCCGGTTAAGTAATCCCATGACGAACTTGCTGCCGCCTGATACTACTAGTGTAGTCGTATCTAATCGTCAGACCAACGGAAAAAGCCGATATATCGGTGAAAAATGCAGTAATCTATTCAAAAATCGCGGTTCGTAACCGGATTGTCATCAAGCGACGCAGGCAAATAGCCGATAATTCAAACAACAAATGAAGCATATCTCATCATGTCGATAACCACTGAAATAAACCTCTTGAAGATGCGCCGGACGAAAATTCTGGCGACGCTCGGACCGGCCAGCAGTAGCCGGGAAACGATAAAAAGTCTCATCAATGCCGGTGTCAATGTTTTCCGCTTGAATATGTCGCACGGCGACCACGATTTTCACCGGCAAACCTATACCGATCTGCGTGAGCTGGCCGCGGAATCCGGGCGTCAGACAGGCATACTGGCTGATCTTTGTGGACCGAAAATTCGCACCGGTAAATTCAAAAACGGTGGCATCGAAATCAGGCAAGGTGACAGGGTTATCGTCACCACGCGCGATGTCGAAGGTGAACCCGGCCTGATCCCGTCGCAGTACCAGGCACTCGCTGATGATGTCGAGGCCGGTGATCCAATCCTGCTCGCAGACGGTACACTGGAATTACAGGTCGTCCAGGTCGACGGAACCGAGATCACCTGCGAGGTGATCTTCGGTGGCACGCTGGGAAATCATAAGGGGATTAACCTGCCCGGTGTCAACGTCTCCGCCCCCTCGTTAACAGAAAAAGACAAGCAGGACGCAGAATTTGCACTCAACCTGGGTGTCGATTTTCTGGCATTGTCCTTTGTGCGTCGCGCCGACGACATAAACGAGTTACGCAAATTGATCACATCGGTCGATTGTGAAACGCATATTATCGCCAAGATTGAAAAACCCGAGGCACTGCATGAGGCGAAAGCCATCATTGAGACGGCCGACGGCATCATGGTGGCACGCGGTGACCTGGGTGTGGAATTAAAACCGGAGCTGGTACCGGTCGCGCAACATCAACTGATCGACATGGCGCATAAAATGTTCAAACCGGTCATCGTTGCGACACAGATGCTCGAGTCGATGATAGAGAATGCCCGCCCTACCCGCGCAGAGGTAACCGATGTGGCCAACGCAGTGACGCAGGGCGCCGATGCAATCATGTTATCGGGCGAAACCGCCGTTGGTGCGCACCCTGCCGAGGCCGTGCGAATGATGGATCGCATTGCCCGACAAACCGAATCCTATCTCTGGAAACAACATGCCTACGGCGTGGTGAAAAAAAGCAGCAACACAAAAATGCTGTCGCTGTACGACGCCGTCGCCAACGCCATGTCGCGCATGGCGCACGAATTACGTGCCAACTCCATCATTGTTATTTCACAAAGTGGCACAACTGCGGCCACGATGAGCTCGGCGCGACCATCAGCGCCGATCATTGCAATCACGCGCAGTGAACAGGTCTGTCGTCGACTGGCACTATTATGGAGTGTGATCCCGGTGCAATCGGATGCCGCCGGTTCAATGAATCCGAATGAACTGGCCAGGAAAATCGCGGTTGAGCAGGGGATGGCGACGGCCGGAGAGAAAATATTACTGGTGAGAGGGTTCAGCGATACAGAGGAATTCAACACACCGTCGATCACCGCGATGACGGTTTAACCGGGTATTTCTATCTTCTTCGATACAGCGGCAGGCGCTCGTCGCTGGCTGCCTGATAACTGACAGAAAATGTATTGAATGCCTGCAGTGCCTCATTCAGATCCTTGTCTTCGCGCAATTGAAACGAATCAAACCCGCATCGCTGCATATAAAACAATTGATCCTGTAATACATCACCAATAGCTCGCAACTCACCGGTGTAGTTAAAACGTTCACGCAACAGGCGCGCATGTGAATAACAACGCCCGTCAACAAATGCCGGGAAATCCAGTGCGATGATCTGAAAGCTGCTGATTGAATCTGCCAGTTGCTCAACATCGGTGCTGCCATCGATCCACACACCGACCGCCTCATGGTTACCGAGACTGGCCGCATGCTCCTGCCAGAAAGTAAACGGTATTATGATTTTACCTGGCGGCAGGTTGTCCGGTTCCGGCTCACGTAGCAGTTGCCAGTCATCATCAACGATGGCGTTCTGTTTAATTATTCTCATGTCTGGTTATACACCCGCTGCTGAAACGGCTTGATGCCGATGCGTCGATACGTTTCCAGAAAACGTTCTTCACCTTCGCGTTCCTCAACATACACGTCAAGTATCTGACCGATAACATCGGCAACTTTTTCTTTCTCGATTGCCTTGCCCAGACGATCACCGAGGCAGGCATCGTTTTCAGATGAACCGCCAAGCGTCAGCTGATAAAACTCTACCCCTTTTTTATCCACACCAAGAATACCGATATGACCCACGTGATGATGTCCGCAGGCATTCATACAACCGGACATTTTTATCTTGATGTCGCCGACATCATGCAGATAGTCCATGTTGTCGAACTTTTCGTTGATCTGCCTGGCAATCGGAATGGAACCGGCATTGGCCAGACTGCAAAAGTCGAGGCCGGGGCAGCAAATCATGTCCGTCAACATGCCTATGTTCGGGGTTGCCAGACCAAGTTCATTCAATTTTTGCCACACGGTAAACAAGTCACCCTGTCTGACATGCGGTAACACGAGATTCTGATCATGCGTGACCACGATCTCACCGGCACTGTAGCTATCGGATAAATCTGCAATGGCCTCCATTTGAGCATCGGTTGCATCGCCGGGTGGAACATCGGGAGCCTTGAGCGAAACAACGACGGCGTAGTAACCCGGTTGTTTATGCTGCGCCAGGTTGCGTTTTGTCCAGGCTGCAAATGCTGTGTCGCCAGCCTTGTATTCGGCAAACGTCGTATCATCCGCCGCGTTGACATCAAACTCCGGTTCAGTGAAAAACGCACGCACCCGATCAATTTCCTTTTGATCCAGTTTCATTGCCGAATCACGGATCAGTTCCCATTCTTTTTCTACCAGTTCGGTAAATTTTTCCTTACCGAGCTCGTGCACAAGAATTTTTATACGGGCCTTGAACTTGTTGTCACGTCTGCCCCAGCGATTGTAGACGCGCAGGATCGCCTCAAGGTAGGAAAGAAGATGTTCTTTCTCGAGGAATTCGCGAATAACCTTACCGACGAATGGCGTGCGCCCCAGGCCGCCACCTGCCAGTACGCGAAAACCGACTTCGCCCTGTTCGTTTTTAACCAGATACACGCCAATATCATGCACCTGCACCGCTGCGCGATCATGGGCCGCACCGCTGACTGCAATTTTGAATTTGCGTGGCAGATAGGAAAACTCGGGATGAAACGTCGACCATTGACGAATGATCTCGCAATAAGGTCGCGGGTCCTCGATCTCATCAGCGGCAAGGCCAGCGAATTGATCCGACGTTGTGTTTCTAATGCAGTTACCGCTGGTCTGGATCGCGTGCATCTGCACACTGGCCAGATCGGCGAGAATGTCCGGCACGGTTTCCAGTTTTGGCCAGTTGTATTGAATGTTTTGTCGTGTGCTGAAATGGCCATAACCCTTGTCATACTTTCGGGCAATATGTGCCAGCATGCGCAACTGTTTGGACGAGAGCAGGCCATACGGGATAGCCACCCGCAGCATCGGCGCATGTCGTTGAATATACAGGCCATTCATTAAACGTAACGGACGAAACTCGTCTTCACTCAGCTTGCCATCAAGAAAGCGCCGAGTCTGATCACGAAATTGCGCGACACGCTCGTTGACTATCGTTTGATCGTAGTTATCGTATTGATACATATGCTGAATTATAACGCCTGCTGAAACGGGGCGGCTACGATAGCAAAACAGCTATATATAAGGAAGCGAAAACTGGCGCTATCGATATCGTGGAAAGTTATAAAAAACAGGGCTATCCGTCGTCATCTGCCCCCGGTTGATAGGCACTGGCCAGTTCCTGCTGCGTCTTTGCCGGGACCGGGTCGTAATGACTAAACGCGATCGAATAACTGCCGGTGCCACCGGTGATCGATTTCAATTGCGTCTGGTATTGGTCGAGTTCACTTAATGGCACCTGGCCCTGGATCTGCGTGGTACGGGCAGACAGGGTGCGGGTATCGTTGATGCGGCCGCGTTTGCCGGACAGGTCTGCCGTGATATCGCCCATGGTTTCGCCGGGGATGACGATCGTGATTTCGACAATCGGTTCCAGCACAACCGGTTTTGCCCGGGAGACCGCATCGAGGAATGCCTTTTTCCCGGCCGCTACAAACGCGACTTCCTTTGAATCTACCGCATGATGTTTTCCATCATAAATACGCACACGGATATCGCTGAGAGGAAACCCGGCCAGCGCACCTGACTCCATCGCCTGATGTATGCCTTTTTCAACCGCCGGAATAAACTGCTTTGGAATAACGCCACCGACAATCTCATCGACGAATTCAAAACCGCTGCCGCGCTCCAGCGGTTCTATCTTTAAATACACTTCGCCGAACTGACCGGCACCGCCGGATTGCTTTTTATGTTTATGATGGCCCTCTGCTGCACGCGTGATTGTCTCACGATATTCAATCCGCGGCGGGCGCGTCTCAACGTCAATATGATAAACGTCGTTCAGTTTTTCCAGGATCATGCGCAGATGGTATTCGCCGAGTCCGCGAATCACGGTCTCGTTTGTATTCGTATTATGTTCGACGCTGAAACTGGGATCTTCCGCTTCCAGTTTTTTCAGTGCATCGGAAATCTTTTGCTCATCACCGCGACTCTTTGTCTGGATCGCCAGGCCGAACATCGGCGCCGGCAGTTGTACCGGTTTCATATGAAAGTGGTCTTCTTCATGTGAATCATGCAATACGGATTCGAATTCGATCTCATCCACTTTCGCCACTGCACAGATATCGCCGGGAATACCCACGTCGGTTTCCCGGGTCTCCTTGCCCTGCAGCTTCAACAGGTGTCCGACCTTGAAGGGCTTGCGCGCATCACCGATAAATAATTGTGTGTCTTTATTTATTTTGCCCTGGTGGATACGAAACACGCCGAGTCGACCGACAAACGGGTCAATCGATACCTTGAACACATGCGCCAATGCGTGCGCATCGGCCTCCGGTGAAATTTCTATCGTCGTCGCCTTTTCACCCTCACCTTTCAGGAACCGTGGCGGGTTACCTTCAAACGGTGTTGGCATCAGGCGGGCAAAAATATCGAGTAACTGATCGATGCCGGCACCACTGGTCGCCGAGACGAAACACACCGGCACCAGGTGCTGCTCGCGCAATGCCTGTTCAAACGGATCATGTAGTTGTTCCGGGCTGATCGCCTGTCCCTGCTCGAGATAGACCTCCATCAGGCTTTCGTCCAGTTCGATGACCTGATCGAGTATTTCTGTGTGCGCCTGTTCAACGCTGGAAAAGTCCGTCTGTCCGCCACTTGGCTGAAAAAAACAGTCGACTACTTCTTTACCGTTACTCGCAGGCAGATTCAGCGGCAAACATTCCGGTCCAAATGTATTGCGGATGTCTTCCAGCAGCGCAGGCAGGTCAACATTCTCGGCATCGATCTTGTTAATTATGATCAGACGATCGAGTCTTCGATCCTTCGCCACCTGCATCATTTTCTGCGCGACCATCTCGATACCGTTTTGCGCATTGATTACGACGGCACAGGTCTCGACCGCTTCCAGCACGGACAATGCCTTACCGAGAAAATCGGGATAGCCGGGAGTGTCGATCAGATTCACATGCCCGCCGTGGTAATCCATGCTGACGATGGCGCTGTCGATTGAATGTCCGTGCTTCTTCTCCTGGGCATCGAAATCGCAGACCGTCGTGCCTTTTTCGACCGAGCCCTCGACACCAATCGCACCGGAGTGCTGCAACAGTGTTTCAATCAGCGTGGTTTTGCCGGCACCGCCCTGGCCCGTCAAAGCGATATTGCGGATGTCTTCAGTGGAATACGCTGTCATAGCTTCCCCCTGCCTTGTTGTTGTTATTTGCACGGCCAATGACATGGAGACACTGACCGAGATTTTCAGCGTCTACATAGATTATGGAAGATCAGCCCAGCGCTTGCATCCTTGCGCTGCAATGAAATGATAAAAAGTGCTTATGTATTCAGTTTAGACGTAACGCGCGATCAGGGCTCGTCCCTTGCGCGTTAACATTCCATTATCGTCGACCAGGCCCATTTCCGTTGCCTTGTCGAGTAAGCGGTGGGTCAGGTTTCTCGGCACATACATCAAGCCGGCACCGAATCGATTTTCGAGCACGGCGGCAATCTGGTGTTCCTGCACCAATGTGTTTTGTTTTTCCTCTGAATGGGAAACGGCAGTGGCCACGATGGTTTCCTTTTACTACTTTTTAATTTTAAAAATAAATATATACACTTATATAGAAGATATAATCTTCAACGTCAAGTTTTAGCACTATTTTACTGAAATAAAATGAAATAGTGTTCGAACCGGCAGCGACACATAAGCCTACTGAATATTCGACCGGATCCGCCCGGATCTGTTCAGGAAATTGCCGACAAATTCAGGGTAAATGCTGGCGCGCCAGATAGTCGTGCGTCGCCATCTCGTTCAAACGGCTTATCGTCCGTTTGAAACTTTTCCTGATTTTATTTCCCTGGTAGAGCTGACTGGCCGTGGTTTCGGCGGTGATGATCAATTTGACATTATGATCATAAAACTCATCCACCAGTGTCATAAAGCGTTTGACCATATCGACTTCATCGTCCGTCATCACCGGTACGGCCTCGATTAACACGGTATGAAAGATACGCGCAATCTCGATGTAATCGGCTGCCCCGCGTGGTCCATCACAGATGGCATTGAATTCAAACCAGACGACCCCGCCAGCGACACGCACCGCCGTGATTTCACGCCGCTCGATGTTTAACGTGTTGGCTTCGTCTCTTGCTTCCAGCGACATGTGCTGGAAATGTTCGTGCAGGACCTTGTTGGCGTTGGCGTCTAGCGGACAGTGATAGATCTCGGCGTGATCCAGGTATTGCAAACGGTAGTCAATTCCGGAATCAATATTGACGACTTCAGTAAACGTCTTGATCAATTCGATCGCCGGTAAAAATCGCTGTCGTTGCAGGCCATCGGCGTACAGTTGATCCGGGTGTTCATTGGATGTGGTGACCAGGGTGACACCTCGCTTAAACAACGCCTCAAGCAAACCGGCCAGGATCATCGCGTCAGTGATATCGGCAACATGAAATTCATCGAAACAAATAACAGTATTTTCAGCAGCGATTGAGTCGGCGACAGTGACCAGCGGGTTTTCAATGTCATCCAGCTGGCGCAACTGTTCATGCACCATCTGCATGAAACGATGAAAGTGCATGCGCATCTTGTCATCAAATGGCAGCGATTCAAAAAACAAATCCATCAGGAACGTCTTGCCGCGGCCAACGCCACCCCAGAAATAATAACCACGAACCGGCTTGTGGCCGTTACCGAGGAAGCGTGCCCTTAACCTGTTCACAAATGAGTTTTTTTCAGCAATACGCAGAATCAACTGATCATGCAATTGCTGTAGCTGTGCCACGGCCTGCTTCTGCATGACATCCGGTTGAATGTTATTTTCTTCCAGTGCCTGGGCGTAAAGTTGTTTTGGAGTCATTATTGGTTGTTTTCAATGCAGCACAGCGATCCCATATACTATGTGTGCATGCTACACCGTGTAAACGATCTGTCCTCAATATGACATTACTTTTTATTGGCCTGACGCTGCTGATTCTGATCTTTGGCCCGCAACTGTGGTGCAGCCAGGTAATGAAAAAGTACGCGATTGAAATTGATAGCCTGCCCGGTAGCGGTGGCGAACTGGCTGAACATCTGGTATCGCGTCTGCAACTGCAACAGGTCGGCGTGCAAATGACAGACAACGGCCAGGACCATTATGATCCTATCAGCAAGACCGTCCGTCTCGGAGAAAATAATTTTGAGCAAAAATCACTGACCGCGATCGCCGTTGCCGCGCATGAAGTCGGGCATGCGTTACAGCATCATCTGGATTACAAACCTTTAACCATTCGCACACGGCTGGCCGGTGGAGTCGCCATTATAGAAAAACTGGCCTCGGCCATACTGGTCAGTTTCCCGTTTTTACTCCTGCTGACAAAATCGCACTGGATCAGCCTGCTGATTTTTACAGCGGGCATGAGCCTGATGCTGTTGCCGGTGCTGATGCACTTGATCACGTTGCCGGTGGAACTGGATGCCAGTTTTCAACGGGCCCTGCCCATACTTGAAGCCGGTCAGTATCTGCCGGCATCAGCCATGCCGATCGTGAAACGAATTCTGACAGCCGCGGCATTAACGTATGTCGCCGGTTCACTGGCGAGCCTGTTAAATTTTTATCGCTGGATGGCGATACTGCGACGCTAGAAAACCGGCTAGAACAAGGTTTGTTGCTGCCCGGACAGAACCGGCCTGGTGAACAGGTCCGTAGTCAGCGTGGTCTTTTGCCTGTTCAGCTTGTGTTTATTGCACGCAATCCGAAAACGTTGTCGAATCACGTCGGCAAACTCACCGGTGCCCGTCTGACGCTGACTGAAATCCGCGTCATAATCCTTGCCGTTACGCATCGCATTCAAATTGTGCATCACGTGTTCGTATTTCAATGGTACAAACTCTTTCAGCCAGCTACGAAATAATGGCTGCACTTCATGTGGCAGGCGTAACAATACGTAGCCGGCACGGCTGGCCCCTGCTGCGCTGGCGCTTTGTAACACTGACTCCATTTCCGTGTCATTCAACACCGGGATGACCGGGGCGAACATGACACCAACCGGCACTCCGGCTGCGCTTAATTGCCTGACCGTACGCAGGCGTTTGGCCGGTGCGGCAGCACGCGGTTCCATTTGTCTGGCCAGGTGCGCATCCAGCGTCGTAATTGAAATCATGACTTCCACCAGGCCTTGCTTCGCCATCGGTTGCAGAATATCCAGGTCACGTAGCACGAGTGCCGATTTCGTCACGATGGTTAAGGGATGATGGCTTGCCTGCAACACCTGTAATATCTCACGCATGACCTGGTATTGCTTTTCGATCGGTTGATACGGATCGGTATTTGCGCCTAGCGCGATCGGCGAACAGACATAATTTTCCGCAGCCAACTCCTGTTTCAATAACGTCGCCGCATTCTTTTTGACAAACAGCCGGGTCTCGAAATCTATGCCGGGAGATAAATCCATGTAGGCGTGTGCCGGTCGGGCATAACAATACGTGCAGCCATGCTCGCAACCACGATACGGATTAATCGATTGCGTGAACGGGATATCCGGTGATTGATTACGCGAAATGATGGTCTTGCTGTGCTCTTCCAGCACCGTCGTTTGCAACCGGTTGTCTTCCGGTTCCTGCCACCAGCCATCGTCGGTATCTTCGCGGGTTTCTGCCGCAAAACGTGGTTCGATCCAGCGCTGTTGTCCCCGGCCCTGTGCCCGTTTTTCGGTCAGTGTTTTCATGGTGTGATTCTAGCATTTGCGCCGGAATCAGGCTGGCTGAAGCGCCTCGAATAACGTAATATCATGAACTCGTGGAAATCAGCGCTCTTGTCAACCTCATCAGCCAGTTTGCGCTGCCTGTCCTGCCGTTTCTCCTGCTCTGGTTACTCTATCTTCTGAAACAGCGTTCCGCTGATCGTGTGGCACTGGAATCGCTGCAGGCAGACGTTCAGCAATTATCGGAACGTGCGATGCTTGCTGAACAACAGGAAAAAGATTCACGCCAGCATATCACTGATCTGATCCTGAACCTGATGCAAAAGCAGTTGAGTCAGTCTGCCGAACTGCGTGAACAGCTGCACATATTACTGAGTGAACATCGTACCGGCTTTGAAAAACGCCAGACCGAGGCGATCCAGTCGTTGAATGAAACGATTCAGAACGGCATGAGCCATACGCAGAAACAGATCCATACCAATCTTGATCACAATATCGAACAACTCGGCAAGCGCGTTAATGAGCTGACACAGAAAACCGAACAACGCCTGCAAGAGATCGGTGGCCTGGTGGAAAAACGTCTCGACGAGGGCTTCAAGAAAACCACCGAAACATTTACCGACATTGTGAAACGCCTCGCACTGATCGATGAGGCACAGAAGAAGATCACCGAGTTATCGACGAACGTCGTCAGCCTGCAGGAGATCCTAGCCGACAAACGCTCACGGGGTGCGTTCGGTGAGGTGCAGTTAAATGCCCTGATCGCAAATGTCATGCCGGACAACAGTTATGCGATTCAGTATGCATTACCGAATGGCAAGGTCGCCGACTGCGCGTTGTTCCTGCCGGAACCGACCGGTACGATAATCATTGACGCCAAGTTTCCGCTGGAATCGTACCGGGTCATGACCGACTTCTCCCTCGGTGAACTCGAACGCAAGGCGGCAGAGAAACAATTCAAACGCGACATTCAGAAGCACATTAGCGATATCGCTGAGAAATACATAATCCCCGGCACCACCTCGGACGGCGCAGTCATGTTCATCCCGGCCGAATCGGTATTTGCCGAAATCCAGTCGCGTCATCCGGAACTGGTGGAATCAGCCCAGACAGCCCGCGTCTGGATGGTGTCACCAACCACGCTCTGGGCAACATTAAATACAGCGCGTGCCGTGCTAAAAGATGCAGAAACCCGTGAACAGGTCGATATCATCAAAGAGCACCTGGGGTATCTGTCGAAAGACTTCGACCGCTTTCAAACCCGCATGGATGACCTGGCGCGACATATCAAGCAGGCGCACGACGACGTGGAAAAGGTCAATACATCGGCTCGCAAGATCAGTAATCGCTTTGACAAGATCGAAAAGCTGGAACTGGACGAGGCGCCGGCCGCATTACCGAACGAGCAGAAAAAATAGAGGCACAGCTGTAAAGACAAATGGGTTATAAACCACTGACCACGATTATCTTTGATATGGATGGTACGCTGGCGAATACGGAAGAATTACACCGGCAGGCGTTCAACGAGGCATTCAGACAGTTTGATTTACCTGTTGAATGGGACGCCGGGCTGTATGCCGAACTGTTGGCGATATCCGGTGGTCGCCAGCGCATTCGACGTTACATTAAGGACAACAATATTTCCCATCCCGGCAAGCCGCTGGCGTTTGCACGTAAGGTGCATCAATGCAAATCCGAAATCTATCGCGAGAAACTGAAGGCCGGACACTTGCCATTGCGTCGAGGCGTATTACGTTTGATCCGTGAGGCGCACAAACACAATATCCGGATGGGTATTGCCACCAGTTCCTCGCTACAGAATGTGGAAACGCTGATCTCGACGACGCTCGGTAAACGTGGGCTCGATTATTTTGACACCATCGTCAGCTGTGATTTGCTGTCTGCACAGAAACCTTCTCCGGCTGCCTATCAATATGCTCTCGCTGCACTAGGCGCGAATCCGGAAAACTGTATTGCGATCGAGGACACGAGTAACGGTAACCGCGCTGCGCTGGCGGCCGGTGTTCGTACTATCATCACAACACATGAGTTTACGACCGACAGTGATTTTGCCGGGGCCTCGCTCGTCGTCGATGACCTTGGCGAACCGGAACATCATTTTCATATCGAGTCCGGTAATGCCTATGATCACCATTATGTTAATCTGGATTTAATGAAATCAATCCTGCAGGGCGAACCTTCTGAAAACGAATGCGCTGGTTGGCCAGTGGCTGCCGCCGGTATGTCATATTGATTAACCTTGACCCGTCATGACTCTGACTGAACTACGTTACATCGTCGCTGTTGCCCGCGAAAGACATTTTGGTCGCGCCGCCGCCGCCTGCTTTGTCAGTCAACCGACGCTGAGCGTGGCCATCAAAAAACTCGAGGAACAACTCGATGTCATTTTATTTGAACGCTACAAGCACGATGTAAAAATCACACCCATCGGTACGCAGATCGTCGAACAGGCACAGCAGGTGCTGGAACAGGCGGAAAAGATAAAAACGATTGCGAACGAGGCTAAAGATCCGCTTGGCGGTCAACTCCGACTCGGTGTGATCTACACCATCGGGCCTTATTTACTACCCAAACTCATCCCGGTACTGCACAAGGCAGCACCCAATCTGAAACTGTATATAGAGGAAAACTTCACCGAGAACCTTGCAGAACAGTTGAAACGGGGAGAACTGGATATTGTTATCCTGTCGACGCCGTTTCACCTGGCCGGTACTGATTCACGCCACTTGTATAACGAGGATTTTCTTGTTGCGCTACCGGATAAACATCCGTTAGCCAGGAAGAAATCGGTAAAAGTCGATGACCTGTTTGACGAAACCCTGCTGTTGTTAAAAAAGGGGAATTGCTTTCGCGACCAGGTACTGGAAGCGTGTGCTTCGTGTATGTCGAAAAACCTGTCGCGCGAACATATACAGGAAACGCTGGAAAGCAGTTCGATAGAAACGATTCGACAGATGGTTGCGGCCGGTTCCGGTGTCACCATATTACCGGCGACGTCAGTGTACGAGGGACCGAACATGAAAAATCGACTGCACTACCTGCCTTTCAGCAAACCCGTACCCCAACGTGAGGTTGTGATGATCTGGCGCAAATCCTGGCCGCGCGATAAATTGCTTGAACTTGTCGAGTCCTCCGTCGCCAGGATCAACCTGAAAGGCGTCAGCTGATTTTATTTAATCACCAGGAACGCAGCCGTGTTACCCCGTATCACACGCAGTAACAGCGAATCTTTAATCTGATTCACCGTTGTCAGAAATTCGTTCAGGTCGGCAATGTTTTTCCGGTTAACCGAGGTGATGATGTCGCCCTTGCGCAAACCGGCCTGCCAGGCAGGGCTGCCGCGTTGCACCTCTGCGATGATGACACCTTGCAACTGACCATGTAATGGATGGTTTGGATTGATGTCTCCAACAGCAACGCCGGCGAGTCGTTCGTTCTGAAATTCGTCCGGTCGCATTGCGGCCTCGCTCGCCTCAATTTCAACCTTTACCTTGACCTTCTTCCCTTCACGTAACACATCAAACTCGACTTTTTCACCGACCGCCATCAAACCAATGCGATTGCGCAAATCACCGGAGTTCTTGATCTTGCGACCGTTCAAGCCGGTTATTATGTCGCCGGCCTGAAATCCGGCCGCCTGCGCGGGCGAATCGTCCAGCACACGATTGATGATGGCGCCCTGCTGGTTTTTCAAACCAAACGCGTCTGCCAGTTCCGGACTCAGATCCTGTGCCTGTACGCCCAGAAAGCCACGTTCGACTTCACCTTTCTCAATCAACTGTTCCATTATGTTTAATGCCAGCTTGACCGGGATCGCAAAACCGATGCCGATATTGCCACCGGACTGGGAAAAGATAGCGGTATTAATCCCGATCAACTCGCCGTTCAGATTAACCAGTGCGCCGCCGGAGTTACCGGGATTAATCGATGCATCGGTCTGGATAAAATCCTCGTAACCACCAATGTCGAGACCACTACGGCTGAGTGCACTGATGATGCCGGACGTCACAGTCTGGCCAAGTCCAAATGGATTACCAATCGCAACAGCGAAATCACCGACGCGTAATTTATCCGAATCGGCGGGCTTGATATCGGTCAGGTTTTCGGTCGGAACCTTGATAACGGCCACGTCGGTTTCCGGATCCGTGCCGACGAGTTCTGCATCCAGTTGTCTACCATCACGCAGCGTGACCGTGATTTGATCGGCATTCGCTATCACGTGGTTATTGGTCAGGATAAGACCGCGTTTTGCATCCACAATCACACCGGAACCGAGACTTTGGGTTTTACGCTCGGTTGGCATGTTTGGCAGGTTAAAAAAATGTTTGAAGAACGGATCAGAGAACAACGGGTTTTGACGCATCTGCACCTTGCCCTCGGTCGCGATGTTAACGACGGCCGGGGTCACCCGCTCCAGCATCGGTGCCAGTGACGGTAATTTCTGATCATCTACCTGAACCGGCAATGCCGCCTTGGCAGTCACCGGCATCAAAATTGAAAAACTGATTAGGAATAAATTCAGAAACGAGAGGATTGAACGCAGCATGTTGACTCCTGACTTTGCGTGTGCAGATTTTTTATTGGTTTACTGGCGGAACATTCAGTCGACAAATTATTTTTTATAAGAGACGAATCACTCCGGAAAAGTTCAAGTCCGGTCAGCCCAAAACAAGACAGGCGGGTTTACCGCCTGCCTCTAATAGTATTTTAGCTGTTGACTGTAATCCGCTTCGGCTGTTTTTGTTCCAGCTTTGGCAGCGTGATCTCCAGTACGCCGTTTTTGCCATGAGCTTTAATACGATCCGCATCAGCCGTATCCGGCAGGCTAAAGCGTCGGTAAAACGTACCATGCGCACGTTCAACGCGCGTGTAACCCTTGTTTTCTTCCTTGTTTTCAACCGAGCGCTCACCTTTCAGTGAGAGCACACCGTTGTCCATTGTAATTTCAATGTCTTTCGGGTCGACTCCAGGCAGGTCAGCATGAATGACAAAACGATCTGCCTCTTCACTGATATCGACAGCCGGTCGCCAATGACTGGTTGCGATGTTCGAGTTGTCGTTCTCGCCTCTTTCATTAAACAGGTTGTCATACAGGCCATTGCCTGAAAGCTCTTTCTGTAAACGGTCAAGTAAGCCCCAGGGCTCATAACGTGTGAGTGTCATAGCGCACCTCCATTAATTATCGTTGCGATAGTCCGTATATGGGGTGGGCCAAAACGGTTTCAAGACCAGCGATGAAAAATATTTTCTAGATGTAGTACGCCGTTTTTGTCATGACTCTGGAACAAAACTGCATTGCCTTGCGTACCGGTTCCGGCAGGCTACGTGCACCGGCAGCAACGGCCTTGTCGCCGTGTTCGGCCTCGTCGATCTGCATCTGGTTGAGTATCGCCGCAGTTTTTCTGTCCTGGCGCGGTAACTGCTCCAGGTGTTGTTGCAGATGATCAACCACCTGGCGTTCGGTTTCTTCAATAAAACCGAGACTCCAGTCGTCTCCGGCCAATCCGGCGAGCATGCCGATGGAAAAAGAGCCGGAGTACCAGACCGGGTTGAGAAAGCTGGTGCGACCGCCGAGTTGATCCAGTCGCTGCCGACACCAGGCCAGGTGATCGACCTCTTCCCGGGCTGACTGCTGCAGTTTGTCTTTCGTCGAGCCATCACGTGCCAGTAATGCCTGGCCCTGGTACAGCGCCTGCGCCGAAATCTCACCGGCATGATTGACCCGCATCAGGGAGGCGATATGCCAACGATCTTCGGCGGTCAGGTCGGTGTCCATAATGCCTTCCGCCGGCGATGGACGGCGGCCAACCGGGGCTTGCAGCAGCGGTCGCAGCACCTGTTCGTCAAACGCGATGACGAGTCGATCGATGGGGCTGTGTTTGACTCTATGCATATCAAAATAATTTTCTTAAAATACAGTTAGTTACAAAATCCGGTTCGGATCCGTGAGGATGAATCAGGACGGCCTCCGGCTATTGACAGTATCAGGGGCAATCCGTACTATGCCCGCTCTTTTTTTGCAGCATAACAACGAATTACGCAATCCAGCAATCAGATGAATACGTACAGCCCAAAAGCTTCAGAAGTCACCCACGACTGGCTGTTGGTCGATGCCAGCGGCAAAACGCTTGGTCGACTCGCCAGTGAGGTTGCCAGCCGCCTGCGTGGCAAACACAAACCCACGTATACCCCGCATATGGACATGGGCGATTACGTTGTTGTCATCAATGCGAAACAGATTCGCGTAACCGGCAACAAGTTAAAGGACAAACATTATTATAGCTACAGCGGTTATCCTGGCGGTATGAAGTCGACATCGCTCAGCGATATGCTGGCGACAAAGCCGGAGCAAGCCATCGAAATTGCAGTGAAAGGCATGTTGCCGAAAAACCCGCTTGGTCGCGCCATGTTTCGCAAGCTGAGAGTGTATGCCGGTGCCGAACACGATCACGCTGCACAACAACCGAAAACGGTGGAAGTCTAGTCAATGAGCACACAGGTTTATTACGGCACAGGCCGTCGCAAAAGTTCAGCTGCCAGGGTCTATCTGAAAAAAGGCTCCGGTAATATCACGATTAATGATCGCACACTCGAACAGTACTTTGGCCGCGAAACCGGTCGCATGATCGTTCACCAGGCATTACAGGCCACTGACATGTCTGACCAGTTCGACATCAATGTTGTTGTCAAAGGTGGTGGCATCTCCGGGCAGGCCGGTGCGATTCGTCACGGCATCACCCGTGCCCTGATGCAATACGACGAGGCACTGCGTAAACCCTTACGCCAGGCCGGGTTCGTTACCCGTGATGCCCGCCAGGTGGAACGCAAGAAAGTCGGTCTGCATAAAGCCCGCAAGCGGCCGCAGTTCTCGAAACGATAAGTCAAAAATTCTTACTCAAAAAAAGAGGGGTATCCCCTCTTTTTTTTTGTCAAAATTTGAAACCGTTGTCACTGTGGTATAAGTTTTGGTTCGTTGGGGGTTCGTCTAATGGTAGGACTACGGACTCTGACTCCGTCAGTAGAGGTTCGAATCCTCTACCCCCAGCCAATTAAATCAAATACTTATAAATACTTATAATTCTATAATTCTTATGTAAGCGTAATGTAAGCACTTTATGTATTTATTTATTCTCTCTTCCACAATAGGTAAATCGATGGGATTACAATCAACGTTAAGATCGTGGCAGTCACCATGCCCCCAACCATAGGCGCAGCTATTCGTACCATAACTTCAGATCCAGTACCGGTTCCAATCATAATTGGCAAAAGCCCACCAATGATGGCAGCGACAGTCATAATCTTTGGTCGCACGCGCAATAATGCACCTTCAATAACAGCTTCTTTCAACTCTTTGTAATTTAAGTTTCGGTTTTCTGCATCAGCACGTTGCTTATATTTCTTATATGCATTATCAAGAAAAACTAGCATCACAATACCGGTCTCTGCTGCGACACCTGCTAAAGCAATAAATCCAACAATTACCGCTACCGACAAGTTGTACCCCAGTATGTATAACAACCAGATTCCTCCAACCAATGCAAATGGCAATGACGCCAGAATTATCATCACTTCTGTGAAGTTTCGAAAATGGATAAATAATAGTAAAACAATGATCGCCAAAGTCATCGGTACGATAACGCTCAATCGTTCTTTGGCTCGTTCTAAATATTCATACTGCCCAGACCATGCAATCGAATAACCTGGAGGTAATGTTATTTGCTCGGATATCTTTTGTTTCGCATCTTCAACATAACTACCCAAATCTCGACCTATAGTATCCACAAATATCCAACCATTTAATCGAGCGTTTTCGCTCTTTATCATTTCTGGTCCGTCTTCTATCCGTATCTCTGCTAACTGGCTAAGTGGTACACGTGCACCTGCGGGTGTAATAACGGGTAACATCTTCAGGTTTTCTACAGAGTCTCTAATATGACGCGGGTAACGTAGGTTGACGGGATAACGCTCCAGACCTTCAACAGTCCAAGTCACATTCTTACCACCTACAGCAGTATTTACGACTTCTTGAACGTCGTTAATATTTAAACCCAAACGGGATGATTCCAAACGGTTAATGTCTACAGTGATGTAACGTCCACCTGCAACTCGTTCTGCATAGGCAGAAGCAGTTCCCGGAATTTTATTCACTACCTGCTCAATCTCACGACCGATATCCTGAATTACTTTTAAATCAGGACCGGCAATTTTAATTCCTACAGGCGTTTTAATACCCGTTGCCAACATATCAATTCGAGTTTTGATCGGCATTACCCACGCATTGGCCAAACCAGGAAAGAAAACGCGTTGTTGTAATTCATGCCGTAGTTTTTCTGGTGTCATACCTTCTCGCCATTCACTTCGGTCCTTCAACTTGACTATTGTTTCAACCATTGAAAGCGGCGCAGGATCAGTAGCCGTATCAGCTCGACCAATTTTGCCAAAAACATGTTCAACCTCTGGCACACTGCGAATTAACTTGTCTGTCTGTTGCAATATTTGTTGTGCTTTACCAATTGATAAAGCAGGTAATGTCGTCGGCATATACATTAAATCTCCCTCATCCAATTCAGGCATAAACTCACTACCTAGATGTTGTGCAGGCCACATTCCAACAATAGTAATGACAATCGCTAATAATATGATTGTCCGTGGAAATGCCAGTGCTAATTTAATGAATGGTTTATAAAGAATAATTAATAACCGATTAATCGGGTTTTTATTTTCATTCATTACATGGCCACGTATGAATATCCCCATTAGTACAGGAACCAGTGTAACGGCTAAGCCTGCTGATGCTGCCATGGCATAGGTTTTAGTAAAAGCCATTGGTTTAAATAATCTTCCTTCCTGTGCTTCCAATGCAAAGATAGGCAAGAAACTAACCGTAATGATTAACAAAGAGAAAAATAATGCAGGCCCTACTTCCCTGGCTGACTCCATGACAATGGCCCAACGATCACTTATCTTATCTCCCGCTTGTTCAATATGTTTATGAAAATTTTCGATCATGACGATGGCAGCATCCACCATGGCACCAATAGCAATAGCAATTCCGCCTAACGACATGATGTTTGCGTTAATGCCTTGTGCATACATCACAGTAAAAGCAGCAAGAATGCCCAACGGTAAACTGATTATGACAACAAGTGCAGATCGTAGATGAAACAGGAAAAGAGCACAGATCAATGCAACAATGATAAATTCTTCAATTAGACGATGCGTTAACGTTGATATCGATCGATCAATAAGGGATGAGCGATCATAGGTCTCTACAATTTCAACACCTTCAGGCAAACTCGGTTTCAATTCTTCTAATCGTTGTTTTACTCTTTCGATCGTTTTTTTTGCATTCTCACCAAAACGCATTACCACGATTGCACCAACAACTTCACCTTCACCATTCAGTTCAGCGATACCACGCCGTTGATCAGGACCAATCTGGATATTGGCAACATCCTTGAGTAAAACGGGTGTGCCCGTTGTATTCACACCAAGTGGAATCGCCTTTAATTGTTCGATACCCTTAACATAACCGGTCGATCTAACGACGTATTCCGCTTCTGCTAATTCGATTACGGAACCACTATCTTCCTGATTACCGCCTTGAATTGCTTCTCTAACTTTACTTAGAGTCAAGCCATAAGCACGAAGTCGATCAGGATCAATCACCACCTGATATTGTTTGATATACCCACCTACCGTAGCGACTTCTGAAACACCTTCTACGGCTTGTAACTCAAATTTTAAAAACCAATCCTGTAGGGAGCGAAGTTCAGACAAATCGTGTTTGTTACTTCGATCAACCAATGCGTATTTGTATACCCAACCTACCCCGGTCGCATCCGGACCCAGTGCCGACCTTGCACCTTCCGGTAACAACGGTGTTACTTGGTTTAGGTATTCAAGTACACGTGAACGCGCCCAATACAGATCGGTTCCATCTTCAAAGATAATATAGACATAAGAATCACCAAAGTTTGAGAAACCACGAACAGTTTGTGCGCCAGGCACTGATAACATGGCTGTGGTTAATGGGTACGTTACCTGATCTTCTATTACTTGCGGTGCTTGTCCTGGCCATACTGTTTTAATAATAACCTGCACATCAGATAGATCGGGGATAGCATCAACTGGGGTTTCTCTTACAGTGTACGTACCGCCCACAGCTAACATGATACTGACCAGTAAAACCAGAAACCGATTATCAAGAGACCATTGAATCAAACGTTCTATCATGGTGTCATCTCCATAGCAGACCCTGAATTTTCTTCAGTGGTTTGCATACGCTGGAAGCTGGCTTTCAGACTGGCCTCTGAATCGATAAGAAATTGCGCTGAGACAACAACTTCATCTTCATCATTCAGTCCTTCAACAATTTCGATCCAGCCTTCACTTTCAATACCGGTTTTTATTGTTCGTTGCGAAAACTTTCCCTGTCCTTGTGCCAGAATAACTCGTTCATTATTACCATCACGTATCACTGCTTCACGCGGGACAACGAGTGCATTTTCTTGAGGACTGGAATAAATTTGTACATGAGCAAACATATTCGGCTTCAATACTTCATCCGGGTTATCAAACTTAAGCCTTACTTTTAATGTTCGTGTGACAGGATCAAGTACGGGATAAATGTAATCTACAGTACCTGACCAGTTACGATTTGGTGATGATGGAACAGTTGCAGATGCTTCCTGCCCTTCACGAATCCAACCAGTTTGTTGTTCAAACACTTCGGCTAATAACCAAACGTTACTCAAATCAACAATGGATACTGTTTCCGTGGCAGGTTCAACATACATTCCTTCTCGAATCAATAGATCAGTAACAATCCCTGCATGGTGTGCATATATGTTTATTGTTCGTTTAACTTCTCGAGATTTTGTTAAAGCGTTAATCTGTGAGGAAGAAATACCTAACGATTTTAATTTTTGTTTAGATGCATTAATTAAACGATTATTTTTACGTTCCAATGCCTTGATATATTCTTCTTGTGCATTGACTAATGTTGGCGAATATAGTGAAAATAAAAGTTGTCCTTTTTTAACACGATCACCTATAGTATCTACCGTAAGGTTTTCAACCCATCCCTCAGTTCTTAAGTGGACATGACCGATTAACGATTCATTGGGTGTGATATACCCCACCGTATCAATACGACGGGCCAAATTTCTTCGTTCAACTTTACTGATCTTTACACCAAGGTTATTAATTACTTCCGGTGCAATCGTAACGTTTGAAGATCCTTCTGCTTCATTCTCATAAACCGGAATAAAATCCATACCCATACTGTCTTTTTGAGGCGTATCGGAAGTAATTTCCGGGTTCATCGGGTGACGATAAAAAAGAACCCTGGAATTTGATTGTGTTGTTTTTGCCGTCGCTAATGGAACGAGATCCATTGTACATATTGGGCATCGCCCGGGTTTATCACTCGTAACTTGGGGATGCATAGGACAATAATATGTCGCATCTAGATGTTTAACCGCATGTTCCATCGCCGTTTCCGGTTCTTGGGGCATATAATCCTTGAACCAACTAAAAGAAATACCTGCAATAATTCCAATAGCAATAACTAAAGTTAAACCTGTCATGATAATTTTATTCATAAGGTTTCTCCTGACAGGTATAACAAGTTAATGTGGCTTTTGAAGTATTTTAATTCTATGTCTAGCATTTCTAACTGCGTATTCAATGCCAACACCCTAGATCGAACTAAGGTCTCAAAGTCGGTCAGATCATTTTGATAGGCACTAAACGTTGCATCCTGAGTTTGTTCAGCTTCAATCGTTGCCCGTTTTTCATAGAGATCCAGCCTGCGTTTTAATCTATCTAAATTTGCATACTCAACATCGATCTGACGGGTCAATTCACGTAATCGATCAGAACGATTAAAACGAATAGCTATTTCTTCTTTTTTACTAGCAATCAATACCTTGTCTTGACGTTTGTCAGTAAAAATAGGTAAAGACACTTTAAATAATATTCCGGCAAAGTCCGGCCCGGTTTGTAAGTCAAACTGGCTCGCTGTATTTTCAGTTACCATGAAGTCAATCATCCATTTTGGTTTATATTGTTCTTCTGCAATTGCGACTGACTTTTGTGCTGCTTCAACATTGGCATTCTCAATCGCAAGCAATGGATGAAACCGGGCATTTTCTATACTCACTTCCTGTGTTGGCAAAACAGACAACTGAGGCAGTTGAGTCTGCATAGGTCTTGATGCATTTTCCGGTTGTATCCATTCTGACAACTCTGCTTGTGCTACATCAATTAAACCTTTTGTTTCTTCGATTTTGTCCTCGATAAAAGATAATTCAAGCTGTGCCCTTAATACATCATGTTGATTATCTCTCCCTTCTGCATACTGGCTTTCTGTGATGTCCGCCATTTCAGTAAACAATTCACGATTTAATTCAAGTAAGCGATTTTTTTCTTTCTGAAAATACATTTCAATGTAAGAAGTACGCACATTATTTAATACCAGCAAGCGTTGGTTCAACATGCGCGCATACTCAACATCCGCCATGGAATTGGTTCGTTCTGATCGGTACTTTAGTGTATCTCCTGGAGGAATTGCCTGACTTAAACCTAACCGGACTTCGGTATCTTCATGTTCGTTCAGGTTAAAATTATTCAGCGGTACTTCGGCCAATCCAAAGCTTAACTCCGGATCAGGTAGTTGACCATCAGCTATAGCACGTTCTTTTAAACTTTCTGAACGAGCATTATATTTTTTAATTATAAAGTCCTGATCCAAAGCAATTAGCTCTGCTTCGCCCAAGTCTAGTTCATTGGCAATGGTTTCTACCGATAAACCAATGAGAAAAAATATACATATATATTTTATAAAACTGTATTTACACATGACACACCTCTAAAGCAAAAAAAGTACGACGCTCGTTCTTGCGAACAAACAACGAAAGCAATAGACAGTGTGTTTAAATCAGTAGTACGTTAAAAGATTTTAGAGGGAGGAGGATTGCCCTTTCAGGCGGTGGAGATATTCGCTCACTTGGAGGTGCTCTATTAGAAAGATTTATTTTCTGTTCAAAAGAAACATAGACATCTAGGAAATGTTTTTTCTTTTCGTTTTCCCCATGATTCGAGTCGCTGTTAATAACAACATTAAGCTCATCACAGTCACATGGGGCAAAACATTCTTTATCATTTGTATCTACAGATGTTGAGTCATGACAAGGCATTGCCATTTCTTCCATCTGTTGTTCGGCCATTTGATTATAATTAGATGCAAAACAAGTCTGACACAATAGTAATAACCAGCTGCCGACAAATATCGATAACATCATTGTTGCCAATTTGTTCTGTATATTTTTTAATTGCATCAACATAACACTTATTATATTGCACTAATCTCGGTTTTCCCTATTAAATTAATAGATAATTTATAGAAAATAATAACAATACAAAGTTCCTCTATAAATGAACGCCTATTCCAGCTGCTTTCAAAGCATCCGAATTAACACCTTTGCCCTGACAACAATCCGCAAGAACACCATTAATAGCCACCGCAGGCACTGATTTTATCCCTAACTCATTAATACGAGACTGAACATCCGCATCATGGGTGTCATGAATAATAATCTCACAGGAGGGACAGGCTAGTTCATTAACCAAGTTAATCGTGTCCTGGCACACCGGACAACCTGCACTGAATATTTCAACCTTACGTTTAGTCATTTTACATCTCCTTAGGTAATCGATTTCGTTTCGTTTTCACAGGCAGCACAAGAACCACGATTACCTATTGATTTGATTCTTGACTGCCATATAATGGATACCACTAAACCAATAATGCCTGTGTAAATTAGGATATTCATTTCAAACAAAGTTTTTCCAAGTAGAATAAAAACAGATGATATGATGCCAAGATAAACTGGTCTATATTGTTTGTTTACCCTTGCCCCCATGATTAAACCTGTAATGGTTAATATTAAAAACAAGGTTAACAACGGTATTAGATAGGGCGTGTAATTAATAAAATTAATGCCTATAGACCCCAATAATCCAGTGTAAAGTGGCCAACATAACGGACATACTACCTTAGGCATTAAGGCAATTAACATGGCTGGGATTGCCGTTATTTTTAAACTTGAACCGGAGCTTTGAATAACATCTTTATCTTCCGTTGTCGTTTTTTGAATTGCACTGATTATTTTCTCTAAAGGTGGAACACCACTAAATACATTATCAGTCTGTGTATATAATCGACATTGGTTAGCATTGTTTGAATTTTTCGACTGATCAACATCGAGTCCGTCAACCAGAATTGTTGGTGAACCATATTGACGCACATAGTCTGGAGAAGATGAGTCGTTCACCTCCCATTCCTGCCAATGAGGTCTAACATTAATTTTTGAAAATGCTTGCAAAAGTACCTGACGCGTTGGCTTAATATTTGGACAGCCTTTCTCGTAAACAAACTCAACCAATGGCACTTTATGCACTCCTCTTCCCTAATGAATCAAGGATCGGACAATCGCTGATTGGTGCCTTGCCTGGACAAGCTTCAACTAATTTTTTAAGGCTTTTCTCCATACGCCGCAACATTTTAATCTTACTTTGAATATCACTTAATTTATCTTCAGCTAAATGTTTAACATCGTTACATACGGTGTTTTCATCAGATTTAATAGAGAGTAATTCACATATCTCTTTTAGAGAGAAACCAAGCTCCTTGGCCTGTTGTATAAAAAAGAGTCTTTCTATTGCATCACCGTTATATTGTCGATAACCGCTATCCTTTCGTTCAGGCTTTTCTAATAAACCTTCCTTTTCGTAATAACGTATCGTTTCAACACTAACACCGGATTGTTTGGCAATCTGTCCTATGGAATACATGGAAATAGCGCCTCTGCTAATAATAATATGTTAATTATAAACCCTGAAGTATACTATAGAGTCAATAGTTTTATACGTTAGTTAAGTTTTTATATTTTTTGAAAACCATTTATAAAGTGCAGGAATCACCAGCAAGGTTAATATGGTTGATGTCACTATCCCACCTACAACCACTGTCGCCAATGGTCGTTGAACTTCGCTACCTGTACCCGGAGAAAGTAATAGTGGAATCATTGCCAGGACTGTTGTAATCGCTGTCATTAAAACAGGTCGTAATCTAAGACATGCGCCTTGTATAGATACCTCATCAATACTCATTCCCTTTTCTAAGATTTGGTTAAAATAAGTTATCAATACAATGCCATTCATTAAGGCAATACCAAAAAGAGAGATAAAACCAACAGAGGCTGGTACAGAGAGGTTTTGCCCGCTTAACCATAAAGCGACTACACCTCCTACCAGTGCCAACGGAATATTCAGAAAGATCAATGTTGCATTTTTAAATGAATTAAAACTGCTATAGAGCATGATGAATATTAATAGTAATGTAACGGGGATAACGATAGCTAAACGCTTATTTGCTTCCTGTTGTAAACGATACTGCCCGCCCCAGGTCACCAGATAACCGGGAGGCAAATCAATATTCGCATCAATCTGTAGTTGTGCGTCTTCGACAAAGGTAACGATATCACGACCGACAACATTACTTTGTACTGTTATAAAACGTTGATTGTTTTGACGCGTGATCTGTCTTTGCCCTACCAATTCTTCAATTACAGCAAGCTGTTCAAGTGGAATTTTTATTCCATCAGGTGTTTCGATGAGTATTTGTCTTATATCGTCTTTTGTTGCTCTTGCTTCTGGTGTATACCGAACAAAGATATCGAAACGGCGTATCCCTTCAAAGATTTGCCCGGCTGATACGCCACCGACTGCGGCACTAATGACATTCTGAACATCTTCCAGATTTAAACCGTAACGGGCAATCGCTTGTCTATCAGGACGAATACGAAGTTGTGGAACACCCGAAACCTGATCGACTTGAACATCTTCAGCTCCTTCCACTTCCTGTACTACTGCTGCAATTTCATCGGCTTTCCGTTTTAAAATATTCAGATCATCACCAAATACTTTGATAGCCAGTTCCGCTCTCACACCTTCCAGTAATTCATCAACTGTCATTTTAATCGGTTGCGTCAGGTTAGCCTGAATACCCGGGATGTTTTTTACTTTTTCCCGTATCTGATCTTCAATAAAGGATTGATCTTTAGGCTTACGCCATTCCGCATTGGGTTTAAGAATGACAAACATTTCGGCAGAGTTTGTTGGATCAGCATGCGCGCCCACTTCGCCCCGGCCTATACGTGTCACTACCTTGGTAATTTCAGGAATTTCCTGCAAACGTTTTTCAACCAATAGGGTATTGCGCTTACTTTCGTTTAAGGAAATAGACGGTGCCATGGTTAAACGAACAACGATCGTGCCTTCATTCAACTTGGGTGTGAACTCAGCACCCAATTGAGGAAAGATTGCACCACCGATAAGAATTAAAACAAATGCAACAATTAGCGCGATGGTTCTGTTATGAACAAAAAAACGTACCAGTGGTGTATAAATTTTAAGTAACCATTTAACGATCGGTACTTGATGTTCATCATGATTACTGTCTTTTTGTTTGGGTTTGTTCATGACAAAGGAGGCAAGTACAGGTGCGATAAAGATCGCAAACAACAACGATCCTGTCATTGCCAATGCAATGGCATACGCCAATGGCCCGAATGTTTTGCCTTCAACCCCTTGTAATGTAAACAATGGAAGGAACACGATTAGAATAATCATAATCGCAAAGACGATCGGCCGTCCTACTTCACAGCAAGCGCGTCCTACAATACTTAATACCGGTTCATCCGAATTTGCTTTGCGTAACAGGCGATCAACATTTTCTACCATGACCACACCGCCATCGACCATCATACCAATTGCGATAGCAAGTCCACCAAACGACATCAAGTTTGCCGAGATATCAAGAACATACATCCCTATCAAGGCAAAGAAGACAGAAAACGGAATGGATATCGCGACAACAAAACTGGGCCGTAGCGCCCCCAAGAATAACAACAGGATAATAATAACCAATACAACACCCTGAATAAGTGCATCGGTTACAGTCTTAACACATGCTTCAACCAGACTCTTTTGTTCATAATATGGAACAATCCGCACCCCTTCAGGAAGTATCTTATTAATCTTAGATAATTTGTTTTCAACATCAGCAATGACTGTTGATGAGTTAGTCCCGAACAATTTGATCACCATGCCGGCAATCACTTCCTCAACACCATTACGCGTTTGTAACCCTCGGCGTATGGCACCCCCTGTTTTAACATCCGCCAAATCAGCCAGAAAGATAGGACTGCCATCAACAGTCTTAATAACAACATTGTTTAGATCATCAATATCTTTAGCCAGCCCAACAGAACGGACGATAAACTCTTCGGAGTTCTTCTCAATATACTGTGCACCGACATTGAGATTGTTAGCACGGATACGTTCGATTACTTCGTTTAATGAAACTGAATAACGTAATAAGGCATCTGGATTGATCTCAACATGAAATTGTTTTTCATATCCGCCTATACCTAATATCTCGGTCACACCCGGTACAGTTTGTAAGTTGAATTTGACTATCCAGTCCTGGATCTCGCGTAATTCTATCAGTGAATATTGACCTGTTGTATCTTCAAGATAATAAAACAGGATCAATCCCATCCCCGTAGAGATCGGTCCCATTACCGGTTCACCGAAACCTTCCGGAATTTGTTCTCTTGCTTCCTGTAAACGTTCATTGACTAACTGGCGTGCAAAATAGATATCAATATCATCATCAAAGTAGATATTGACGACTGACAATCCAAAGTTAGAAACAGAGCGAACATTATCAATACCGGGTAATCCGGTCATAGCCACTTCCACCGGATAGGTGACGTACATTTCGATTTCTTCCGGAGCCAAACCATCTGTTTCAGTAAACACCTGGACAAGGTTAGGTGATACATCGGGAAAAGCATCAATCGGTAATTGTGTGTAAGCGCGATAACCGGCAATCATTATCAAGATGGCAAACATCACCATCAATAATCGGTTATGCAAACTAAAGTCGATTAATTTATCAATCATTGTTATACGTTCTCTTATTATTCGTTAATTAGTGAGCATGGCCATCGCCAAAGGATGACTTTTGCATTTGTGCTTTTAAGACAAACGCATTTTTGCTCACGTATTGTTCTCCGGATGCTAACCCATCCAATACTTCAACATGCGTATGATCACTACGCCCCAGTTTCACAGGATGTGGTTCAAACCCTTCTTCAGATTTGATAAAGACAACGGATTGATTATCGATGGTCTCGATAGCTGTTTTTGGAATAACAATGTCACTGGTATAATCTGATAACGTCACTTGAACCGATACGAATAAACCGGGGCGCCATTTTTGATCTTTGTTATCAATAACGACTCGTGCTGATGCGCTACGTGTTTCTTCAGAAACTTTTGGACTGATGTAATCAATCACACTATCAACATCGGGGATGCCATAACCTGAAATCACACGGACGTGTTGACCTGTCTTTATCTTTTCCAGATCTTTTTGATAAACAGTTAGATTTACCCAAATACGGTCAAGATTAGAAATGACAAACGGTCTACTTTGTTCATTTAACAATTCTCCCTGTACTACATGCTTTTCAGTAATGACACCGGCACTTGGCGACCGTATTTCGTACAAGGTTAAATCACAATCATCATTACATTGATCGTCAATTTGCTCGATCCCGATAGCACGTAATTTTTGTTTAGCCAACTTATACTCAATATAGGCGTTATCTTTTATTTGCTGTGCTTCCTGAAATTCCCTTTCGGATGTTAACCCTTCCTTTCTTAATTCTTTCTCCCTTTCATACGTTGATATCGCCAACTTATATCGACTGTTGGCAGCTTCTGTTTCTGCCTTAATCTCTGCCAGTTCCCTACTCGATAACGTAGCTAATAAATCACCCGTCTTAACACTATCGCCTAATGTTTTATAAACCTGTTTGGTGATACCGGATACACGCGGCACAATATGAATCAATCGATCTGGATCGAGTGTAATCTCCCCCGGTAAAGTTAACGTTTCCCTAATACTGCCACTACCTGCCTTACCAAGTTTTATTTCAAACTCATCGAGTTCCTTATCAGTAAGTACAAGATGATCGTCGTGTTCTCCCTCATGCTTATCTTGTTTTGCATTAGAGGTTTCATCATGTGCATGATCATGTTCTTCTTTCGCATTAGTATTAAAGCCAAGCAATAAACTCATGCAGATAGCGATACTCCATAAAACTTTCATCTGATTGCCTCCTCAGCAATATATTCAGTACGACCTCCCAACGATGATCCAATCAAGCGTTCAATCGCAACGACAACTCGGTGATACTCTGTCAGTGCATCGACATATTGTTGCCGTGTTTCAAAATAAGTACGTTGTGCATCGAGCAAGCTCAATAAATCCAGTTTTCCTAAGCGGTAAATTTTTGTTGCTGCATTAAATGCTTCTTCTGCCCCGGGCAGGATTTCATTTTTTAATGTTGTGACTTCCTGATAAAGAATGTCTAAACGGTGATAAGCAACTAGTAACGCAGACCGTAATCGTGTTTCTGTTACAACTTGTTCTTTTGAAGCGCGACTGAGTTCTACTTCAGAGCGTTGAAAGCCGGTTTGCTTGTTATTAAAAATAAACAACGGAATAGAAATACTTGCCACCGCAGCGACATCATCAGTCTCATTGAGATGACGCAAACCTGCACTGACAGAAATGTCCGGAATCGTATCGGCACGAGCGAGATTAATGGCACTTTGATGACGGCTCACCTCTGTCGCCCATCGAGCAATATCTGGATTGTTATTAAGCTTGTTAACGATTAAGGATAAGTCCGGTAATGGAGGTATATTGTAGAAATCTCCCAGTACCCTATTGAAGGTAATTTCAGTCCCGCCCCAGCCTGCCACCAGTTGTTGTTTTGATATGGCTAATTGTCGTTCGGCATTCATCTGACTGAGGCGTGCTCGGGAAAGCTCAACCCTTGCCTTAATCTCTTCAAGCGGAGAAACCTTCCCAGCATCTACACGCTTCTTGACCGTTAGATAAATCTCATCGGCCAGTTCGTTAATCTCGTTAGCAATCGTAAGCTTTTCCTGTTCACCAAGCACATCTGCAAAGGCCACGGCTGTTTGTGATAACAAATCCACTCGTTTAATTTCATAGTCCCATCGAGCCAAATCGCGATCTGTTGAGGCAAGTTGTCGACGTTTCATTCTCTTATCACCCAGTTCAATCACCTGGCTAAGTGCTATTGTGGTTTCCGCTGACCTGAACGTGCCGATATCACCGGAACCCGCAAAGTTTTCTAATTCAATTTCTGCTTCCGGGTTCGGTAACAAGCCAGCTTCAATTTGATCAATTTCTTTAGATCGTATCGTCCAGGCATAGGTTGCTAATTCCGGATTGTGTTTCAGTGTCATAACAATCGCCTGCTGAAAAGAAAGATCGCCGCTCGGCTGAACCATCGGTTGATCAAATTCTTCCGGTGCAATTGTCGGTGGCAATAACAGCTCATCATTAACTGCCATGACTGTTGCAGTCATAAAGCATGCAACAGTAAGTACTAAAGTTTTAATAACCATACTTAATCTCGTAAATCAAAAGACAATACCCTCTCAGTACATACTGAAAGAGATTCGTTGTTGTTTGTGAACTACCTGATGGTAGTAAGAGATTAAGCTATCGGTGGTTGGTAAGGTGGTGGTCCTGTAATGGAGAGATAATCTTGTATCTGAAAAATCAGGACTTCATTTATTCGCTCATTCGCCGCAAATGAAATGGCTTGTACCATGCCCAAAGAATGTGAAGAGAAATGACAGCAGTGATCACAAGAGACCGAGTCAGTATCAGAATCATGATGCACATCCAACTCGTGAGCATGACCTTCTGTTGTTTCTGCCAGCTCATGTGCATAAGCATGGAACGGCATGACGACACCCGATAAGATCATCAGAACCAATATGATTTTTGCTAAGCAAATTTGCATAACTTAAAATATGTATGAATTTTAGTAATTTTTCAACTTTTATGAGCTCCTATCATATAATTAATTGATCACTTAAAAGTGATCACTAAGCTCAAGCCCCTGACACTAGACAAATGCTGCGGTGCTACTACCCGCAAGTAAATAACACTCAGAAGGACCCGATATTTAATAGGAACCGGAAACCCCTAGTCTAAATTACATCTGGGAAATAATCGCGAGACTTATACCCGTAACAATCAAACGGTAGAAGTACCTAATACAAATAAAATTATTCGCTACATTTTATAATCAGCTATTAGTTTTATATATTGCATACTTTCTTAACCATTCTGGAGTATTTTTCCTGATTCAATATCATTAATATCTTGACTTGAAAATTTTGATTGTAATTGCTCTAAAGTAATATCAAGCCCTTTAATAGTTTCAACTAATATATCTATTACAGCATTATTTAATGAGGTATTTTTCCGTGGTTCTTGAACTTGAGTTTTGGGTGTTTCGTGAGTTTCTTTTTTTTCTAGATTTTTATTTGTCTGAGAAATTCTAACGTTAGAATCTATATTTCCCCCATTTCTCCCATTTCCCCCCAAATTTTCAAGTCGCCATGCTTGTGCCCTATGTATAAGGGAACCTCTTACTATCCTCATATCATCAGATACACGTCCTTCCCATCTACCTATTTTCCTACCAAGTCTTCTTGAGTTAATTTTTGAACCATCCCCAGCAATACTGAGTAATGAATCTTTCAATTTTTGTGTATCTTCATCTCCACCAGAAGTTGCATTTTGAATCATTGTGGCTACTAAGACTTCTTTTTCTCCATATAAATTGAACCAGGCCAATAATAATTCACCATGTTGCTCTCTCTCAGGATCAATTGTTTCAACTCTTTTCCTCGTTTCACATGGGTCTGTTGCACCTGACCAAACTAACGGATACCTAACTAATTTGTCCCATTCTTCAAATCGTCCAAAAGCTTTCAAACCTACATCAGGCATACCAGTATCTATATATGCTTTAATAATTGTCAAACCTGCATTTACAAGAGAAATACGATTTTCTAAGACATAATCCTTTATATTTTCTCTTTTAAATACCCTCTCCTCAGGATGCTCACTGGCTGGATCTAATCTAGATATCAACATTCTTGTTGATAGATCACCTTTCACTGTAAGGTTATTACCCGTCATTAATAAAGTTACTGCGGTTGATACACTAATCATTTTTGTTTCGCCTAATAAACGATCTCTATATGTCTCACTAGTAGAGATTGTACAAAGTGTTTCCCCGGAAACCACTTGTTCAACATTATCCATCAAGAGCAAAGAGTCACCTGCAATAAGAATAGCTAAGATTGCTTTCTTAGTTTCTGATTCATCTCGTGGCTGCGTCATAACTGAAGGAGGCTGTGCGTTTACTAATAAACTAATGATTGTGGCCAAGAGAGTTTTCCCAGATCCCATTATTGGAGCATCAATACCAAAGAATGGTGCTGCTGATAATTGCCATCTTACAAGTGATGTTAAAAATGCTGCAAGCCATGCTGCTCGTGCAGCAGAATCAATGAAAGGAAATTCGTTAATTAAGTCTTCGAGTAACAACCTTGCATTAATTGCATCGGTTTGTTCAAACTTATTAGGAATTGATTCCCATGACTTATATGTACTATATAGACCAGTACCATAATCATAGCCAGGCTTGATAATTAATCTACCTGTACTTGTAACTGTTGGCGCACCTAATAGTGCTCTTAAGACTGGTAAATTCCATTTACTACGTTCAATAAGGGTTGATGCAATATCACGAGGACAATCAATTTCTTTATAGTCACGTGATCTTGAATCATATTTTTTCCATGTACCAAATTTAGTACATAATTCTCGTATCGAACTAGCCCTTGAGGGAACGATTATGTGTAATTCATCAGATCGTTTTATATATTGATTATTGTTATTTTTGATTCTTGAAATTTCAACTAGGTATCCACCACGCTGATAAATACCTGCGTCATGAAGAATTAGTAATTCTTCACATTTATCAACTAATTCGTGAAGATTACCGCCTTCTATAATTATTTCTGAATTCTTTACTTTTTCCCAAGAATCTTCACGAATATCTTTCACAAGCTTATTCTTTCTTGCTTATCTGTTTCCCGGGAAACAATGTAAATTGAAAAATAATTACCTAATATCGATATGACCCACACGAGATTTTTCGATAACTACTTTTAATACTTCTGGTTCGTATCGTACAGATCGTCCACGCTTAATATATGGCACACTAGGGTTAGTACCATTTATATAACGATCACGTTGAAGGAAGGCAACAGAACAGTTTAGACAAAATGCAGCAGCTTCTTCATCTAAGAGATAACCGGTTTTAAGGAGTTCATTAACTGTTAATCCATTGTATTTTAATACGATATGTTTGTTATTCATAATACCACCCTATAAGTTCAATGAAGCTTTAGGACAGTTTAAGAATTAACAGTCTATTTTTTTACCTTAGAATTTATTTTTTTATCAGGCCTTAATCCTTCTGCAAATGCTTTAGCAATAAGTTTAGAAATATCAATTGGTTCCCTTGTAAATATTTTTACAAAGTTCTTTTCTTTACTTAATTTTTTCTCAAAATCCTCAGGCGTACCTAATTTCAATCTCTTAGAATGCCATTCTAATTCACATTCAAGTTCTGCTCTATCCTCAGGAGATAAGTTGTGATGTTTGATTAAATTATCAATATATTTTTTATTTTTAGTAATATGACCCTCAATGGTTTTAGTTGCCAAGTTTGAGTTATTAGCAATAAGTTTAATTGTTTTTTCATATCCATATTTATAATCTTCTCTATACATAATATATTCAATAATTATATTATTTATTTTATTTTCTTCTTGAATGGGATCACGTTTTATTCCTTGTTTTATTTTACCATTCTCTTTATGGATTATTGTCAAATCAATAAGATCTGTATATTCATCGATATTCAATATACCTTCTTTATAATTGCTTTGTATAAGTTTAATTCTTTCATGATATCCTAGTATTTCTATCCGTCTCTTGAGTTCCGATATGGCCGTCCACCGTTGAGTGTTTGTCAACTTTTTTCTCTTCATTAAGCATTTCCAGTTTGTTTAACATTTATTATCGATGCAGACTTTTTCTGACCCGCAGATCTCAATATATAGTCAGTGATTTGTTGCATAGGTTTTCTTAATCGTTCAATGTCAGCAACAATGTAACCTGCAGTCACATCAGGTATGGAATGATTGAGTAACCTTTTTAGAGCATAAGCTGGTATATTGAGACTTTCAGCAATTGTCGCAAATGTTCGTCGTAGATCATGAGGACAAAAAGTTACTTTTGATTCCTCAGCAACTAAACGATTAGCATTATCTATGACACTTATGTGACCATTACCATGCCTAGCTGAAAATACATAAATTCCTTTCGATTTATTTATTCTGCTTTTCAGAATTTCGTACAAAAAATCACTCAGTGGAAGGGTATGGGATCTGTGATTTTTTGTATCCAGAACTGTTAGTGTTTTAGATTCAAGATCTACCTGGTCCACTTTTAAAGTTTTGGCTTCTCCACTTCTAAGACCAGTAAATAATAATGTGAATAAGTATGCCCTCACATTTTCAGGTTGGTTTACTACTGCTGCAAACCAAGGTTTTAACTGAGATTGCTTTATTACGGTTTGACGGCGTTCAATCCTATACCATCTTTTAGTATCTGATAATCGCTTGACTGGATTAGCAGTAATGATTGGAATTCCCTCCGAATCAGTATATTGAATCATCGCATGTGAAAATATTGCTCTTAAATATTTCATAGCCAAATTTGCCTGAGCATGACTCTTGTCACCAATCTCCTTGTGTTTTTTTACACACATATCAGGCGTTATGGATAACAATGGTTTATTCATCCAGGACCTTAAATAACGACCAAGACAAGAGCGCATATCCATCACTGTTCGTGGTTTAAGATTTTTTGAATAAATATAATCATTAAGTCCATTTTCTACAGTTGCGCTTTTAAGCTTCGCTTTTTGTTTATTCGCAACAGGATCTCCGCCTTTAATTATTTCTCCTATTAACTTTCTGGCTTCTTTTCTTGCTCCATCTGGAGCCATTTCATGAGATTTACAAATTGTGAGTCTTTGAGACTTACCTTTAACCCTACGCTGTAGTACGTAACTCATCGCACCGTTTGAAGTAACTCTAACTCCAAAGGACGGTAATTCATCGTCCCAAATAATTTGATATCCTGTATCAGGAATTGATAGGCTTTTGAGATTTGTTTTCGTTAGCTTCATAGTCCGTCCGTTTAATCATGTAAGCACTATGTAAGCATAGTAATTAAAACTCCTTAGTACAATAACGGACTTGATATAAACTATATATTATTGTTTTATATGAGTATTAAAAGATAATAAAATTTATGTGTAATTATTAGAAATTAAATAAAACGGACTCTGACTCCGTCAGTAGAGGTTCGAATCCTCTACCCCCAGCCAATTTAAACGGATTCTCTTAGCTTCACCGCTTTAACCCTGCCTTTCATTTTCTTCTGGGGTAATGATGCTGCGGTTGAAGTTTTATGATCACAGGCAACCTGATCCATTTCACCACTTAGCGGGTTCCAGAATTTGATTTCACGCTCCTGCTTGATCGTGACCGGCTGAAGTATGTACTCATCTCGCCGGGCGCTGTCTTTCGTCATCATCTTGTATAAGAAAATCATAAATTATCCAAACTGTCCGTCTATCCCGGGCCGGAGCCAGATCGGCACATACACAATCGCAAACAGCACGAAAGCTATTATCCACAGCATTTGTGATATCAATATCCAGACTGAATAATATTCGATGGTCAGCAGTGGAATAAATACACGAACAACAGCACCCAGTAATAGCAGGACAAATGTAAGGGTAACCAGGGAAGATGGCTTATAAACGTTTCTTCCTGTATGCCCGAGTGTCACACGTGCCATCATGCTGGCTGTTACCATACCAATGCCACCATAGGTCATCGCATGTATGGCGATAAATTGAGACACATCAGAGAAAACACTGACCGCAAACAGCAGGAAGCCGATAACAATGAATAACATGGCCACGTGCAAACTCCAGAGCATCGGCTTTTTCCAGATCCCAGGTGTATACCAGCCAACAAGTCGAATGAAGTAAATACTAAACAATATAATCGCCAAATAACCGGACAATAAACCGGTATGCAAAAACAGTTCGGAAATAAAAAAGAGCAGAAATACCAGCAGACCGACAAGTGTTACCCATTTCGGATTGTAAAGAAGGACAGGATAGCCAACACCACGCTCGGTAAAAAAAGGGATCACCCTGCCACCAATTGTTAATACCAGGCCAACAATCAGATACAAACCTCCATAGAGTCCCCAAAACGTACCTCTTGGCAAATACCCCATTAATCCAAGATAAAAGACAAGATTGGCAATGCCCAGCAATACAAGCTTTGCGAGAATTCCAAGTTGGTTATAGTGACGCGATTCTATTACAGGAGTTGCGACTGCCACAATCAGGCCTGATATAAATAAAATATCAAGCACACCGGCATACACTACGAAGTCTGAACCAGACAGAAATAAAATACGGCTGAATGCCCAAACACTGAATAACACAGCCAGCGGCTTGCCATTTATTGTTTGCTTACCAGTCCAGTTTTTCACCGCTGTTAACAGAAACCCTGCGACGACAGCGAGACAGTAACCAAAAATCATTTCATGCGCATGCCATTGAAAAGCGGAAAGACTCCCCATTGGCATGGCGGGATTAAAGGTGTAGATCAGCATCCAGGTCACTACCGAGATGATCGAATAGATTACAGCGCCAAGGAAAAACGGCCTGAATCCAAGATCAAACAGTGCAAATCTTTCGTTTTTATTTGCTGATATCAAGTGAGGCATGTTTTAAGTCGTTTCGTTTAGCTTCATATACCTGAAGATGTGACAAGGCATACCCCAATAATTTGGTTGATAAATTCTTTTCTGTACCTAGTTTTACTAATTCACCAAATATCTCATTAACCTCTGTCTGCCTGCCTGACTGTATATCTCTAAGCATCGAAGCTGTATAGTCAGAATTTATGTCGGTTAATAGCTCAGTATATTTCTTCATGGTATTCTCATCAGGTCTATTACGGTACGCTTTCGCAATGTCGACGCACTCATGAAATAACTCAAGAATAAATTCTCGTCCGCTTTCAGTTTTCATAATTTCACCTACACTTCCCCTGAAAATGCAGGTTGCACCGGCAAGTGCCGCCAAAAAAATATATTTTTGCCACATATCGTGCTGGATATGGGTAGAAAATTTGTATTCCAGTTTTGTTTTTGATAACTGATCAAGAAATGACCGACTTATTGCCTCCTGATCGAAATGTCTGATACCGAATTGAATGCGATGAAACTGGTTCAGGTGTTGTATGTTTCCTGTCCCATCCTGTTCCAGGGCCAGATGTACGAGACCACCCATTACAGCTTCCCGAGTAAAAACATCATCCAGAAGCTTTAAGTGAGACACCCCGTTTAATAATGGCAATATGTTTGTTTCTTTATCCGCAACCTTTTGAATGTCGTTGACTGCTTGCATTAATGCATAGGATTTACATGCAAGTATTACAACATTGAAACCCGGCAGTAATTCCTTTGATGTAATACACTTTGGAGTCAGACACAGATTCCCCAGCTGACTGTAAATATTCAGGCCATTTTCTTCAATGACGTTGCGTTTTTCCTCTCTTACCAGGAACGTAACGTCTGCGCCAGACTCGATTAAACGCCCACCGATATAACCTCCAACTGCACCAGCACCAAGGATAAGAATGCGCATGCTTATACCGTAATAATTCTATCCATCGGGATGTCATGTGATTGCGGATAGATTGTATCCAGGCGCGATGTGACCAGGCCCAACCCGATTGCATGCGGGCGATGACCAAGGTGTGCAATGGTTCGATCATAGTAACCACCCCCATAGCCGAGTCGGTACTGGCTGTCGTCGAACCCAACCAGCGGCACCAGTAATACAGATGGTTCCACAGTCGTCTTGTCTACCGGCACCGGGATGTTCCAGATGCCGGGTTTCAGTTTTGACGACGGTGTCCATGGTCGAAACTCCATCGGTGCGCCGGCGCTGGCGACAACCGGTAGTGCAGCGGCCCAGCCATTATCGAGCTGTTGCCTGACAAGGTCACGCAGATCGAACTCACCTTTAATTGGCCAGTAGAAACCAATAATGCCCGGCTCCATCAGCGATAGAACTTCCTGCAGCACGACATATAATTCCTCTGTTTTGTTTTTTCTTTCCTTTCTGCCAATCTTGATTCTTGTGCCTATCTGCAATTCACGCTGCACTTTTCTCCAGTGTCGTATGGATTGCCAGTCACCTGGCTCTACTGCAGGGATTTCCGGAATTTCTTTATCAGCACTCATCATACATGTGCACTCTTGTTGGCCATCTTGATATTCGCGACATGGTTGATGAGCATGTCATTCAAGTCTTCCTGCAGGGCTGTATTACTGTTGGTTATAGCCAACTGTTTTATTTTTTTTACTACCCAGGCCTGTCCCTTGTTCAAAAAACCAATTCGCTCCTCAAGGTCTCTTATCTTGATCGCTTTTTCATAGAAATTACCGACACGGCGCGATGGCGTCTGCCCCATGCGATATAACCACGTTGCCAGCATTTCACACCAGCGTACTTCATCCTGGTAAATGGACTGGAAAACTTCCCGGTATTTAGTATCCCTGCAATCAAGCATGGAGCGGATGGTGACGCGGGCACCGGCACGTTCTGCAGCCAGCAATTCCTTAAGTACCGGAATGATCTCGTGGCTGGCCGGCATAACTTCACTGGCGGTTTGACCCTGGAAGCACGGCGAGGAATACATTTCGATATCATCGCCACACCATGAACCCGTGTCATTCGTGCCGGTAAAAAGTCTCTGCTTTGCCTCGGTGACCATTCTGTTCAAAATAGTAGCCGCAGGCTCGATTCGATTTACCCGGTAGGCGCCGCAACCGGCATAAATGGGCATGGCTTCCAGGTCACCGACCGTGTTCCTGAGTGGAGAATCGGTGCTGCGCAGGTATACCGGTCGCTGTCCTTCCTTGCCAATCACGACGCGGGGCTGACTGTCTACCTGTACATTCATTGTTGCTTCACGGGTAACGCTGTTCGGAATCACTCGCGTTTGTGCACCGTGCGGCCAGTTAATATGAAATAAACCGGTCAGGATTGTTTCATCCTGCTTAAGGTTAATAATCTTTCGCTTGTGGTAGTCATTAGCAAACGATTCTTTCGAGGCGAGAAAAGCCGTACCGACGACAACTCCATCAGCACCTCTTTGCAGTTGGTCGGCAAGATCACGGCCATCAACAATGCCACCGGCGGCGAGAACCGGAACCTCTGCGATACGCAATACACGCGGTAACAGTTCCTTTACCGACAAAGAGCCACGCACGTGACCACCTGCCTCAACGCCTTGTGCTATCAACATATGGGCACCTGCTGTCAATGCTGCGTCGGCGTCCTGTTCAGTCCCGACCTGGTGTACGACCAGGATGCCCGCATCCCTGAGAGTTTTAATTACATCGGGATAGATGTCCCAGAACAGGCAGACCGAGGCTACCTGTTCCTTGATAAGCATGTGGACTTGTTGTAGTAGCAGCTGCTGGTCTGTTGCCGCAGGGATAATATTCACACCAAATTCAGCATCGGTGTTTGCCTTGACCTTTTGAATCTCAGAGCGGATAAGCTCCGGCGTTTCGCGCACCATACCCAGGAACCCGTAACCGCCGGCCTCAATGACTGCAGTAACCAGTTCCGAACGGGAAACACCTCCCATACCCGCCAGCACGATCGGGTACTGGCAACCAAGCAGGTCACAGGCCATGGTATGCAAGCCGGACTTGATTTTATTTTTCATGAAATTGCGCCCTCGCCATTCAGGATTGCTGTTGTCCGACATAGTCACTGATCACCCTGGCGTGATTGCACTTCCGGTCACGGGCAGCATAGACCAGAGTCACGTTACCCAAGCCCGTAAGTTCGAGTAAACGACTCATCGCTGCCGTATTTTGTTCGAGCTCACGGGTATACTGTTCATGAAACTTGTCCCACCGTTCCGGTTTATGGCCAAACCAGGTGCGCAGGTCATTACTGGGAGCAATCTCTTTCAACCACAGGTCTATCTTTGCATCTGTCTTGCGGATACCGCGCGGCCACAACCTGTCTACTAAAACGCGCATGCCATCAGATTCATCAGCACTGTCATAGATACGTTTTATCCTGATGTTCATAATAGACAGTCGTTACCAATGCCAGACCTGGTCATAACGCTCGAACAGGGAAGGTAATTGGTCGCGCCTGACGTACCTGATTCCACCGATGTGTTCGCGCTGGCTCAACCCCCTGCTTTTCAGGTCTTCCTGCAAGACAAATATTTCCACCCCCTTGTCGGCGAGCTTGATTAGGCCGCCCTCGATATCCGTTGGCTGCGTCTGCTTCCAGGTGCCGAATTGCAACAGCGGAGGTTGCTGCTGGACCAGGACATAATTAACGGCATTGCCGGTAAGCAACACGGAGATGTCCGCCTCGATGCCACGCATGGCATGGGTAAGCCAGATAATTGTATCGTCCTGCTCTTCCAACGTGCCGCGATAGGCCGTTTCTACTACCTGTAAAGCGCGCATGGTTATCTCGTTCCTATTACCAGCGAGTTAACCGATGCTGATGCCAGTTTCCAGAAATCGGCCGGCGAACCGCGTCTGACACCAGGCACGGTCTCATCGATACCTCTCTCGTCGGCACACAATCCGCAGTTCACCCACTCAATCTGTCCATTGTTCTGCCTGGCAAGTTGTAGTAATTCACTCACCCATTCTTTAGGAAGCGGGTGGTTCTCTTCCTCCCGCGTGGTGCCATGAACTGCGTTCGCATGCGGTTTTTGCTTGTTAAAAGAGAGGTGCACGCCACCTTCGTAGGCAAACACGTTGATGTGGTATCCGCGTGCTGCGGCAACGTGGAGGAGTCTGAAAAACGAGGTGGTACGTGCACTCTCGAAAGGCGGGTCCATTATTGCAAAGGTCAATGTGGTTTGTTTATTCATCACCACTAGTGCCATATTGTTTTTGTGCCTTCTGCAAGGCAATCAATAATTTTATCTATCGCAGATAGACGTATATTTTTTTTCAGATCAACTTTCCCGATGGCACGCTCTTTTGCAGAAAAGTCATCTACTTCAATGTGTATGCCCTGCCGTATTAACGTCGCAAACGTACGGTTAATAGAACTTTTACGCGCAGGAAACACACCATTCTGTATCAAAAACAGCCTGACCGAGTGGCCGCCGTTTTTCAGGTTGATTGCAAGGCGATAAAAGTTTTCTGTCTCCCTGCATTCGAATGGATCTCTTGATGAGATCAGCATGTATCGACTCAATGGTTTTCTCCCTTTTGCCTGTTCTTGAAATCGGGACCGCTGGTGACCGCCTCAACGTATCCCTGTCGTATGACGTAATCTCCAAACGCTTCATTTTCGAATCGTTCGTTTGCGTAGTTCACAATTATTGTTTCCAACTCGTTTAATATTTGTTCCTCCCCGATGTTTTCACGGTAGAGTCGCGACAGTCTTGTCCCGTTACACGCTCCACCCAGGTACAGGTTGTATTTACCCGGCGCTCTGCCGGTTAACCCGATTTCTGACAGGTACGGCCTCGAACAACTATTGGGACAACCACTCATACGGAGCGTAATCGCCTGCTCAGCCAGGCCGTAATGCTTGAGCATCGCTTCGATTTTCGTGATGAGTACCGGCAGGTACCGTTCACTCTCGGCCATCGCCAGGCCACAGGTGGGAAACGCTACGCAGGCAATAGCATGTTGTCTGACCGGGCCCTGCTTCAGTCCATTATCGAGACGATACTTTTCCAGTATTTCCTCAATCTGCTGTTTTTGTTCTGCATGAACGCCGGCAATCATCATGTTTTGATTGGGTGTCAGTCGAAATTCACCGCTATGCACCGATGCCAGTTCGTGCAGGCCGGACATTAACCCGACACCGTCATGGTCCTTGATTCGTCCGTTTTCTACGAACAGCGTACAGTGCAGCCTGTTATCCTCGGCTTCTTGCCAGCCAGGCGTATCCGTGTTCTTTTCAAAATTAAAAGGTTTTGATTGCGCAAGGGTGATGCCCGTTCTGGCTTCCAGTTCAGACTTGAACCAGGCCAGACCATTATTTTGAATGGTGTATTTAAAACGCGCCTGTGCCCTGTCGACGCGATCACCATAGTCGCGTTGAATAGTCAGTGTTTCCCTCACCATGTCGAAGATCGCGCCTTTCTCGATATAACCCAGGACGTCGGCCAGCCTGGGATAGGTGGTCGGTACGCTATCGGTGTGACCCATACCACCACCAACGCAGACATTAAATCCACACAAGCGGTTGTTGCTCTGTATTGCGATAAATCCCAGGTCTTGTGAGAAAACGTCGATATCGTTTACCGGTGGCACCACGATTCCAATCTTGAATTTACGTGGCAGGTAAGTCGGACCGTACACTGGCTCTTCTTCCCCCGCCGTGTGTCCCGGCTCATCCAGCCAGGTCTCCGGGTAGGCACCTGTTTTCGGAATAAACTCGTTACTTATCTGCCTTGCAGTTGTATAAACTTCAGTGTGCAATCCGGACATGGCCGGGTTAACCGCACACATGACGCCCCTGGTATCGTCACCACACGCAGCAATGGTATCCAGGCCGACAGTCTGCAAGGACTGGATCACCGGTTTTAGATCCTGTTTCGGGACCTTGTGCAATTGAAAGGTCTGCCTGGTAGTAATACGTAATGCGTCGTCTGCATGTCGTCCGGCAATCTCCATCAGTGCCAGTAACTGCCTTGCAGTGCATACGCCACCGGGTAACCGGATCCTGACCATGAACGTGTATTCAGGTTCCAGTTTCTGGTGTCGGCGCTCGTCGCGAATATCCCTGTCGTCCTGCTGATACATACCATGGAACTTGAGCAGTTTCGCATCTGTGTCCTTTACCGCGGCGGTTACCGGGTCATGCAGACTCTCGGTAATGGAACCACGAAGATAGTTGCTCTGTTGCTTAAGCAATTCATCCGGGCTTAACTCACCGATTGGTCGGGATATATCCCTGCTACGGGCAGGCTTGTTGCTTTGGGAATTGGTCGTCATGTCTCAGTACACATCCTTTTGATAGCGTTTCTGCCGGGACAATAATTTCAGGTATTCAGTTGCCTTTTCTTCGCTCAAGTCCGCCTCGTTGCTGATGATCTTTACCAGGGCCTGGTTGACATCCTTCGCCATGTGACTGGCATCACCACAGACATAAATACAGGCACCTTCCTGTAGCCAGTGGTAGATATCGCGGCCGTTTTCCAACAGCCGATGTTGGACATAGATCTTCTGTTTGCTATCACGGGAAAATGCGAGACTGATACGGTGCAGGAAACCCATGCGTAACCATTGTTGCCACTCAACCTGGTACAGGAAATCTGATCGAAAGTTTCGCTCACCGAAAATGAGCCAGGATGGTCCGTGTTTCACACCAGTAGCCTCACGCTGCTGCAAAAAAGCACGATAAGGTGCGATACCGGTACCGGCCCCTATCATGATGATCGGGGTGGATGCATCCTCGGGGAGTCGAAAGTTATTATTGTTTTGAATATAAACTGCGGCCTGCTGCCCTTGCTCCAGTCCGCCACACAGGTAGGACGACGCTGCACCGAATCGCTGGCTGCCGTTTAACTCGTATTTGAGCCTTGCAACCGTGATATGAACCTCGTCCGCCACCATCTCCTGGCTGGATGCAATCGAGTACATTCTCGGTTGTATCTTCCTCAGGCCGTTTACCAGTATCTCTGGCTGTATGTCAGCGACAGGATATTGCCGGATTACATCCAGGACGTGGTTTCTTGATGCAAACTCGAAGAATTGCGCGCGCTTGTGCGGCAGGGACAGATCTTTCAGTAGTTCTGCCTTGCACAGTGAATACCATGTCTGCAGAAATTCCGGTGTCAGGATCGACAGTTCATGGTCATGGGTCAGGCTATCTGCAATTGTCTTACCGTTGTCGGCCAGAGGTTGCGTGCCGTTAAATTTTAACTCGGTCAATATTTTATTGACCAGTCGCACGTTATTAACAGGACGAACACCCAGCGCATCACCGGGCTTGTAGTTCAGGCCACTGCCGTCAAGTGAGAATTCGACATGCGCAACATGCTTCGTGGAGTGACGGCCGGTAATCCTGATAATATCCAGAACCTCGGCTTCGAACGGTCGTCGCTTGTCATGAACCTTGTCTTTATCCCGCGAAACCTGTCCGGGTTCTGAAACCTGTATGACAGGTGCGCTGATCCTGACAGCAGACGCAAACAGTTCCTTCAATCCTGACTTTATCGAGGCAAACCATTGTTCCGCTTGTTCATCATAGTCAACATCACAATCCAGCCTGGCTGCGACAGGTTTGCCACCTAGTTCACTAAAACGCCTGTCGAGTGTTTTTGCCGCCTCGCAAAAAAACTCGTAAGACGTATCACCGAGACCCAGCACGGCATAGTGCAGGTGACCAAGAGCGGGTGCCTTGCGGCCTTCAAGTTCTTCAAAGAAGCCCCTCGCGGGTTCTGGCGGATCACCATCGCCGTGTGTGCTGGTTATAGCGATAACACAGTGTTCCTGTTTCAGTTGTTGTACCTTGTAATCTTCAAGGTTATTGCAATTAACGGTATGACCTGCATCCCGCAATATCTCCGCCAGTTCTTCCGCCAGTTCTTCCGAGTTACCCGTTTCTGTTCCGTATAAAACTCGGATTGGCGGAGGCGCCTGTTGCACCACTGCCTTATGTTTATCCGACATGCCCGCAACAGGCGTACTCTCCAACGCCGTTGCCCTGCAACGGGCCCAGCCGGCAAAGTAACCGCTGATCCACAGTGCTTCATCCGGTGACGTTTGCCTTGCCAACGTTTCAACCTGCTCGAGGATGTCATCCGCCAACACTGTCGCGGACAGATTGGCTACCGGCGTATCCATTACAGCGCCCATGCGAAGACAGCTTGCATCAGGGGTTGAGTATGCTTAAAGCAACGGCATCCAAATCGTTTAACTTCTGCATCTTGAAGGCGGCTTTTGATGCACCGCAGTAAGGACAGACCCAGTCCTTGGGGACATCCTCCCAGTGCGTGCCGGCCGGGATACCTTCATCGGGAATCCCCTTGTCCTCGTCGTAGATAAAATCACACAATTCACAAACCCATATACTCATCGACGTTCTCCTCGCTGTGTTTAACCCAAGCAAGGCTTTGTAGCCCGTGATCCAGTCTGATTATTTGCTTTATATTAAGCAAATAAATAATATTTATACTTAAGTTCAATTATTTCTATATTAAAAACGATCATGGATATAGAAGTTGCTCGTACCTTTCTTGTGATCTCGTCGGCAGGTAGCTTCGTTCGTGCCGCCGAGCAATTACACCTGACCCAGACCGCGGTCACGGCCAGGATCAAGTCACTGGAAGAACAACTGGGTCGGACCCTGTTCGTGCGTAACAAGGCCGGGGCTAAATTGACACCTGCAGGGCAGGAGTTCATCAAATATGCAACTTCACTGGTCCAGATTTGGGAACGAGCGAGGCAACAGGTCGCCGTTCCGCCCGGGCGACGCGCTATCGTTTCAGTCGGCGGTGAACTGAGCCTATGGAACCCGTTGTTGCTGAACTGGTTGGTGTACATCAGAAAGCAATCGCCAGATATCGCGATACGGGCACATGTTGATATACCGGAACGATTACTGGATAAAGTGCAGACCGGCATACTGGATGTGGCTGTGATTTATGAACCGCAAAAACGTCCAGGTTTAAAAACCCGGTTGTTAATGGAAGAAAAACTGATTGCGGTCAGTACGGAACCGGGCACTACGGAGGTAGGTAATGCGGGTTATGTATATATAGATTGGGGACAACAGTTCTCGACACACCACAACCATGCATTCCCACACCTCAGGGACACGGATATGCACGTTGGGCTCGGACCGTTGGCGTTAAGGTATATCCTGGCCATGGGCGGTAGCGGCTATTTCAGAGTACGGGCTGCAAAACCATACATGCAAAGAGGACGCCTGTTTCGTGTGGAGGGTGCACCGGAGTACACATACTCGGCATACATGGTGATCTCTGATCATGCAGATGCAGAGGTAGTAAACATTGTTTACAACTCCTTAAGGACCGCTTCTTCTATTGAATATGAAGATTGGGTTTAGAAATGAATTTTTTATTCTGTTGCTGAAATTTCATACACATATAGATACGAATCAAAGTGACTATTTTAAAATCAAGAAAATTCGAACTGAAGCTGGGCCCGAAGGGGTGGAGTACCTGGATGTATGGAATCATCCTCTACCCCCAGCCAATTTAAACGGTTTCTCTCAGCTTCACCGCTTTAACCCTGCCTTTCATTTTCTTCTGGGGTAATGATGCCGCGGTTGAAGTTTTATGATCACAGGCAACCTGATCCATTTCACCACTTAGCGGATTCCAGAATTTGATTTCACGCTCCTGCTTGATCGTGACCGGCTGAAGTATGTACTCATCTCGCCGGGCATTGTATTCACACATGGAAACCGGGCCGGACGGTGTCATGTTCTTAAAGACGCAGGCATCCAGACGTTCCTGATCCAGGTTGCAGGCGTCCATAAAATTATGCACAAAAAAAGACAGGCTGCTTGCCTTGCCTCTGGCGCGGTATAAATCTGCGCGCATTTGTAGCAGTTTTGATACTGACCACTTGATAAATTCCAGCGCCTGCAGCGGGTGTCGAATCAGCCAGGCAGATAACTGCAGCGCCGTGGTGAAGGCGCGGTTTCGATCCGCAACAATATTGCGTGTCTCTGCCTGCATACGACCGGTGAAGTCGGCATCGTCAAACAGGTTATAACATCGATCATTGGTCACGACTGTCATGCCATAACGGTTGCACTGCGGATGACCGGTGCGTATCGCACGAAAATTGATCTCGGTACCGGCGACCTGTTCTATTTTCTGCCAGACGGTATCTGTACTGATGATCGTATCGCGCTGACGCTGTACTCCGCGACCGGTGTCTGCCTGCAATTGAAACGACGCCGTACGTATGTTCTGTGCATGTTCGATAAAAAATCGTACCAGCTGTGGAATCTCGTGGAAGTTTTCGCGACAGACCGTCGTATTAAACACGACGGACAGGCCAAGTCCCCGCGTGCGATTAATGTATTCACTACGAATCCGGTTCAACGCCTGCTCGCTGTTATAACCTTTACGTTCCTGCGTCAGGTCGACATGAAATGCGACGTCATTCAGCCCGGCCCTGGCAAGACGTTGTAACAGGGGTCGGGTCGCGCGAATGCCGTTCGTCATTAATGTTGAACGCATGTTGTTGCGTCTGATGTAGTCAATGATCTCGACCAGCTCATCCTGATCTCGTAATGTCGGATCACCGCCGGTCACCTGGATATCCGTGTAGTCCCCGTAATATTGATGGATGCGGTCGATGCGTTTGAATATCTCCTGCAGCGGAATGTCATGCACCGCCTCGGAATGATCGGACAAGTAACACAGGGTGCAATCAAGGTTGCAGCGCTGCGTTATTTCCAGTGCCACGCAACCGACGGACCAGCGTAATCCCATCTGCTGATTAGGTGAACAAAGCCCTTGTTGTTGCATCACCTGTCGGGCTTTTTTAAGGCTGAGTTCAGGGTTCATGGTCCCGGCTACGACTGACATTCTGTTCATTCCCGGGTTCTGATGTCGTTCAGTGCCCAGTCATAATCAAGGAACCGCACTCTCACCCGGGTGAAGCTCCCCTGCTTGCTGGACTTCAGTTGTTTTTGTAATTCGGCATTATCGGTTATGTAGGGTGCGACCCAGGCTTCAACGGAACCGGCGGCGGTATCAAAGTCCTTTCGATACCAGTTAAAAATGGACGATAACTCAAGTTGCTGCTTTTTCCTGTCAAAACGATTACGTTCAGGATCAGTGAGAAACAACCTGGTAGCATGTTCCAGTTGATCATTTAATGTGTCAGCGACGTAGGCCTGTTTTATCAGTGGCGGACAACCACGTGAGGCACAGTTCACGGCAAAATGAATTCTTGGCTCATTGAAGTTGTCACGTATCAGATCATGTTCAACATAATCCAGGTTCGCTGGCTCGCCAAACAGCGTGAAAAATTTCCTGTCCCACGGTGAGGAGAAGATCAGTCCGCCCAGATCCCGAATGGAATCGATTTCCGGATAGTTATCGATGATTAATTTTAATGTCAGTGCGTTATACGTATTAATCAAAAATGCCAGCCGCTGGTTATCATTCCATTGATTGAACTCAGCCTCACTCACCGCTTCGATCTGTTTAATGTAAGCGAGCAACTGATTCGGGTTCGCTGCCAGCGTTGAATAATCAACCGAGGTTTGATGGCCATGTTCAACAACAACACGCTGCAATAGCTGATTGAACTCCGCGTGGGAATGGTCGAATGCGAATACAGACTGGATGCCAAAACCAATAACAAGCAGGCACCTGCACAGATAAGACAAGGAATCTCTCCCCCCTCGTGACTGATGAGCATTATGACCAGTGCCTGCCTGCCCGGTTCAGTACGAAGCCATTTCTGTTGCAAGACAACCCGCCGGAGAATTGCTGCAAAACATCGCAGGCTTGGCTAGGATATAGTTGAAAGAATGAGAATAATGGCTAAAGTCCCTGCCCGATATTCCGTTATATAACTGATTACAAAAAATAATTTTTCAACCAAGGAAACGAAAATGAAAGCGAGTGACCTGTTTGTGCAGTGCCTGGAAAACGAGGGTGTCAAATACGTGCTCGGCGTGCCAGGCGAGGAAAACCTCGACATGCTGGAGTCGATTCGCAACTCGAACCTGGAACTGGTATTGACCCGGCATGAACAATCCGCCGGCTTCATGGCAGCAACGATCGGACGCTTGACCGGTTCTCCGGGTGTCTGCATGTCAACGCTCGGACCCGGCGCTACCAATTTCGTCACCGCTGCCGCCTACGCCCAACTTGGCGCGATGCCGATGTGCATGATCACCGGACAAAAGCCGGTGCACTCGAGCAAACAGGGACATTTTCAGATCATTGATACGGTCGACATGATGCGACCCATTACCAAATACACCAAGCAACTCGGCCACGGTAACCGCATACCTTTTGTGATTCGCGAAGCGTTCAAGATTTCCGAGGAGGAACGACCCGGCGCCGTGCATATTGAATTACCCGAGGACGTGGCCAGCGAGGATACACATACCGATCCGATTCCGATATTCAAGGTACGGCGACCGGATGCAAATGACAAGGCAGTACGTATCGCAGTAGATATGATCCAACAGGCGAAATCGCCATTGATACTGATCGGTGCCGGCGCGAATCGTAAACGTGTATCTAAAATGCTTTGTCAGCTCATTGATAAAACCGGCATCCCTTTCTTCCTGACGCAAATGGGCAAAGGCGTGATTGCCGAAGACCATGACCTGTGCCTTGGCACGGCTGCATTATCTGACAAGGATTATTTGCACTGTGCGGTTGAGCGCGCTGACCTGATTATCAATGTGGGTCATGACGTGATTGAAAAACCACCGTTCTTTATGGAGCAAGATGGTGCCAGGGTCATTCATGTGAATTACGTCGATGCGAGTGTTGACGAAGTCTATTTTCCACAACACGAAGTCATCGGTGATATCGCCAACGCACTCTGGCAGATTTCGGAATCGATTGAAAAACAGGGTCACTGGGACTTTGACTACTTCCTGCGCGTCAAGCAGTTTGTTGATAAAAAAATCGCAGAAAAGAACGATGACGACCGCTTTCCGATTATTCCGCAGCGACTGGTTGCCGATGTTCGTTCAGTCATGGGCCGCGAAGATATTATTGCTCTCGATAATGGTATTTATAAAGTCTGGTTCGCACGCAACTATCGCGCGCTCGCGCCAAATACAGTATTGCTCGACAACGCCCTGGCGACAATGGGTGCCGGGCTGCCTTCCGCCATGGCGGCAAAAATGATTTTTCCTGACAGGAAGGTGCTGGCTATCTGTGGCGATGGCGGGTTCATGATGAACAGTCAGGAACTGGAAACGGCCGTGCGCATGCAACAGGATCTGGTAGTGTTGATTCTTAATGACAGTTCGTACGGTATGATCCGCTGGAAACAACAGGGCATGGGGTTCGCGGATTTTGGTCTGGAATACAATAACCCTGACTTTATCAAGTACGTTGAAAGCTATGGCGGTCATGGACATCGAATCGAATCGACCAATCAGCTATTGACGACGCTGGAAAAGACCCTGAACTCACCGGGCGTACACCTGATCGATTGTCCGGTTGATTATTCAGAAAATACAAAAGTCCTGACGGAAGAACTTGAATCAAAGAAAGTCATTGAATAAAGACAGGCCTTGAGTCCGGCTATGTCAGGGTTTTAATTCAGGGGCCGCTGATTCGGATTGTGCTAAGGTAGACCTGTGCAATTTGAATTTGAATCAATACTGATCCTTTTATCCCTGTCGGTGATCACGATATTGATCATCAACAGGTTAAACCTGTCACCACTTATCGGTTATTTAATCGTCGGTGTCCTGATCAGCGAACACACGACCGGTATTCTCAGTCACAATCATACGATCGGTTATCTTGCTGAGTTTGGCGTTGTGTTTTTGCTGTTCAGCATTGGTGTCGATTTTTCTCTGGAAAAATTCAACAAGATGCGTCATGCCGTACTGCGACTGGGTAGTGCGCAGGTACTGATTGGTACACTGTCCGGATTCATCATCGCGTCATGGCTTGGGCTCGGTTGGCAGGCATCGTTGATCCTGGGTGGTGCACTGGCACTGTCATCGACCGCCCTTGTTATGAAGCAACTGGTCGACCAGCTTGAACTACAAACCGAGCATGGTCTGACCGCGTTCGGAATCCTGCTGTTCCAGGACCTGGCGGCAATACCGTTTCTGGTGTTGATCCCGATACTGGCCGAAGCGCAAGCGGATCAAATCTGGCTCGCCTTGTCACTGGCACTGGTAAAAGGTGCAGTCGTCATCGGTATCATCATTGCGCTGGGGATCTATGTCATTCCCAGGTTATTTCACCTGGTCTCGTTCTCGACCGAGTTGTTTACGTTAACGGTCCTGTTGGTCTCGTTAACCGCTGCCTGGCTGACGCATGAGTTCGGCATGTCACTGGCGCTGGGCGCATTCCTGGCCGGATTTATGGTCAGTGAGTCCCGCTATCGCTACCAGATTGAAAATGAAATCCGTCCGTTTCGCGATATTTTACTCGGCCTGTTTTTTATAACTGTGGGGATGCAACTGGATGTGTACGCAATAATTGATAACTGGTTCTGGGTGATATTTCTCGTCTGTGGATTGATGATAGGTAAGGGCATGGCGATCTATGTCGTTATGCGACTCAATAACTACTCAAAAATTGTCTCCAGTCGCACCGGCATGATACTTGGACAGGGTGGTGAATTCAGTATTGCGCTGTTGACGCTGGCTGTGCTGTCCGGGTTGATCAGTATTAGCGATATGCAACCGGTGCTGGCCGCGGTCATCCTGTCAATGTTGTTATCCCCGCTATTGATACGCAATAACCAGATGATCTCGGCACGACTGTTCAGACAGGATGCGAATGATCAATTATCCAACCCTGAATTGTTGAAACAGATGTGTACGACAAACCGGAAACAGCGGGTGTTGATTTGTGGTTATGGCAGCGTCGGCGAAAAAGTCGCGCACAAACTGGAAGAGCAGAATATTGAATACGTCGCACTGGAAACCAACGCTGACATTGTTCGCACGAACTGGGAACGCGAGGCACCCGTGTACCTGGGCGATGCAACGAACCGCAAGGTGCTTGAATCTGCGGGTATCCTTGAGGCTTCGGCAGTAATTGTCTGTGTCGACCGTTATCATGCACGTTTTGAAATACTCAGGCAGATACGCAGCATCTCGGCTGAAATTCCGATTATTATGAATACGCACGATAACAGCCATCATGAGAGCCTGCTCGATAGTGGCGCAACCGTCGTTTACGCAGAGGCACAACTGAGTGCGGACAGCATTGTGCAAACTTTATTATCTATACGCGCAGAGACAAGATAATGGCATGCTTCTGCTGGATTTCCGTTTTCCGGGTGATCACCTATACTTTGACTCATAGTTTTTATTATTACTGATTGTTATGGCAGGTGGTTGGTCAAAAGACGGGGCCGTACAGGACCAGATAGATGCGAGTATTGATGACGCCGTCAAGCTGGCTCGCAGTCGCATTACGCATGGTGAAAGCGAAACGCATTGTATCGAGTGTGGTGAGGCGATCCCCGAAGCACGCCGCCAGGCGATCGCCGGTGTGCGGCTATGTGTCGATTGTCAGTCCGAGCAGGACGCCCACCAGGAAGCGCATGCCCTGTTTAACCGACGTGGCAGTAAAGACAGCCAGTTAAGATAATACGGCGTGCCTGACTGTCCCGGGCAACCCAGTCTGTGCCTGCAGGCTGGCCAGAAACTGTTCCGCCCGCTCCTTGCCCATGTATTTATTCAGTATCTGTCGTTCTGTCTCGCGTAAATCGACCAGTATCAATCCATCGACCACATTATTAAAATCCGGATCAATATTGAAACCGACAAACTTGCCACCCAGTTTTAAATACTGTTTCACGAGGACCGGTATCCCTTTTTTATCGTTCTCCAGTTCAGATACGATATCCGAGACCAGGCTGAGATCATCGATCGCACTCATTTCCTGTTTAATCCAGGCATCCTTGCGTTTGCTGCGGTACGGCCGTCGGGGCTTCACCAATGCAGACAGGGTATTCTCAAAGTTATTCAGGGTCAGGCAATCGACAATCAAATGCCGGGACAGGATTTCATAGTCCTTGCTGATACTGACCGGTCCAAATAACACCGGACATTTTCCATGACGGACAACAAAAATGCCTATACCTTTCCAGAGCAGGTTTAAAGCGCTGAAACTTTTCTGGTATTCAGCCCGGACAAACGAACGTCCTACTTCTATCGCGCAAGACAGTAACGGTAAAATTTTCTTTTTATATTTAAATAACGAATACGTATACAACCCCTTACGACCAAAGCGCGGCAGAATATCCTGCACGACACCGAGTCGATAGGCGCCGACAATTTCCTGCTTTTCCCGGTGCCATAAAAATAAATGATGGTAGTAGGAATCATATAAATCGATATCGGTTGACTTGCCGGTGCCTTCACCGACCTGACGAAAAGTAATTTCTCGCAACCGGCCGATTTCCTGCAATAGCAATGGTGACTGATCGGCAGTTGTAGAAAAAATTTGAAACTCGCCCGATTCAGTCAGGCAACTGGATTCGGGTAACGCGGCCACCTCGGCCTGCAACGCTGTTTTCGCTATCGCCGTCTGTACCGGCTGCGAATGCTGTTGTGATTTTCTGATTAATTCAGGCAAGACCGGTCTGGTATCACCCGAAGATATATTTCGCAGGAGGTAGGTTCTGAAGCGTAGATAACGCACCACTTTCTCCGCCGTGTCCAGACGTTTTAAAGTCGTCCACTGGATATTCTGTCCAAGGCGTAACTGGATCGTACTGTCCTGTTTCCTGATTAACTCCCACGGTAGCAGGCAGGTGCGTAGCAACGGATGTACCATGCCGGCATTTTGAAACGTCAAACTGTTGCGACCATGAAAATAGACCGGTAACACGGACGCCTGTGACATCTGCACCAGTTTGCCTATGGTTTTGCTCCAGACCGGATCCGTAACGCGTTGTTGTTGCATCGACCAGGAAGAGACTTCGCCGGCAGGAAATGTGACGATCACTCCACCCTGTTGTAACCAGCGTACGCTGTCACGCAGTGGACGCAGATTTTTTTCAGTGGATGCGCTGGTACCGAAAGGATCGACAGAAATCAGGATTTTTCTTAGCCCCGGCAAACGTCCCAGAAAATAATTACCCAGTACCCGCACATCATCACGCTGGCTACAGATAATTAACGTCAGAATGATGCCATCGATCGCACCAAACGGATGATTCGCGACCACGACAAGTGGTCCCGACTTTGGAATCTGTTCGAGTGCATTAATATTTAACGAATAGCGAACCTGCAGGCAATCGAGAATGTGTTCAAGAAAATCCGTCACCTTGTTCGACTTGGGTAACTGGCGATATTTTCCTGCCAGGTAATCAAGCCCGGTCAGCACTTCCAGGCAACGCTCAAGAATGCCACTCACCGGTTTCAATCGGGTGTTGGCAAAAGCACCGCTCAAGCTGAATGGTTGTTCTTCAATTTCGTGCGTATTGTCCATCAACGGATGTTTCAGTCTGATTTCGAGAAATTCTGGCCAGGTTGCCAAGAAAACACCTGGCGGAACTGTCCCAGGTGTAGGTGCGTGCGTATTGAATACAATCTTCCGGCTTCAGCTTTAATGCGGCTTCCACCGCTGGCAGCAGGTCCTCGTTGAGGACGCCGGTTTCACCCTGCTTCACCACATCAATCGGTCCGGTTACCGGGTAGGCCGCGACCGGCACACCACACGCCATGGCCTCGATCAGGACAATCCCGAACGTATCGGTCCTGCTGGGAAAGACAAAGACATCAGACGCAGCGATGTGCGCTGCCAGTTCCTCTCCGAATTTAAAGCCGGTAAATACAGCATCCGGATATGTCTGTTTCAGTTTATCCAGATCCGGGCCATCGCCTATAACCAGCTTTGTCCCGGGCAGCTCCAGGTCGAGGAATGCCGCGATATTTTTCTCGACTGCGACTCGTCCGACGTACACTGAAATCGGTCTGCGAAAATCAAGATATGCCTTATCCCCCGGTTTGAAAATTTCTGAATTGACGCCGCGCGACCAGATGTTCACGTTTTTAAATCCACGCTGTATTAACAACTCACGCATATAATTCGTTGGCACCAGGGTTCGTTCTGCGGCCTTGTGAAAATTTCTTACCATGCGATAGCTGAGAGACAGCGGCACCGGGATACGCGCTTTGACATACTCCGGGAATTGCGTGTGATAAGACGTGGTGAATGGCAGTTTCTGTTTCAGGCAGTATTTACGGGCGGCCTGCCCAACCGGACCTTCGGTGGCAACATGTATCGCATCCGGCTCAATCTCATCCAGTTGCTGGCTGACACCGCGGTAGGGAAACAGGGCGAGTCTTATCGATGGATAGGAAGGACAGGGCATCGTGTTGAACTGCCCGGGATGAATGATATGCACGTCATGGCCAAAGCCGGTGAGCTCGCATTGCATGTTTTCATAGGTTCGAACAACACCATTTACCTGTGGCTGCCAGGCATCGGTCGCGATTACTATTTTCATGCGGCCAGGTTGTGTACCTTGATTGTTTCCTGCCTGTCGGTCCAGTGCAGTAATTCCATTTTTCCCTGGTGCGTTTCCACCAGTGCGGTACAACTTTCCACCCAGTCACCACAGTTGCAATAAATAATGTCATCAACATTGGTGATTTCCGCACGGTGAATATGACCGGAAACTATGCCATGCACATCATGTTTATGCGCCGCATGTACCAGTGCGGTTTCGTAGTTGCTGATGTATTTCACCGCCTCTTTGACACGATGTTTTAACATGTTAGACAGTGACCAGTACGACAGGCCAAACCTTCGTCTGACGAAGTTGACCCAGGTGTTCGCTTTTAACAACAGGTCATACATGGCGCTGCCAAGCAAGGCGAGTGCTTTTGAATTCGTCACCACTCCGTCAAATTGATCGCCATGGATAATAAGAAATTTTTTACCGCACTTCGTTTCATGAATTGCATCGTCGACGATCTGCAGGTTACCGAACGTCATGCCGGCGTAATCACGCAAGAACTCGTCGTGGTTACCGGTTACATAAACAACCCTGGTTCCGTGTTTCGCCTTACCGAGAATCGTACGAATAACGTCATTATGTGCCTGTGGCCAATGCACTTTTTTCTTCATCTGCCAGATATCGATAATGTCGCCCACCAGGTATAAATAGTCACACCTCGTGGAACGCAGAAAATCAAGCAGGTAATTGGCACTGCAACCGGAAAAACCGAGATGGACGTCAGAGATGAAGATCGAACGGAAGTAGGCAGGTTCTATCTTGTGGATGTTCTCCATTGCGCACCACGTCGTCGTGAATTCGGGCGCAAGTCTCATTCACTTATATGACAGATCTGTGCTATTTACATGACATTTTCGTTAAAAATTCCTGTTTTATTTACAAATACGGAAAGTTAATCGATTAATAAGGCCGTAATATTCGCGCCCTAGACTGAACAACCCGATAAGGAAATGGACGACAAAACATGATTAACGATAACGCGGACGAGACGATCCTGATTCAGCAAAGTATGAGTGAGCGACTCAGTGAACTGGAAGCTAAACGTTTATTCCTGACGCGTCGTCACTTGCAAAACCAACCGCTTCTGGATCTGAAGACAACCATTCACCGACCGAAGCGAGTACTGAAATACAAGACCTGGTTAGTGACTGACGAATAACTTCACCGGCATTGATCATTCCAGGTCGACGGTCAGTTCACTGGCATCCCGGCGGTTTGACCGGGGTTGTTCATCCGGGTAGCCATACCAGATCAAACCGACTACCGACTCGTTCTGCCGATCGACCCAGATCAAATCATAAAACCGGTCATCGCGTGTGACACTGCCGGTTGTCCATTTCATGCCGATTCCTTCCGCCCATAACAACAATGACAGGTTATGGATGACGCAGGCACAAGCGGCGTAATCCTCCTGTTGTTGCAAGGCATCGTCCGAGTTTTGGCAGGTGACCACCAGCCATCCCGGGATACTTGACCACTTTTTCAGTTTTATGCTGGCGGCCTGCTCGCCTTTTTCAGCCCGGACGATATCCGCATTCAGTTTGCATATTTTTTTTATTGTTTCGGGGCCCGGAATATAAAACCGCCATGGTTCGGTCATTCTGTGATTCGGCGCCCAGACTGAAGTTGCTATCGCTTGCTGTAGTGCCGTAATTGGCACCGGTTCCGGTTTATACACATTAATTGAGCGACGTTGCTCGATCAGTTTTCGGATTTGTTCAGGTTCAAACAATTTTCATCTCTTAAAGTTATGGCCTATTTACCGGTCAAGCCGGGCACGCGCCTGGCGGATTTTTTCCAGCGCCTCTTGCAAGCCCTTATTATCCGGCGCTAATTCAATCGCTTCCAGTACATACTCTTCTGCCAGTTCATATTGACCTGCTTCCACTGCTTTTTTCACCTTGCGTTCAAAATTTTTCGCCATTCGCCGGGCCTGCCGCTGCGCAGATTTATTGTCCGGATCCTCTTCCAGAGTTTTCTGAATACGTTGAATCGTATTGCGCTCGGTCTCGTCCATTAACGGGCGCCTGTTTGAGTCTTCCATTTCGGTATTCTTTTGTCTTGTCTCCTCTGCTTGTAACTGCGCATCCAGATGCCGACGTGCCTCGGCCAATGCCGGGTGTAATGGATCAACCTGCCCCGCCTTGTCCAGGTATTGTCCGGCGGCGGCAATGTCGTTCTGGTTTAATGCCTTATGCATCAAGTGCAAATAGGTCTCTGCCACCCGTCTCATACCTGACCGTGCCTCGGTATTCGTCGGATCCAGTTGCAGTACCTGTGCATATTTTTCGACGGCATTATTGTCAGCCGGTGTCGTCAAGCGGTATGAGCGAATATCGTTATCGGCGGCCTGCAGTAGATCCCCTATTTTCGCACTGGTCGGGTCGGTCTCAACCATGACCGGCGCCGGCTTCTCCCCGGTAATAACCTCCTGCTGGCCAGCAGGTGCCGGCTGAACGGCAGTCTCGGTATTCGTCTCAACCTCGGCGGGCAAATCTGTTTCTGCATGTTTATTCCGTTTGCCGAGCACGGAAAGTATGACCAGGACCAACCACAGTATCGCCAGCCACTTCAGTATCGTTTTAATCCGCTGCCAAAGCCGTCGAAAAAAAGACGGTGGATTCGCTACGGTGTCGGTTTGCACCGTGCCGGCCGACATCGCGGATGGATCCACCTGAAAGGTTTTCTGTGGTTCGCTGTCTGCCAGTTCCGTCTCGGCTTCCGAGGCAGATGGAGTCAATGGCTCAGTGGCCGTGACATCGGCAGGATCAATTGTCGCCTGCGAAAAGTTCTGGCGCCAGTCCGTGATCGTCTGTGGTCGATCTTCTGCACGAAAACCCAGGCCCCGATCTATTGCCTGTAGGAATGACAGGCTGTAGCCATCCGGTTTCACCACTGCGGCTGGCACCAGCAGGTCCTGACCTGTATGCAATATCGATTCACTACGATCGACCGCGTTCGGTGGCGAACGGCCGATGGTGGCACGGTACAGGGTCGCTGCCAGACCATAAATATCAGTCCACGGTCCCTGTTTGTCACTTTTACTGACGTATTGCTCAAACGGCGCGTAGCCAGGCGAGACCATGGTCGTTAATGTTTGTGTTTGCTGACTCAACGCCTGTCGGGCTGATCCAAAGTCGAGCAGGACCGGGCTGCCGTCCTGACGGACATAGATATTCGCCGGCTTGATATCACGGTGAATGAATTGCAACTGATGCACCTTCTCCAGGCCATCAAGCAAGGGAAAGAGCAGCGATAATTGCTCCTGCTCGGACAAGGTCTTTTGCTGTTTCAGTCGATCATGTAATGCCTCGCCTTCCTCGTATTCCATTACCATGTAGGCGGTGTTGTTATCGGTGAAGACCGTCAACACCCGCACGATATGTGGGTGCTTGAACCGGGCCAGCGTTTGCGCTTCCTTGATAAAGCGCTCCAGCCCCCAGGAAAATTGTTCACCGTATTCCCCGGAAACCGGGTGCACGGAATCGTCCTCTTCCCGCTGCGCCAGCTCGGATGGCAGGTATTCCTTGATGGCGACACGCTGGTTCAGGTTCGTGTCCCCGGCGAGGTAGGTAATACCGAACCCGCCCTGGCCGAGCACTTTTTCGATCACGTACCAGTGGAGTCGATAGCCCGGTTGCAGTGTTTGTCTTGCCATCAGTTAATTTTCATTTTTGCTTGTCATGCCAACAACCCGCATCGTACAGATAAACAGGCGTGCTATGGAATGAATCCACGTGTACGTCCAAAAGATCCGGATTACGTATCTTACGCTGAAAAAAAATCCCGATAAATCAGGATCATATTCAGTACATCCGGAATCGTAAAAACCCCTAAAGATTTTTCCCCAGGCGTCGATATCCCTACCTGAATAGTGGTGATTGCGGAGGAGCACAAAACATGAAAATCAGGAAAGACAATCAAAACACAGAAAAACTCGACAGCCTGGCAGCGATGACAGACTTGCTGGCACTGAACACGATGCTGGAAGCCGCCCGTATAGGCAATGAAGGCAAAGGGTTTGCGACAGTGAGTCAGGAAATCATGGATTTCACCGACAAGGTTGAACGTTGCAGATCAGGCAACCGCTTTTTACATCGCCGTATTCAAAATCTTGCCCCTTACGAAATAGACACTGCCATACACGATCAACTGCATGCGATGGAAGACTTGAACGCCAGCCTCAGTTCGATCACACAACTCAGTGCAGAGATAACGGACTCGGGTGCGGCAAAATCGTTACCACGAAAGGAATTGAATCATTTGTACGCATTACTCGGCAGAAACTCGGGTCAGGACATAGCCTGATTATTACCCTGCTCAGTAAAGCCTAATCCAGTTCAGCCTCCAGTTCCTGTTCCTGGTCCAACGCGGCCAGGTGCAGGACTTTCAATGTTTGTTCTATCACGTGTTCCGGCGCCTCACGATGAATACTGTGGCCACTGTCACGTACCATGACCCGCCAGGCCTGCGGTGAGAGGTTCAGCAAGTCTTTCTGCATGCCCTGCCATTCAACTTCGAGCGACTTGTCACCGGGTATAACCGGCAATTGGGATTTTCCGCGGGACAATACCGCCATCGGAATTGGCGGCAAACGGCTCAGGATTCCATTCACTTCATCTGCACTGTCGCTGAAACTTTTTAATTCATCCATCTGCGTCCAGACTGATTTACGTTGTGCGTTAAGGTGTTTCCATAACCGCTGCTCCGGTGTTAACAGGCTCTCGTCTTCGAACAGGTAACCACCGATATCATGTTTCGGAGCATCAGCCAGTTCGTCGAGAGCAGCCAGCCGGGTAACCTGATCCCAGTGTGACGAATCGACAAGCACCAGACCGGATGTCTCGTCCGGAAATGCGGCAGCAAAAAACTGTGCAACCAGACCTCCGAACGAATGCCCCACCATGACGTAAGGCCCTTCGATGTTCGCCTGTTTTAACAGCAGGTAGAGTTCAAGTGCAATTTGAGATGTTATACGTGGTCCGGGTCCCGGATCACTCAGGCCGTTACCGGCACGATCATACAAACACACTCGCGTATGTTCGGCGAGTTCTTTCTGGATCGGAATCCAGTTTGCCAGTGAATCGCCAATCCCCGGTTCAACGATCACGGTTTCATTGCCCTCGCCCTCACAATGAAAGTACATGCGAAATTGTTCAAAAATCAGAACGTAATCGCCGGGTGGTTCGTAGTCTTCGAATAAACCATGCGAGTGAGCTACAGGAATGCAACTAATAATCAGTAGAAGTGCAGTATGTACAGGACATTTCATCGGTTATAGTATTCTGTCTGGTTACACTATTTTTATAACGCTTTCCGGATAAAAATAAAAGTAATAAGTTGATTAAAGAGGAGCAGATTTATGGCAATTGAAGAAGGTAAAGCCGCACCGGCATTCACATTGAAAGACGAGAACGACAACAAGGTTGCGTTAAGAGATCTCAAGGGCAACGATGTCATATTATATTTTTATCCAAAGGACGATACGCCCGGTTGCACCAAAGAAGCATGTGGTTTTCGTGACTTCTGGAAAGAGATAAAAAAAACCGGAGCAAAGGTTTATGGAGTTTCACCAGACGATGGCGAGTCACATAAAAAATTTATCAGGAAATATAAATTACCGTTTTCATTGCTGTGCGATCCGGATAAAAAAGTCATGACGAAATACGAAGCATTCGGTGAAAAAATGATGTACGGGAAAAAAGTGGAAGGCGTAATACGTTCAACTGTCTGGATTGGTGCGAACGGTAAAGTCATCAAACACTGGCGCAAGGTACCAAAGGCTGCCGACCATCCGCAGAAAGTGCTGGAGGCATTGCAGAACGCCGGGTAAATGAGTCGCTGGAGAGAAAAAAGACCACCTTCATCGCCCTACATCACACCCGAGGGATACGCCCGACTCGAACACGAGACCCGGCAACTGTGGCAAAAACGTGATGAGGTGCGCCAGGCACTGTCGGCCGCGGCTGCCGAAGGCGACAGATCAGAGAACGCCGAATACATCTATCGAAAAAAACAACTGCGTGAACTGGATGGGCGTATCACGTATTTACAAAAACGCATGCCTTCACTGCAGATCGTGCATCCACCTGACAGGAAAGACCAGATTCGTTTTGGCGCACGGGTCAAACTGGAAAACGACAGCGGCGAACTGTCTGAATTCCGTATCGTTGGTGCCGATGAGTTCGATCATACAGAAAACGGAATCAGTATTGATGCGCCGGTCGCACGTGCCCTGATCGGTAAATCTGTCGATGATGAAGTTTCTATTGAAACACAAACAGGCATACAGGCTTATATAGTTATCGAGATCAACTATCGTCTATCAATATGATTCAATATCTCGAAATCCTGTTATTGCTTGTCGGGCTGCCCTTGCTCTGGGCAATTGTGATTTATAACCTGCTGGTGCGGGACAAGAACCGCGTGCTGACTGCGTGGAGTGACATCGACGTACAACTCAAACGACGTCACGACCTGATACCAAAACTGGTCGAGTCGGTAAGGCAATATGCAAACTATGAGAGCGCCACACTGACGCACATCACCGCGTTACGTGCGCAAAGCGAAGCCATATCGGACATCGCCAAAAAAGGCGAACTGGAAACCGAGCTGGGATCAGTAATGCAGAACCTGTTTGCACTGGCAGAAGATTATCCGGATCTAAAAGCCGATCAATCGTATCTTGACCTGCAAAAAAACCTGACAGACGTGGAAAATAATCTGCAGTATGCCAGACGCTATTATAACGGTGCCGTACGGAATCTGAATGTTCGGATTGAATCGTTTCCCGATCTTTTAATTGCCCGCTTGTTTGGATTTCGGCAAGCCGTGTTTTTCCAGTTTGAGTCATGAGAACCCGGTGCAGCTTTATTTTTCTTGTTTGCCTGTGCATGTACTCATCCGGTCATGCCGAGGAATTGATCACTTCATTTCACAGTGACATTGAAATCATGCAAAACGGCGATGTAATTGTTACCGAACACATCACGGTCAACGCCGAAGGTAACAGGATAAAACGGGGTATCTATCGGGATTTTCCCACGAAATACCGTGATCATTTTAACAACCGCTATAACGTCGGTTTCTGGCTGGAAGCACTGTTACGCAATGGGGAACCGGAGGCCTGGCATCAAAAGACACTTAAAAACGGCATACGCACCTACTTTGGCAGAAAACAACATCTTCTGAAACAAGGCGAGCATAAGTACGAGTTCAGTTATCGTACTAATCGTCAGATTGGTTTCTTTGACAGACACGATGAACTCTACTGGAACGTCACCGGTAACGACTGGGAATTCGTAATCGAAAAGGCCAGCGCCCGCGTCAGGCTACCGGGAAACATTACTGCCGATTCAATCGATATCGAGGCCTATACCGGCAAACAATTCGATAAAGGTCGACATTATTATGCCGAAGTGCGTGGTGACAGCCTGGCCTTTTTTGAGACCACCCGACCACTGCCCCGAAAACATGGTTTAACGATCGTTGTCGGCTTCCCCAAGGGACATGTGATCGAACCGTCAACAGAACAAAAACTACGCTGGTTTCTTGCTGATAACAGGCAGATACTCTTTCTTATCGGTGGCATACTGATCCTGCTGCTGTATTACTGGATCACCTGGATAAAAGTCGGTCGTGACCCGGAGACCGGCGTCATTGTTACCCAATACACCCCGCCAAAAGGCTACTCACCAGCCTCCATGCGCTTTATCGAAAACATGCGCTACGACGATACCTGTTTTACTGCCGCACTGGTTAACCTGGCGGTGAAAGGTTACCTGAGCATTGAGCAACATGACGATGAGTACACGCTGAAAAAACAACCGGACAACCAGGCCAGACTCGCACCGGGGGAAGCGGAACTGGTGAAAAAACTGTTCCGCGATGGACGCTCGATCGAAATGAAACAGTCAAACCACGACAGATTTCGGGCCGCCCGATCTGCACATAAAGCCTCATTAAAAAAGGATTACGAGAAGCTCTATTTTTTTACCAACACGGGTTACCACACGCTGGGCGCTGCTATTTCCCTGCTGGTTCTGATCGGCAGTTTATTTGCTGATACAGGAGGACTGAAACCGGAGGTGCTGTTTGTTCTCGTCTGGCTGACCTGCTGGACAATTGGCGTGTTTGTCCTGTTAAAGACCGCATGGCTCCAATGGCAACGCGTCAAGGATGGCCTGTTTAACGTGGTACATGCAGTCATCATCAGTGCATTTGCCATCCCTTTTCTGTCGGCCGAGTTGTTCGTGTTGAAATTTCTCGCGGATGAAACGTCTTACACATTGATGTTCATGGTGTTGCTCGTCGTCACGATCAACTGGTTGTTTTATGAATTATTAAAAGCGCCGACACGAGTCGGCCGTGAACTGCTCGACAAAGTAGAAGGCTTTCGCCATTACATCGATGTTGCCGAGAGGAATGAGCTGGAAATGAAGTATGCGCCGAAAAAAACACCAGAGCAGTTTGAACAGTATTTGCCGTATGCGATTGCGCTTGGTATGGAAACACAATGGGCGAATATATTCAGTGGCGCCCTGGCAGACCTGCAACAAACCGGCGATCACTATCAACCGGCCTGGTATCGTGGTTCAAACTGGAACCCGCATCGGCTTGGCGAATTTACTTCCGGCATGAGTTCGTCGTTGACCTCGGCCGTTACCTCTTCATCCACTGCACCCGGTTCGTCTTCCGGCGGTGGTGGTGGTGGCTTCTCCGGAGGTGGTGGCGGTGGCGGTGGCGGCGGTGGCTGGTAACGCTTTCTGCAACAAAACATTGAGAGCAGGTGCGAAACCTGTGTTAACGACCACTACGAACAGGCTTTGAAAAAGTGACAAGAAAAAGTTGCGGTGATACAAAGCCGGCAACAGTAATCTGTGATAACAGCCTTACCTTAACTAAACAGGATAAATGACATGCGCATACCAATCTTGATGCTTTTATTGTTTCTGTCCTTGTCCGTCCGGGCTGATGCCGAAATATGGGATGGAGACATCGTTGTGATCAAAACCCCGGAAGAGTTGGTCGCAAAACAGAAGCTGCCGTATTTTCACGGTATCTCGGCAGAAACGGCGAACAGCAAGGTGTTGTCAATGAATCTCGTCATGATTCCGCCCGGTGCCCAGGCCGAAGCACATTATCATGATGGCTATGAATCAGCGATATATGTAATACAGGGGCGGGTTGAAACGCGTTACGGCCATAACCTGGAGAAGTCCGTGATCAATGAGGCCGGTGATTTTGTGTTTATCCCGCCAAACGTACCACATCAGCCAAAAAATCTGAGTGACACTGAAACCGCGATTGCCATCGTTGCGCGTAACGATCCGAATGAACAGGAGAGTGTGACGCCCTACAAGACTGAACGTCAGTAGCGTCCGGTTTCCCGGTTTAAGAATCTAATAAAAAAATTAAACCCCGCCAGGGGCGGGGTAATGAAGTGATTATTTTATTCTTTTTTAATTCGGCTAAACCCGATGCCTGCGAGACCGAATCCCAATAACCAGATTGTAAAAGGCTCTGGCGCAGAAACGACAACCGTCGATATGGCACCGACAGCATCAATATCAGCACCCACAGTAGCACCACTTGTACCACCTTCGTTTGGATCGTCTGTTAACCGAACGAAATAGAACAGGTCTGTGATGCCAAATCCGAAGGCATCAATATCGATACTTGAAATCGCACCGAATACTTTTCCTATACCATGCCAGGCGATGCCATCCTTACTTATCTCAACGAAGGTGTCTTCAACATCAGCCCCCAGTTCAAAGATATGCAGGTCATGATCGCTCGTACCGCTACCTGTTAGTGCATTATCTGTAAATTGGAGAGTTATTCTGCCCCCGTTGCCAAGTGCAACGTCTTCATCAAAAGTCAGTTGCGGCGCGCCGAGCGCCTTGGTGGGGTCAATTATAGTTCCGTCATTTCCGGGGATTTCAAACGGACCCGGTCCTCCACCGAAAAGCGGTTCATACGCTACAACCACATCCGCAAATGAAATCTCTCCTTCAGGAAACTCGATACCACCATAGGGAACTGCCCATGCTGCACTACAGTTAATACCCAACAATATACCTATTACTGATAAAGCCCGGTTACGGAATGAAGTGTTAGACATTTTCTCTACCCTCACTTGCTTTTTTCAGGTTTTACAGGATTGACACCTAAACTGAGGGCAAGTATCAGGCCAAAAACTTATCTCTTTTAAAATCAGTTACCTGGAGTGTTCTAAATGTCGTTTATGTAAGTTTTTTCGACTCATACTTTCGTACTAATTCGAGAATTTCTCACGTATTTACAGATAGATACATTACCTGTTTTGCCGGGAACGAGAATGCTGGTGAACGGGTAAAATTGTAATATTTACCGACACTTTTATTTATTAACGAGGCGATACGAACACTTGTCGGGCGGGGATTAAAATTAATCTTTCTGTTTCTCCCCTGTCAGCTTGATCGAGTTCAGATAAATGGTTCTGGCGGAATCCAGGCTCACGGTGAAACAGCCAATTGCTCCAACACGGGAGAGATCCAGATCACGCCCGGCCGGCGCCTGCCTTGCCTCATCAAGATCGATCCGGATCAAATTATGTCCGGCTGAAACATCAAAGGATTGATTAAAGCGGTCGGTGTACTCTTCGTTGCCATCACTGTGTTGCACATCATGAATCCGGCAAGTGAGTCGCAAGGATTTCGCGGCTGGATTATCCAGATCCAGATCCAGTTCCAGCATCGACCAACCACGCCAGTCACGTGGCATATACGTCAGGTTGAATCCGGAATATTTTTCAGTCTCAAAATCAATGCGTATCGTGGGCTTGTTTTCATTAACCGCATTAAAGCCGGCATTTCCTCCGAGGCGCAGAATCTGTAATGGACTGGAAAAATCCAGTAACACCGGAAAATCACGGCGGGCAACTGCTTCATCGTAAGCATAGAGAAACACGCGGTAATTCCAGGCCAATACCAGAATCAATGTGATAGCCAGGCAGGCTATGGGTAGTTGACCTGTTTGTTTCTGCTTCGTCAGCGTGAAAAAAAATACACCGACCGCGGTACCAAGCAGATCATTGACCAGGTCATGGAAGCTGGCCGCACGGCCAAGTCGGGATTGAATCAATTCAATCAGTCCACCGGCGATCAGACTCAAACACAGGCAAAGCAGTAAACAGGGCAGCAGGTTTTTTCCCTGCATAAACCGTGATGCCCGTAGAAACAGGGTCGTCCAGAGAAAAAACGCGACCGCATGGCCGCTGTCCCAGAGCGCAAGCAAACTGCGAGCGTGATAAGGTTCAGCGATACCAACAAAACACAGGATCAATACTGCGATTGACAGCAGTAGCAGCAGGGCTGAACCGAGGCTTTTATTCATCAAGGCCTCATTGGATTTCACATTTAGCTGATACTGCGATTGTCGTCTTCGGTCTTTTCCGCCTTGTTGTAGCCGGTTTCCTGCCGATTCAAATTGATGGCATGTTTTTGCCGGTAGACATCAAAGACCTTATCCGGGGTCAGACCGGCACAGATCATTGCCGATACGAGAAAGTGCAGGATATCGATCAGCTCGACCCGGATATTTTGCAGATCGATTTCGTCCTTACTCCACCATTTCCACAGCAGTTCTTCATCCAGTTCCACCAGTTCCTCGCGGAGCGCCTTCGCATAATTCGCTAACCATTGATTCGGCAGTTGATTCACTTTCAGTTGATTACCGGCAGTCGCGTTAAATATGCTGTCCATGGTTAACATTTCACCATCATTTGCAGTAATCCCGTTCTTCCGGAACACATAGTCATTCAGTTCTGTCTGCATACTAAAAATCTGTTGTAGCATGTCCTGTTCAGTTGTCATGTCTTTACCTTCTGATTTCTACGTTTATTGCGTGCTGTTCTCGGCACAATGAATACATAACGGAATCGACGGATCGAGTTCGAGACGCCCCGCCGCAATCGGTTCCTCGCATTGAAGGCAGAAACCAAATGCACCGGAATCGATTCGCTGCAGCGCCTGTTCAATACGAGCCAGTTCAAGTTGTCGTCGGCGTCTGGCTTCCTGCGACATTGCCTGCGCCTGCATCGCGTCCATCCGCGATAACCGACCTACCCTGGTCTGGTCGAGCTCTACCGTCGCTGCCGCAACGTCGCCAGTCTGACTGATCTGCATGATCTGTTCGCGCCGCTCCTGTAGCCGCTGTCGATAATGTCTGGTATCCAGTGAAAGACTCCTTTTATCTGCTTGCAGTCACACTATACTGTATCCGTTCTTTCCCCTGTAGCCACGAGGTACACAGACCTGCCAGTTATGAAAGTGGATTTGCACACGCATACGAATCAATCAGATGGCAGTTTGTCACCCGCCGCTCTCTTGCAACTGGCATCTGATCAGCGCCTGCAATTATTTTCGATCACGGACCACGATACACTGGCCGCCTATCAGGATATCGATTCGGCGCAGTTCGATGCCATGTCGATCGTCCCCGGCATCGAGCTTTCAACACAATGGCAACGACATAATATACACATTGTCGGATTGAACATTGATATTACCGAACCTGCCCTGCTTGACGGCGTTAACAGGCAAAAAGCAGCGCGGGAAACACGTGCCGGAAAAATTGCCGAGCGTCTGCAGAAAAGGCTGCAGCTAGATCCCGAAATGCTGAGTGAAGTCCGCGTCCTTGCCGGCAATAACCAGATTGGTAGACCGCATTTTGCCAGATACCTGTGCGAACACGGTGTCGTTGACAGTTTTGAGGATGCGTTTAAAAAATATCTTGGCCCCGGCAAGGTCGGTGACATCAAGGAAGACTGGGCCGGGCTGGATGAAACGGTAGACTGGATCCGGCAGAGCGGTGGCGATGCAGTGCTGGCCCATCCGTTAAAATACAAACTGACCCGAACCAAACTGTTAACACTGATTGATGCGTTTCAACAGGCCGGAGGCAAGGCAATTGAAGTCATAAACGGCCAGCAAAAACCGGATGAAACCGATTTTCTTGCCAAAGTCAGTGTGGCCAGGAATCTTTTCGCCTCCTGCGGCTCGGACTTTCACACACCGGATCATCGCTGGAATGCGATCGGCAGCCAGGCCAGTCTGCCAGCGGCATGCGTCCCGGTCTGGGATAACTGGTAAATATCCATGATTTTATATGATAGATATTACCTATCAATAATATAAATATAATCAAATAGAATAATTACATCTGTCTGCTAACCTGCCTCCGTAAACTAATTTTCTGGAGGTCATAACCATGTTACAGAATAGAGAAGGTCAACCGGTCCCCGAGGTAACATTTCGAACCCGGCATGAACACGAATGGGTTGATGTGAGCAGCAACGAGCTGTTCAAGGGCAAGACGGTCATTGTCTTCTCCCTGCCCGGGGCATTCACACCGACGTGTTCATCCTCACATGTACCGCGCTATAACCAACTGGCACCGGTGTTTAAACAAAATGGCGTTGACGACATTATCTGTGTATCAGTCAACGACGCGTTTGTCATGAACGAGTGGAAGATTGATCAGTCCGCTGATCGTATAACATTCATTCCGGACGGTAATGGTGAGTTTACCGATGGTATGGGCATGCTGGTCGACAAAAACGACCTCGGCTTCGGCAAACGTTCATGGCGCTATTCCATGCTGGTGAAAGACGGTGTCGTTGAGAAGATGTTCATCGAGCCGGAACAGCCAGGCGATCCGTTCGAGGCATCCGACGCTGATACCATGCTGAATTACCTGGTGCCTAACTCGGACAAGCCGCAGGACATTACCGTATTCAGTCGTAAAGGCTGCCCGTATTGTGTGAAGGCCAAGAAGCTGTTGCAGGATGCCGGGCTTGAATACGAGGAACTGGTACTGAACGAGGATTATACCGATCGCACCCTGCGTGCAGTGGCAAACGCAACAACGTTTCCACAGGTATTCGTCAACGGTGAATTGATTGGTGGATCCGACGACGTGGAAAACTGGCTGTCACAGAAAGCGGCCGCCTAGGTTTTCACCTTGTAACTTTAGCAAAGGCGGGTTTTTACCCGCCTTTTTTATTGCTTGCGTTCAGTTTTAAAGAAACTCGCCTGTGTTATAGATATCTCTGCAAGGAGACCGGTCGTCTGCCGCAGGCGCAGACTGATAATTTGTGAAATCTTCCATAACAGCTTTACACCCAGTGCACATTGTTCATGCACCAGGTCCTCAAAGTCGTTGCGACTCATCAATAGCACGGTCGAATCGCTGGCCGCGATGGCCGAGGCGGACAACGGTTGCCCGTCGACGATACCCATTTCACCGATTGTGCCACCGGACGAAATATCGGCTATTTTCAGGTGCTCGTTTGGCGTGGTCTCCTTGAAGATGGAAATATCGCCGTCGACCAGAAAACACAGGCTGGCCATGGTACCCCCTTCCTTGAATATGTAGGTGCCGGACGGCGCCGAATAGGCCTTGACCCAGCCCGACAAAAATTCGATATCAGCCGGGGAAAAGTCCCGAAAAAAATCGGTTTTTTTGATTAACTCACACGCCTTGTCTTTAAAGCCATCACCTTCACCCAGCAAGATTAAATCGGTCATACGCGCCCCACTGCACCATTTCAGGATTCTCTATACACTATAGCTGATCAAAGATCGCGGAATGGTGTTGAATCATGAATCTGATCCTGTTTTTATTCATAATTCTGCTTCTGGCCGTTCTCATATATCTCTCCCGCATCGACGGCAACTACTCGGTATCGCGCAGCCAGGTAATGCGCTGCGACAGAGACAAGCTGTTTAGAAAACTTTGCGATTTCAAAAGCTGGCCGGACTGGAGTCCCTGGTTAATACACGAGCCGGATGCCCGGCTGACCTACAGCGATAACTACACGGCAGAAGGCGGATTTTATCGCTGGGATGGCAAACATGTCGGTGCCGGCACGTTAACGCATGTTACGCTCGACCGTCCGGAACAGATCCAGCAGAAACTGGAGTTTACCCGACCGTTTAAATCCGTTTGTTCGATCAGTTTTACATTACGGGAAACAGAAGGTGCGACCGAGGTCACCTGGACGATGCAGGGACACATGCCGTTTTTCCTGCGCTTTATGATCGCACGTATGCAAAAGATGATCGGTAATGACTACGAACTGGGCCTGGCCATGCTGGCGGGCCAGATGGATGCGTCAGCCGAGTCTCCAACAATCGTGTTTCAAGGTCGGCAACAGTTATCGCCACAACCCTGTTTATGTAAATCGTTCAGCGGCTTTCTGCCGGACATGCAACAGGCAATGCAGCAGGGTTTTCCCGAGTTACAAAGCCATATCGAGCAACAGGGTAAATCAATAACCGGTGCGCCCTGTTCTGTTTATCACAAGGTCGATGTCAACAAGATGCACTTTGTCTGCGATATGGCGGTACCGGTCGCGCAAGATATCAATGCCGGTGACTACGAACTCAAGTCTGTCGGCGACGGCAAATATTTTAAAACCCTGTTAAAGGGCAATTATCGGTATCTCGAACTTGCCTGGTATTCAGCCTATGCACATCTGCAAATGCTTGGTATAAAAGCGGACAAGACACGATCATCAATTGAAGTCTACGAAAATGACCCGCAAGCGTGTGAACACCCGAACGAGTGGCTAACCGGGATCTATATACCGATTAAATAACTGCGCGCAGAGACTCAGCCATTACCGTGTGCCCTGCTATCAATCCAGGTGACCTTGTCACTGAACTCGTCGTGTAATAACTTCTTGATACGCAAAGCGCTGGCCTCCTTGTCTTTAATTTCCAGCATCATATCAAAGTCGAACTGACCGGCCTGTTGATAAAACTCGATAAACTTGTCTTCATCCAGCGTTTTACAGTGGTTGCCAACACGCGCGTTCGGTTCCTGCTGGCTGAAGTCGATCATCGGCATGCCGTCAACAGTTTGCCAGGTGTTAAAACAGTGTTGCATGGCATCTGTCATTGGTTCGCCTTCGTTCAGGCATTCATGATGCAGGTTATCGAAAATGATCGGGATACCGATGTCTTCATGCAGGGATAGACAATCACTGACACTGTACAACCTGTCATCGTTTTCGATCACAAGACGTGATCGGATTGATTCATTCAATGAGTTGTATGTCTTGACAAAACGACGCATCGCCGTGTGCTTGTCTCCGTAGACGCCACCGACATGTATCTGCACCTTGGCAGTGGAGTCGAGGCCAAGCAGGTCGAGAAAATCACAGTGATACTGCAACTCGTTAACACTTTTTTCGACGATCTTCTCATCCGGTGAATTGATTACGACAAATTGATCCGGGTGCATGGAGATGCGCATGCTGTTTTCTTTTATCAGTATGCCGGTCTCATCCAGTTCCTCACCAAAACGTTTATCCCAGTCGAAACAACATACCGGGTGCGAGGCAAACGGTATGATCTGCGATCCGATGCGAAAGAACTGAAATTCCTTTATCCGGTTCCAGCCGAGAATGCAGGAAAGATGATCAATGTTCCGCGCTGCCGTCTCGAAAAATTTATCCTCGGTGAACGACGATAGACGGATCGTCTTGTTTGTCGTCAGATTGTTCGAGATGTTTTGACAGGCATAGCCGAATTTCATGACGGGTAACCCTCAACAGGTGAAAACAGGATTTATCCGACAGCCTTGGTGGAGGGAGAACCTGGGGTCAATAGAGGTCACACCTCGGCTGCCGGACAAATATTCATCGCCTGTGACCATAACCCGGGACAGCGGAGCCACAGTCTGGGCTATACGATTGGTCGTTGGCTCAATATTCATGGACGGGTAATTTTAGTTGACATTTTCTTTTTGTCAATTATATTTACTGGAAATATTCTGTACAAAATATCATTATCTTCAATATATCTGTACAAATATACGAATTTATAGTTAATTTTCACTAAATTACAGGTTTATGACATGAGCGAGACTGAATACAAGATAGGCGCCGTATCGAAAATGACCGGCATTGGCATTGAAACATTACGCATGTGGGAGCGCCGTTACGGTGCGGTCCAACCGAGCCGCGGCAACGGCACCAGCCGGTTGTACAGCGAGAAGGACATCGCGCGACTGACGTTATTGAAACAGCTGGTCGACAAGGGCAACTCGATCAGTTCGGTCGCGAACCTGGACGAATACGAGCTCGAACTGCGCATGCAGAAGATCGAGCAATTCGCGAACAAGCAGTCCTCGGCCACCCATGCCGGCCAGGAACCCGTCAAGGCGATTGTTTGTGGGCGTTCACTACCTATTAATCTTAAGTTGAATAAGGATCAGACACCCGGGCTACGGGTCAGCCTGGAGCTGGACAATCTGGACCAACTGCTTTCGTCCACGATTGATGATGACTACGACCTGCTCATCGTTGAACTGGCAGTCGTGCATGCGGAGGACGTGGCCACGATTCGTCGCGCTGCCGAACATTGCCGCTGTCACCGCATCCTGTTGATCTATGCGTATTGCAACAAGAAAGTGCTGAAAAGCCTGAACATCGAGCAGATCAACTCTCTGCCTGCACCGGTCATACCCTCGTTGATCGACCGTCGCTGCAACGAGCTATTGCAAAACGAGCGGGGCGGTAACGGCGGGTCGGGACTGAAGCTGGATGACGATATCAAGGACCGGCTGTACGACGATGCGACTCTGGCGCACATCATGAATTGTGCAACTTCGATCAACTGTGAATGCCCGCAACACTTGTCGGACATTATCTACAAACTGGCGGCATTCGAACAATACTCGTCTTCCTGCGAGAACCGCAGTGATTCCGACAAACAACTGCACTCAATGCTGTACCACGTCGCCAACCAGACCCGTGCCTTGTTTGAACAAAGCCTCACACATGTCATCGAGTACGAGGGGATCGATATTAACAGAGTAAAAAATAACGGTCGAAGCTAGTCTGCAAACAACGTTTCGGCCTCATCGGTTAACTCGCGTAGATCAGCGGCCCGGATCTTTTTCGCAATTTTAGCCACCGCTTCTTCTGCGGGTTTCACGCCGAATTTGGCAGCACCGTATAACCAGACGTAGGCATCGTGCAGATTTTTTTCTGTGCCCTGCCCGGTGTAATACAGCGCACCCAGTGCATAGCAGGCCAGTTTTGAGCCGTTGTTCGCAGCTTTCTGAATCAGGTCAAAGGCTTTCACTTTATCTTTTTTAACACCCTTGCCTTCCAGGTACATTTTACCAAGGCTGAGCTGCGCCTTGGCAAAATCATTTTCTGCCGCTGCCTGCATCCATTTCAATCCTGCCTCTGTGTCCCGGTTAAACACATCGCCCTTTAATAACTGCCGCGCCAGTATGTATTGCGCCTTGCTCACCCCCTGTTCCGCGGCTGCCTCCAGCCACATATGGGCAAGCGAACGGTTTTTTGTAACGTTCTTGCCGGTTAAATACATAATCCCGAGTGCGTACTGCGCCCGGTCATAGCCATTCTCTGCAGCTTCGGTGCACCATCGAATCATCTGTTCCTTGTCAGCCGGCACACCTTTACCTTTTTCATACATCAGGGCCAGGTTATACATCGCCTTGTTGTAACCTGACTCCGCTGCCTTGCGAAACATTTCTACCGCCTGAATATCGTCCTGCGGTGTGCCAGTACCATTCGTTAACATGATTGCCATATGTAACATGGCCTTGCTGTTTCCCTGGCGCGCAGCCTGTCGATACCAGTTAAATGCTTCCTCGGCATTGGCATCAATGCCGATGCCTTTCTCGTACATATAGCCAACATTGTAACGTGCACCGGAGTGACCGAGCTGGGCGGCCCGTAAATACCACTTGTACGACTTTTGATGGCTCCTTGATATGCCCAGCCCCTGTTGATGCATCCAGCCAATGTTCGCCAGCGCGGACGGATCATCCTGCTCGGCTGCCTGCTTGAACCAGTCGAGCGCTTTTTCATAGTTTTGATTGACACCGATGCCCTGCAGATACATCTCGCCGAGTCGGGATTGTGCCTTTGCCGAACCTTGCTGCGCTGCTTCAAAAAACCATTTTGCTGCCAGGCCGTAGTCACGGTTGATGATCTCACCATCTTCGTACATACCCGCCAATGTCAGCTGGGCTGTCAGATCACCTTTTTGGGCACGTTTGCCCAGTTCAGTAACTTGTTTGTCCATGGCTTCAGTTGCAGATTGTAATTACCGTTATTCAGAACATTTAATTTAACAACGTCCGGGCACTGTCAATACAACTTGAGTAATACGCCTGACCAAACAGGTTCAGGTGATTCAGTTCATGGTACAGCCGATACAAACAAATACGCTGTTCTGCTCCAGGCTGAAATGGCCATACTTCATTATAGGCCTGTTCGCAGGCTGTGCCGAAACCGCCGAACATACGCATCATGCCTATTTCGACTTCACGATGACCATAGTAACTGGCGGGATCAAAAATGATCGGCTGACCCTGCTCATCACTGCCGGCATTACCGGACCATAAATCTCCGTGCAGCAGCACTGCCGGTTCCGTGATCGGACCGATTAACTCCGGCAATCGATTTAATAACTGCTCACCCAGTTGCAATAACGGATCATCCGTTTTGCATCGCCGGGAATAGAGCTCGAGTTGCCAGCCGAGCCGATGGTCACGCCAGAACGATAACCAGTCATCTGTCCAGTCATTCGGTTGCGGCGTCAGCCCGATGTAGTTATCACACTGGAAACCAAACTGATCCAGTTGCGTTGACTGATGCAGCGAGGCCAGTTGTCTACCGATGGTTTGATGCCAGTTATCGGCGGGGGGAGCCGCTTGAAAATATTCGAGCACGAGGAAGTCATCACCACTCGCGATCGGTTGCGGTACCCGAATCGTATTCGTGTCATAAATGAGTTTCAGAGCGATGTACTCGGCAGTAAACAGGTTCGGCATCTGCCGGGCACGGGCATGGGTTTTAACAAAATACCGGCGGCCATCCGTTAATGTGACCACGCGGCTGTCGTTGATGCAGCCGCCATACACAGCATCGCTGCTTGTCAGCTTTGCCCGTTCACCACTCGCATCCGTAATTGCCGACTCGATACGAGCTTGCAGGTTCATTGTTTTGCTCGCAATAAATCCTGGCAATGTTGCAACATGGCCGGACAGGCCTGTTCGATCATGTCGAGTACCTGTTCAAAACCGTCTGTTCCGCCATAGTAGGGATCCGGCACCGAACGACCGATACGTTCATCATTTGCATCAGCAAGAAAACTGCCGAGCATACGAATGTGATCCTGTTGACCACCGGCAAGGTGTTCCAGTTCAGCCAGGTTGTCGTCGTCCATAGCGACAATCAATGCAAACGTGTTGATGTCGTCGCGTGTGACCTGACGCGCGATTGAGTCCAGGGAATAACCCCGTCGCGACGCCGCCAGTTGCATACGGTGATCGGCCGGATTACCGGTGTGATAGGCAATTGTACCGGCTGAATCAATCACGATTTGATCTTTTAACCCGTGTTGTTCCACATGATGACGAAACACGCCTTCGCCGGTTGGCGAGCGGCAAATGTTGCCCATACAGACGAACAGGACACTGACTTGAGATGCGTTTGCTTTCATAATCCGATTACTGTTTTTTAAATGTTGCACGATTAATGATAAAACCGTTCTCTCAGGCCTGTGTCAATAACCGTGAGCCGATTCTTGCGGTCATTCGCAACGTCTGGACGCAACCCTGTACCGTGCTGGAAATCGGCTCCGGTACCGGCCAGCATGCAGTGTATTTTGCCGAACACCTGCCGCATCTTGTCTGGCAACCTTCGGATAGAGCGCAGCATATCGCGGGCATGCAATTATGGTTTGACGACGCCGGATTTAACAACCTGCTGTCGCCGCTGGTTCTCGATGTCGAGGAGGACGACTGGCCCTTGTCAGAAATGGAGGCGGTATTCACTGCGAACACGTTGCATATCATGAGCTGGTATCACGTCTCCTGTTTTTTCAGACAACTGGGTCGACTGTTGCAACCACACGGTGTGTTCGTCAGCTATGGGCCTTTTAATAAAAACGGGGATTACACCAGCGACAGTAACGCGAGGTTTGATCTCTGGTTAAAACAACAGGATGCGGAAAGCGCAATTCGACATCTAGAAGAACTGGTTCAGCTTGCTGCGGATAATAATCTGTCATTGCTGCAGGAAATCGACATGCCGGCGAACAACAAGATCCTCGTCTGGCAGGCTCACTCCTGACACGGATAATGCTTCGCCAGGATGGTATTTGCAGCAACCGCTGCATCCGCTTGAAGTAATTCGTTATCACCTTTTAAACCTTTGGTAACCAGCCTGGTTAACTCAACTTCGTCATACGAATCCGGCAGACACACCGCCGGCATTTCTACCGTTGTAAAATGACAGTCGCACGGTGTCACGTACCAGTGGCAGACCATTGCCTCCGTGCCAACGTATTCACTTTTTAATGCGATCTGACAGGCCTGTAATAATTGCCTTCCCGAGATGGACTCCGAGCCAATGCCGTCAAAGGCCGGGGTTGCAGTTGTTGCCCATAGCAACAGACAGCCACCGGGCAGTAAACGTTGCAGGGCGTGATAAATAAACCTGAGCATTGGATTACTTTAACGCTTGACGGGCCGTTTGTATGCTCTTATTCTACCTACCAGTAGGTAGATAACATGTCAGGAACCAAAAACCAGATCTTGCAGATCGCGACCCGCCTGGTGCAGGAAAATGGCTATAACGCGTTCAGTTTCAATGATATTTCGAATGAGCTCGGAATTCGCAAGGCCAGTATTCATTATCACTTTCCAACCAAGACCGACCTGGTGTTGACGATCGTCAGTCACTATCGAGAACGTCACAACCTTGCCCTGCAACAGATTGAAGTCGAATCCGGTTCGGCCATCGACAAGATGAGAAAGTTCGCTGACCTGTTTGTGCAGACACTGGGCGATAATTATTTGATGTGCCCGAGCGGTATGCTGGCCAGTGACGTCAGTGTCCTGCCTGAACCGGTGTTGGAACAGGTACAGGGTTTCTTTCTCGATAGTGAGCAATGGTTGAGCCGGGTATTGAAAGAAGGCGTCGATGACGGCCAGTTCAAGTTGACCGGCAAGATCCAGGATCATGCCCGCACATTATTCTCCTCGTTTGAAGGCGCCTTGCTGGCAGCACGCGCGTTTACGGATCAACGCCGCCTGACGATGGCGACAAAACAAATCATTAATTCAATTCTGGCAAAACACTAACAGGTAGACGATGAGACGATTCACGATTCAATCAGCAATAACAGGTTTACTGTTATTACTTAACCATACAGTGCAGGCATCTGAAGGCAGCGTTACGGATTTTAATCTGACAGAGGTCGCTGCCGGTGTATTTGTCCACACCGGTGTGCATGTAAGTTTCGACGACCCCCAACACGATGATGTGGCCAATATCGGCTTTGTCGTCGGCGATGACTGCGTCGCCGTGATCGATACCGGAGGGTCAGTCAGGGTCGCACAGAATTTACTGCGGTCCATCAGGCAGAACACCGATAAACCGGTCTGTTATGTCATCAATACGCATGTGCACTTTGATCATGTACTCGGCAATGTCATCTTTCGCTCTGACCAGACACAGTTTGTCGGCCATGCCGACCTCGCTGATGCCATCGCTGCCAACCGGGAGTTTTTTATAGAGGAGTTCGGCGCTGATCTGGGCGAGTTTGCCAACAGCGATGGTATTGTGCCACCAGGCCTGTTAGTGGGGGATACGCTGGAACTTGACCTCGGTAACCGGCTCCTGACACTGAAAGCCTGGCCGACGGCACACAGTCACACCGATCTGACCGTGCTGGATAACACGACGAACACGATATGGTTATCCGATCTGCTGTTCACACAGCGCATTCCCGCACTTGATGGCAAATTAAAAGGCTGGCTGGCAGTGATGGAACAACTGCGGCAAGAAACCTATACAACAATTATTCCCGGCCATGGTGCCGTTTCAAACAATTGGCCAGCTGTGCTGGATGCCCAGACCCGCTATCTGAACATGCTACTGAATCAGACACGCAGCAGGATCACCGAGGGTGCATTCATGGAAGATGTCATCGAAACGGTCGGCAAGGAAGAAAAATTAAACTGGCTGCTGCACGAACAGCATCATGGCCGCAATGTTTCCAAGGCGTTTACCGAGTTGGAGTGGGAGTAGCCACGGCATAAACCGTGGCAAACTGCTAGTAATCGAAATCGATGGCAAAGCCGGCGAACAGGTTTAATTCCGGTGCCGGCTCAAAAAACCGTCGGTTGCCCTCGTTGACACGCACGTTACCGAAATATTCCTGATCGAAAATATTGTTAATACCAATGAATGGATTAAATTTCGTGCCATTAGCGGAAACCCAGTCATATCCAAGCCGCAGGTTACCCAGCAGGTAATCGTTCGTCGTTTCGATCTGACGAATTAACACGCCCCGGCTGTCGATATACGTATTGTTCACATGGATTTCATCGACATATTGCAACTCGAACGCGGCGTAATAGCCTTCCGGTGCATAGTAGGCCAGTTCCGAGTAAACCACCTGTTGCGGAATGCCGGGGATCTCGTCACCGGCAAAGTTCGTTCCATTGACCAGCAGGTTTTCAAACTCAAAATCCGAATACGTATAGGCCAGACTTAGATCAAGACCCGGCAGAATTCGATAGGTCAGCGCCGCCTCAACACCGAAGCGGTCGGTTTCACCGGCGTTGATGTAAAACGTCGAACCGCCGGCATTCAATCCGGCAGGTAATAATTCATCTTCTGTATCTATGTGAAAAACCGAAAACTGGTAGGTAAGTTCAGCAGGTAGTACACCTTTGACGCCAATTTCATAGTTGGTCGACGTCTGCGAGTTCAGCGCCGTGTTGAATCCACCGGGCCCCACCGGTGAAGCAAATTCACGCGTGCTCGGTGTTTCAAATGAAGTCGCATAACTGACATACGGATTGATCGCCTCGTGTGCCTGCCATAACAAACCAATCTGCGGACTCCACTCGCTGAATGTTACCGAACCGGACTGATCCGCATCCGCTAAAAAGAAGTCGGTAAATTCAAACTCGACCTCGTCATAACGAATACCGGCGGTCAGTTGCAATGTGTCCGTAATATCGAATTCATTCTGCGCGTAAATACCCCAGTTAAACACATCCTCGTCCTGGTTCAGCGTTAACGGTCCGACTGCAGAGAAATCACGGATGTTGGTGAAGTTGGCGCGTTCGTCCATCTGTGAATCGATATCAAAGCCAATCGTGAAACGGTTACGATGGCCGACGACAGCATGAGAATTGACGTACTGCATGCCACCGCCGACAAAGAATCGATCCAGTCCAACGATGCCACCGGTGGCAAACGGTGCGCCGAAAGGCAGGTTTGAATCAAAGTCACGCAGCACATAATAATTTCGCGCGGTGATCTGCTGATACTCATCCAGTGTGTGTTTCAAAACAAAACCAAGCTGTTGCTGGGAAATGGCTTCGCCAGCATCAAAACGTACATTGTTACTCTGCGCTGCCGTTGAATCCGGTTCAAACGTGGTACAAAACGGTGTGGCAGAGAATGTACTGCACAAACCTCCCGGATCATTCGCCTCGGGAGAATCCACCCAGTTAAACACTGTCGTCAGTTCCGTGTTTGCGCTGAGGTCATAGCGAAATTTCGAGTTCAGCAAGATGTTGTCTGATTCACTCTGGGCGCGATAGCCGTCAATGTGAAATCGCGACAGACTGACCAGGTAATTCAGATCATTGTGTTGTCCGCCGGCCTTTACCTGCGCTTTCTTCATGCCATGCGACCCGAGCAGCATGCGACCGGAAACCTTATGCCCGATTGCCGGACCGTCTTCCGTATAGATATTCAACACGCCGCCGGAGGCCGTTCCATAGATGGATGAAGAGGGTCCACGGATCACTTCTATGCTGCCGGTCGATCCGAGATCGATACTATCGACACCGCCCTGCCCGTCCGGCAATGTGTTCGGTATACCGTCGACATAGATTCTGACGCCACGTATACCAAACGTTGAGCGTGATCCAAACCCGCGAATCGAGATGCGTAAATCCTGGTTAAAGTTGTAGCGGTTCGTGGAGAAGATACCGGGAATTTTATCAAGTGATTCATCCAGTCCGACCTGCTCGGTACCGAACTGGATATCGTCTATACCGACATAACCGACAGAGGCCGGAATTTCATATAAAGATTTATCAACGCGAGTGGCACTGACGGTGACATCAGATAATTTTTCGACGTTGTCAGCATTGACTATCGGAACGATTGTCAGAATAGCCAGCAGTCCGATACCCGACCGGATAAGATTCATATTTTCCCCCAGATTTTTTAATTACTTCGAATATTCACCACGAAGTGGTGAGCAACACTGCTGATGCTTGCAGCGATTTTTACACGATTGTAAAGAATACAGCATATTTTAACAGAGAATTCATCGAGTTGATTCTTCCAAGTCGTCCGCTGAAGCGGATTCCCGGTAGAAAACACTGCTGGCAGCCGTTTATTTAAATCAATTCGACACATTGACAAGCGAGTTGCCGTACAGAACTGCGTCACAATTCTTCTGTGAACTGGTTCGCACTTGGTTGGCGCCGGTTACCACTGGTCAGATGTTTAGCGCCACTAGTCTGAATTTATGTGTCATACATCATGTTTGTTGCTATAACTTTTGCATAATCGGTGAAAAGAGGAAGGCGCAATGGCAAAAGAAAACTTATATCGACGTATCCACGACGCAAGACAGATCGTCGAGCAACTGCACAACCTGTTGCATGAAGACGCGTTACATCGACTCGATTTGTATCAGGAATATGGCAAGGATGACAAGGCAGCGAAATGGTCGCCCGACCTGTATCATCGCTGTCAGTTAATTGAAGTGTTGAGAAAAAAACTGAACGAACCGATACACTAGCCTTCGCCTGGACAGGATTACTCGTTGATAATGTCGGATAGTATCAATGAGTATTGACTGTCGAGCGAGGCTACCAGTTTTCCGGTTGTATGATCGGATTCAACCTCTCCCCAACTATTGAACAAACGCGAGAAAAAACCTTCCTGCCGGGGCATTTCTGCTGCCGCTGTTTTCTGTTCCACTGCCACAGTTTCGACCGGCTGGACTGGCAGTTCCCTTGTCTGCGATTGACCACGCTTTTGACCGGCAACCGGTTTGATGACCTTGCCGGTACCGGGTAAATTCAAGGCGACGGTTTGTCGGGTCGGCGCTGACATTGCCTGTGCCGATTTCTTTGTGTAATCCTCGTTCATTGCTGAATACACGCCACTGAACACCAGTAAACACAGCGGGGCAGCAACCGCAAGGCGCAGCCACTGTTTGTGTGACTCACCCTGTACCTGGTATTGCTGCATGATTCGCCTGGCGGGCGCATGAATTGCACCGGGCAAGCCCACCGACTCACGAAAAATTTGCTCGACCGCCACATCATCAAACGGATCTTCAATACATTCACCGCACAGGCCAAGACGATATTCCAGGTACTTGTGCGTTTGCTGCAGGGATAAAATCGGTAATCGAAAGTGATGATAACGCTGCGGGATTAATTCGCGCAGATTCGGGTCTTTCAGTTTTTCATCCATGTTGACGTCAGCAAACAGGACAAACCGGTAGTGCACATCCTGTTGGCGATCGGCAGCCAGTTGCAATGCAAACCTTAACGTATCCGGTGGCAGCAGGTGGGCATCATCAATAATCACAACTGGCGTACGGCCGTTGCGTGCAAACAATTGTAAAAAATCCTTTAACAGGGACACGGCCTGCGTCTGGACAAATTGACGTTCCGGAAAATGCTGGCGAATAATCTGAAACGCCAGCGTTTCCCGATCCATTTCACGGTGACCCTGTACATGACCGACAAACCAGTTCGGGCCTTTAATATAGGCGAGGTACCGCGACAGGACAGACTTGCCCGCATCCTTCGGCGCGGTCGCAACGACCAGCTGGTCACTGGAATCGACCGCTGCCTTGATCTGATCCAGGCAATGGATCATGTCGTGGGTCAGGAATACTTTCTGTCGGGGGAAGTCAGCCGGGAACGGATCTTTATCCAATCCGAACTTTTGATAATACCGGTAGCCGGTAAACGAAAGTCTCATCAGCTGTCTGGGTCGCAGGTTTATACAAGTTTAGCCAGTCCGGTTTAATATTTCAATATTAAGTAGTTACGAATTTTTCACAGAACTGGCATGATAAAACCCTCGTAAATCAAATATGATTCACAGGCGCTGAGTCACTGCGGACAAATCGATTAGAATAGCGACCAAAATAATAACCCTGCTAAACAAGAATGCGTTATCTGTCCTACATCGGGCTGTTTGTTGGCCTGCTCATCTTTATCGGTCTGATCGCCTGGCAAGGCGTGCGCGAGATTGCGCATCTGTTTCTCGATACGGGCTGGACGTTACTGATTTTGCCGGTCGTCTGGCTACCCTGCCTGATTGCAGCCGTTATTTCCTGGCGCCTGTTATTCATTAATGACACCACGCCACCGTTCTCGCATGCGTTAAAGGCCATCTGGATCGGTCGGGCCATTAACACATTGCTTCCCGTTGCCACGATTGGCGGCGAGATCATCAAGGCCCGCCTGTTAACGCTATGGGGCAGCAGCGGTGTAGCTGCGACCGCCTCTGTCTTCGTCGATAAAACCGTTCAGGCATTGGCCGTTGCCGCCTGGGCATTCATCGGCGCCCTGTTATTAATTTCCCTCGCGATTGATGATGAACTGGCGATCGCGGCGCTGGCCGGTGCCTTAACGCTGGTAGCGGCTATATTCGGTTTTATCTTTGTGCAACGCGCCGGCATTGCCGGCTTTATGACACGTTTCATGGGCAAGTTTGTCGCCTCGGACAGCTGGGCCGAGATCACGACGAATGCCGAGGCCGTCGATCGCGTCGTACTGCAGTTATACACGCGCGCGCGCATTCTCTTCTGGTCCATACTCTGGCGGACATTCGGCCTGGTCCTGCAGACGACCGAGGTCTGGTTTGCCTGTTACCTGCTCGGCCAACCGATCACAGTCGTGGAAGCCTTGATGTTGAAAAGCCTGACCTCAACGTTAAGTGATATCGCGTTTTTCATCCCGAATGCGTACGGCATACAGGAAGGCAGTTATGTGGTGCTCGGGGCACTGCTGGGTTTAACCCCGGACTTCTCGCTGGCCGTATCGCTGGCAACGCGATTGCGCGAACTGATCGTTGACCTGCCCGGCTTGCTGGTCTGGCAAAAGATCGAGGCCGGCCAATTGATCGCCGCCCGCAAGCCATCCGGCTGATTGGCGCCGCGGCTACTTTGCCAACGCCGGTCTCGCCGTGTGGTTCAGCGATACCTACGACGCCGGTTCCGGCCCTGCTAACCTGCTGATTTTCTCCCCAAGCTACTGATTTTTATTGATTTCAAGATATTCCCTGCGCGGTCGATGACGTATTAATCAGAGCCGAAACAGCAGAATTTGAATCGATGAAGGCAATGCACCCGCAGTCCGATGCCGCAGAGCTCGCGTTCTACTATCAGAAGATCGCGTCCAAGTCGCCGGATTTGCTCGCCTACTATTCAACGGATTTTAAAATTCTGGCGGCCAATGACGCGTTTGCCCATTCGCACAAGCTGACACCGGAATCCATCAAGGGCAGATCCATTGACAGCGTCTACAGCGGTGAGCTGTTGCAAAAGATAAGAGAAAATTTCAGGAAGTGCCTGGCGGGTGATCATGTTACGTACGAAAGTTTCTACGACTACCCCGCGACAGGTGCAAGACACATCCGCGTCAGTTATGAACCTGATTATGTGCCCGGTCTTAATCAGGTGGCCGGGGTAATCGTTTCTGTTGTCGATATTACGGAAATGAAAGAAACCCAGATACAGCTTCTGGAATACAAGCAAAACCTGGAACAGAAAAATACCGAACTGGAACACATCAACGCGCAACTGGATGCCTTCTCGCACACGGTTTCTCATGACTTAAAAAGCCCGGCCAGAACGGTTCGGTCTTTGCTGCAGCTGATGTTTCGAAAATATGCCAGTGCAGTTGAGAACAGGGAAAATTTCGAGACTGATATCGACCGGCTCATCAAAACGCTGGACAGAATGAATGGCCTTGTGGACGCGCTGCTTGCCTACAGTCGAAGCGACAAACATCTCGAAAAAGAAAGCGTGGACATGAACCTCATCATAGATAACGTTTGCCAGGACCTTCAGCATAAATTTGACGAGTCGAACGCAACCATCAATATCGATAGATTACCTGTTATTACGTCCTCACCGATGGCGATGACGGTTCTCTTCCAGAACCTGATCGCTAACAGCCTCAACTATGCGGATGAGGACCGAACACCGTGTATAAAAATCGGCTACGAGCTGGTGGATGGAGTGAATCGGTTTTTTGTCGAGGACAACGGTATCGGTATTCGCGAGGAATTCAAAGACCGTGTTTTTACCGCGTTTCAACGCGCGCATGAGGACAGCAGTTACAAGGGCTTCGGCATTGGTCTGGCCAGCTGCAAAAAACTCATCACTGCCTATGGCGGTCAAATCTGGCTGGAATCTACGGTCGGTGTCGGCACCACCGTTTATTTCACACTGGAATAGTGCAATCGTTACGCTGTTGTTATTGCTTTTAGCCGATCGCCTGCAGAAGAAGTTTTACTTTGTTACAGGCAGCACAAACCGGTCTATCTTGTCCTGCCGGCTCAGCTTTCTAATTGCATGTTCACGTTGTAACGCAGCGGACCGATCCTTTGCCGGTTCACGGTAAACGAGTTTGACCGGCCTTCTGCTGCGCGTATATGCCGCTCCCTGCATGCCTTCATTATGCTCCTGCAAGCGGCGATCGATATCCGTGGTTATTCCGGTGTAAAAACTTTCATCGGCACAACGCAAAATATAAACAAACCATTCAGACATAGTTAAAAATTCAACAGCAAGTCAGAACGCGCCGCGTTCCTGTAGCAACTGGTAGATTGTCGTGGCCATTTTCCGGTAGCCCGCGGCATTCGGATGGACGCTATCGGCCTTTAATGATTTTTCACTGAGGATGTCCGGAATCAGAGACTCAATAAAGATCACCTCGACATTTTCCGCCAGTTCAACATATTCCGGTGCGGCCGACAGAAACAAACCAAATTTGGGTACCGCCATCAGCACCACCGGAATCTCCCGATCGCTGGCAAGCCGGATCATGCTGCGCAGATTCGCCTGCATTTTTTTCATGTCTTTCTTGCGCAGGATATCGTTGCCACCATGACACAGTATCAACAAATCAGGCTGATGCTGTTGCAACAGTGCCGGCAATCGCTTCAGGCCGTTTTCCGAAATTTCACCGGGCACACCGGCATTAATGACGCTGCGGGCAGACAGTTCCTGTAACACGGCAGGATAGCTTTCACCTTTTTTGGCGCCGGTGCCGTGTGTCAGGCTGTCACCAAAAGCCAGTATGGTGGCATCGGCCGGCAATCGATCCAGCGTCGGTGCCGGATCACTACAGGCGGAAACCAGGAAAAGCAGGCAGGCGAAAACCAGCGTCCAGGTCTGCAAAACACGTCGGGTGAATCTCATGGCGACTGAGTATACCGGTGATTTTCGCTATAATCCGCCCCCGCCATGGCTTTAATTACACTTGATGATATTCGCCTCGAATACGGTGACCAACCGATATTACGCGGCGCCAGTCTCAGTATTGAGGAGAACGAACGCGTTTGCCTGATTGGTCGTAACGGCGCCGGCAAGTCAACACTGCTGAAGATCATCAACGCCGAGATCACACCGGACTCCGGTGAGATCGTCAGCAAATCCAACCTGCGAATCAGTCAACTGGCACAAGCGTTGCCGAATGAACTGGATTTGACCGTGCATCAGTTCGTCGAGC
>JBHIXH010000002.1:0-45456 GCA_041984885.1 Gammaproteobacteria bacterium
TGCTCGACGATCAGGCAATTATGATCTTTTAACGCATCCGGGTTTTCGGGTACGCCAAATTTGTCCAGATATTCAGGTGCGGCACAGACAACCATACGACTGGTACCCAGTTGGCGTGCAATCATACTGGAATCAGTCAACGGACCGATACGAATCGCCATATCCACGCCCTCTTCAATCAGGTCCGGCGCACGTTCGGTCAGGATTAATTCTATCCGCACTGCAGGATATTTCAGTTGATAACCGGAGATCGCACGCGACAGGTGAAAATTGCCAAACGATGGAGGCGCCAGCACTTTTAACGTGCCAACCGGTTGTAGCTGTAATTCATTGATCGATAGTTCGGCTTCTTCAATATCGGTAAGAATATTTTTAACGCGCTCATAATAATCCCGACCTACCTCGGTCAGACTCAACTGGCGCGTGGTGCGATTCAATAACCGTGCTCCGAGTTTCTGCTCGAGTTCATTTATGTGTTTGGATGCCATTGCGCGCGAAATGCCTAATTCATTCGCAGCAGCAGAATAACTGCCCAACCTGGCTACGGCAGCGAACACATTCATTCCAGTTAATCTGTCCATATCATCCCGCCCTATTGTTTCTTTTTAAGAAATTAAAAGTCTCATAATTCATTATTGTAAACAGTCTACAACAACACTATATTTTGTTGCAACGCAATATATGAGTTCAACATAATGATCTATTTTGCGGATTACCCACATTTGTATTCGTTGAGGTATAACTATGAACATTCGTAAAAAATTGATTTTGTTTACAATTTTTTCTTTTTCGACAACCGCAAGTAGCGCTACACCGATTGATGAGACGGCGGCATTGGAAATCAGCCAACGTTGGGTTGAGCAACTTAATGCCGGCAAGATTGAGTCAATCTCCAGGCTCTATACAGAAGACGCAATCATGATGCCGCCGAGTAGTGAGATCCTGTCTAAGCCGACAGATATCGAGTCCTACTGGAGAATGCTGGAAGGTGCTGGCGTCAAAGACTACGCCGTCTATCCGGTGGCTCTTCGTATCGACGGTAAAACCGCGTATCAATCTGCCTTGTGGGAAGCCACCCGTTTTGCCACAGATGGTAACCACTTCCTGATGTCAGGCAACATCAGCAATGTGCTTGAACTGCAGAAAGACGGTAGCTGGAAAATCAAAATGCAAAGCTGGAACTAGAAATAACGCCAGATTATCTCCGTGTCCTCCTCCTCTAGTTGGACTCCCTGAATGCACAGGGATGTGCATATTTTTAAGTACACTACCGGGCTAGATGCCTGACTGCAATAATGCTGCCTCGTCAGTGTCAGGAAACCTGTTCTTTAATAACAAGGCATAGCTGGATGCGTCATCACGATTACCCAGTTGCTCGGAAATTTTTACGCCCAGCCAGAGACTTTTCGGTGTGTGGTTGCTGATAGACTTATAACGTTCCAGGTAAAAATGTGCCGAGTCGTATTCGCCACGATCGTATTTAATCTCGGTCATTTGTATCAGGGCCTGCGACACATTCGCATTTTGCCTGATCGCCTGATCGAAATAGATTTCTGCCTGTGATATGTCCCCATTTGACTTGGCGCAGGTGCCGGCATTGGTCAGCGCGATTTCCGGTGTTGCATAGAGAGGGTTTTCGGCTGCCTGAGTGAATATATCATCGGCCTCGTCATAACGCTGGTGTTGACATAAAAACAAGCCGTAATTGTTTTTAAACGAAGAGTTATCCGGCTCCAGGTCGATGGCCGTGTGAAAGTAACGTTCAGCCATTTCATCCTGACCCATGCGACTGTGTAACAAACCCATGGCATTGTGCAGCGGTGCGTAATCACGTTTCGCCAGCATGCCACGATCCAGTTTCTCGAATGCCTTGTCCAGTTGGCCGTTTTGCATGTAGGCAATGCCAAGTTTCAGGTTGGCCCTGGCAATTTCCAGACGCCGTTGCTCCGGACTGACGTACGAAGATTTATTGCGTCGCTCGGCCTCGTTGTACGCCGCATTGGTTATTGTACTGCCAATGGCGCCGACCGCAGATATAGGAGCGCACGCCTGTAGATTGAAAACGAATAACAACAGGGCGATCAGTCTAATCAGTTTCATTGCTGAAAACGGTTAAAACACTATCCATAATCATTATATTAGTCCTGTGATAATTAAAGTTAAATTATTTTTCAATGACTTAGCTGGTTTTGATTAGAATATTTATAAAATATCAAATTAATCTTTTTAAATTACAATTAGTTACAACCTTTTTTTCCGTGCCTGTCAACGACTGTGCCGATTCCGCGTTATACCTCCTGACACTGAATAAATTGGAGAAAATAATGAAAAAACTGATTTTATTACTGACATTGGGATTGACCGCGCCCCTGCTGTTTGCTCACGATGGTGAACGCTGCAATAAAGGCGAAAAGATGGCCGAGAAGTTACAGTTGAATGAACAACAATCCACGGCTGTCAGTGAGATCATGCAGGCACAGAAAGACAAGCGTAAGGCGTTCTTTAAACAACATCATGCGGAGATGAAAGATAAAATGGCCGAGCTTCACCACGAAACCCGGTCGCAACTCAGCAATGTGTTATCCGAAGAACAACTGGCCACGTTTGATGAAATGCATAAACAACGCATGGAAAAACGCGAGCAACGTTGGGAACAACGCAAAAATCGATTTAAAGATGCCGCCAATAAAGGCGAGGCCAGCTAGATAGCCTTTTATGCAATGAAAATTCGGGCTTCAGTCGAAGCCCGAATAATCAGTTCAACATTTGCAGGCCACACTCGCGGCCTTGCTCACCTTTCGTCGGATCAAAATAATGATCGTTCTGTGGCAAACCATGCTCATACAGGTATTCTTCCATATCGAGCTCGGTCCAGTGAAACAGGGGAGCAACCTTGTAAATACCATTCGGTCCCGGACTGACGATATCAAGTGTCTTCCTGAAATCCGTTTCATCTTTACGTATCGCGGTAAGCCATACTTCCGGTTGCAGTGTCTTCACCACCCTGTCAAACGGTTCCAGTTTGACTTCCCAGGTGAACAACCTGTGCTCATCTGAATTCACCTCGGGCACACCATACTTGAATGCATCATTACGTGCCTTTGTCAGCCTGGGCGTAAAGATATGCATATTCAGATTCAGTTCACTCATGATCTTTTCTGCAGTCGCGTAGGTTTCCTGGGTATTAAATCCTGAATCGATCCAGACCACGGGCACGTCTGCCTGTTTTCGGGTAACCATGTGCAGGATGACCGATGAAAACGGCCCGAATGTAGTGGTCACAATCGTGCGTTTGTTCAGGCCCAGGGCCCACTCGATGATCTGCTCCGGTGTCTTGCCGGACAGTTCCTGATTGATGTTTTCAAGTTCCAGCATAGTGTTCTCTCATGTCGGGCTGGAAATTATAGAGTTTTCATCTGCATATACCACTCCGGCTTAGAACAATTTGTCATTAGCTTAGTGCGGATACCAGCATGCCCCTGACGAAAAAAAACCGGGTCATTTTGCAATGCCCGGTTTTACCAGTTTCGATTGACGGATTTAAGCCGGCGTTGGATGCCAGCCTGCGTCTGCCCACAACTCACCACTGACGGCCGAGTTCGATATCATGAAACAAATGGCGTCGGCGATTTCCATCGGTCGAATCAATCGACCCAACTGGGTATCAGGCAGAATGTTCTTTGAGATGTATTCTTCGCCCAGGGCACGGACCATTGGCGTATCCGTGAATCCCGGATGGATGACACCACAACGTACACCGTGAAAAATGGCCTCTTTGGTCAGGGTGGCGGCAGCACCTTCGAGGCCGGCCTTGGTTGAAGCATAGGAAACCTGTCCCTTGTTACCCTGCGATGAGATGGATCCGATAAAGATGATCGTGCCCTGCACGCCTTCGTCCGGATGCCACTTTTTCAGGCTGTTCCTGTTTCGGTCTTCGGCAATGTTCGCGATCATTTCCATTGCCCAGTACACGGGGGCAATCAGGTTAACCGCGACGACTTGTTCGAATTTTTCCTGCTCATAGATTTTGGCTTTACCGGTTTCCTTATCGATGCGTACTGCGAGTGCGTCACGGGTAATACCCGCCGCCGGGATGCATATCTGAACGATACCGTATTTTTCCTGTAGATCCGTGAATACCTGCTTGCGGAATTCAGCGTCCGTTGTATCGCCCTGGTAGGCAACAGCAACATCCGACTTGCTCTCTTTATTAATCTCGGCAGCAGCCTCGTGGACCACTTCTGTCATATCAACCAGCGCGACTTTCTTGACGCCGAGTTGAGCCAATTGAAAAGACACCGCACGACCTATACCACTGGCGCCTCCGGTAACGATTGCTACTTTATCTTGAATTTTCATAGACTTATTCCCGAATTAATTTTTTAGTAGTCAAAATTCTAGCACAAATTACTGCACTGCAATAATTTATTTTTATTCAAGTTATTCAAGAAGTTACACGGAATATTTCCGTGAGGATTCGGCCTTTCTCGCCTAACTGCAGCAGCCGGAAACCCGGTTTCAAGACGTCTGCCTGATATTCATCCACGCCGGGTTTGAACTGCACACACGTGGACGGACAGCCGAGAAACTGAAATTCTGAAGAATCATGCTGGAAATCCTGATGAATGTGGCCGCAGATGACCGCCTTTACCTGCGGCTGCCCGGCAAGCACGCGGTGAAATTCCCCGGCATTTTCCAGTCCCATCGCATCCATCCACGGGCTGCCGATACTCATTACCGGGTGATGAATGGCAACCAGCGTGGAAAGGTCGGAGGATTCCAATGATGTTGCCAGCCAGTCGAGTTCAGAGGCAGATAAGTATCCCGCGTGCGTATCAGGTTTGTGTGAATCCAGCATAAGAATCTGCCAATCGCCGGTTCGGATTATTTTTTTTGTGCTGACGTGTTTATGATTCAACCTGGCATGCATGACAGCCGGGTCATCGTGATTGCCAGGCAAGCAATAGACGGGACATGGAAAACGCAGAAGCTGCTCCAGTAATAATTCATAGGCACGCGGCTCGGGCGTATGTACCAGGTCACCGGTAACAAGAACACAATCCGGCGTTCGCTGGTTCAGGATGAGATCTATAACTGTCGCCAGGCTCTGTAAGGTATTAACTGCGTCAAAGGTGAAATCCGCCGACGCGCCAATATGCGTATCGGTTATCTGAACGATTCCCGTCGTCGATGTATCTGATTTAGAATCGGGTTCACTCATTCTCCTGGACCACAGAAACTTGTATGACAAACAAATCGATAGGGCTTGATCCCGAACTGTATAACTATTTATTGTCGATTTCACTCCGGGAACATCCGGTGCTCGGACAATTACGCGTGGAAACCGGGAAAATGCCGATGTCGCGTATGCAAATTGCGCCCGAGCAAGGTCAGTTCATGTATTCCATATTGAAGTTAATGCAGGCCAGACAGGTAATCGAGATCGGCACGTTTACCGGTTACAGTTCAATCTGCATGGCAATGGCATTGCCGGATGACGGCAGGCTGATCACCTGCGATGTCAATCCTGATACCAGCAAGATCGCGCAATCATACTGGCAAGAAGCCGGCGTTGCTCACAAAATAGAATTGAAACTTGCACCGGCTATCGAGACGCTACAAGCAATGAATGCTACAGACCAGTTGATTAGTTTTGATGCGATGTTCATCGATGCAGAAAAAACCGAGTACGAACAATACTACGAACTGGGCTTGCCACTGATCAGACAAGGCGGCCTGATTATGGTCGACAATGTATTGTGGAATGGTAGCGTTATCGATAAAAACAACAGTGACGATGACACGGTGGCGATTCGACAATTTAATAAAAACCGGTTAAATGATGATCGTATTGAGCTCAATGTCTTGCCCGTTGCCGACGGCCTGACGCTGGCGATAAAAAAATAACAGGAAACAATATGAAATCCACACACTCAGTCTCACAACTACTGCACTCGGATACAGGAATTGAAAACATTACAGTCAGTGGCTGGGTTCGAACCAGGCGAGAAGCAAAGGAATTTTCATTTCTGGAGATCAATGATGGCACTTGCCTGGCAAACATTCAGGCAGTCATCGATGCAGACAAACCGGGTTACGATCAAATCAAACAAATCACGACCGGTGCCTCGGTCACTATCAAAGGTTCCTTGATTGAATCACCCGGCAAAGGCCAAAACTGGGAGATCCGGGCTGACGTTCTCACCCTGATCGGTACAGCGCCGGATGATTATCCGCTGCAAAAGAAGCGTCATACAGATGAATATCTGCGCACAATTGCACACTTGCGACCACGCACAAACAAATATGGCGCCATCGCTCGCATTCGTGCCAGCCTGTCGCAGGCAATCCACCGTTTTTTTCATGAACGCGGTTTTCACTGGATTCATACGCCGATCATTACCGGCTCGGATTGTGAAGGTGCGGGCGAGATGTTCAAGGTCACCACGTTTGATTTAAAAAACGTGCCGCAAAAAGACGGAAAGATCGATTACGAACAGGACTTTTTTGGCAAGGAGGCAAACCTGACGGTGTCCGGCCAACTTTCCGTTGAGACCTATTGTCTAAGCCTTGGCAAGGTTTATACGTTTGGCCCGACGTTTCGTTCCGAGAATTCGAATACATCACGACATATGGCCGAGTTCTGGATGATAGAACCGGAGATGGCGTTTGCCGATATTTATGATGACATGGAACTGGGGCAATCGATGATCCAATATCTTGTACGCCATACGCTGGAACAATGCGCGGAAGACCTGGATTTATTTGCCCGGTTTGTCGACAAGAACCTGATGTCGACACTGAACAACATTATCGATAACGATTTTATTCGCCTGCCCTATACCGAGGCCGTGGAGATTTTACAAAAGTCGAAGCAAAATTTTGAATACGAACCGGAATGGGGTCATGACCTGCAATCCGAACACGAACGCTTTTTGACAGAACAGCATTTCAAACAACCGGTCATCGTTTATGACTATCCGAAAGATATCAAGGCGTTTTACATGCGTATGAATGACGACAATAAAACCGTTGCCGCCATGGACATACTCGTACCGGCAATCGGCGAAATCATTGGCGGCAGTCAGCGTGAAGAACGTTACGATGTGTTAAAGCAACGGATTAACGATCTCGGGTTTGATGAAAAAGATTACTGGTGGTACCTGGACACACGCAAATACGGTAGCGTGCCGCATGCCGGCTTTGGTCTCGGATTTGAACGGCTATTGATGTTGGTGACCGGGGTGACAAACATACGGGATGTGATTCCATTTCCGAGAACACCAAAACATCTCGAGTTTTAATTTCCTGAGCAACCCGCATTATTATCTGAAAAAATCCAGAACCTCTTCAAGCTCTCTGGTTTTTTTCATCGTCGGCAGACTGTTTAAAAAGACCCTGCCATAAGATTTCCCGGTCAATCTTGGATCACAGATCATTAACACACCTCGATCCTGTTCGTCACGGATCAGGCGACCGATGCCCTGTCTTAGTTGAATCACGGCCAAAGGCACCTGAAATTGCATAAACGGGTTCTGGCCGGCCTCCTCCATTTTCTCTGCTCTTGCCTTGAGCACCGGATCATCCGGTGCAGCGAATGGCAGTTTATCTATAATCACACATGATAATGCTGTACCTTTGACATCGACGCCTTCCCAGAAACTGTTCGTTCCGAGCAGGATAGAATGTTCGTCCGCACGAAACGTATCGATGATTTCATTACGCGATTGTTGTCCCTGGATCAGCAATTGATATGGCAGCTTGTTCTTTAACATTTCAGCGGCCAGGTTCAACGCCCGGTGACTGGTGAATAATAAAAATGCCCTGCCCTGACTCGCCTCCAGCGCCGGAATCGATTTTTCAATCACGGCTTGCGTGTAGTCTCTTTCCCCAGGTTGCGGCATGCCCGTTGGCAAATAAAGCAGCGATTGAGTCCCGTAATTGTAGGGACTCGGCCAGGATTCGGCATCCATATTATCCAGCCCCAGCTGACCCACAAAATGATCAAAACGGTTATTCACGGTTAATGTGGCAGACGTGTAAATCGTGATGCAATCATAATGTTTTAATCGGGACTGAAACGCTTCCGCTATATTCAGCGGGGTCTGATGTAACAGAAAGCCTCGACCGCGACATTCAAGCCAACAGACCATCTTGTGTTCTTCATCATGAAGAAAATCCTGTACACGATTCATAATCGCCAGCAGTCTTCGACAACAGTTTTCCAGCTCCTTGCCGCGTTCGGCCAAAGTGCCCAGATAGGCATAACTGTTTTCCAGTTCGGTTTCGAGTTCATGCAGTTTCGACATGCCTGCCTGATTTTTAAGCAACTCGCTCCATTCTATTCTCTGATCATATTTAGGCCATTGCCGACGCGTATCATAGTTACACTGTTCCAGCTTTCTTAACTGATCAATGAGTCCCGGGGCATCGGCCGCCTCATCTCTATAGGCTTTTTCAGCATCCGCTATCAACTCGAATATCTGGCGGCTGGAAACTGTGATACCGAAAAATTGCGAAGCCTGATCCGATAATTGATGTGCCTCATCAAATATAATGCAGTCAATGTTGGGCAGCAGTTCACCAAACCCGGTTTCTTTTAAGACCATGTCAGATAACAACAAGGAATGATTGACTATGACAATGTCGGCATCCTGTGCACGTTTGCGCGCTTTCAGCACATGACATTTGTCATAATAATCACATTCCTGTCCCAGACATTGATCCGTGGTTGCGGTGATTTGCTCACGTAAAAAAGATTTTTCTGACAACACTTCATTCAGGTCGCCGGTGTTTGTATCTGCTATCCAGTTGGCAATACCGGCAAGCTCATCCATCAACGGGCCTTGTAACGGGTTAGCTTCTATTGCCTTATATTTATGCAGACATAAATAATTATTCCGGCCTTTCAGAACGGTAACATTGGCATGACGACCGGTTGCACGTAACACGATCGGCAAATCCTTTGAGAAAATTTGATCCTGTAAATGTTTTGTTCCGGTCGAGACGATGATTTTTTGACCGGATAATAACGCGGGGATCAGATAGGCAAAGGTCTTGCCGGTACCGGTACCGGCTTCGCAGATTAGCGATTCCTGATGATTGAGTGCCTCGGCAATGCGTTCTGCCATTTGCAGTTGCATCGCGCGCGGACGGTAGTCCTCGATGAATTCTGCGAGAGGTCCATCATCGGCGAGAATGTCAGACGGCGATGCATACACGTCAGGTTAAACTATTTCCGATTCGACCAATAGCCATCGTCTTCAAGTCCATTTGCCTTGCTCCAGACCAGCGTACCAATAATCCGGAATCGTGCGACGGTCATCGCGCCCTTACGATTCGACTCGTTATCCTGCAGATGTTCATTAATCTGGTCGCGATGACACAGGTAGATTTCCTCGGATTCAAACTGGTCGTTCATAATCACAAGAACAATTGCATCCCACTTCTGATCCATTTTTAACTGTCCGATTCGATAACCGCCCTGTGGTTTAAAAATTGCTCGCCCCTTGATTTGTACCTTGAAATCATCATCTGCTGTTTTATAAACAGCATCATATCCGGCCTCTCCGGTATCGTTTTTCCCCAGGTTTAATAACTTGATAGCATCGTTGATCGCGATCTCGGCGGTAACCGGCAACGTTTTACCGGTCGCGTTTCGATATTCGACGGCGAGTCGACGTGCTTCATCTGTTAATTTATCAATAGAAAAAATAGCCATCAGTCACTTACCGGGAAACGGAGGACATCAGACAGACATTCCTGTCCGGTCAAGCACACTAGCAAACGATCAAGGCCAACAGCGACGCCGGCGCAGTCCGGCATTTCGTTCAATGAATCGAGAAATGCATGATCAATATTGACGACGGGCAAGCCATTGTCTTTCCTCCAGGCGTTTTCATTCTGAAAACGCAGGCGTTGTTCAGCACTGTTATTCAGTTCATTAAAGCCGTTCGCAATCTCAATACCATTGATGAATAATTCAAATCGATCAGCTACGTCCACATCGCCGATTTTTATTTTTGCCAGTGCCGACTGACAGACCGGATAATCATAGATGAAAAACGATCGTGGCAGACTGCCTTTCTCTTTAATAACATGGCTGATTAAAAAATCGAGTAACAGGCTCCGATCCGGTTGCTGCGATACAAAACCATGACGACTGGCAAGTTGCTCAAGGGTCGACACATCGCATTGATGTGGATTCACGTTGAAATGCGAAAGAAAAAAATCCTGATACGAGATTTTATCTGCGACGGGTAAATGCAACACAGACAACAAATCATTGATCTCATCCATCAGTCTATTGGTGTCATAACCGACCCGGTACCACTCCAGCATGGAAAATTCCGGTTGATGCAGGGAACCGATTTCTTGGTCGCGAAATACTTTGGCAATTTGATATATAGACGTGTGATCGGCAGCCAGTATCCGCTTCATGGTCAGTTCCGGCGACGTATGTAGAAACAGGTTCCGGCTTTGCCCGTCGGGCAGCTGTAACGTTGTCTGTAGCGAATGCAGGTTTGGATCGGTCGTTGCTGACGTTGATAAATACGGTGTCTCTACCTCGAGAATATTGCGTGCATGCATGAACTCGCGAATGCAGCGATATAACTGTGCCCGCTCGGACAGCATATTCATTATGCTGGTTTCCGGATGTTGATTCAGGAAACTGGCTGTCATAGCCTGATTAACTGTCTTTCGCGCGACCGACATATTCGCCGGTCCGCGTATCGATCTTTAACACTTCGCCGGTTTCAATAAACAAGGGCACTTTCACAACCGCCCCGGTCTCCAGTGTTGCCGGTTTGGTACCACCGGTCGCGGTATCGCCACGCACGCCCGGGTCAGTCTCACTGATTTCAAGAAACACGAAGTTGGGTGGCATAACACTGATCGGTGATCCATTCCAGAGCGTAACGATGCAAAGCTCTTCGCCCTTCACCCACTGCGCGGCATCGGCCATGACTGCTTCGCCAGCCTCGTATTGTTCATAACTGGATTGATCCATGAAGTGCCAGATATCGCCGTCTGAATAAAGATATTGCAGTTCGATATCGAGCACATCGGCAGCTTCGACACTTTCGCCGGATTTGAAAGTTTTCTCCAGTACCCGGCCGGTTTTAAGGTTACGAATCTTGACGCGATTAAACGCCTGCCCCTTGCCCGGTTTTACAAATTCGTTTTCAACGATTGAACAGGGATCATTATCCAGCATGATTTTCAGGCCGGATTTAAATTCGTTCGTGCTGTACGTCGCCATGGACTCCCCTTGTTTGTTATGGTCGCGGATTCAGAAAAGACGCTATCATACCGGTTTTAACCGGAATATTGCAGCGCATGAACTGGCAGACACAATACCGAAATTCCGCAACAACACTGGCGGAACTGGATGCTATTCCGGCAGCCGGCCAGTCCTATGAGAAAACAGCAGATGCACTATTCAATATGCGTATCCCGCTGCCCTTTCTTCGACAGATAAACCCCGAAGATAATGATGACCCGTTACTGAAACAGGTCCTGCCCGTCCTGGAGGAGACAACCGGGGTAGACGGGTATTCTGAAGACCCGTTAAACGAACAGGCCTGCCAGCCGACTCCCGGCGTATTACACAAGTACCAGGGGCGTGTACTTTTGCTGTTGACCGGTGCTTGTGCAATACACTGTCGGTATTGTTTTCGGCGACATTTTGATTATGCCGAAGCGAATCCGCTGCACACGCACTGGCCTGAAACACTGAATTATCTTGAAGCTTCCGCTGATATCGAAGAGGTGATATTCAGTGGTGGTGATCCGTTAACCCTGAGCGATGCAATATTAAGCAGCCTGATACGCGGCATTGAAGCCATACCACACATACATCGACTGAGAATCCATACTCGAATCCCGGTTGTCCTGCCGGAACGTATCACCGACAAATTTCTTAAACTGCTGCAACAGTCGCGTTTGCAGGTCTGTATTGTTATTCATGTGAATCACGCCAACGAACTCTCGAAGCCGTCAGAACAGGCCCTGTCACAGTTGCACGAGTCAGCGCATTCATTGCTGAACCAGTCCGTATTGCTAAAAGGGATCAATGACGAGCCGGACATACTGGCAAATCTCAGCAAGCGATTATTTGCAAATCGTGTCCTGCCTTATTATCTACACCTGCTGGACCCGGTTGCCGGCGCGGCTCACTTTTATGTCGACGAAACGCGAGCGAAAACGATCCTGGAGGAACTGCGCAACTGCCTGCCAGGCTACCTCGTACCTAAACTGGTACGAGAGATCGACGGCTTGCCATCGAAACAACCGGTTGCGTAGAAACCCGGCCCGTTCCCCTGAGTAAAAACCTTAAAAACAGCTAAAGTCCCGGATAACCACGCCGATAACAGTATCAGAACGGCGTGTATCCTCCTTCCCCCACATCCGTTCCTAATTCGATGCCGAACCTGAGTTCGGCATTTTTTTTCGCCTATTCTTCTGCCCCGGGATAAATATCGACGACGTTACGAAATCCGCGCGGCAAGACATTACCACGCCGGGCCCGTTCACCTATGTAATGTTCGTAGTCTTTCGGTTTCAAAGTCAGTGTTCGTTGGCCCGACCTGATCAACAGATTTTCATCCTGCTCCAGCACACAAAACGCCACCACGTATTCTTCCCGTGCCTTCAGTTTCGCTGGCGGGATCTGCATGAATTTCATCCCTTTGCCTTTCGGCAAGCGCGGCATTTCGTTGACCGCGAACATTAACAATCGACCACTGGTTGTTACTGCGGCAAGCCACTGATTATCTGTGTCAGTAATCCGGCACGGGCGCAATACCTGTGCACCTTTCGGAAGATTCAGTAACGCCTTGCCGTTTTTATTTTTCGTTTGCATGTCTTCAACACTGGCGATAAACGCGTACCCGGCATCGGAACCGAGTAAAAAGACATCGTCTTTTTCGCCCAGCATGACGCCTGCAAATGTTGCGCCTTCCGGTGGTGACACCCGACTACTGACTGGTTCGCCGTGACTTCTGGCCGAAGGCAAATTATGCACCGGCAAGCTGTAGCTGCGACCGGTTGAATCAAGCAGGATAGCGGTTTGATTACTGCGACCGCGGGTCGCCTGCCGGCAGGCATCACCAGTGCGATAACTTAATGACGACGGATCAATATCATGGCCTTTTGCTGACCGGATCCAGCCTTTTTCCGACAGCACGACTGTCACCGGCTCAGTCGGCATCAGTGCCTTCTCATCAATGGCTTTGGCTTCAGTACGCTCGACCAGTTTTGATCGGCGTTCATCACCGTAAGCTTCAGCATCGGTAATGATTTCTTTCTTGATTAATGTCTTCAATCGCTGGGCAGATTTCAGTGTCTTGCTCAGCGTGTCACGCTCGGCTGACAGTTCATCGACCTCACCCTTGATCCGCATCTCTTCCAGTTTCGCCAGGTGACGCAGCTTTAATTCAAGGATCGCTTCTGCCTGTTCATCGCTTAACTTAAAGCGTTTTATCAACACCGGTTTGGGTTTGTCCTGCTCACGAATAATCTGAATGACTTCATCGATATTCAGGTAGGCGATCAATAATCCCTCGAGCACATGGATACGGGCTAACACCTTGTCGAGACGATATTGCAAACGGCGACGCACTGTGTGTGTACGGTATTCCAGCCATTCCTTTAATATCGTACGCAGGTCTTTTACCTGTGGTTTGCCGTTGATGCCAATGACATTCAGGTTGACCCGGTAATTTCTTTCCAGGTCGGTCGTGGCGAACAGGTGTGACATTAACTCGTCAAGACCCACACGGTTGGAACGTGGCACCAGGATCAAACGTACTGGGAACTCATGGTCGGACTCGTCACGCAGGTCTTCCAGCATCGGCAGTTTTTTTGCGTTCATCTGCGCTGCAATCTGTTCGAGAATTCGACTGCCCGACGCCTGGTGCGGTAATGCAGTGATAACAATGTTCCCATCTTCTTTAGTCCAGCTGGCACGCATCTTCAGCGTACCATTACCGGTTTTATACAGGTCGAGAATATCCTGCCGTGGCGTAATGATTTCTGCATCCGTTGGAAAGTCAGGTGCCAGCACGTGTTCGCACAGTTGCTCAACACTGGTTTTGGGCGCGTCCAGCAGCCGTACGCAGGCCGTTGCCACCTCGCGTAAATTATGCGGCGGAATATCCGTTGCCATACCCACGGCAATACCGGTAGCACCGTTTAACAACACATTCGGCAGGCGTGCCGGTAATGTTTTTGGTTCCTGTAACGTGCCATCAAAATTGGGAACCCAGTCAACCGTGCCATCGCCCAACTCGCCAAGCAGCAACTCCGAGTATCCGGTTAAACGCGATTCGGTGTAGCGCATCGCCGCAAACGATTTGGGATCATCGATTGATCCCCAGTTGCCCTGTCCGTCGATCAACGGATAGCGATAACTGAATGACTGCGCCATTAATACCATCGCTTCATAGCAGGCCGAATCGCCATGTGGATGAAATTTGCCAATCACATCACCGACAGTACGCGCGGACTTTTTAAACTTGGCGGCGGCTTTGAGGCCAAGTTCAGACATCGCATAGATAATGCGACGTTGCACCGGTTTTAATCCGTCGCCAATGTGTGGCAATGCACGGTCAAGGATGACGTACATTGAGTAATCCAGATACGCGCTCTCGGTAAAATCACTGATCGCCTGTTGCTGGATCGGATTAAATTCCATATTCATTGTTTCATTCATAATGGTGGCCTGTTATACGCAGAGACAAGGTAAGTTATACAGTAAAATGCGTCGCCATAGCCCGACATGTTTACCGCAAGAAATACATCTTTTCCAGATGCAACCAACCTGAAAGCCTTGTAAAACGGTACATTTTCAAGCTGGCATAGCGTTTGCTCGGTAGTGTTTATCGAGCCGGCACGTCCATCCGCAGAATGTGTGCAGACAGGCTGGGTTTACGTGATGGACGTTGCTGGCCCGAACCAAATCTTCAGGCAATGGTTGCCAGATCCCCTTTTGATTCCAGCCAGCTTTTTCGATCGGCAGCGCGTTTTTTTGCCAGTAACATATCAAGAATCTTTTCGGCCTTGTTTGCCTGTTGCAACTCCAGTCGTACCAGGTTGCGGGTATCCGGCGCCATTGTTGTTTCCCGTAACTGGGCAGGATTCATTTCTCCCAGACCTTTGAAACGTTGCACGTTAACCTTGCCTTTTTTCTTTTCTGCAGCGATTTGATCAAGCACACCCTGTTTTTCCGAATCATCCAGTGCGTAATACACGTCCTTGCCGACATCAATTCGATACAGCGGTGGCATGGCGACATACAGATGTCCCTGTTCGATCAGCGGGCGATAATGTTTCAGAAACAAGGCACATAATAATGTCGCGATATGTAAACCGTCGGAATCGGCATCGGCAAGTATGCAGATCTTGCCATAACGTAAACCGGCGAGGTCTGCGCTGCCCGGGTCCACACCAATGGCAACAGAAATATCGTGTACCTCTTTCGATGCGAGCACCTCGTTGGACGAGACTTCCCAGGTATTCAGAATTTTTCCACGCAGCGGCAATACTGCCTGGAAGTCACGGTCACGCGCCTGCTTCGCCGAGCCTCCCGCGGAATCGCCTTCCACCAGGAATAATTCAGTCACACTGACATCCTGTTGCGTGCAGTCGGTTAACTTGCCGGGCAAGGCAGGACCACCGGTGACTTTTTTACGGACGATTTTTTTACTGGCCTGTAATCGTTTTTGTGCGTGGCCGATTGCCAGTTCAGCGATGCGCTCGCCGCTCTCCACATGTTGATGCAACCAATGACTGAAACTGTCCCGGACGACACCGGAAACAAATGCAGCGCATTCCCTGGAAGACAGTCTCTCTTTGGTTTGACCGGCAAACTGTGGATCATCCAGTTTGACTGATAACAGGTAGGCACAGCGATCCCAGACATCCTCGGCACTCAGTTTGACACCACGTGGTAACAGGTTGCGTGCCTCACAGAATTCCCGCAATGCATCGAGCAGTCCCTGGCGTAAGCCGTTCACATGGGTGCCACCCTGTGTCGTTGGCACCAGGTTGACATAACTCTCGGTAATTAACTCGCCTTCTTCCGGTAGCCAATGAATCGCCCAGTCGACTGCCTCGTTATTACCCTGCATGGTGCCGGTAAACGGTTCTACCGGTAACAGTTCAACTCCTTGTAACGAATCTTTTAAATAACTGTGCAATCCATCCTGGTAACACCATTCGAGTTTTTCTTTGGTTTTCTCGTCGTGCAACTTGACGAGCAGTCCGGGAGCAAGCACGGCTTTCGCGCGCAGCAGGTGTTTTAATTTTGCTAATGAAAACTGGACCGAATCGAAATATTTCGGGTCGGGCCAGAATTTAAGCGTTGTGCCGGTATTGCGCTTGCCGACTTCTCCTGTGACTTCCAGATCCGAACTCTTTTCACCGTTCGCGAACGCCATGTTGTATTCCTTGCCATCGCGTTTGATCCAGACTTCCAGGTGTTTTGACAGTGCGTTCACAACTGACACACCGACACCATGCAGGCCACCGGAGAAGCGGTAATTTTTATTGGAAAACTTGCCGCCGGCATGCAAGCGCGTCAGGATTACCTCGACACCCGGCACTTTTTCCTCCGGGTGCAGATCGACCGGCATACCACGGCCATCATCTGCAACAGTCACCGAGCCATCCTTGTGCAGTGTGACTTCGATCTTGCTGGCGTGACCGATGATGGCTTCGTCAACGCTGTTGTCGACAACTTCCTGCACCAGGTGATTCGGGCGCGTCGTATCGGTATACATGCCAGGCCGCTTGCGAACCGGTTCAAGCCCGGTCAGAACTTCAATATCGGCGGCGTCGTAATCTTTAGCCAAGGATTATCCGGAAATGGTAAAAAGAAACGTGGACGAATGATACGGCGTCTCGCCGTAAAAACAAACTTAATCGAAATCGTTTAACAATGACGTTTGGATCGCTTTCGGTACCGGTGAGACCGTATGCTGATATTCTGCGTGATCGATACCGGCTGACAGTTCTGCATTATTTTTCAAATCAGCAATCATGGCGTCGCTAAATTCAAAACGGAGAAAATGTACCGACGAGGTTTTGTCTTCCGATGTTCTTTCAACCAGGTCCTCGTTTGCGACCGGGCGAATGACTTCATGACCTTGCACACGCAGCCAGATGGCCGCTTCAACACCAATTAATTTTGCCAGTTTTTGTTTGCGTTCAGCCGGATCATCGATTTCCATCATAAACGTGGCCTTCAGATTTTTACCGTCCGGAATCAACGGATTGTACGCGTCGAGCTCGTCCCGGATTTCAGTTTCATTAAAGATACGTTCGGCACGTAACATTTCCTGCACCTGGTAATGCATCGTCATACGGTCTTCAAAATATAACGCCGCATCCGGCCCGATTGGCAACCGCCGGTGCTGTTTATGCTGCATGACCTGTTGGCGAAAGTCAGAACGCATACGATCGTAGGCCTCGAGCGTATGCAGCTGTTCAATTGAAAGTTTTTCCATTATTACTATCTAGATGTTGTAGGCATGACGCAGCAACGCGAACGGACTTTCTGCCTGCATGCTGCTGTCTTTCATGCCATTGTGAATTTGATGACCAGCCATCGGGCAATCACTGACATAATGATCCGGTTGAAACTTTTCGACTTTATTCGTGACTGGCCGGCAGATTTTCATTGAAATTTCATGGTATTCGCTTTTCACTGCATAGGTTCCGTCATGACCGGAACAACGTTCAATGATCTCGAACTCCGTATCCGGGATCAGCTGCAGAATATCACGCGTCTTCATGCCAATGTTCTGCACCCGTTGATGACACGGTACATGATAGGCCACTTTGCCAAGCTGCTGTTTGAAGTCCGTATTCAATAAACCGGCCTTGTGCCGGTGCATCAAATACTCAAACGGATCGTAGATCGATCGCTGGACCCGTTTAACGTCGTCATCTTCCGGAAATAACAGCGGCAATTCCTGCTTGAACATTAAAACGCACGATGGAATCGGTGCGATGATGTCCCAGCCCGCATCGATAACGGCCAGCATTTCACCGACATTATAATTCTTGTGCTGCTCAACGGTTTCCAGGTCGCCCAGTTCCAGCTTCGGCATGCCACAACATTTCTCTTTTGCCACGAGTCGCACCGGAATGCCGTTATGCTGGAACACCGCAGCCATATCTGCAACCAGCGCCGGATCATTGCGATTGCCATAACACGTGGTAAATATTGCAACACGACCCCGCGTGACATTATCCGATTTCACCTCTGTCACCGACGCTGGCGTAAACGCATCCCTGGCCGAATTCGCATGAAACTCCGGTAGCACTGCGTTCGCATGAATACCAACTGTCTTCTGCAGGAGCTTTCGCGCTGGCGGGAGTTTATTCACCGCATTGACCAATGGTGCCACGACCGGGATGCCGGCCAGATTGCCCACGGTATCTGTCGATGTCAGGACTTTATCGCGGAGTCGTGCATTCCTTTTTTTGAAATCAATCGCCTTTGCCCGCAGCATCAGGTGCGGAAAGTCGACATTCCATTCGTGCGGCGGCACGTAAGGGCATTTTGTCATGTAACACAGGTCACACAGATAACAATGCTGCACGACCTTGTTATAGTCCTCCTTAGCGACTCCGTCGACTTCCATCGTGTCGGATTCATCGACCAGGTCGAACAACGTGGGAAAGGCATGACAAAGTGCGACGCAGCGGCGGCAACCGTGACAGATATCAAATACCCGCTCCAGTTCCTGATTCAGCAGCGCCTCATCAAAAAACTCGGGGTTCTTCCAGTCTATCGGGTGACGAGTCGGCGCTTCGAGGCTGCCTTCGCGTTGATCAGACACAGTCAGCGTGGTTTAACTTGTAGCCAAAACTACAGAACCGGTCATCGCGACCGGTTCTGATGCAAACAATGTCGGCTGCCTAGTCCAGGTTATCCAGTGCTTTCTGAAAACGATTGGCGTGTGAACGCTCGGCTTTCGCCAGCGTTTCAAACCAGTCCGCGATTTCATCAAAACCTTCATCACGCGCGGTCTTTGCCATGCCCGGATACATGTCGGTGTATTCGTGGGTCTCGCCTGCAATCGCGGCTTTCAGGTTTTCCGAGGTGGAACCAATCGGTTCGCCGGTTGCTGGATCACCGACTTCTTCCAGGTATTCCAGATGACCATGGGCATGTCCGGTTTCACCTTCAGCGGTGGAGCGGAAAACAGCCGATACGTCATTGTAACCCTCGACGTCTGCTTTCTGGGCGAAGTAAAGATAGCGGCGGTTAGCTTGGGATTCACCGGCAAATGCGGCTTTTAAATTGTCATGGGTCTTACTGTCTTTTAATGCCATGTCTCTCTCCAGGTACGGGTCGTTGGTGTAAAAACTGACTGTTATTATTGCTTTAGAATCAGTCTAAATTCAGCCGGGAACTGTATCGCAGGCCAATTTTACTGTCAATCAGTGGAAATAGCAGATTAGTAATCTGTATTCTTCGCCGCTGTTTCATCAACTTGCATTTGCAGGTAAAAGCCCTATGCTTTGCGGCATTTTTCGGTTGCCACGAACAGTACCAATGCAGGGGGAACAACTTGCCTAGAAAAAAAACCGGCTTTGATTTTGAAAAGTCGTTGGCTGAACTCGAAACCATCGTCGAAAAAATGGAGAGTGGTGAGCTGACGCTGGAAGAATCCCTGCAACAGTTTGAAAAAGGCGTCGCCCTGACGCGCGCCTGTCAACAAGCTCTGGATGCGGCCGAACAGAAAGTAAAAATCCTGATGGAAAAAGACGGTAAAGCCTCACTGGATCCGTTCGAAGCCGACAATGACAGCTGAACCGTCGTTGTTATCCCGCATCCAGGCGTATCAGGCAGCGGTGAACCGGGCTCTGGATTACTGGTTACCAGCAGCAGATCAGCAACCGCAGCATTTACATGAGGCAATGCGCTACGCCGTACTCGGCGAGGGCAAACGTATTCGCCCTATCCTCGTGTTTGCGGCCGGCGAGGCCTGTGGTATTGAACTGTCGGCATTAACCGGTCCGGCCTGCGCGGTTGAAATCATTCATGCCTACTCGTTAATTCATGACGATTTACCGGCGATGGATGACGATGACTTGCGGCGAGGTCGTCCCACTTGTCATAAAAAATACGATGAGGCGACTGCGATCCTCGCAGGCGATGCCTTGCAGGCACTGGCATTTCAGATACTGGCTGAAGACGATCAAATGCAGGTCGGTGCAGAGCAGCGGATTCGCATGATCCAACACCTGGCTGCCGCCAGTGGTTCTGAAGGGATGGCAGGCGGGCAGGCCATCGATTTGGCCGCCGTCGGTCAAAGTCTGTCGATCGAGCAACTGGAAAAAATGCACATATATAAAACCGGCGCCCTGATCCGCGCGAGTGTCGAACTCGGCGGCTTGAGCGACCCTCAGCTGCGTGCCGCTAATCTGGAAAAACTGACGAACTACGCCCACTGTATTGGCCTGGCCTTTCAGGTCCAGGACGATATTCTCGATGTAGAGAGCGATACGGAGACGCTGGGCAAGCCACAAGGATCGGATATGGAACGTAACAAACCGACGTACCCGAACCTGCTCGGTATGGAACGGGCAAAACAAACGGCCCGGGACCTGCTCGCACAGGCACTGGAGAGCATTCAGTCATTTGATGGGCGGGCGGATACGCTGCGCGACATCGCCAGCTTCATTGTGAACCGCAACAAATAGTGGATGAAGTCACAGCAAAAAAACACTACTATTAGCGAAATATTACTTATGTCATTGATTCATCAAGGTTATGACAAAATCATGAAATCGATGGAACCTTCACAACCCGTTCAAGACGAAAACGCAAATAACATTTTAAATTCAATCAAATGAGTCGCCCGGCAGAAACAATCAAAAATCCCATCCCTGACATCATGGTGAGTCAGGACACACGTCATATCCCGATCGACAGTGTCGGTATCAAGGGCATTCGCCATCCAGTCGTTGTCAGTGACCGTGCCGGTCGCGAACAACACACTGTGGCCGTGTTCAATATGTATGTCGGCCTGCCGCATAATTTCAAAGGCACGCATATGTCGCGTTTCGTGGAGATCCTGAATAACCACGAGTACGAAGTTACCGTGTCGTCGTTTAAAAAAATGATCAATGAAATGGCGGAGTTGCTCGATGCCGAATCCGGCCAGATTGAAATGGACTTTCCCTACTTCGTGAATAAAAAAGCACCCGTTACCGGTGTGCAAAGCCTGATGGATTACGACGTAACTTTTATCGGCGAATTGACGAACGGCAAGCCAAGTACGCTGGTCAAGGTCGTCGTGCCAGTGACGACGTTATGCCCGTGTTCAAAGAAAATCTCGGACCATGGCGCCCATAACCAACGCTCTCACGTGACCGTCTGCGTCAGAACCCGGGATTTTGTCTGGATTGAGGAATTGATTGACTATGTTGAACAGGTCGCGTCCTGTCAGCTGTACGGATTGCTGAAACGTCCTGACGAGAAATACGTAACGGAACGCGCCTACGAGAATCCCAAATTTGTTGAGGATATGGTGCGTGATGTCGCCCTGCTGTTCAATGAGGATGACCGCATTGCCGCGTACTCCGTTGAGTCAGAAAATTTTGAATCGATTCACAATCACTCTGCCTACGCAAAACTCACCCGCGACAAGGATCTGGAAAAAGAACAGTCGTAACCCTTCAATTACCTGGCGACGGTCAGGGATCGGTTTGATTCGAACGTTCTGCCATGCCGGTTTTCCGGCAATGGCGTCAATAATTAGCGACAGAATTGGCCGCAGCCACCGATATAAATACTATAAGTTACTTTAAATATATAAAATAATATATTATTGATATTATTATAAATATATTTAGAAGTTAAGAATTGGCCTGAATACTGCACCACATACAGTGCAGTTACTTCTCCTCCCCCCTTATTAGAGTATGGGTGCCTCCGGCACCCTTTTTTTTGAACATCTTTTATCATTGGGAATCCGATTGGTTAGCAAGTTCAAAATCAACTGACAATGAAAACTGTATTCCTGCTAATGATGGCCGCGTTCAGCGTTCACGCTGACTCGATTCGGATGAGTGACTTCATTCGTCTGAAGACAGGTATGAACGAGGCCGAGGTGTTATACCGGGTCGGCCTGTATGATCACGAGACGATCGCGACCGATTATTTTCATAATGTGATTCAAAAGACCTGGTATTACATTCCGGCACACAGCGAGATGTCGAATGCAAAATGGATCACCGAAATAGTTTTTGATGGCAGCGGGCACGTTATTTCAATGGACCGGTACAAACCCTAGTTCAATCGGCCGCGGTTTCCCGAATTTTCGCTTGATTCCAGAGGCTATCCATCTCCTCCAGTGAGGCATCATCGAGAGACCTGCCCTGCTTTTGCAGAACTGATTCAACATACGAGAACCGCCGGATAAATTTTTCATTCGCGCGCGCCAATGCAATTTCCGGGTTCACTGACAGTTTTCTTGCGAGATTGACCAGGACAAAAAAACAATCGCCACACTCATCCAGCATTTTCTCCGGATCCGGCCTGGTAGCTGCCACCTCCTCTTCCAGTTCATCCAGTTCTTCCCTGACCTTGGTAAAAACGGGCGTCAGTTCTTTCCAGTCAAATCCGTATTTTGCTGCCTGCATCTGCAGTTTTTCTGCTTTTCTTAATGCCGGCTGAGCCTTGCCGACACCGGTTAAAACCGGGTTGTTTTCACCTGTCGTCTGCTCACTTTGTTTTATCTCGTCCCAGCGTCGGCTCTGTTGTTCCGCTGTTTCCACCTGTTCATCGGCAAAAACGTGCGGATGCCTGCGGATTAATTTACGGTTGATCTGCTCAACGACATCCTCGAAATCAAACCAGCCCTGCTCCTGCGCCATCTGCGCGTGGTAGACGATTTGAAACAGCAAATCGCCGAGTTCATGACAGAGTTGGTTTGCATCATCATGACTGATCGCATCGATCACCTCGTAGGCTTCTTCCAGCGTCCACGCGGAAATGCTTTTAAAATCCTGCTCCAGATCCCACGGACAGCCCGAATCGGGATCACGCAGAGCACGCATGATGTGTAACAGGGACTCGATATTTTGCATTTGATCCAATGGATATCCTTTGATGTGAAGAAACTTGATTTAATGGTCTTTTTCGAATACAAAGTGTCTGGCTGACAACACCCCACAAGGGTTAAATGTTACAGTACGATTTCATCAAATGATGGGCAACATGAACTTTACAAAAGTTTACTGCAAGCAGAATTCATGGGTATGTCATGACTCCTCTCATCCTGAGACTTGATATAGCCGGTTCTCCCGTGCGCTGGATCCCCTGGCAGGATGCGGTTTCGCTGCACAGTCGCGATATGATCGCCTGGACAGCGGGTGACCGCAGTTTCACTTTTTATGGTGGCATATGCCGGGCAACCGGTGAGCGATCCGAGATCAGCGTGAATTCGATTATCGCGGTGAAACGTTCCAGTCACGCGAAATACGCGAAACGCACGATCCCGCCACTGACAAACCGCGAATTATTTCTGCGTGATGCGCACCTGTGCATGTACTGCGGCAGCCAGCAAAAAGAAGCGCTACTGACGCGCGATCATGTCGTACCGATTTCAAAAGGCGGGCGCGACCGCTGGTCGAACGTGGTTACTGCTTGCAAGCACTGCAATACACACAAGGGCAATCGAACGCCGGAGCAGGCGAACATGCCGTTGCTGGCGATTCCATACGTTCCGAACTGGGCCGAATACCTGGCATTATCCAACCGCAAAATCCTGGCCGACCAGATGGAATTTCTGAAATCGCAATTCAGCGGTCGACCGATGCCTTTCTACCAGGAATAACTTTTCGTCTGTGCATCTGCACAGACTGTGACCTGTCGTAACAAGATCGATGCAAGTTACAACGTCAAGTTCTCGCATGGATGTCGTGCAATCGCCAATCGTGCCAGCAATTGCTGATTTGATCGAAACACATCCGGATACTATTTCATTGGGGCAAGGGGTCGTCTGGTATGGTCCTCCCGAACAGGCCTTTGTCAAAGCCAACCGCGAAATGCGGGAGGCGCAGTATCAGATCTACGGACCGGTTGAGGGGCTGCCTGTATTGAGAGAAGCCCTGCAGGCAAAATTACACGCTGACAACGGGATTCAACTGAATGAAGACCTGCGGCTGATGGTCACGGCCGGTTCGAACATGGCCTTTTTTAATACTATCCTTGCCATTACGCATCCCGGCGATGAGGTGATACTACTCACGCCGTATTACTTTAATCATGAGATGACAATAACGATGCTTGGATGTCGCGTCGTCCCGGTTGCAACCGATAACAATCATCATCCGGACTTCGATGCCTTGTCTGCAGCAATCACTGACAACACTCGAGCCATTGTCACTGTCTCACCGAATAATCCCAGTGGCGCGGTTTACACGAAAGCAGAATTAATGGCAGTCAATGCATTGTGCGGGCAGCACGGTCTTTATCATATCTCCGACGAAGCCTACGAATATTTCACGTTTGATTCGCACAGGCATTTCTCCATCGCCAGTCTATCTTCCGGTCGTCAACACACGATCAGCCTGTTTTCACTGTCAAAGTCGTACGGATTTGCCGGTTGGCGAATTGGATACGCCGTCTACCCCCGGCATCTGCAGATGGCATTCAGGAAGGTACAGGACAGTAATTTAATCTGTGCCGCCAGTGTCGCCCAGCATGCGGCAATCGGTGCTTTGCAGGCCGGCAAACAATATCTGCAGATGAATCGTCAGCCGATTCAGCAAAACCGGGACCAGGCGGTCAAGCAACTGGAGCAGCTAGACTGTATTGGCTCTAAAATCGTTTCAGAAGGCGCATTTTACCTGCTGTTGAAAATTGATTCGCAACGGGATGCGGTTGACCTGTGTCAGCGACTAATCCGGGAATTTTCTGTAGCCGCGATTCCGGGCACACCGTTCGGGATCGATAATTCCTGCTCGATTCGTGTATCCTACGGCGCCTTGCCAACTGACAAATTTGAACTTGCGCTGTCCAGACTTGCCAAAGGCCTGCAAGCATTGGCGTGAAAACCAGGAAAAATGAAAGTGGGAGTCAAGAAATTGAAGAAATACATTTTTATACTTTTTTTTACAATATTACCGTTCACTGCCAGCCAGGCTGTTGATAGCTCTGGCAACTACGCCGTCTGGGGTGTCGGCCAAAAGTCCTGCTTCCAATATAACAAAGCAAGGGGCGATGCACAGGCAGAACTTGAATATACCAGCTATATCAAGGGGTTTATTACCGCGATTAACATCACCGAGCCGGAAACGTACAGCATTTCGGGTTCCATGCCCTTTAACAAGATACTCGAGTGGATCGATGACAGTTGCGAATTAAAGCAGATGATATCTCTGGAACAGACGATTCTTGAATTCGTTGAGAAACACTATGACTCTCGTCATCGTCGGGCACGAAAACCCGGAAGCGGGCGTTAGAATCAAATTAGTTAAAACATTTCAAGTATTTAGATGGTATAGGGTGACGTTTGCCCAACGACAAAATTAATTTTAAAAAGTGCTAAACGGTTCCCGATTAGACTACCGAGATAATTGATTCTAATGAGAAAATCAGTCATTATTCAGCCGTGAATTCTGGGGATTTTCTCAGCCTTTGCTCACATGGGAGATTAAATATGCAAACCAAACTAATCAAAATAACCTTTCTCGCTGTTTCCGTTGCCCTGGTAGGCGGATGTGAAACCATCACGAAGCAACAACTGGCAGAAGTCCGCTCGATTGCGACCTCGGCTGCGGCTGATGCCAATCAGGCTATGGGTCAGGCTAATAATGCATTGCAGGTAGCCAACGAAGCGAACATCACTGCTATCGAGGCGCAAAAGACGTCCCAGCTTGCGCTTGAATGCTGCAACGCGAACTCACAAAAACTGGATCGCATGTTCCAGAAAGCAATGATGAAATAATTCGGATTTTTATCTGGAAGTAAAAAAGCCCCTTCTGAAGGGGCTTTTTTTTGTCTGTAATGTTCTCCTAACGGTAAAACTTGTCCGGCTTGATGCTGCTGTCAAGCCGTAACTCGAGTTTCTCCTGCTGGCTGTTCACGGCCTCATCAACGATGGAGTCAGGTGCAGGATCCGCTGATTTCAATTCAGGTGTTCCGTGCTCTGCATCCAGTGTTGTATCTATTGCCTTTTCAACCGAGGCAATCACGGTATTTTTGCTACCAATCTTCGTTGGTACGCCGGTAGGATGACGGACTGTTTTTCTGACTTCATCCCAGTCGATATCAAACGCACCTTCACCGGTTGAATCAATGATCATTTTTACTACCGGGGTCAGGTTATTTTCATAAAGTTCGGCGTCTTCATCCAGGTAGGGATGCACTTCCAGGTACAGGTTATCGCCATGAATGCCAATTTTGTAAGGTTGATTCACAATCTCGACCCGGGTACCCAGCTTGACCTCGTCAAATAATTCCGCAATGTCTTCCGGGTATAAACGAATACAACCATGGCTGACGCGCATACCTATGCCAAACGGTTTATTCGTGCCATGGATCAGATATTCAGGGAGGCCAAGTCGCATCGCATGGTCTCCGAGCGGATTATCGGGGCCAGCCTCGACGATTTTAGGCAACGGATCGCCGGCTGCTTCGTGCTCCTGTCGAATTGATTCGGGCGGATACCAGTTAGGATGTTTCTTTTTCTCAATGATTTTTGTTTTGATAAAAGGCGTGGACCAGCCTTCGCGACCAACGCCAAGCGGGTACGTAATGACAGATTGTTCACCATTCTTGCCAGCACTCGGATAATAATAAAGACGCATCTCCGGGATGTTCAGAACAATGCCGCTGCGTTCTGCGTTCGGCAGGATAAATTTCAGCGGTAATTTTACTTCCTTGTCTGCACCTGGCATCCAGGTATCGAGCTCCGGGTTTAACAATTTCATATCCTGATAACCTAGCCCGTATTTGCGCGCTATATCCAGCAACGTATCCTTCAATTCTGACTGTACGGTGATGACCTCACCCACGAGAGAGTCCTGCTTGTTCTGCAACACATATTTTGCGGCGTGCGCCGGCAGCATCGAAATAATACCGAGAAGGATAAGCGTAGCTGTCAAACGTGATTTCATGCGTTAATAGATTGGTTACTTTGCATATAGTTTAATTTTTCAAGGACGCGAATCAAGTATTACCCATTCGCCTTGAGACCAGGTCATCATTTCTATCAGGCATCCACAGTCTTTATCGTCGCTGATTCGCCAATCCTTAACAGGCTGGGTAAAAGCAACAGGGTAAAGATCGTGCTGATCATCATGCCGCCAACAATGACGCCGGCTAGACCTCGATATAACTCGGTGCCCGCTCCCGGGACAAGTAACAATGGCAACATGCCAAAGATGCTCGTCATGGTGCTCATAAAGATTGGGCGTAAACGGAGTTGTATCGCTTGCTGCACCGCCTGCATTCGATTCAGACCTTCGCGTTCGCCCTGCCGGGCCTGATGTACAAGCAGAATCGCATTATTGACAACCAGACCCAGTAAGATAATAAAACCGATCATCGTTAATAAATCGAGCGGCTGGAAAATAAACCGGTTCATAACCACCAGGGCGATGACTCCGCCTACCGTCGCCAGCGGGATCGCCAGCAATACAAGCAGGCTATCGCGGAACGAGCGGAACATTGCGCTCATTAGCAAGTACAAAATGACGATAGCCAGCCAGAAACTGCCGGTCAGACTTTTCAGTGCCGTTTTTAACTTGTCCGCGGTTCCGCCATAGGCGATCGCACCGTCTTCCGGTAATGAATCACGTACACCCGGCTCGACCTTTTCCTGAATGATCGATAACGCGTCTTCAAGTGACAGGTTTTCCGGTGGCGTGATTTCAAGCGTTACCGTGCGCCGGCGATTCAGTCGTCGTATCGTTTCCGGCCCGGCTGTTCGCTTGATATTTACCAGTTCACCCAACGGAAGTGTTCCGGCATCCGGCGTGACCAGTGGCACCGCCTGTAATTCTTCCGGTGTGGTCCATGGCGTCGCCCGCAACACGATATCCACGGTTTGTTCGCCATCAAAATAATCACCGACAAACAGGCCATCGCCAAGTGTACGGACAATGCCGGCCACCGTATTCCGGTTCCAGCCGGCCTCGGCCAGCCTGCGTTCATCCGGATCAAACTGCAACTCCGGCTGGGCCAGTTCCAGGCCTGGCTTCGGTTGTACTCTGGCTCCCGGCAATGCCCCTGGAATGGCAACAAATGCATTTAATGCCGAGCTCATCACCGCTTCCAGATTACTACCCTGGATGTGCATATCGATAGTTCGACCGGCACCAAAGCCACCAAACAAAGAGGCACGTTTGGCAAAAGCAATGACATCAGGAAATCCCTGGATCACTTTATTAATCAACGGAACCAGTTCACTCGCCTGTGAGGGATCGACCGTTCGCGCCCCCATAAACACACCCCGGGAAAAAGCGACAAAGAAGTAATGCATCACGTGCGGTTGCTGCTCACCTTTTATATACGGTTCCATTTTGGCGGCAATGACATTACCCATTTCAGATTCAAGGTAATCGATATTTGCACCCGGTGGCGGCAGGATGAAGGCAAACACGAGATTACGATTGCCTTCCGGCAGGTAATCCGCTTTGGGTAACAGCGTCCAGGCAAGATACAGGGGTAAGGTGATTAATAACACAATCCAGAAAAAACGCCGGATTGCGCCGTTGGTCAGAAACATCAACGCGCGGCTGATCACATCCCAGATGCGTTGATACGGATCGTTAATCGTCAGTTTCGATAATATGGACCGGGCAGCGGTGGGCACGACGGTGACGGCAACAAAAAAAGACAGGACGATAGCGGCGGTGATCGCAATCGCCAGGTCGGAAAAAATCTGGCCGGATTCTTCGCGCAAAAAGATTACGGGTAAAAAAATTGCGACCGTGGTCGCTGTCGATGCCAGCAATGCCGGCCAGACTTGCATGACACCGTTATTGGCTGCGTCATCCACAGATTCGCCTTTTTGCCTGAGACGAACGATGTTCTCAAGGACGATAATTGATGCATCCAGCACCATACCAATGGCCAGTGCCAGGCCGGCCAGCGAGACGACATTTAATGTCCGGCCGGTCATATCCATAAATGAGAAACCGACAATCAGACAAATCGGTATCGACAACGCAACGATCAACGTTACACGAATGCGCAACAGAAAGATCCAGAGTACACAAACAGCCAGCAGTATTCCAAGCCCGAGGTTGTTGCGTAACATTTCGATCGAGTCGTCAATGTAGACAGTTTCGTCATAGACCTGCTCAATGGTCAGGCCGGCGCGTGGCAACGCCCCCTCTTCCAGTTCGGTTACCGCCTGCCGTAATCCCTGCATCACATCAAGCACGTTTACGCCAATCTCTCTCTGCGCGTTAATGGCGATCGACGTTGTGCCCCTGGTAAGTACAAAACTGTTTTTATCGACGAGGCGTTGTTCTACCCTGGCTACGTCACGTAGGTAGACCGGTCGTCCCTCACGCCAGGTAATGATTAAATCGTTTAATTCATCGATTGAGTATTTGCCGGTATAGCGCAGGCTGTATTGCCGTTTGCCGACATCGGCAAAACCGGCAGAAACATCATTACTGGTGCCTGCCAGGGTTATTACCTCGGGCAATTGAATGTCCAGGCTGGCGACCTTGTAGGGATCGTAGGTGATGCGTATCTCGCGTTCGCGGCCACCGAAGATTTCAGACCGGGCAACTCCCGGCACTCGCTCGAACCGCGTCTGGACGACCTCACGCACATAGTCCTGGTAGGAAGCGATGTCTCGATCATTATTTTCATCGGTCTTGATAATAAACCAGGCGATGGCACGCGCATCGGCCCCGACTGTATTAATCACTGGTTCATCCGCATCGACCGGATATTCCGAGACCTGGTTGATTCGGTTCAAGACCTCGATCAGGGCGCGACGCATGTCGACGCCGACGGCGAACGTGATATTGATTTCACCCCGACCTTCACTGGCCGTCGCCGTTAACTCCGTCATGCCGGGCAACCCGCGCAGCACATCTTCCTGCGGTTCAATAATTTCAGCTTCTACTTCGTTTGGCGCGGCAGCCCGCCACGTTGTGGTAATGCTGATTTCCGGTTCTTCTACTTCCGGCGTTAATTGAATAGGCAGGCGAGACAGGCTCAGGCTACCGAATATCAGGGCAAGAATGACGGCAACCTGAAGCGCTACCGGGTTGCCGAGACAAAGTCGGGTCAGTGTCACGTGTTATCCGCGCCGGTCTGAATTAACAGTTTCTGACCTGGGCGGAGGCGTTCATTACCCCGAACCACAATTTTATCTCCCGGCTGAACACCACCGGAGACTTCAATGTGCGTATCATTCGCAATACCAGTCGTTACCTTTACCGATTCCGATACACCTTCACCATTGACACGATAGACAACAATACCATCGCTGCGGATTACCAGGGCATCGCGTGGCACGGCAATGACACTCCGGGAACTGTCATTGGGTATGGCAACGCGTACAGCATGACCGACCGGCCATTGTTCGCCGGAATATTCAAGGCGGACTTCATACAGTCTTGATCGTTGATCACCAACGGGCACCAGCGCACGGACCTTTGACTGGATCTCTTGCTTTCCATCGGTAACACGTAACGTGTCCCCCGACCTGATATTGGCGATCGCGTCTATTGGTATACGCACCTGCACCTCAAGGCGACCAGTGTCAACCAGTCGCACTACCGTATCACCGGATTCGACACGCTCACCGGATGATTTAAACCGTTCCACAACAATACCGGCGAACGGTGCCGGAATGATGGTCTTCGAGTACTCGTCACGAGCCCGTGCCAGTCGCGCCTTGACAATGCGAATTTTGCCGACCGTCTGGTCGCGGTTCATCTGAATTTCGTCGAGGCGATTTTTTGCCGCGTTATTCTGTTTTTCCAGTTTTTGTAAGCGATCTGATTCACGCTCGTAGAAACCCAGCTCGGCCTCGAGCGGCATTAATTCCGCCTTAATTTCATTAATGTTTAATTGATACGTGGTCGAGTCAATCGTTGCCAGGGTTTGTCCTGCCTCCAGCCGGTCTCCGACCTCGACAACAGACAATAACTTGCCCTGCACCTCTGCCGCGATATTTGAATCATAACGGCCAACTATCGAACCGGGCATCCAGGACGAAGGCGCCATTTCAATTTCAATCGCTGTATCCGTCCTGACCATAGCCGGAAAGTCTCCACCGGCCGCAATCTGTGTGCTGTAGGAAAGCAGTGACAGCCATATTAGAATGCCGGTAGCTATCTTGTTCGTCATACTCATCTTTCTGGTCCCATGAAATCATCAGCCTGTTTCAACATTTGCCTGTCACTTTTTGCAGGATTAATGCCTGGCACTCTCAATGCCGAGGCCAGGATCTATGCCCAAAAACAGACCTTGTCCGATCAGGTGTTGGCGAATCATAGCAAGAAAGGCATGCAGATTCTTGGAGTGCTCAAATTCGGAAATGTTTCGGATTCTACCGTCTCGGTCGCTGAATTATCCGGCATCGCCTGGGATGCAGACGAGCAACTCCTGTATGCGGTCTCGGACAAGGGCCAACTTGTACATTTGCAGCCCGAGTTTGAACAGGATGAACTGGTAAACCTGGTGGCACTGAACATTTATACCCTGCAAGACAAAAGTGGCAAACCATTGACGGGCGATTTTATTGATAGCGAGGGGCTTGAAGCGGTCAATCAAAATAACGGCAAGCCTGGTGATACCGAGTTACTGATTTCATTTGAGCGTATCCCACGTATTGTCCGCTACTCGGTGCAAGGCGAACTGCGCGCAGTTGAATCGATTCCCGCGTTTTTGACATCGCTGTCTAATTACCGTAATCCCAATACATCACTTGAATCAATTACGCTACATGCCCGCTACGGGATATTGACCGCGCCGGAGAAACTGGCAAGCCATTATCCGCTGAATCAGTTTCAAATATTTTCGTTATCCGGTTACCGACATTACTTTAGAAATAGCGGGGGTGAATTCGGCTCGATAACAGGAATGACAGTAAAAGATGATGACATTTTTGTACTGGAACGTATTTTTGAAAACCCGTTTTTCGGTATCCGTTTTGCCCTGCATAAAATTGAAATGCATCACTCCGACGTAACGCATACTGAACTGTTCAGGATTGGTCCTGAACACGGTTACTTCAGCGATAACTTTGAAGCGATCACACATTTACGGGATAATCGTTTCTTGATGATTAGCGATGACAACAACAACGCGTTACAGCGCGCCCTGCTCGTACATTTTAAAATTCTTAATCCGGATTAGCCTTAACCATGAAAACCAGCATTACTAAATTTTTAATCTTTCTTGTCGTCATTTTACCCGGTGCGTGTGCACGACTCGATCCGCAAGTCATTCAGGCCGGGAGTAATGATTATAACATTGCCATGCAAAGCAGCCGGGATGAGCAGATGTTATTAAACCTAGTGCGATTGAAATATAATGACACACCTTATTTTCTCGAGGCCTCCAGCGTTGCCTCACAATTTCGGTTAAGTAGCGAAGCAAACGCAAGCGCCAACCTGTCAACAAGACCCATCAGCGACACCGTAGGCGTCAGCGGCAACATCGCCTTTGTAGAGCAGCCAACAGTCACTTACACCCCGTTGCAGGGTAATGATTTTGTTCAGCGTTTACTGCTTCCGATCACACTCGATACTGTCATGTTGCTGGTAAACTCCGGCTGGAGTGCGGAACGGGTCCTGCGCCTGACCGTGGAAAAAATAAACGGAATTCCGAATGGTCCCGGTGCTTCCGGCCCTACCCCTGCACTGGCTCCGGAGTTTGAGGCATTTGTTCAGCTGGTCGCAAAGCTGGAAACACTTCGGAAAAGGGATCAATTACAGTTTGTCTACCGCAGGGAGAATGATGACGCGCGGGCAGTTATGAAATTCAGCAAGGATTCGAGCGCTTCACTCCTCGTCAATCAGATCAAGACTGAACTGGGTATAGCCGAGGGTTTAACTGAATTTCAGTTGATCGAGGGAAAATCTGACCGCGTTCAGGATAAGTCGATTGTGTTGACCACGCGTTCTTTACTCGGCGTCCTGTTCTACCTGTCACATTCCGTTAATGTGCCGGATGCAGACAAGCAGGCCGGCATTGTCAAACGTACGCTGACTGCAGATGGGGCTGAATTTGACTGGGCATTATTCACAGAAAACCTGTTCCGCGTGGCGTCTCAGGGCCCGGAAGCGGGCAGCGGCAAGATTAGCACCACGTATCGGGGTCATCGGTTTTATATCGATGATCGCGATATCAATTCGAAATCGACCTTTTCATTGCTAACGCAATTATTTTCACTACAGGCCGGCAATGCGGAGGGGACAAAACCGGTATTGACGATACCGGTTGGCAGCTGATTTTATTCGTCTAAGCGCGGCATTAGCTCGACCAGGTTACACGGTCGCGTCCGATAATCGAGTTGATGTTGTATCAGCTCGTCCCATGCGGTTGTGCATGCACCCATCGAGCCTGGTAAAACAAAGATAAATGTCCGGTTAGCGACGCCGGCCAGTGCCCGCGATTGCATCGTTGAAGTCTTGATCTGTTGCCATGAGATGGCACGGAATCGCTCGCCAAAACCGGGAATTTCCTTGTCCAGCAGGACACTGACCGCCTCCGGTGTCCCGTCACGTCCGGTGATGCCGGTGCCACCGGTGGTGACGATTGCGTTGATGTTTTCATCGGCTATCCATGCGGAAATCACAGCGCGTATTGCATAAATATCGTCCTTGACGATTTGCTTGCTTGCCAGGTGATGCCCGGCTGATTCGATACGCTCAACCAGGCGTTGGCCGGATTTATCATCTGTTTCCGTGCGTGAATCAGAAATCGTTAATACCGCCAGGTTTAAAGGTTTGAATTTTCGTTCATTCGTTGCCATGCTAGTTTGCATCCTTCACCGCAAAAATGTTTTGGTGGCTGCTATTAACGTTCTCGGAATTCTAACTGTTCAGCCTGAATAATTCATGAAAAACCGTGAAGCCAGTGACATTAACGAATTACGCCTGGACAAATGGCTGTGGTGTGCACGTTTTTTCAAAACTCGTAGCCTGGCAGCGGATGCGATCAAATCCGGCAAGATACGCTGTGACGGCGAAAGACCAAAACCGTCGAAAACCGTGCGTCCAGGCGACATGCTGACCATTCGCAAACAGGCATTTAAATACGAGATCAGTATTCTGGCCTTGCCGAGGGCCCGATTGTCGGCTGCAGATGCAGCCAGATTATATGTTGAGACTGAAGCCAGCATACAGGAAAGAGAAGTGACAGCTGACCAGTTAAAAGCGGAAGCTGCGATGTTCCCAAGGACGGCTGGCCGACCAACAAAACGCGATCGACGTGACTTGTTAAAATTCAAAAACAGGAATCAATAAACTCCTCATGCTGCTTTCGGTGTCGGCACGAAACCCTGCCGCAGTTCGATGCGCCAGGCAATAAACGTCATGCTCACACTGCGTGAGACCATAAACAGGGTCAGCGCCAGCCACAGCCCGTTGTTGCCCAAGCCCTGTAATAAATACCAGGCCGGAAAGAAAACGCAAATAACAGAGAACAACATCGTATCCCGCATTTCTTTCGCCCGTGTCGAGCCGGTGTAGATCCCGTCCCACATGAAACACCAGGTTGTGATCAATGGCGCAATAACCAGCCAGATTAAATAGTTGTAGGCAATCGCACGTATCGATTCTATGTCCGTCATCAGGTTAATCATCAGCTTGCCGGCAAAATAAAACACGACAGCGAACAACACGGCGAACAATAATGACCAAAAAGAACAGACTTTTACGGAATGCCAGAACGCGGCCCTGTCGCGCGCACCAATCGCCTTGCCGGTCAACACCTCTGCCGCCATGGCAAATCCATCCAGGGCCAACGCCATTAAAAAATAAAAATTCATCAATACCGCGTTCGCAGCCAGCACCAGATCACCCTCCGCTGCCCCCTGGTGGGTAAAAAAGGCAAAACAGAATAACAGGCAGACCGTACGGATAAATAAATTATGATTCACTGACAACATCCTGCGCACACTGGACAGGTTTATCAGCTGTTGCTTGTGCCAGTGCCCCGGATTGAGTTTTAACACACGTCGAACCAGAAACAGGGCAATAACAATACCGACATACTGAGCAATCACCGTCGCCAGCGCCACGCCTTTAATGTTCATTTGCAATACGAAGACAAAATACAAATCCAGTACAATATTTATCACATTGATCACAACGGCAATCACTAAAGTCATTTTCGCCTGCTCAACCCCGAGCAGCCAGCCGGTAATCACAAAATTTATCAGAACTGCCGGTGCGGCCCAGATCGCGATAAAGTAATAATCACTTGCAAACCGTTTAACTTCATCGCTGCCTTCAAGAAAATACAGACCGGTGTATAGAATATACTGTTGCAACAGCAGGATACTGACCGCCAACAGCATGGCCAGAACGAACGCCTGAAACAGTACTGCACGCAAACGATTCGCGTCACTGGAACCAAATGTCTGCGCAACCAGGCCGGTTGTACCCATTCTGAGAAAGGCGAGACCCCAGTACAGAAAATTAAAAACGACTGTCGCCAGTGTAATTCCACCCAGATATTGCGGTTTGTCGAGATGTCCTAACACGGCAGTATCAACGATGCCGAGTAAGGCAACCGTAATGTTTGACAACATGATCGGGCCCGCAAGACGCCAGATGGCCGCATGCTGTGTGCGGTTAACTTGAATCATGAAATGAGGATTCGGAAAATCAGTAACTGACGGGTTGCCCCCAATCACCCTTGTAAAACAACTGCTCCGGCTCGTTGCGTTTGCGTTCAGACAGTTCACGTTCTTTCAGGTCATTCGGTAATTCATTCGCGTTCAATTGATAGCCGATTGCCATGACGGCTATCGTCCCGTAATCATCCGGGACATGAAATAACTCTTGCGCCCTGTCTCTGTCGTAACCACCCATCTGGTGCGCCATCAGGCCCAGGTCTGTTGCCTGCAGAACCAGGCTCAGCGTCGCTGCTCCGGTATCGTATTCAGCCCAACGATTCGGTTTATTGTTGTGTGAAAATTGTTTATGGGCGCACACGAGGATTAAAACCGGTGCTGCTTTTGCCCAGGACTGGTTCCCCTCGGACAGACAGGACAAGGCTTTTTCCCAGGAATCCAAATCAACCGTTTTATCTGTAACAATATAACGCCAGGGCTCATCGCCAAAACAGGATGGTGCCCAGCGTGCTGCCTCCAGCAGGGAATGAATATTTTCCACTGATACCGTTCTGGATTCATCATAGGCACGACCACTCCATCTGGATGCGATCAATGAATGGATTGGAGCACGCTGACTGGCTTTTTTTTCTATCATTGGAATTCCTTCTTTAACAATTGATTTGCATGAGATTATACTGGGATACGAAACGTAACAAAGTACCTGTTATGTCTGAACACGTTGTCTACAGTAAACTGGCAAACAATATTGGCTCGGTCATCAAGAGCCGCAATCATTCCATACGCTGGCTATTGGCCTGTTTCTTTTCCGGCTTGCACGTTTTACTGGAAGACGTACCCGGCACCGGGAAAACGACATTGGCAAAATCCCTCGCCAAATCTATCAATGCTGAATTCAAACGTATTCAGTTCACACCAGACCTGTTACCAAACGACATCCTTGGTGTCTCTGTTTATGATCCCAAAGATCAGTCATTTCAGTTTCATGCGGGGCCTGTTTTCACACATATACTGATAGCCGATGAAATCAATCGTGCCTCGCCGCGAACCCAGTCCGCTTTACTTGAAGCGATGGCAGAGTCGCAGGTCAGCGTCGACGGTCAAATGTATCAACTGCATGAGCCCTTTTTTGTTATTGCCACCCAGAACCCCGTTGAATATCACGGCACATATCCATTGCCCGAAGCCCAGATGGACAGGTTTGGTATGCGTTTTTCTCTTGGCTATCCCGGGCGCAACGATGAAATATCCGTACTGGAAGATCAAAAGCACTCCCACCCGCTTGAAAAACTGGAGGCATGTCTGCATTTGGATGAGGTTATCAGGTTCAGGCAGACGATCAATGACGTCAGTCTGAGTGATGAAATCAAATCCTATATCGTCGATATAGTACGCCAGACCCGCGAGGTTCCCGGAGTGGTCAATGGTGCCAGTCCGCGGGCATCACTCGCGCTGATGAAAATTTCGAAGGCCATCGCCGCGTTTGATGGTCTGCAGTACGTATCCCCGGATCATGTGCAGGAAATAGCTTTACCGGTGCTGGCGCATCGCTTGATGCTGGACCCACAGGTACGGTTTGCCGGGCAGGATGCAGATCAGTTTGTTCAGAACGCCCTGCAAGCGGTTTCAGTGCCCATCTAGGCATGTTACGCAGGTCTCTTTATTATAATTTTCGATTTATCTACAAAATATCCCGTTTTGTTCGTAACCGGTTCACTGGTAACGGTATCCTGCTGGCAGGTGCAATGGTAATTGCCGGGGTATTCGGCTTTGACACAAGACAAACCCTGTCATTTCAAATCTTCAGTATTCTCGTCTGTCTGTTGTTTCTGTCACTGATCTGTTCTTTTTTCTTTCGCGGACATTTTCAGATATCCCGGAAATTACCGGCGAATGCTACCGTTGGTGTACCCCTGAACTACAAGCTGCAGATAGAAAATACCGGGAAAAATGCCCAGGCTGATTTATTACTGACTGACCAGTTATTCACGCGCTTCCCCGAATTCAGCGAGTTTGCCAGTTCAACGGATCCGCTGGACCATCAACGTAATCGATTTGACCGGTTTGTCGGCTACCCACGCCTGATGCGTTTGATACAGCAGCGACGTGGCGGATTTATCTATGACAGCGAACCGGTAGAGGTAACCGGAAACAACAGGGCTTATATTGATTCAACCCTGCTGCCGATTCAGCGCGGCTGGTTACAGTTTGATCATGTTCTTGTTACAAAACCGGATCCATTCGGATTGTTACGATCTCAAAAAAAATTTTCTGCAAAAGATAAATTACTTGTCTATCCGCGATACTTCCCGTTGAACCGGTTGTCACTGACCGGTAGTCGCAAGTATCAGCCTCAAGGGCGAACAACAGGAAATCGCAGTGGCGACTCCGAGGAATTTCTCTGTCTGCGCGAGTACCGGGTCGGCGACCCGTTAAAAAAAATTCACTGGAAAAGCTTTGCCCGCTTTAACAAGCCTGTGATCAAGGAGTTTCACGATGAATACTGTGATCGACGAGGCCTGATACTCGATACCTTCCGGAGCGACAAACCCGAGAGGCTGTTTGAAGATGCAGTATCGGTTGCCGCTTCTTTTGCGCTTGCCGATCAACAGCCTGACACACAACTGGATCTGATGTTTATCGAGGACAAGTCTTATTGTTTCAGTTCCGGTAATGGCAAGTTATCACAGGCCTCAATGCTGGAAATTCTTGCCTGTGTACAGCCAGGGACAAATTTTAACATCAATGCGCTCGAGCAACTTGCATTGAAATACATCAATCAATGCAGTGTCTACATTATGATTTTACTCGACTGGGACGAGCCCCGACGCACACTGGTACGCTCGTTAAGACAACAGGGCATGACGGTACTGACTGTCATACTGCGCGAGGATAAAAAAACAACAGATCTGGATACTGACCCCATGTTGGGGCAACCCGAACATCTGTTCGAGGTTCGTTCCACGCATATAGACGAGGACCTGAATTCACTAACAGTGACAACATAATGCCCTACTCGCCGCCTGTTTCATCTCCCTTGCCGCGTGCTCCCGATTTATTGATCGCTGCCAGTCTATTACTCTGGGGATGGCAAACAGAAACAATTTTTCTGGCAATCATCATGGCACTTGTTCTCGGTGTGCGTCACTTATTTTCATTCCGGTTTGATTTTAATGCCCGGGACTTCGATCGCATCACCGACTTCACCAGCGTGCTGCTGGTGATCGCTATACTGTATTATTTTTATAACTATGGCTCTGCCGGAATTTTTGAAATTCTTGCAAGTTTGCCGCTCTGGCTATATCCGTTGATCTTTACCCAGACCTGGTCAACCGAACAGACTTTCCACAGCAGCAACCTGTTTATCAGTCTACGTAAACTCAAGCAACTGGACCCTTATTTTGCCGATAACAGAATCGATATCGGTTTCCCCTATTTTCTGGTCTGCCTGATAGCAGCAAGCGAAGGCAACCAATATCCGGAATACTTTTTTTCAGTTTCATTATTCATTCTGGTTATCATGCTCTGGTCCATGCGTTCCAGGCGATATCAACCTGTCATCTGGTTTGGCTTATTGCTTGTTACCGCAGTTGCTGCCTGGTCAACACAACAGGGATTGAGAACATTGCAGTCGTATCTGGAAGCGAGCTATATAGATTTATTTAATCAATTTTATCTGAATCAACGCAATCCCGATCGTCAAACCACCGCCATAGGTAGCATTGGCAGACTGAAATTATCTGAACGGATTCACTATCGCCTGCAAACAGATACAAAACTTGACACGCCGCTATACCTCACAGAAGCCAGTTATAATTACTATGCCTATGGCGTCTGGACAAATATCAACCAGGATGAACTTTTGATCGATCCGGAACTGGATGGACGCAGTTGGCTGCTGGAAAGGACCGCCGACTCTGACAAATCCGTCCGGATTACAGCCTATCATAAAGATGAAGAGCCGGTGCTGCCATTACCGCAAGGAACCATTGCAGTCAGGGATCTTTCTGCCTTTCAACTGATTCGTGTTAACCAGGATACAATCAAAGCTGAGTTAAAACCTGGCTGGAACAGCTGGCAGGCTGATTACAGTTCGAAAAGATTTTTTTCTGCCGCACCGTCATCGGCAGACCTTCATGTTGGCCAGACCTATAAACAGGACATGGAGAAACTGGTATCGATATTGAATATTTCAGCCGGGGATGCAGAGGCATCAATCAGGAAAGTTGAGGATTTCTTCAGAGAGAATTTTAAATATTCTCTTTATCAAAATCGCAGTTATCCGCGCGGTAAATATCTGAGCAGGTTTCTGTTTGACTGGCGAGCCGGTCATTGTGAATATTTTGCCACGGCAACAACTTTGCTGTTACGTGAAGCTGGCATTCCTGCCCGTTACATGGTCGGCTATGTCGTCGACGAATTCAGCCCGTTCGAGCAACAATACGTGGTTCGGGCCCGGCATGCGCACTCATGGACAATGGCGTATGTAAATGACAAGTGGCTACCGATTGATACCACACCATCAGTCTGGGCAGACCTGGAGGAAGAACAGGCCTCACCATTACACTGGATCACTGATCTCTGGTCATGGGCCCGCCTGACCTCGGATCGGTTGATGCGACACCCGCTGCTGGCAGCATTTGATAAACAGGTTATATTGATTCTACTTGTTGTAGTCTTGTTTTTAAAAATCTTCTGGCGCAAACGACATGGCGCCATGTTTATCCATGACCACGCCGAAGACCAGGCCAGTCCTGCTCTGGGCCAGGATTCGCCATTTTATCCTTATATCGAGAGGCTGGAGGCTGCCGGCTACAAAAGGCAACAGCATGAAACGTTGCGACATTGGCTATCCAGGCTATCGAAAGAGTTTCCCGACCTGTATCAGGAGGAACTCGTGCTTGCGCATTACGATTATCGATTCAATCGAAACTCAAGCGTTTCCAGGGAAGAAATCAGACGAATGGTAATTGAAAAATTACCGGATCCGTCGAAACTCAACTAGACTGTCACCACTCTGCGAATAAATTGTTGTCCTCTATCTTGACCGGATAACGTTTCAATGGTCGGTCCCCCTTTTCAATACACTCGCCCGTGTCGAGATCAAAGCGCCAGTGATGACGGGTGCATTCTATACAGTTTCCTGATACATCCTCCTTGTGCAAATGTGTTTGCTGATGCGGACAAATACGATCGTAGACCACCCATTCTTCAGGCTGCCTGTAGACAAATATACCTTTGCCATCGACCTCGAGAAATGTAACGCTTTCTGCAAACTGATCCAGCTGGCCGATTTCATGCCAGGCTTTTTTTGACCCGAGTTTATCCGGGGCAAAATCTGGCAGATCCATCTCAAGTATCAGGTCTATCGCCCAGATAATCTTGCTCAATCCCAGGGTAGGGAAAGCAGTAAGCAAAGCATCCAGAACTTCATCCGGACTGGCGCCAGCCTGTAAGGCACGGGACAGGTATTGTTTAAACCCCGCTTCTGTCTGGTTATCCACTTTCGTGATAACCGATATCAATGCACGCGTTTTCCTGTCCAGATGGGTTCCGGATAGTTTCAGGAACTGAAAATAGGCACCCACTGCATCCGGTCGGGCCTTTTGTAAATACTCCAGTGCCTTACTCATTCCTCTTCGACCTGCCAGGTTCGTGAACTCATTTTGATATTTTGTACGATTGATTTTGCTGACAACAATTCTTTCACAGAGAACTTCATGTTGATTGTATGGTAGTCATTGTTAATAAAAAATATATACAAATCATCCACTGCCGGTTCGATATAGGTTTCATTTAAAGTAAACAAATGACTGCGTGTCACCTGCAGATGCTTCGGAAACAATATCGTGATGACATCATCCGAACTTTTATCTTTGATCGTACAGGCATTGTCGTTTCCTTTTTGAACGCACCTGACACGGGTACCGAATATCGGCGCGCCCGTCTTTTCCTCAACAATCTTGAATTGAACTTCGGCAAAATCCAGTCTGGTCCCGGTTTTTACACCGAGCAATCCAAAATAGTCGGCGCCCAGCAGCCCTGTTGGCAACAGAATCAGTATAACTAAAAGAATTATCCATTTACGTTTCATCAGTCGCGGCGCAAACTATCTCTGGTAGCGATTGGCGTAGGATATCGTAAAACGATCAGATAAGACGAGATTATAAAAGTCAATAATGTCGTCATCTGGATTAAATAGGATGTTTTGTCCGTGATGAATCCTGATTGAACAGCCAACACGGCAACCAGCAGGGAAAATTCGCTGGCCTGACCCAGCCTGAAACCGACTTCTTTTGACACACCGGGTGTTTCCCCGCTCATTTGCAACAGGCGACTGAACACCAATGGCTTTATGGTGAGTAATAAGATTGACAATGTGACCGCCGGCACCAGTATTTCATTGACCACCGACATGTTAAAACCGGCGCCAAGGGAAAAGAAAAAAATGATAAGAAAAAAATCACGCAATGGTTTCAGGTTGTCAGTGATAAACAGGGCAATCGGACTTGAGGCCAGCGCTACCCCGGCGATGAGTGCACCGATTTCATGTGACAGCCCCATGTAGACTGCGAGCTCCGCAATACCAAGGCACCAGGCGATTGCCAGCAGGAAAATATATTCATGGATTTGATCAAAACGCATGATCAGTTTCTCGATCACATATTTTTCCAGAACCCAGGCAATCAGGATCAGTATTGGCAGGTTGAGTAATTGCAGGCCGACATTCAGCATCAGGTTACCTTCCTTACCATAGCCCTGTAAAAACAAGAGTAATACGATCGCCAGCAGGTCCTGGATCAGCAGGATGCTGATAATAATCTGACCGGTGTGCTTGTGGTGCAAGGTTGTTGTCGGCAGCAGTTTCAAGCCAATGATCGTGCTTGAGAAAGTCATGACCATGCCTATCAATAATGCTTGCAACGCGGCATAACCAAACAGAAAACCAATGCCGAAACCGATGAGAAAAAAAGCCAGTGAACTGCATAAAGTGACAGTCAGGGCCTCGCCCAGCATTTTCCAGAGTTGCTGCGGCAACAGGTCAAGGCCAAGCAGATACAACAGGAACATGATCCCGATTTTGGATATACCCTCTACCAGTTCCGGGTCATTCACATAACCGAAACCATAGGGGCCGAGTAAGACACCGAGGAATATATAGGCAATGATCATGGCCTGACGCGCGAACAGACTAAGCGTGGTCAGCACAGCCGCGCCGGTAAAGATTAGAAAAAACAGAAATTCAAGTGGTTCGGTATGTGACATCGGTCAGGCTTTTTTTATCAACTCCAGCTGACGATCCAGACGTTTCAGGGATATCGGCATCGATGTTTTCATTGGTTGAGCAAATAAAGAAACACGATATTCCTGCAGCATCCAGCGATAGGTATCGATTTCGTCGTAGACCTGATTTTCCCCGGCACAGTTGTTGTACAAGTCATAATAATATTGTTCGTATTCATGCAAAATTTGCATCTTTTGTCTCTCCTGAGAATTGCCGAATCCCGCCCGGTTCATGCGTTTCTGTATTGCATGTAGAAACCGGGGATAATGTCGCAACCATTTAACCGGAGTTTCTGCCAGAAATCCATCGTAGATAAGTGAATTTACCTGGTGCGTGATATCCTCATGGATATCGTCACTGATGTTTTCATACATCGCCGCCAGTGTATGCAGCACATCATTTCTAAGCTGCAGAATATCGCAGATTGTTTCTGCCAGATCGTTTGCGACCTCAACCAGTTTTTTTTCACCCGTTGCTATTAACGTGTCGAATTCTTCCCTGGTGCACGGTCGCTGCTGACCATTTATGAACACCACGTGAAAGATTTTTTTAATCATTTCATCAATAAATAATTCGACCTCGCCTATCGTTGAATACAGCAGCTTGATCTCGGTTCCAAAAGCAATATTTTTCTCCAGGTATTTAATTGATTTTGCCAGCCGCAGCATGCAAAGTCGGCGTAATCCGCTTGCGTTAATCCGTTCTGCCGCATCCGCCATATCATGCAAAATGATTGAAACCGTATTTTCATCATCGCGCAGTACCGGATAGGCCGGGACGCACTGACCGTTAATTTCGATCTCGATTTCCCCGGGGAGGGAACCGAATGTCCAGTCAGTCAGTCCTGATCGGGTAATCGCCTCCTCATTCGCAGCATGAAATTCTTCGCTTGCCCGACCGGACAGTTTTTGCTGCAAATGATATAAATCGTTACCCTGTTCAAGACAGTTACCCTGTTCATCCAGAACACGAATTTTCAGTTGCAGATGCTCGGGTAGTTCCTCCTCGTTAAAAGCCAGTATTTCCCGGCTTATTCCGTAACGTCGATGCAGGAACCCACTCAGACAATCGGTCAGTTTCCCCTGCATGGCAGGCAATGAGTGCATACCAACAACCAGGGTGTCAGGTCATGGCACCAGTGGTTGGCGTATTGATTTAGGCAGGGATTTCAAGAGTGATTCAGTCTTGTCCCGAATCAGCCCTGGCACAAGCCGATCCAGTTGCTGCTCACTGATCTGGTTCAAAACCTGGATAGGAACATCAATGCTGATGCCATCGTGTTTTTCCCCGGGGCTGAATTGATACTGCAGCGGCAGGTTGATTGTATTCAGCTGCAATTCATCCGGGAAAAACGTGTTTATCTGCTCATGCAAGCTGTCGTCAAGCAACTGCTCCCTGCGTAAAAACAGAATCTCCTTCGTCGTCTTTTCGGCTTGACGTCGCCAGCGATCAAGTGATTGCAAATCGTTGACGTCATTTGGCAATTTGGCGTCATAGAACGCAAATAAATTTTCCTCATCTATTATTCCGGGACGGCGTTGTTTTTTCTCCAGCAAATGCAACTCGTCGACCAGTTGCCTGTTGTGTTCCAGCCATGCCGCTTCCGATGCCAATGCATGCGTAACCAGTGCCTGCTCAATGAATAACTTTCTGCAGTCAACCGCATTCACTTTTGCGTAGGGTCGTTTTTTATTGGCATAAAGCATCAGCCCGTATAACGACGCTTTTTCTGTCACGGTAATGCGTTGCTGTTTTTCATCCCACTGCGGTTCGATATAGTCATATTGCACCAGGTGGGGAGCTGTTTTCAGGCACCATTCCGGGTTTATCCTGGCGACAGTACGCGCATACAGTTGCGACGTTTCTACCAATTCATAGGCGACAAACCATTTCGGCGCCGACCTGAACAACGTTGATCCGGGGAATATTTTCAGCCTGGTCTGTCTCGCGCCAATATAATCAAAGGATTGATCCTTTAAGGCAATGTGACTTGACAGACCGGACAACAAGGCGCAATGAATGTTGTCTGGTTTAGCCGGCTCATGGTTCAGTGAAAAACCCAGTTGTCGACAGATCTGCGTCAGTTGCGTATGAATCGATTGCCATTCAGCCATACGTGTCGGTGAAACAAAGTTCTGCTTGCACAACTTGCGTAGCTGACTTTTTGACAACGAGGTTTTTTGTTCCTGATAGAAATTCCAGAAATTCAGATACCAGAGAAAATCCGAATCGACAGCATCAAACCGGGCATGTGCTGTATCGGCCTTTTCCTGTTCCTCTGCCGGCCTTTCTTTCGGTTCCTGTATGCCGAGCGCAGAGACAATGATCAGGACTTCACCCAGACAATGCCAGTCTCGGGCG
>JBHIXH010000002.1:45466-113182 GCA_041984885.1 Gammaproteobacteria bacterium
TGGTTCAACCGGCAGTCGGGCCATTAATCGCCCAACCCGTGTCAGCGATTCATTTTCATCTATCGCGTTCAGTTCGTGTAATAACCGAATACCATCATTAATGGCGCGACTGTTTGGTGGCTGAATAAAATCAAACTCACGGATATCACCGATCTTCAGCGCTTTCATCTGCAATATAACGGCGGCCAGTTTGGTACGGACAATTTCCGGCTCGGTGAATTCCGGCCGTTGCTGAAAATCGTCCTCGTCGTATAGACGGATGCAAATTCCATCCGATACCCGGCCACAACGCCCGGCCCGCTGATTGGCCGAGGCACGGGAGATCTTCTCAATCGGTAATCGTTGCACCTTGCTCCGATAACTGTAACGACTGATACGCGCGGAGCCGAAATCAATCACGTACTTAATCCCGTCTATGGTCAACGAGGTTTCGGCGACATTCGTGGCCAGGACAATATGTCTCTGCCTGTGTGGCTGAAAGACGCGTGCCTGCAGGTGACCGGAGAGACGGGCATACAATGGTAAAACTTCTGTCGCGGGCAGCGACTGTTTGCGCAAGAATAAATGCATATCGCGAATTTCCTTTTCGCCATCAAGAAAGACCAGAATGTCTCCCCTGCCCTCCCTGTCCAGAGACTGGATTGCCGCAAGCAACGCGGTCTCGCGTGCCTCGCTGTCGTCGTCCTGTTCAGCAATCGGTTGATAACGAACCTGAACCGGGTAACTTCGCCCGCTTATCTGAATCACCGGGGCATCATTAAAGTAATCGGCAAACCGTTTAACATCGATCGTCGCCGAAGTGACAATGACTTTCATTTCCGGTCGTCTCGCGATGAGTAGTTTCAATGTGCCGAGTATAAAGTCGATATTCAGACTGCGTTCATGCGCCTCATCCACAATCAACACATCATAATGATTCAGCCAGCGATCCTGTTGCATTTCCGCGAGCAACACACCATCGGTCATCAGCTTGACCCAGCTCTGCTCTGAAGTGCGATCGGTATGGCGTATTTTGAACCCGACCTGCCTGCCGATATCGGTACCCATTTCGTCAGACAGGCGTGCAGCAATGCTGGTTGCGGCGATGCGCCTGGGTTGCGTATGTCCGATCCAGCGATCCAGACCATAACCAAGGTCGAGGCAGATTTTCGGAATCTGTGTACTTTTACCCGAGCCGGTTTCGCCGCAGATGACTGTGACCGTGTTGTCACGAATGGCCGACCTTATTGCTGAAATTTTTCCGGTGATTGGTAATGACCCGGGATAATTCATACCTGGTTTGTCAGCAATTTTTTGTTCGCGCATTTGAACGGATTGCTCTATGTCAGCTATCAATGCTGGCAAAGACTGGCTACGCCCGGCATCAGACAGCTTGTGTAATTTTTTTAACCGGCGCTGCAGACTTGGCTGATGATGTCCGAGACAACGGCGTATCTGCCCCTCATAGTCACACAATGGCTTATCCATGCACGCACCGGGGCAATGTTGCAGACGTTAAACAAGTCGCCCGGTCCTGATTGGCTACTTGGATTTTTTGGCTTTGAATCAAAACTTTACTTTGTAAATCGACAGCGGACTGGTAGGATATTCAAGTGTCTGTATTAACGAAAATAATGTCAAAATAAGCTTGACCCGACTATAACGAACGCGGACTTTTTCAGCCAGGAATCACAAGACTTATGGGTCTGACTTTTGAACTAGCCGGCTCACAGATTGATGGGGCCCGAGACTATCAGGAAGATGCCTTCCTGATCACCAACCTGACCGATGCCGATGGCAACCCGGCAGCGCTCGTTGTCGTCGCCGACGGGATGGGTGGCCATGCCGCTGGCAACGTGGCCAGTAACATGGCCGTGCAGGCATTCAACAAACACGTCAGCGCCAATTACCCGTCCGATAATATTTCGGAAATCCTGCATGAGTCGGTCCTGAAGGCAAACCACTCAATCGCTGAAACCATCAAGGAAACGCCTGCGCTGCAAGGCATGGGCTGCACGATGGTCGCGGCGATTCTGGAAAAAGGCAAAATCTGGTGGGCCAGTGTCGGTGACTCGCACCTGTACCGGGTACGGGAACGCGAACTGGAAAAGCTGAACGACGACCATAGCTACGGCGGCTTTCTTGATCGAATGGAAGCGGCCGGCACACCGGTCGAGCCGGAGGCCGGGTTATCACGCAACATGCTGATGAGTGCGATTACCGGTGATGAGATCAATGAAATCGATTGCCCATCCGAGGCAACGGAATTAACTCCGCAAGACAAGATCCTTATCTGTAGTGATGGTCTGGATACGCTCAGCAGCGGCAAGATCATTCAGTTCTCGGACTGGTCGGAGGCACCAAAGGAATGTGCCGATGCCTTGCTGAATGCCGTTGAAGAGGCAGCAATGCCACGGCAGGACAACACGACGGTCGTTGTCGTTAATGTCAAAGAGGGGGATTCGGCCTCCATCGCTGAGACCCCGCCAGCGGACAGCCAACTGGAAGAAATTGAAGTCACTGCCGAACATGAAATCACCGATGTTCCAGGTAGGGGCGCAGAACCGCCACGACAACCGGGCCCCGAGCCGGTCATTGCCAGTGAACCTGCGGCAGAGAAAAAATCTCCGCTTGGATTAATTGCCGGTATCGGCGTCATCGTGATTGCGGTCGGTGCCGGGGCATTCTTTATGCTGTCTGGCGATGACAAGCCTCCTGCCCCGACCGAAGAACCGACCCTCGCGGATACCGCAGCACCGACGACATCTGAGGCGCCGGTAGAAGCAGACGAAGAAATCGAAGCTGAAGCCGCAGAACCTGTTGAAAGCGATGCGGTGGCAGAAACACCGTCGCCAGTCGAGGCCGAATCACAGCCTGAAGCTGAAGCTGAAGCCAAACCCGAACCGGTTGAACAAACTGCCTCGGCAGCGACGGGAAAGACATTCCAGGATGACTTGAAATCTGGCGGTAAAGCGCCGGTAATGGTGAAAATTCCGGCCGGCAGCTTCAAAATGGGCAGTCCCAACTCTTCCCGCTTTGCCGATGAACGGCCTCGTCACACGGTCAACCTGAAGGCGTTTGCAATCAGTCAATATGAAGTGACGTTTGCCGAGTATGAACGGTTTGCCAAGGCAGAAGGTCGGGATATTCCCGATAACCTGTACCTGGAAAAAGAGACACACCCGGTTATCTATGTCTCTTGGGACGATGCCTTTTATTTCACGAAGTGGTTATCCGAGGAAACCGGTCAGAAATACCGACTCCCCAGCGAGGCGGAATGGGAATATGTCGCTTCCGGCGGCAAGACCTCGCCGTTCTGGTGGGGCTTTAACGAAGAGCCCGGCAAGGCGCATTGTTTTGGTTGTGGCTCCGGCTTTGACCCACGCAAACCGACCAAAATCGGCAGTTTTGCCGCGAACCCGTTTGACGTCTACGACACCGCCGGTAACGTCTCGGAATGGGTGCATGACTGCTGGCATGACAACTACAAGAGCGCGCCGGACGATGGCAACGTCTGGGAAGGGGGCGATTGCTCCTACCGGGTAGTGCGTGGCGGCGCCTACACCAGCCCGCCAAGCTCACTGCGCTCACAGAAACGCGACAAGTTTAAATCAGAAAAAAAATACGATCACATCGGCATTCGCATCGTTCGCGAGCTGGAATAATCGGGCGTTTTATTCCGTTTTTTTGTCCGAGTGACCGAGCGACATTTCCGGCGCGACCCGGTCCCTGATTAACTGTTTCAACTCCGCCGAATCCGGAAAGCGTTCCGCCCGCTGCTTCGAGAAAACCAGTTCATCGCCGACGTAAACATCAAAAATACCGCCATGGCCGGGCCGTAATGTCACGGCTTCCAGCGTTTCACCGAATGTCATCAGGATTTCCTCGGCCAGCCAGTTGGCCCGCAACAAAAACCGGCACTGGCTACAGTAATGAATTGTGATATTTGTCGTCATTTTCTTGAAACCTGCACCCGATCTACTGGTCGGAACAGGTATACGGGAGAATTCACATGAAATATTTTCACGCTTTAACCTGTTTCACCAGCCTGCTGCTGATGGCACCAGTCAGTGTGCTGGCGCACGACACCACCGGTCGACACAGTCACTCCTACTCAAAGCCGTTAAGACACCACTCTGCGCCAACCGTCATTTATGCAGTCCCGGGAAGTGTGATTTATACAGTGCCGGCGTATTCTTCGCCCTATTCAGGCTATGGACACGGTTATTACCAGCACAAACACAATCAAATCAAGCGGCCGTTACCGAGCACGCACATCTACGGTGCCTATCCGTACAGAAAGCATAACAGCATACGGCTGAATCCACACTCAAGCAGCCTGCAGAAAAAATATTACTACGGTGGTAAAACACCGGGCTATAACCATTATTCGCGTCGCGGCCATGGCAGCTGGTATCGCTACTGAACCTTTATCCCCTTCTCCTCCTGCCCGGCACTGTTATTAAACAAATAGATAATTAATAGCAGTGCCGGCACCCCCAGTGCTGCTGCATAAAGAAAGAACAGTGCGTAACCGGCTGAGCCGGCGACGATACCGGAGAATCCACTGATAAATTTGGCCGGTAATGTCATCAACGAACTGAACAGGGCATATTGCGTCGCAGTATAGGCCCGATTCGTCAGGCTGGATAAATAGGCAATAAAGGCCGAGGTGGCAAAACCGCCACTCAGGTTATCGGCAGAAACCACGAGCGCAAGTGTCACCAGGTTCGGCTCGGTAATTGCCAGCAGGACAAACAACAGGTTGGTCAGAATGATTAAAACACAACCACCTAACAGGGGTTTATGCAGACCATAGCGCGTCACAAAAATACCACCAAGTGCGGCACCAAAAATCGTCATAAAAAAACCAAAGACCTTCGTGATATCGGCAATTTCCTTTTTACTGAATCCAAGGTCGATATAAAACGGATTGGCCATCGCGCCCATCGTGATTTCACTCAATTTATAAGCACCAATTAACAGCAGAATGGTGATGCCATACTTGCCATTACGCTGAAAAAAATCGACGAACGGATCAATAACGGCATGTATAAACCAGCGTTTGATTTTTTCAGAGTGTGTTTTCAAGCCGGGCTGTGTGTTTTCAGCATTGTTCCCGTGGTTCGACGCTGCCGGTTCGCTGATAATCAGAGTGGTCACAACACCGACACACATCCCTGCTGCCATGCAGATATACGCCTGCATCCAGCCATAGGCTTCGGCAATATAAAACGCGCCGGCGCCGGCAAACAACAATGCCACCCGGTAGCCAAACACGTACGCAGCTGCCATCGCGCCCTGGTATTTCACTTCCACGGCTTCAATACGATAGGCATCGATACAGATGTCCTGAGTGGCAGAGCCGAACGCCACAATTAATGCGAATGTCGCGATAAGAATTATTTGCTGAGTCGGGCTGGTGAACGACATTGCCAGTATTCCGGCCACGACAAACAATTGTGCGAGCAACATCCAGCTACGCCGTTTGCCGAGCCTGTTTGTGAGAAACGGTAATCGGAGGTGATCAACAACCGGTGCCCAGAATACTTTTACCGAATAGGTGATTCCAATCCAGCTAAAAAACCCGATAGTGGCCAGATCGATACCAACATCGCGTAACCAGGCAGACAGCGTGGAAAAAACAAGCAGGAATGGCAGGCCAGCCGAGAAACCAAGAAAAATCATCGTCACGACACGCGGACGCGTATAAACGAGAGCCGCATCTTTCCAGCCGCTCCAGCCCGGTTTTAGTTCGGACTCACTCATGAGTAAACAATCTGGTTGTAATTGCTGCCACGATTGGGCCTGAAATCTTTCATTACAGAATGCTTTTTGCTAACGTATTTGCTGACTAACAATAAACAAATACCCCGCAATGGCAACTGAAATCGAACGCAAGTTTCTTGTCAGCAACGACAACTGGCGATCATGTATCGTGCGTTCCTGCCATTATCGACAGGGATATATGGGCAACAGTACAAAGAGTTCGATACGTATCCGTACCGAGGCCGACCGTGCATGGTTAAACATTAAAAGCGCCACACTCGGTATTATCCGTAACGAATTTGACTATGAGATTCCAGTCAACGAAGCAGAAGAAATGCTGGCAACGCTATGCGACAAACCGCTGATTGAAAAGACCCGGCATTTTGTCGTGAGTGGCGCGCATACCTGGGAGATTGACGTTTTTACCGGCGACAATGACGGGCTGATTGTTGCGGAAGTGGAATTAGGTCATGCAGAAGAAGAAATCGAACTGCCGGACTGGGTCGGCGAAGAAGTTTCGGATGACCCGCGTTACTATAACGTATGTTTGATCGTTAATCCGTATAAAACCTGGGCCAGTTAATCGATTAACTCAATCTGCTGTTTTGGTCGAATAACAAACCAGATCACATAGCCAATCGGCCAGATAATCAACGCAAGATACCAGCCCAGCACCAATGCCAGTGCAGCCGCAATCACGAATGCAAGCGGTATCATCTTGCCCTGATTTCCGGCTCCACGTGTGGCCGCATCACCGAATAACCACAGTGTGCTACAGACGTAAAAAGAGCAGAAAATAATAAACAAAAATACATCCATGGAACTGTTCAGTGGTATATCCATTCTAGTTCTCCGTACCCGTTCAGGCTTTCATATGATGTCTTGGATCGACCGGTTTCATCAGTGCGTTCGAGATCAACGCGATAAATAATAGCGCTGCCATCAGATACATCGTCGTGTTATACAAATTTGGTGTTGGATCCAGCGTGCCGGCCGGTGCGATCTCCATCAGCTTGGCGATGGTGACAGTTTTGGCTTCCACCAGCTGATCCAGCTGATCGACACCTGCCCCAAACTTGGCCTGAAACCGGTCCGGATCAATTTTGCTAATCAGATCATCAATCGCGTCATTCACCGAGATCTCGCGTAACGAGGTAATCGCCAGCGGTCCGAATACACCTGCACTACTCCACGCAGTTAAAAGTCTGCCATGAATACCGCCAACAAAGCGTGTGCCAAAGATATCGGCCAGATACGCGGGTATCGTCGCAAAGCCACCCCCGTACATGGTGAATATCAGCATGGTTGCGGCATAAAAGTACACCAGCCAGACAACAGACGGATCGGCACTGACCTGGCTGGCGGTAAACGGAATCGAGCAATACAACAGTATGCCCAGAATAAAAAAAGTGTAATAGGTATTTTTACGGCCAAGATAATCCGAGGCACTGGCCCAGATAAATCGACCCACCATATTAAATGCGCTGATCATCAGCACATACATTGCAGCAAAATTCAGATCGACGATATCCGGCAGCGTGCGGCCAAAGATATCTGACATCATCGTTTTTGCCACGGCCAAAACGCCAATACCGGCGGTCACGTTAAAACACAGGATAACCCAGAGTTGATAAAACTGCCGTGTCTTCAACGCCTCGTCAATATGCACATGCTGCGTTGTGATCATCTTGTTTTTCTCGCTGTCCTCTTGCGGCGGCTCCCAGCCTTCCGGACGCCAGCCCTCCGGCGGAACACGATAGGCAAACGCCGCACATAACATGACGACCAGGTAGATCACTCCAAGCGTGAAAAAGGTTTGTGAAACACCCACGCTGCCGCTGCCAACGAGATACACGCCTTCCGGGCCGGGGACTATCATATTGACGACATCATTTGCACCTACTATTACGACTTCGCGCATCTCACCGGCGATCTCGGCCAGGCGCCGACCGGATTCGTCAGTAACCAGTTTCAGCGAATCCACGCTGCCGACATATTCCGGTAACTTGTGATAGTGTTTTATAAACCCATCTATCATCGGTTTTGCGATCATGGCACCACCACCAAACCCCATGATAGCGATGCCAGTCGCCATACCCCGTCGATCCGGAAACCAGCGAATTAAGGTGCCTACCGGTGAGACGTAGCCGAGTCCGAGACCACAACCACCGAGCACGCCGTAACCTATGTAGAGCAACCACAGTTGACCGGTGACGATACCAAAGCCGCCGATAAAAAAACCGCCACTCCAGCAACAGGCGGCCACCACTCCAACCATGCGTGGCCCGACTTTTTCCAGCCAGTGTCCGGCAATGGCAGCGGCCAGCCCGAGAAAAACGATAGCTACGGTAAAAATCCAGACAACACTTTTCAGTGTCCAGTCGTCGGCGGCACTGGTCACAACGCCGAGTCGTTTAATCAGGGCAGGATTGAACAGGCTCCAGGCATAAACAGAACCAATACATAAATGAATACCGAGCGCGGCAGGAGCAATTAGCCAGCGATTAAAGCCGGGTTTGGCAATAATTCGTTGCTTTGATAACAATCCACTCATACATCTCCCCCGTCGGTTTTATCGATCTGAATTTGTTATTCGCGTTTCTTTTAGCTGGAAATTTATTCCGCCGAGTTCAGATCCGGTTTTTTAGCGAGAATGTAATATGCCCTGATGCAAGTCAAGTTTTTGACCTTTCTACGATTCTTTCAGTCATAATAATGATTATCCGGACTGACTCAGTCGCTGATTAATTTTGACGACATAGGCATAAACTATTAAAATCTAAGAAGTTTTATTAAATTACAACGCATGAATCCGAACACCTCGAACACTGATATGCTAATCGACAAGTTTGATCGGCGTGTGACCTACCTGCGAATGTCGGTCACCGACCGCTGCGACTTTCGTTGCGTCTATTGCATGGACGAGCAGATGTCTTTCGTTCCGCGCAATTCACTGCTGACGCTCGAGGAATTATCAACCATTGGACAGGCGTTCGTGGAACTCGGCGTTGGCAAGATTCGAATCACTGGCGGTGAACCGTTAGTGCGGCGCAATATAATGAAATTGATCGGTGAACTGGGACAACTTGATGGTCTCAATGAACTGGTCATGACAACGAATGGCTCTCAACTGAGAAAATACGCCCGCGAGTTAAAAGCAGCCGGTTTAAAACGTATTAATATCAGTGTTGATTCATTAAAACCGGAACGGTTTAAACAGATCACGCGTGTCGGTGACCTGTCGACGGTACTTGACGGTATCGATGCCGCCATGGAAACCGGTTTTCAGAAGTTGAAATTGAACAGTGTCATACTGAGAAATCGTAACGACGACGAGATTCTCGACCTGGTTAATTTTGCCAGTGCACGGGATATTGATATCAGCTTCATCGAGGAAATGCCGCTCGGAGTGATTGGCGATCATGATCGTGCAGCCGTGTTTATTTCCAGCGATGAGATCCGCACCGAAATTGAACGGCAATACACATTGATTCCAACAGCAGAAACGACAGGTGGCCCGTCACGTTATTTCAAGATCAGGGAAACCGGTACCCGCGTTGGCTTTATCTCGCCGCATACACATAATTTCTGTGATCGATGTAATCGGGTTCGACTCACCTGTGAAGGCCGCTTGCTGCTTTGCCTGGGACAGGAGCATTCGGTCGATTTGCGTCGCGTGGTTCGTAGCCACCCGGGAGATATGGAAGCATTGAAACAGGCGATTCGTGATTCGATGGCAATCAAACCGGAAGGGCACGAATTTTCCTTGACCGAGAAGCCGGTGATATTCCGCCATATGAATGTCACTGGCGGCTAGTATGACTTCGCCCATGCGTCCGGTATTAACCGATGCCGGGCTCGACCCGACCATCTCTGTTATCGCTTACGACGAATATCAAAACCAGCGGGAACAACGTATCGCCGACGAACGCCCGTTGACCATTTATCTCGACAGTTTTGAGATCGTCACATTAATGACGCTTGGTACGAACCCGGAGTTGCTCACACTGGGTTACCTGAGAAACCAGGGCTTGATCAGAGACATCAACGAAATCCGTTCGGTGCAGGTTGACTGGAACGTAAACGCCGCAGCCGTCACCACGACTACCGGCCGTGAGAACTGGGCAGAAAAACTGGGACCTCGCATCGTCACCACCGGATGTGGTCAAGGTACCGTATACGGCGACATCATGCATGATCTGCAGGAGATCAAGGTTTCACCGGTTTCAATCAAACAATCGACGATTTATTCACTGTTAAAAAATCTGAATGCGTTTAACGATGTGTATAAAACTGCCGGTGCGGTGCATGGTTGTGCCTTGTGCAAGGACGATAACATTATCGAATTTATCGAGGACGTAGGCAGGCATAACGCCGTCGATGCGATCGCCGGCAAGATGTGGCTGGAAAATATCACCGGCGAGGACAAGCTGTTTTATACGACCGGTCGCTTGACCTCCGAGATGGTCATGAAAGTGGCACAGATGAGAATTCCTGCATTGTTATCCCGTTCAGGACTGACCCAGATGGGATTAAAACTGGCGCAGGATACCGGCGTCACCCTGCTGTCACGTGCCAAGGGTACGCATTTTCTGGTCTACAATGGCAAACAGAACATTGAATACGATATGACATTGCCGGATAAGAAAGACGTCGCCAATCTGAAACGAAAACACGATCAGTATTAACGGACCACGGCAAGGTGAACAGTCATGACGTCACGGCAGTTGTATTGGCTGGAGGAAAAGCCACGCGCATGGATGGCAAGGACAAGGGGCTGGTCGATCTGGCTGGCAAACCAATGGTTGAATATGTCATTGAGTCTTTTTCAGTTCAAACAAAAAATATTTTAATCAATGCAAACCGGAATCATAATATCTATTCACGCTATGGTTATCCTGTCATCTCCGATGAACATGAAGGGTATCAAGGGCCATTAGCCGGGATTTATTCCGCGTTGAAAGTAATGGATAGTCCATATCTTGTCAGCGCCCCATGCGACTCGCCTTTTGTACCTGTCGATTTAATAGAACGCCTGATGACTGCAATTGAAAACGAACATTGTGAGATTTCGGTAGCCCATGATGGTAACCGCATGCAACCGGTATTTGCCTGTATCAGTCAGAAACTTGAATCATCATTAAATGACTACCTGGCTGCCGGAGAAAGAAAGATTGATCTCTGGTATGCACAACATCACTGCGTTATTGTCGATTTTTCCGATGTGCCGGAGACCTTTTTAAACATTAATTCCAGACAGGATATCGAACAAATAGAACACCGTTTAGATAAAGTATGAAAACCCGGATAAACAATCGAATCCCGTTAATCGGTTTTGCCGCCTACAGCGGCACTGGCAAAACCACCCTGTTGACACGGCTGATCCCGGTACTGAAACAGCATGGCCTGCGTGTTGGCGTAATCAAGCACGCGCATCATGAGTTTGAAATTGATGAACCAGGCAAAGACAGTTATAAACTGAGAAAGTCCGGCGCCGATGAAGTGCTTGTCGGTTCGAAACGACGTTGGGCCCTGCTGTCAGATAACCAGAGCAATGTCGACCTGGATTTGAATGACCATCTACGTCATATCGATCAGGATGAACTGGACCTGATCCTGGTCGAAGGATTTAAACCGGTTTCGATCCCGAAGATAGAGTTGCATCGACCGTCACTGAAACACCCCCCGTTTTACAGCTCGGATGATTCTATCGTCGCTGTAGCGACCGATGGTGAACTGGCAGAACCAACATCACTGCCGGTACTGGATCTGAACAACCCAAAAGAAATCTCCGCTTTCATACTGGACTTCTGTCGTCTGCAAAAGGTAGAGGCAGTGTGAGATGAGCCGTTCAAAGATTCAGCACGATGTCAGTTGTATGGATGATTTTGATCCGGACTCGTTGCTGCCGGATCAGGCCCGTGACCTGATCCTGCAACGCATCTCACCCGTAGCTGAAACTGTCTGCCTGCCGTTGCGAGATGCGTTGAATCATGTACTTGCTGAACCTGTGCATTCGGAAATTAATGTGCCTTCCGGCACGAATTCGGCAATGGATGGTTACGCCATAGCTGGCGAAGATTTACCGGAAGCTACCACTGAACTGACGCTGGTCGGCACCAGCCTGGCTGGCAGCCCATACAAAGGCGCAGTCAAACACGGTGAATGTGTCCGCATCATGACCGGCGCGATTCTGCCTGAAGGTGCAGATACAGTGGTGATCCAGGAACAGGTCGAACTGACAGAAAATGGCATTCGCATTGATAACAGTACGAAACCTGGCGCGAATGTGCGACAGGCGGGGGAGGATATTGCAGCCGGGACAAGGGTTCTGGACAAAGGCATCCGACTTACCCCGGCAGATATCGGGCTCATCGCCTCACTTGGTATCGCTGAAGTCAATGTCTGCAGACCGTTAAAGGTTGCGTTTTTCTCAACCGGTGATGAATTGCGCTCGATCGGCGAACCGTTGGCAGATGGCGCAATTTATGACAGTAACCGTTACACGCTGTTTGGCATGTTAAAAAATCTGAATGTCGAAATACACGATCTTGGCGTGGTGCGTGATACCGAGGAAGACATAGAAAAAGCGTTTACCGATGCATCTGCAGTTGCCGATGTTGTCATCACTTCAGGTGGTGTATCCGTCGGCGATGCTGACTACATCAAGCCGGTGCTGAACCGTATGGGAGACGTATATTTCTGGAAGGTGGCGATGAAACCCGGTCGACCATTGACGTTCGGGCATATCAATGAGTCGGTATTTTTTGGCTTGCCCGGCAACCCGGTATCCGTCATGGTAACGTTTTACCAGTTTGTCCAGCCGGCGCTGAAATACATGATGAATGAAACCCGGGTGGTGCCGGTGCAATACCCAGTCATCTGTCAGTCCAGGCTGAAAAAACGTGCCGGTCGGGTTGAGTACCAACGTGGCGTTGTTTCAACGAATAACGACGGCGAGGTCTGCGTGGAAAAAACCGGTGCACAGGGCTCTGGCATATTGACCTCCATGTCGCGCGCCAACTGCTTTATTATCCTGCCAATGGAAAGCACGGGAGTTGCACCGGGTGATACCGTGCTGATACAACCTTTTGAAGGACTGGTTTAGGTGTTATTAATCCTGTCCACTACGTAATCAGCAAACGCAAACGAACAGGTGTAGGCAGGAGAAACCGCATTTAAAACATGCAAACTGTTTTCAGTTTGTTCAACAATAAAATCCATCTCCAGTGTATTCGTTGTCTTGTTCAGCAGCTGTGCACGAATACCTGCCCTGCCCCATTGAGCAAACTGTTGCGGGGACAAGTCTTTCACCAGCTTGCTGGCCAGCTTGATTAAATGTGGCTGGTAGTATTTCTTCAGTTCCTGGCAGGCAAGCGAACGAAAATTAAACGCATTCTGCCACCAGAGTCTTGCCTCATGGCCTAATACGTTGGCGAATTCACTGGCCGAAAAATTATCCAGCCCCTTGTAATGCTCCCGCCAGAAAGCAGGGATGGCTGTCGGGCCTATTTTACAGTGTCCATCCGCGGTAATAGTGAAATGCACACCGAGAAACGGGTTATTTAAATCCGGTACCGGGTATATATTGGTTTTCAGATTAAACGATTCCCTTGCATACAGGTATAGTCCCTTGAACGGCAACAGCGTATGGTTCCTGGATAAACCAAAATCGGTCGCCACCTTGTCTGCATAAAGACCGGACGCATTAATCAGATAGCCAGTGGCGATATCACCGGCAGATGTCTGTATCGTGTTTGCGTTTTTTCTGGATACATATTTCGAGTCAAAACAAATTTTGACGCCACTGGATCTCAGGCTCTCGAATATATGTTGATTGATTTTAGTTGGGTCAACCGATGACGTATTCGGCGAGAACAGGGCACGTTGACAGGTTTTGGCTACCGGTTCTATATCAGACAGTTGCTTCTCATCAATTTTCTGCAGTTGTACGCCATTGACCTGGCCGCGACGATACAACTCTTCCAAAGAGTCCAGTTCCGCTTCGTTTCGGGTGACAACTACCTTGCCACATTGATTAATTGGCAGGTTATTCTGCAGACAATACTCCGTCATCAGCTTGTTGCCATCGCGACAAAAGGCCGCTTTCAATGAATCTGCCGTATAATAAAAGCCGGCATGCAAGACACCACTATTCCTCCCACTGGCATGCATGGATAACGCCGGTTCTTTCTCGAGTATTACGATCTTCTGGTCAGGATAGTCGCGTGCGAGCACACGTGCGATTGACAGGCCAATGATACCGGCACCAATAATAAGAAAATCAGCAGAATCAGGTAAAGACATGAACGGCAGCGTGTAACCGGATTTTTGTCAGCCGGGCGTATTCGATTCGACCCATCTCTGGCCGGTTGTCGTCGTCTCTTTCTTCCAGAATGGCGCTTTGCGTTTTAAATCTTCAATAATAAATCGACAGGCCTCAAATGCCGCTGCACGATGTGCAGACCAGACAGCAATGACGACAATGGGTTCGCTAATATGGATTGGGCCAACACGATGCAGTAATAACACATCCAGCAATGGCCATTGTCGCATGGCAGACTCAACAATCGACGTCAGGTGTTTTTCAGTCATGCCGGGATAATGCTCAAGTTCCATTGATTCAATCGATTCCCCTTCATTCTGATCGCGCATTGAGCCAATAAAAACTGACGTGGCACCATACTTGCCCTGTTGCGCCATCTCCTCCTGAAATTGTTCAATTTCAACGTAGGCGTTTATCGAACCGGTTCTGACTTCGACCTTCATCTCAACCTCCGGTCACTGGTGGGAAAAAAGCTACTTCGTCACCATCTTTGATCACCGTGTTTGTCTTTACATATTCCTGGTTGATTGCAGTCATCACTGAAGCCGGGACAGCGGACTCACCCGCAATCTTTTGCCACAACATCTGTACGTTGCTACCCGACTCGATTTCACATTCCTCTTCGGAACGACCGAGCCGCTCTTTCAAACTGGCAAAATATTTTACTTTAACTTTCATAAATATTTTTAATAATTACAATTACTTAAATCGCTAATCTAGAAAATAATACATATGATATACTCGCTTTGACCAAGTTAACAGACCTGCATCGTATACTAAATAGAGAACCTGATTCACTGGCATGAGCAAATTGACGCATTTTAACGAACGGGGAGAAGCGCACATGGTCGATGTCGGTGATAAAGCGTTTTCTGACCGAAAAGCCATCGCCAGTGGATGTATTCTGATGCAGGCCGAAACACTGCAAAAAATCATAAACGGTGAGAACAAAAAAGGCGATGTGCTCGGTATTGCCCGGGTCGCCGGAATCATGGCAGCAAAAAAAACGGCTGAACTGATCCCGCTCTGTCACCCCATTGCGATGACACATATCAATATCGAGTTACAAACCGACACGGAAAATAATCGCGTGAATTGTATATCTACAGTCTGCACGCACGACCAGACCGGAATTGAGATGGAAGCGTTAACCTCGGTACAGGTCGCCTTGTTGACCATTTATGACATGTGTAAAGCTGTCGATCGGGGCATGACGATCACCAATGTACAACTGGTCGAAAAAAGCGGCGGCAAATCCGGTGATTGGAAACGCCAGGAATAATAATGCAGGACTCTGCCGGGAAACGCGTTTTAATCCGGTCCGACTGAAAACGATACAAGCTATTGCCTGTCTGTCGGGCTACCCAACCGTCCTTGCTTTACCGGAATTAGTCAGCGACTGCTGAACAGTCATGCTGATCTGACGCTGACTACTACCAGCGCATCATGCGACGGACAATACCGTCGTTTAAAAACGCATGATAAATCGCGCCACTGATATGTACCGCGACAACGGCCAATAGTGCCCACGCCGTCCACAGGTGAATCTCGGAGAATAACTCGTTCATTTCCTCATCCGCCTCAGAAATACGCGGTAGTTTAAACAGCCACCAGACTTCCGTATCCCAGCGCGTATGTGCCGATGACAGGTAGCCGCTGATACAAACGGCCAGAATAAGCACGTAAATAATGACATGGTCAAGCGTGGCCAGTTTTTGCATCCAGGGTTTCATTGCGCTGGATGGCACCGGTGCCGGACGATGTTTGAAGCGAACGTATATCAGCAAGGGCACTACAAATATCAACGTCAGGCCGATATTTTTATGTAACTGAAAAGGAAACGCGCGAAACTGCATCTCTTTAGAGGGTAATGGCAATCCCAGCATCCACCAACTGGAGATAAACAGGAAAAAAATCGAGACGGCTAGTAACCAGTGCAGGATAACCGCCGTTCTACTGTAGCCTTGACTTTGCATATCGTGACCCGTTAATAGTTTTAATCTTTCGAGGTTAGTTGGTTACTGCTTGTTTTTCAGACTGAATCTGCCGGCCGGCAATGGTCGCACAGAGCAACATTAGATGTAGCAGCAACCAGAGAAGGATATTCCACAAATAGATGTCTCGCAGAATGGGGCCGGTATTGACGACGGCTGCAAACTGGACTGCATCTATCAGCGTTAAAGCAGCAAAGATAAAAATGGCCGCAGTCGAGGCAGCCGGCTTGTAATTCACCAATGCTCCACCGACAATAATTGACAGGAAAGCCAGTATTGCACCTGTAACTGACAACCAGATTTGGACAGCAGGAAACCAGTCCGGGGTAGACAGTGAAATTCCTTCCACGTAGGTGACCATGTATTCACACTCCGCCAGCGACAAGCCTTCCTCTTCGAGTTCTTCTTCAGGACAAACGGCTGCGGGCAACACGCCGGATTCCGGCATGTGCTTGGTAATTACTGACTGTTTCATGGCCTCATTACCATGCAGCGAAGTCAGGAAAATACCCAGTACGATAGTAACGACACCCAGGGCACTGGCCCAGGCGGGACCATTCGCTGTTGGTTTACTGTTATTAGATGTCATGCGGCACCTGATATTTATTATTCAAGTTTTAATCGTAGAACCAGACCAACCCAAATTTCGAAAGTTCTCGTCAGGGGTCTGATACTGGCCGTTGGGGCGCGCATTGTATCACGCGCATCGGCGAAATAAACGGGAGGTGGGGATAAAAGGAAGTTTTCTTATGAAAACAGACTAGTTTTGTGCAGGCTCATCCGAACGATAGGCAATACGAAAACCTCCCCAGTGCTTGCCATTCACGTAGATCGGCGCTGACAGGTCGTGCAGGACTTCACCGGTATCGCGTTTGTACGTTTGCAGCAGGAATTTTTCCCGGTTCGAACCACAGCGGCTGCCGGTTCGATCATTGAATAATCTTTTCGTGCGATTCCCCACCAGGTCCTTTTCATAGTCGCCGGTCAGTGGTTGACTGAAGCGTTTGTTATGCGTCGGGAAATAACCGTTGTTATCAACAGCCCCGGCCAGAATAAAATCCGGATTTTCTTCCAGCACCGGCTCCTGTAATGCCGGTAACATCTGATCTGTAAAAGTATCAAATTCAGTTGAATACTTTATCGGGTTTGAACCTGCAATCGGTTTATAGTTACGATCAAATAACGCGGCTTCAGTGATTTGTTCATTGGCGATCGATCGCTCAAACAACTCCCCTACCTGTTTTGATTTTTCAAGCACGATATTTTTGACCCTGTCATGTATCGTGCCAAACTCAAAGTCGCCATTGATCGTGTGAATCTGTTCTGCCTGGTTCGAAAGCGATATTGCGTCTTCGGAGACAGCTTGTGCGTCACTGACTATATGTCCGAACAGCGATTTTATCGCTTCCAGCTCGACTTTAATCTGGTTCACGGAATGATGATGCTGGTCCATGATCCGGTTAATATTATCCATCTGTTCATTGGTAATTCTGGCTTGACTGTTGATCCCGGTCAGTACATTACCTATTTGCTCGGCCTGCCCCACAACAAGTTCAACCATATCCTGAAAAGCCATGATCTCCTCATTTGTCTTTTTCGATACTGCCACCATGTGTCGCAATTTCTCATCGATTTCCAGAGTCGAAACCGAAGACTTGTTTGCCAGTTCACGGACTTCATCGGCAACAACGGCAAAACCGCGCCCCAGTTCACCCGCACGGGCCGCTTCTATTGCCGCGTTTAATGCAAGCAGGTTGGTCTGATCAGAAACATTTTTAATTACATCAGTAATTCCGGCAATATCGTGGGCGTATTCATTTAACTCGCGCATACTTTCCGTCGTAGACGTGGCACTGGATTTTAAATTCAGAATACCGTTAGTGATCTGTGTGACTTTTTCCAGACCTTCATCACAGATCCCGGTCGCTTTTTCTGTCGAGGTGTAGGCGCGTTGTGTATTTTCGACGATATACGCGGTGTTATCAGCCAGTTCATTGGTAGCGTTGGTCACGTTTTCGGTACGCTGCATCTGGTTTTCAATCTTGCCGGTCAATTCATCGATAAAATGCGAGACTTTGGCACTGGATATAGCAATTGAAATTCCGACTTCAGAGGACTGAGACAATCGTTGCATCAGTATCTGTTTGGCTTCGATGAGTTTTGACCAGACAGAATTAAAGCGTTGCCATCTCGTAACCGGCATTTCTTCTTGCAGATGCCTGGTTGCAACATAGTCGCCCAATCTGTCCAGGTCTGCGCGTATCAATTTAAAAATCCGGTAACAGAAAAGCCCGGTGACTAGAGCAAGCGAACACAAGCTCAGCAATACGATTTCTGTCATATTTCACCTGTAGTTAAACCTGAACTCGAATGAGAGCGAACCCGGTTCGCTTGATGAATTAACGTCAGATGAAGATAAAATCTTGAGAAAATACCGGCTTCAGGCATAAAAAAACGCCGGATATGTCCAGATCCGGCGTTTCTTGCCAGAAAATGTCTCCCTGGCAGTCATTGATTGCCCCGAACGGGTATTAATCGTATTTGATGTATTTGAAGCGTGGATCGTCAGGCGTACCCTCAAGTGCGCTGTCTTCCTCCGCACCGGGCTGCCAGGAGATTACCTGCTCGATTTTATGCGCCAGCTCGAAGTCCTTGGCGGTTACCCCTTTCGCAGCGTGGTTTATCAACTTAACAATGACGAAGGCATACGAAACCGTCAGGTCCGGATGGTGAAACGCCGCTTCTGACAGGTGGCCCACCGTATTGACGACCATCAGCGTACTTTTCCAGCCACTGGTCTTGAATTTGCGCCGAATCCAGCCACCCTCAAAATACCAGTTTGGCAGTTCTTCTTTCAATCGTTGCTCGATTTCCTCTTCTGTATACGTTGCGTCTTTCTCTTTCTTGCGCCACTGACTCATGTGATCACTCCTGAAATTATTCTGTTGAAATTAAACGTGTCGACATGTCCAGACCGGTCTGTGTCGGTATCTGCTTGCGTATCTGCTGTACCGCGGTTCGATTCAGGCTTTCTGTACGCCTGGCTGAATGACACAGGGCGCCGCGAAAGCCAAGATAATCCGGCCCCACTGATAACAGTGGTTGGATATCATCCAGGCAAAGTGAGCCTGCCAGCCCCGTCAGGTACGCCCGGGTCTTTCCGGTTTGTATAAACGATCGCAATACGCAAAGTGGCACGATGTCTGTCAACCTGCCGGATTGCTTGCTCTCGGTGTCCAGCATCACTCCGCGAATACCGGTCCTGACCAGTTTCTTGTAGAGCCTGTCCGAATCGAAACCTCTGTCAGCAAAGATGACAAGCACCACGGCTATATTAATTCTAGCTAATTCTGCAAACACATTGAGTATATTTTCTGACAGATCATCGGCAAACAAACCGACTTTGACTATATCGACTCCGGTTGCATGCATATCGAGGACAGCCTGACCAAGCAAGTCCGGTTGCATCGGTAAATCACCGACGGTAGCGCTGATCAAACAACGTCCATCGATCATTTGTACAATAGTCCGGGCCGTTGAATGATCGACTGCACCCAGGGCGCCTTTCGATGGGTCCTTCAGATCAATGATATCAGCACCGGCTGTAAAGACGATTTCAGCTTCGTCGACGTTTTTAACGCTGGCGAGAAAACCGGTCATACGATGTTCTGCTGTCCGGTTTGATGTTGTTCGATTCGATGCATAAGCCAGTCCCAGGCGATCTTTTCTTCTTCGCCGGCCGTTTTTTCCATGGCAATGGAAAGATATTCAATTTCCTGTGAGATTTTTTCTGCCGGCAGCCGATCCAGTCGACTGACCAGGATCGCCGCTTCCAGCACCGCGGCCTGGGCCCGGTTAAACCCCCTGAATGACGCATGCGTGAATTCAGCCAGTTTTTTACAGTAAAACCTTGGCCGCAACTCATCATCCTCAAGATGATCAACGACAACTTCTATATGTGCCAGCGCCTGTTGCAACCGGATCCCCTGGAACTCGGTGGTTGGCGTGAGTGGCCAGTCCTTATGCCCGGTTAAACAGCCGGCAAATATCTGCACGTTGTCCGTCATATTGATCGCAGCGTGTTGCACGCGTTGCAGATTATTCAGCGTGGTCGATGGTTTGAATGGGGCGATGATGAGAAATTCATCCTCGATATGTATCCCCATCGGTGCAATGTGAGCAGAACCATCTTCGCTCAAGGTTGTAACAATCACTTCGTATATCATTTTTTCTTTCGCCGTTTGCGTTCACGGCTTGCCTTTAATGTACTTTTTTCCGGTTTAAATACGGCTTTTTTATCCCCGGATTTCAATGCATGCGCAGCTTCGGTATTTTGCCTTGCTGCATCATTTTCATCCGACAAAGCGACGCCCCATTTTAGCAACTCATCCTGCTCATAGCGTTTACCCAACTGCCAGGCAATCTGTGCCTTTGCCAGTTCCATACCCATATAAAATGCATGGGGCGGATCATCTTCGAGTTCATTCAGCGATGGAAACAAATCATACGGGTCTGTCGCCGACACCATACCATCGCGATTGAAAACGTGTATACCCTGCTCCGAAACCTGCACGCGGTAGTTCGGGTCACGCACATCGTCGGCGAGTTCCTGAATTTCATCCGGCGTATAGACAAAAGGATTACGCGCATGCACGGTCAACAACGAATTATCGATGCCTTTTGGCAAACTTTCCTCACGCCTGGCGGCATACATCATGCGCCTGGCCCTGTCCGCCTCACGCACGGCAGTCCGTGCATGCGGACTGACCTCGGTGGCAAGTACATCTGTGATGCCGAGCTCCGAGATAATTCCGAACAGGATGGCATTAATACCGGTTGTGTCCGCTTCCGTAAGTTCGGTCAGGTTGCCGATGCCCATCATAACGCGGATGTCCGGACATTGCTGTCGAACCGCGTGGTAGCGTAATAACGATTCGGTAAATCCGAAATGGATCGGGTCCAGGATTGTGTCAACAATGAAGGGACGTTGCTTGTCAGAGAAAACTTCAATCAATCGATACAGCGAATCCAGATCGGCATGCGGCTCCGGTATCAGGATCGGAATGGCATCCGTTTCATCCGCAATCCAGGCGGTCGATTCATTCAGACTCAACATAAAATCGGCCCCGGCCCTGGCGCCACGGAGTAGATCGTCCGGCTCAAGAGAGTCGATACTGACGGCATAACCGGCCTGTTTCAGCGCCTGGATCGACTCTTCCAGATGAGGAAACGGCGTATCAGGCAGACAACCGACATCGATCACATCGGCACCATCCCGGCGATACTTTTCAGCACGGTTGAGAATCTGCTGTATATCCAGATTAGGTGCATCGACAATCTCGGCAAAAATCTGCACATCGTATTGCGACAGGTCGGGTTCAACTCCTGCCCGACCAAAAAACGTCGGTAAATCTTTCACATCGACTGTCCCCCTGACGACCGGAATGCCGAGATGATCAGATAACGATTGCAGGTCGCCGCGACACAGACCGGGTACGATTATTTTGTCGCTGCCATTCACGGTCTCCAATCGACGCTGAATCATGTCGGCCGTCATCAATGCGGCGACATTAACCCCGATATTTTTAATCGCATAACTAAACTCGGTCGGCTGCATGGATGCCAGCACACGGTGCAGGCGTTTTTCCGCCAATTTACCGGTCAAAAACAGGATGTGTTCAGTCATTTCAGCAGGTATTTTATCGTGTTAACGGCCATTTGCCGGGATTGTCGGGCTTTGCTAAATTTCCTGCCGAATTATATGCTTAGCGATGAATTCTTGATATCTACGATATGTTTTTCAGCAGTAATGAATTGCGTCCGGTGTGGCTGATATAAACCAGTCTGGTGGGTGCTCAGCATCGAAAATGGATTCGAGGGACTGCACCTAGTCATTGTTGAAACCTATAATTAAAATTAGATAAAAATTATAACTATATGTTTTTATTATATTTTATATTAATTTATTTTTAGATTTTTTTATTCACGGGGGACTGGCACGGTTTTAGCCTTGCTGGTCGATATCTTTCTCTATTCGGATAAATTTTAAATTTCATGCATATACGTTTACTCGGTACCGGGGCCGGCGGAGGTTTCCCGCAGTGGAACTGCAATTGTCACAACTGCAAGAGACTTCGGTCAGGTGAAATAAAAAGCTCTGCTCGCACCCAATCCTCGATCACTATCAGTGGCAACGGTGAAGACTGGGTGCTGTTTAATGCATCACCGGACATACGCGCCCAACTTGAGTCTTTTCCACCATTACAACCGGCACGCAAAATCCGTGACACCGGTATTTGTGCCATTGTCCTCTGCGATGCGCAGATTGACCATACGACCGGATTAATTATTTTGCGTGAACACGATAAGCCGTGGGATGTGTATTGCACGGCTGCTGTGCATGAAGACATGACAACCGGCTATCCCATTTTTAACATGCTCAGCCATTTTCGCGGTGTGCAATGGCATGAAGTCAAAACCGACCTCTCCTCCTTTACCATTCCGAAGGCCGATAACCTGGTCTTCACGGCGGTGCCGCTGAAAAGTGAGGCACCGCCGTATTCACCGCATCGACACAATACAGTCCCCGGCGACAATATCGGCTTCAAGGTCGAGGACACGTCGACCGGCAAGAACCTGTTCTATGCGCCCGGGCTCGGCATCATCGAGGAGCATGTCTATGACTACATGAGCGAGGCCGATGTTGTACTGGTCGATGGCACCATGTGGACGAATGACGAGATGTCGAAACACGGCATCAGTGACAAACTGGCCAGCGAGATGGGTCACCTCGATCAATCGAGTAAGGGTGGCATCATGGAAACACTGAACTCATTGCAAAAACCACGGAAGATCCTGATCCATATCAACAATACCAACCCGATACTGGATGAAGAGTCTGACGAAAGGAAAGTTCTCGATGCCGCCGGTATCGAAGTGTCCTATGATGGTATGGATATCATCATTTAACGAAGAGAAATAACGATGAGCGTAGAGATTCAAACACCCTGGTCAAAAGAGGAATTCGAGGCAAAACTCCGCGATAAAGAGCGGTTTTACCATATCAACCACGAATTTCATCTCCTGATGAACGACGGCAAGCTGGACAAGGAGGCCGTTCGTGGCTGGGTCGCCAACCGCTTTTATTATCAAACCACGATCCCGATTAAAGATGCGGCTATCATGGCAAATTGCCCGGACCGTGATGTGCGTCGCAAATGGGTACAACGCATTATCGATCACGATGGCGTTGAGGGTGAAGACGGTGGCATTGAGGCCTGGCTACAACTGGCCGAGGCTGTCGGACTGTCACGCGAGGAAACACTATCGTATGAGCATGTGTTACCGGGTGTGCGTTTTGCCATTGATGCGTATCTCAACTTTGCCCGCAAAGCGACCTGGCAGGAAGCCGCCTGTTCGTCGCTGACCGAGTTATTTGCACCAAAGATTCACCAGAAACGTCTTGATAACTGGCCGGATGTGTATCCCTGGATTGAGCAGAAAGGCTATAGCTATTTTCGCAAGCGCCTGAGTGAAGCGCGGCGAGACGTCGAACACGGACTGGAAATCACGCTCGATTATTTCAAGACACGCGAAGACCAGGAACGGGCGTTAACCATTTTACAATTGAAGCTCGATATACTCTGGACCATGCTCGATTGCATGTGGATGGCCTATATCGAGAAAAAACCACCGTTTCATAATTGTCAAAGATAATGACTGACACTCTCGACAAACAATCTGTACCGGAAATTGCACCGACATTTCGCTTTCAATGGGAAGAGGCGCAAAACTGCTATGTGGTTTTATACCCGGAAGGCATGGTCAAACTCAGCGAAAGTGCCGGTGAAATTATGCAGCGTGTTGACGGTCAAAACAGTATACAGAGCATCATTGAGGCCTTGCTGAAAAAATTTCCCGGTGCCGACCTTGAAGATGACGTAACGAAATTTATGGAGGTTGCATATGGCAACGGCTGGATCAGAAACAAGCAGTAATATCAAACCACCATTGTGGCTACTGGCAGAGTTGACCTATCGCTGCCCGTTGCAATGCCCTTATTGCTCGAATCCGGTAGAGATTGCGAAATACAAGGATGAGTTATCTACCGAGGACTGGGTCCGCGTGATGCAACAGGCGCGGAAAATGGGTGCAGCACAACTCGGTTTTTCCGGCGGTGAACCCCTGGTGCGCCAGGACCTGGAAGAACTGATTCAGGAGGCGCGTCATCTCGGGTTCTACACCAACCTGATTACATCCAGTGTCGGCATGGACGAAGCACGCATTAAACGTTTCAAGGATGCCGGTCTGGACCATATTCAAATCAGCTTTCAGGCCAGCGACGAGGAATTGAATAACTACCTTGGAGGCACGAAAAGCTTTCAGCACAAGAAAGAGATGGCACGTGTGGTCAAGGAGTATGAATATCCGATGGTATTGAACATTGTTATCCATCGAAAAAACATCGATCAGATCCGCGATATTCTCGATATGACGGTAGAACTGAATGCCGATTACGTAGAGCTTGCCAGTACCCAGTATTACGGCTGGTCACGCATTAATGTTGACCAGTTATTGCCAACGCGAACCCAGTTAGCGAATGCAGAAAAAGTCGCAATGGAATATCAGCAGCGCTTGCAGGGAAAATCGAAGATTATCTATGTCGTGCCGGATTACTTTGAAACACGACCCAAAGCCTGCATGAATGGCTGGGGCGCGATCTTTCTAACGATAGCCCCGGACGGTACGGCGCTGCCCTGTCATGAGGCGGGCCAGTTACCGATAGAATTTCCTAACGTACGTGATCACAGTATTGATCATATCTGGAATGAATCGGACGGCTTTAATCATTTCCGTGGCTTTGACTGGATGAAAGAACCGTGTCGCTCGTGCCCGGAAAAAGTAAAAGACTTTGGCGGTTGCCGCTGCCAGGCATTCATGATGACCGGCGATGCGGCGAACGCGGATCCGGTCTGCGACAAGTCTCCATATCATCAGGATCTGGTTGATGATGTGAATCGGATTGAGGCGATGGCGACGTCATCAGAGCCAAAGGAAAAACCGATCCTGTTCCGTAACATGAAAAATTCGAAAGCCGAAATGGAGAAACAAACAGCCGAGGTTTGATGAGTCAGCTTGCTGGCTGATGTTATCCGATCATTTTCCAATAGTCCGCGGCTATCAGCTGTTTTTTACCGCCCACGCCACAGCCGCAGCCTGGACATTTTCCCTGACGTCATGAACGCGGAAGTATTTCACTCCGGCCATCACTCCCAGTGCGGTCGTCGCACAGGTGGAACTGACCAGGTTTTTGGGTTCTGTTTCCTGGCAAATCGCGCCCATGAAGCGTTTGCGACTGGCACCAAGCAAGACCGGAAATCCTGTATCAACCAGTTCCTTAAGCTCAGCAATCAACTGCAGGTTATGTTCACGTGTCTTGCCAAAACCAATACCGGGGTCAAGGATCAGATTTGATTCGTGAATACCGGCATGGATACAGGCCTCCGCCCGTTTCAGAAGAAACTGCTTTACCTCGAAAGAAACATCATCATAGTGTGGCTCATCCTGCATTGTTTTCGGCTGCCCCAGCATATGCATAATGATGTAAGGCACTTGTTTATCTGACACCAGTGCGAGCATGTCCGGATCGTCTCTTCCGGCGGCAACGTCATTGATGATGCCTGCACCCGCTTCAAGTGCAACCCTGGCCACCTCGGCCCGGGTAGTATCAATGCTGATTCGCACTGACTGTGGTATTCTCTCCCGACAGGCCTGAATGACATCCACCACCCTGCTAATCTGCTCTTTTGCACCTACACGCTCAGAGCCGGGACGCGTTGATTCGCCGCCGACATCTATAATTTCAGCGCCCTGTTCAGCCATTGTTATTGCATGCTCAACAGCAGATTCTATTTTAGTGAATGTTCCACCGTCTGAAAAACTGTCCGGCGTGACATTCAATATGCCTACGATAGCCGGTTTGTTTTCGGAAGAAAGACTCATTTAAGTATTTTGGCAAATCGATCGGTTGCAGATACCAGTGCGTCGATCATTGCTGGCTCTCCTGCCAAATGCCCGGAGTTCGGCAACCATTGTAATGTTGAATCAGGCAATGAGTTATGCAAGAGCCAGGATGATTCGGGTAAACAGGTGATATCCTGACGACCATGAATGATATGTACCGGAACGGCAGGAACCTGGCTGATATTTAATAATATTTGATTGTCCTCAATGAAATAACGATGTTTGGCGTAATGCGTTTCTATTGATACTTCATCTATGATTTTTTGTGTTTCATCGAAATCCGGTTGTCTTTCTTCAGAATCGCTTTCTGTCACCGGCAGATTCCAGGTAACAATTCTCGTGCACCAGTCGGACCAGATCTCCGCTGCTGCCTTTTTCTCTTCCTCCGAGCCGTGATGGATCAGTTTGTAATATGCTGAAATCAAATCGCCGCGACTGGTTTCATCAACTATGCTGTTCAATGTTTCCCATTGTTGCGGAAAGATACGACTGACACCATCTTTGATAAACCAGTCCAGATCTCTTTGTCGGGCCAGAAAGCTGCCTCGTAATATTATGCCTGATATATTTTCCGGAAAGGATTCGGCATACAACAGGGCCAGAGTTGCTCCCCAGGAACCACCAAATAACAGCCAACGCTTGATGTCGAGCCTGTTCCGTATTTCCTCTATATCCTGAAGAATCAGATCGGTGGAATTATCGTTAACATCTCCCCGCGGTGTAGAGCGATGACAACCGCGCTGGTCGAAAATAACTATGCGGTATGTGTCAGGACAGAAATAACGTCGATGATTCGGGTTGCAGCCAGAACCGGGACCACCGTGCAGGAACACAACTGGCACACCATTCCTGTTGCCACACTGCTCGACATAAATTTTATGCGCAGACGCGGTTTTCAGGTAAAAACTGTCAAACGGTTCGATTTCAGGAAAGAGAGCACGCATGCTGCGTTAGTGTGAAACGCAATTAGAATAATATTAATGCTATGAAAAAATCGGACTTACAGCTTGTTAAATATCATTTAATATTTCTTGCCGCTTGGTGTCGTATTCATCCTGAGTAATCAAATCTTTTGACTTTAATTCATCCAGTGTCTTTAAACGTTCTTCCAGTGAACTTTCGTTACTGGCAACGGCACCACCCTGATTTTGTTCCATCTCCTTGCGTAACCTTGCCATTTCAAGCCGCATTTCCCGTCGTTCTTTTGCCAGCTCTGCTGACTGTTTTTCAAGCAGCCTTTTATTACTATCTTCCTGCGGGTTTTGCTTAGCCTTGATCTGAGCAAGGTATGATTCGGAAGCCAGTTTCACATCTATTACAAACCAGTCGCGGCGGGTTTTTCCTGTTTTCATATTTTCCACGCCATTCACCTTGACGATCGCCTGGTCAAACGAACCGGTACGTGAACGGCTACCGTGGCTAATTTGATAAGGCAATTTGGACTGGCCACCAGGGTCATAGACTTTTTCGAATGCATCGTTTCGGGATTGATTGTACGTTCCAATAATCAGGTTTAATTTTCCGTCTTTGTAGAATGCTCTGCCTGCATTCGCGATTTTTTTCTTCAATAATATTAACTTCGGAGAAGTCATTTCTGTAAGAAAGACGATATCCTGGTCCGGCCTGGCGCCTCTCAGGCCTTTTGCAATGAACTTGGCCAGTCGATTAATCTCACGTAAAGAAAATACCGGGGTCGAATCTCCCTCATTCGATAAATACTCCTTGTCCCAGATAATCAATGACTCGAGGGCTATAGCGATGTCTTTTTCTTCCAGATCGACCGGGTGATCATTGTTACCAAACTTGTCACTATCAAGCGGTTCATATTTAAAATACATGCTGTTGCCGGAACGCCAGATAACATCCTCGCCGTCAAACCATCCTTTTTTTTCCTCCTCGGCGCGCAAACCGGCTGTCGTCAGCAGAAATATAAGTAGCAGTAATGCTGGAAAGTATCGTTTCATAAAGTTCGAAATAGGTCTCTGTATTTCGTTTGAGTTTTGAAAGGGTGCAAAGTTTACCCCAAGACAGTAAATCCGTGAAATAACAAAAAAAAGGCTCCCGAATCGGGAGCCTTTTTAAAACTACAATAACTTCTAACTAGTTGAATTAGAAGAAGTAGGTCAGACCCAGTGAGAACAGATCCAGATCTTCGGCACCGTCAAATGCGGTGGTACCGTCGACATCCAGTTCCATGGTTTCATATGCACCGTACAGCAGCAGACCGCCACCGAAATACTGGTTAACAGAGAAACCATAACGTTCTACTTCAGAACCGGTTACGCCAGCGGTAGTACCATACTGATCGTTGTAGCTACCATATTGACCGGCAAGAACCGTAGCACCCGGGCTGAACCACTCACGCTTGATACCGGCTTTGAACCAGTAAACGTCAGAGTCGTCCTGAGCGGTGACCGGAAGGCCTTCACCTTCTGCATCTTCGTTCTGGTAGGCAACGGTACCGAACAGACCCGTTTCCGGATCCATCAGACCAAGCTGTACCTGGAAGATTTCGGCTTCATCATAAACGCCAGTTGTACCGGCTGCGGTAACACCCTGGTTGATGGTATAACCCATATCCAGGTTGGTGGTGATACGACCCAGTTGACCTCTGTACTTGGCAGCGATGTCGTAGATATCGTCATTCGCGTACGAGACTGCGACGCTAACCGGACCGAATGCAGGCAGGTCATAACGAATCGCTTCACGGTAGATACCGTTACAGTCAAGACCGATACCGGCACCACCCAGGTTTTGACACTGGAGGAACGTGCCCCAGGTGCCGCCACCGGTGCTGTTACGCAGGCTGAAACCGTTGCCACGGAAGACAACACCAATTGAATCCCAAAGCGTCAGAGTCGGGTCTGCCAGAACAGCAATGTTATCCGTCGGAGTTGATTGCAAACCAACGGTGACTTTACCCCAGCCACCTGAAACATAGATACTACGTCCCAGAGTCGTGGTTGCAGTCAGAAGGTTGGTTGAATTGTCGAAAACGTCATTCTGGTTAGTAAAAATCGGCTGCGTACCAGCTGAACCCTGAGGCTCCAACGTGATGTCGAAACCAGCGGTCCAACCGTTCGGCAGATCCTGGGAACCAGAAAATGTAATACGTGAGCCGAGTGTTACACCATTGTCAGAATGCACAACAGCGTCACTGCCTGCACCGTCATCATAGAAGATCATGCCTTCGTTCAACCAGCCTGAGATGCTGACCTCGCCTGCCATTGCAGACAGAGGCAACATGCTCGCAGCTGCGACTACACATGCTTTTTTAACAAGTTTGTTACTCATTTTCATTACCTCGGTATTGGTTTGTATTTAAGTCCAACATTGCTTAATTTCTAGAAATTAAGTCGGCCTCCCCAGCCTTTATCCTCCCCAAAAAAATTCGGGAAAATTTGACCTTTTTGGCCTCTCATGAGTTGCTTCTATCAAAGCAGTCGCTAAGTTACTAAAATTTAAAAGCTGTTGCAACTTTTTTTTCATTTTTACAACAGAGATTAATTTTTCAATAATTAGTTGTATATTTACAACAAATTACTGATATATTGTAATAATTACAATTACTTAGAAGACGGGCAAAAGATGGCCTGGATATTCTATCCACCGCCTCGTTGAAACGACAAATCAAATTGGGTCAAAAATATCTGTTTCTCTTCTGCAGACACATCGCAAAAGGTAAAGGTGACGTTGGTTCTTGGTAGTTTCAGTGAGGCGATCTGGTTTACTGTCTCGTCGGATAATTCAATATTCAAGCTACCGGAACCAATGCGAACTTCAACACATAGCCCGCTTCTCTCGTAGGGGTAACTGGCTATCGCTCTCGGTAATAAACGAAAGAAATCCTGATGAGAAATGCTCATCGTCCGTGTGAACGACTCAGTCAATTAATCTGAATTCCGCGCTAACCACCCGCTACCGGAGGCCAGATCGCCAGCGTGTCACCTTCTTTCAGAACTGGCTGATCACGGTCCGCAGGTGATACATAGACACCATTGAGCAGTACCAGGTGCGCAGATTCACGTGGTACCTGGAACCGATCGATCACATTGAATGGCGTGGTATGGTCGTCTGTATTAAACGTGGTTGCATTCTCCACCGCGTCTTTTGGCAGATGATGTCTGAGAGTAGCGTACAGCTTGAGCGTGATTTTCATTTTGTACCGGGACAGGACATACAGGCTGTCCTGTCCCTTATTGTTACTTCTGAATCTAGATTACACCGGCGTTGTGACCAAGCGGCTGTGTATTCGCCAGGTACGCTTCCATGATCCGGGTCGGATCTTCCATCAAATGATCTTTCCATTTTCCCAGTTTCAGTTTTGTCTGGATTAATCCACGTAGAACACCAACGTGTTGCGTCAGGCCGAGAGACTGCGCACCAACAAGCACATCATCCTGAAACTGCAGGCTGAGATAACGATAGCGGTCTTCATCACATAATTCAGTGGAATCGCCACCATCGACACCCATCCAGAGGCCATATGAACTTGAGATCAGCCCCATCGTATCCAGAACATTCATGTTTACGCTGCCTTGATGCACTGTATCTCTGCCACACATATTCATTGCTGCGATACGACCATGGTCTGCAGCCGTTGGCTGAATCGCCTGCACTGTGTACTCACCGGTAGAAAAATCCCGTCCCTGACATACATCACCGGCCGCATAAATATCCGCATGATTCGTTTGTAGTCGATCATTGACCAGCACACCAAATTCGGTTTCGATGCCGCTGCCTTCAAGAAAAGCTATGTTTGATTTCACCCCCGTCGCAGAAATAACCACATCGGCATCCAGCGTCTCACCGTTATCCATTTTCACTTTTAACGCGTTGCCGGACTTTTCAATGGCTTCAATACGCGTCGATGTATGCACCGTTACGCCTTTTTCCTGACACCACTTCTTGATCAGGTTACCGGCAACCTGGTTCATCATGCGTGGCACCATGCGGTCACCCATCTCAACGACAGTCAGGTTTACGCCGCGAAGTGCCAATGCTTCAAGAATGATACAACCGATAAAACCGGCTCCCATTAACACAACATTGGAACCCGGCTTTGCTCCGGCCGCGATCTTGCGCCCATCTTCCAGCGTCCAGCAATTATGCACGCCGGGTAAATCGATGCCTTCAATCGGCGGTGATATGGGGTGAGATCCGGTAGCGATTAACAGCTTGTCGAATGACTTCTGACCGCCATCCTCAAGCATGACTGATTTTGAATTGGTATCGACACTGGCAACCCGTTCCTGCAACACCTGGATACCGTTGTCATCATAATGACTGTCGGACTTGCGCAGAAAGGTGCCATCTTCACCTATCTTGTCGATCAGGTAATACGGCAACGCCATTCTTGAATACGGTGCTTCTTTTTCTTCACCGATCAAGGTGACGCTCGAAGATGGATCCGTACGTTTGATTGTCTCGGCAGCAATCACACCGGCCGGGCCAGCTCCAATAATAATATGGTCCATTAGCAACCGCCTCAGGCCGAAATGCCGTTCGGATTCAAACCCAATCGCTCACGCGTTTCTTTCGTCGGGACGCCGTCGGCCGTCCAGCCACGGACCTCATAATACTTGGGTAACATCTCCGCGAGATTATTTACCCTGCCCTCGGCCGGTCCGGTTTTTGCGGCGTCCTTGAGCAGGCGTTTCGGCAGCGTATCATCTTTACCCGTCAGGCCAGCGGCCATGTTGAAGTCACGCTCCATATTCCAGATCCGCTCACCGACTTCGGTCATTTTTTCCGGCGTCCAGTTGCCCTCACAGGCAGCATCGACCTGTGGTGCAATGTCCTCAAGTGTCCAGGCGAACGTCGTGAAGACACAGATTCCGGCTGAATCCACCGCTGCCGTGGCATCCTGAAATGCCTTGACCAGTTCCGGCTTGCCGTCGGTGACCAGTGGATCCGTCTTCTCGGGAATACCCAGAATCTCTGAGGCCACGGTATAACCGCGCAAGTGGCAGGCACCACGGTTGGACGTTGCGTAGGTCAATCCCATGCCCTGAATACCACGCGGGTCATAGGCAGGAAATTCCTGACCTTTGACTGTCATCGATAATTCGGGACGACCGTATTTTTCACACAATCTCTTCGAGCCAAGCCCCAGGTCTTTACCAAAGCCTTCGCCGGTCGATACCCATTCCGCAGCTTTTGCCAGCGCTTCCGCTGATCCAAATTTGAATTCAATGCCGCCGGTTTCCTTCGTCGTGATTGCTCCCTCCTCGAATAACTCCATTGCTGCGGCAACGGTCGCACCAAAAGAAATCGGGTCATAGCCGTCTTCGTTACAAAGGAACTGGGCATAAGTCAGTGCATCCAGATCATCAACGCCACAGTCAGAACCGAGTGCCCAGGCGGCTTCGTATTCGAGTCCACCCGAATTGTGCTTGTATTTTTCCCGCCCTTCGCCCTGAACGGTAAAGTGATTCGGGTCAATGGTCGAGATACGACCACATGCAATCGTACAACCGAAACAGGCGCCGTTTGTGGTCAGGTTCGCCTTGCCATCGCTGGCGCGTGGTTCCTGCATTGCTTCGCCGGAGATCTTGCTCGCGCCTTCGAACTGTACCTCACGCATGTTGCGTGTGGGCATTGCACCGACTTCGTTAATCACGTTCATCAGTACCTGGGTACCGAGAGCCGGCAAGCCCTCACCGGTAACCGCGTTTTCCGCCAGTACTTTTTTACCTTCGTTCGTTGCTTTAAGAAATGCAGCCGGATCCTTTATGTTGCTGACGCCTTTCGTGCCGCGACAGGCCACCAGTTTCAGGTTTTTTGATGCCATCACCGTCCCGACACCGGAACGTCCGGCAGCACGGTGTAAATCGTTGACGATAGCGGCATACAGACAGCCCTGTTCGGCCGAACGACCGACGGCCGCAATTCGTATTAACGGGTCCTGATATTTCTTGTGGATGATTTCATCGGCTTCCCAAACGGATTTGCCCCAGACATCATCGGCAGGCACCAGTTCTGCATGATCATTTTCAATATATAAATAGACAGGCTTGGGCGCCTTGCCCTCGAAAATGATCATATCCCAGCCGGCGTTCTTGATTTCGTTACCGATAAATCCGCCTGAGTTGGAACACGCAACAGCGCCGGTTAACGGGCTTTTGCAAACCACCGAGTAGCGGCCCGCCGTGGATGCCATCGTTCCGGTCAACGGTCCGGTCGTCATGATAAGTTTATTTTCAGGACCAAGCGGATCACATTTCGGATCGATTTCCTCGACCAGATACTTGGTTGCCAAACCGCGCTGTCCCAGATATTGATCTGCCCACTCCATGTTTAACGGCTCATTGGTAATCGTTCCGTTCGTCAGATTCACTCGCATTACATTTTTAGTCCAGGCCATGATCGATCCTCCTAAGCGCTTGCGCTGTCTGCAGGGATATTTTTCGCCGCATGCGCCCGCATGCGATCCAGTCCCGTGTGATCAGCATCAACATACGTAATTGCCTGAGTCGGGCACGCCTTTGCACATTCCGGGTCACCACCGCACAAGTCGCACTTGTATACGACTTTTGTCTCCTGACTGTAATTGACAGTGCCAAACGGGCAGGCAATCGTGCAGACCTTACAACCGACACAGACATCGGCCTTGACCTCTTTTGCCCCGGTGGCCTCGTTGATCACTATCGCTTCTACCGGACACGCATGCAGGCACCATGCTTCAGAACATTGTGTACATGTGTAAGGCACGAACCGGCCTTCCTCATGAAAATTAAATATTTTGATGCGCGACTTGGCAGGATTAAATACACCCTCGGCCTGATATGAACAGGCCATTTCGCACTGGAGACAACCGGTACATTTTTCCGGTTCAATTTGTAAAGCTCTGAGCATGGCACCCCCCTGACTCAGTAAATATGAATTAAGTGATAGTCAGATAAACTTTCTATCTACTCTTATGCTGACAGGTATTATAAAGATAAAAAAACTTCTTGGTAAACCTCCTCTTAGATGACATTCATGCGAACGATTATTGAGAATCGTTATCATATAAGCAGACACTTTTTCATCAGGGTTCATCCCTTCAATACAGGGCAATAATTGAAAAAACTTTTGACAATCTGCTTAAACTATCGCACGCAATCACGTTGTTTTCGTGTCAATCCGCGTTTGCACAAACAAGTACTGGACATATTTACGTCGGCGAAATCCCGGTGTCCGGCTATCCCGTTCCGTTAATAGTCCTGAAACATGCGGAGCCAAAAGGTCAATTTCTGAATCGGTCATATAAACCGAACATTCACACAGTCAGTGAATGGAAAGCCAACTTGCGCGACTGCCGAAATCAGAGGACAAACGTTTATTCACGAATGAACGTGTCAGCAATATTGTTTCATTTAATGATACGACGACAAATGAAAACACCAAAATCATTGCCGCCTGTTCGTTACAGTGAGTGTAGCGATGAACGATCAATCCGGGTAACGCATCGCATAAAAAAAGGGCAGATTTCACTGCCCTTTTTCTGTTTCGAAAACTTCAGAGTTTACAAGTCGTAACCTTTTTCATTATGCATAATCAGGTCAAGACCGGTTTGCTCTTCATCTTCCTCGCAGCGTAAACCGGTCACCAGATCCACCACTTTCAGGATAATGAACGTCGCAATCACGGTGAAGACCAGCACGGCGATAACACCAACAAATTGCACCCAGAGTTGTTCGCCGATTGAATTGTCCATTCCCTGACCACTGAAGATACCGAGTGTGTTACTGGCAAACACTGCAGTCAGCAGGGTGCCAAGCATGCCACCGACACCGTGAACCGGGAATACATCGAGAGAGTCGTCGATTTTTAATGTGCGTTTGATAAACAACGTCGCATTGAAGCAGACAATGCCGGCCGCCAGTCCAATGATCAATGCGCCGGCCGGCCCGACAAATCCGGAAGCCGGGGTAATCGTACCTAAACCGGCAACCATGCCTGTGACCGCGCCCAATGCGCTCGGTTTGCCAAATTTAATCCATTCCAAACACATCCAGGTAAAGGCGCCGGTCGCGGCGGAAATATGTGTCACCAGCATGGCCATACTGGCATCGCCATTGGCTGCCAGTGCACTACCACCATTAAAACCGAACCAGCCGACCCAGAGCATGCCGGCACCGGTGATACACATGGTCATATTATGTGGCGGCATCGGCTCCTTCGGAAACCCTTTACGATTACCGAGAACAACGGCAGCAACAATAGCAGCAACACCAGCGGTTAAATGCACAACCAGGCCACCAGCGAAATCCATCACGCCCATTTCACCGAGCCAGCCACCGCCCCAGACCCAGTGTGTGACCGGTGCATATACGACTAACAACCAGAGTGCAGCAAAGATCAATACCGCAGAAAACTTCATTCGCTCGGCAAAACCGCCGACGATTAACGCCGGTGTTATGATTGCAAACGTCATTTGAAACAGTGCGAACAGACTTTCGGGGATAGAACCGGACAGCGTTTCTTCACCAACGCCATTAAACAGCGCCTTGCCCAATCCGCCGAAATAGGCATTGCCATCGGCGAACGCGATACTGTATCCCGCGATCAACCAGAGGATGGAGATCAGGCAAGTGATACTGAAACACTGCATCAATACGCCCAACACGTTTTTGCTGCGTACGAGACCGGCGTAAAATAATGACAATCCGGGGATCGTCATAAACAGCACCAGAGCTGTGCTGGTCATGATCCAGGCCGTATCAGCGCCTTCCAGTGTATCGGCAAAGCACGCCGGGCTCAGACTAAACAGGAAAAGTAAAGTAAGTGGCGATCGCCAGATTGATTTGAGACTCATCTCTCCCCCATAGGTTGTTTGACAGTATTTCTGCCTTTGACTCAAGCAGGCTGACAACAAAGAATAATCAGTGGAAATCCTGCTGTTTATGGGGGCGTCATATTACCCGATTTTCGATTCACATGGCCATTTTTTAGTGCGTTTTCTCCGCACCAAAATTGATCAGGCTTTAACAATATTATGTCGAATCGCCAGTCTGGCGACTTCGGTAACGGTCGTCACCTCGAGTTTGTTCTTGATCTGGGTGCTGTAATTGGCGACCGTTTTATAGCTGAGCGACAGACGCTTCGCGATCTCGCTCGTATTCAGGCCTTCCGCCAACAGACAGAAGATTTCAAATTCTCGTGTCGAGAGATTGGAGAACGGGGTGTCTTTATCGCGCGTCTTCTGCACGGCGAGGCGTTGGGCGATCTCGGCATCGATATGGGTCTTGCCAGAAGATATTTTACGAATACCTTCCAGCAAGGTCTCTGGCGCTGCACTTTTTGAAATATAGCCGATGGCCCCGACTTGCAATGCCTGTTCTACGAACACCGTATCCTCATGCATACTGAAAACCAGAATCTTCGCATTCGAGTCGCGCGCGATGATGCGGCGTATTGCTTCCAGGCCACCAATCCCCGGCATACTCAAATCAATCACAACTACATCCGGTTCATGTTCGATATACGCTTTAACGGCAGCTTCACCGCTTTCCGCTTCTGCAACCACCTCAATGTCAAAGGATTTGCGTAGCAGCATTTGATAACCGGCACGCACGACCGCATGATCGTCAGCTAGCAGGACACGTATTTTATTTTCAGAAGTCACGTTAATTACAATTATTTTCCTGGTTAAGGAATCTCAATAGATATGCTCACACCTTGTTCAGGTTTTGCATCAATTTTCAGCTTGCCTGATAGCGCATCCACCCTCTCGTGCATCCCGAGGAACCCCAGTCCCCGCTTGATGCTGCCCGGCAAAAATCCAATGCCATTATCCTTGATTTTCAAACGCAGGCGATAGGAGAAATTCTCCCTGTCGGGTTCAACCCCGGTCGAATCCAGTTGAATCTGTACGTTCGTTGCCTGTGAGTGCTTGATCACATTTGTCAGGCTTTCCTGCACAATACGATAGATGCTGATTCTTTCATCCTCATTCAACGAGGAAAAATCCCCGTTAAATTCGAACTGACAGAACACATCTTCGTGCACACTGTTCCAGTCGTCGATCATATCCTGTAGTGCACGGATCAGGCCGAACTCGTCCAGCACTGCCGGTCGCAGCCGACGCATCATGCCACGGGCAACATCGTACATGCGATTTGAAACATCCAGTATGGTCGAAACACTGTCTTGCAACGACTTCTGGTCCTGGCCACTCTGGTTTATCGAAGTTGCCACTGCCTTGATGGCAGCAATTGACTGCCCCAGTTCATCGTGTAATTCATGCGCAAGATGTTGTCGCTCACGCTCCTGTATCGCCAGCGATCGTTGAGTCAGCTGGCGATTTTCCTCGCGGGTCTGTTCCAGTACGCCAGCCATCAGATTGAATTTTTCCGAGATAAGTGACAGCTCTTTTAAATGGAACTGCGGCAAACGCAAGCGATATTCCCCGCGCTCAATTCCATCAAGGGCATTCAAAATAATCGAGATTGGCGCGAGATCTCTGCCAAGCGTGTAATAAACCGCCAGAATCGATAACACCACAGACAAGACAAACATGAGCAAAACATCTTTCGAGTCCTGCCAGACCTCGCTGATTTCATCGGACGGGTCAGCACGAATAACAATGTCAGTGACTTTATTATCAGAAGTGGTGATCGTACGCCGATACTCAATGACCTGTGGTTTAACTAAATTGATAAACCAGTCCGGTGCTGCAGCATGAATCGGCTGATCTGGCATGATGGGCAGATGGTTCCCCGGGATACTGCGGTTCAGGATTCGAATCTGTAAATGACGGGACGATTCCAACCGGGAAACCTGCTGCAAAATATCCTGTTCGATAGAATGCTCTGCAGTCTTATCAGTATTCAGCAGGGCAATTTCAATTAACTGAACGGTGAATCTGGCCGCAGAGTGTACCTCGTCCGAGATGGCGCGCCGGGCATTTTCAATCACAAAACCGCTGCCTGCTGTCAATATCAGCAGAAATACTATCGTGATTAAAATGCTCAGGCGTGCCCGAAGGCTCATGTCTTGGCTACCGACATAATTAAAGTTATCCAGTTCAGCGCCCGATTCCAGATAAAAAGCAACGCTGACTACCCGACATTATATTATTAATTTCAGTTTGAATAATACGCTCGATTCGATTAAGTTTTGAAAAACCAGACAATTAGGAAGAATTCCTGATGAAACTCCTGACAATTATCAAGCCGTTATTGCTAATTGCTTCCTGTCTTTCATTGACAGTGTACGCCGCCGATGACCCGTTGAAGTCGGCGGTAGATAACCGACTGAAAGCGCAACAACGGGCACTGGACTCACAAGAGAAAGTTGACACGTTAGCGAATGAAACACGCGACATGTTGCACGAATATCGCAATGCGATCCGTTCAGTCGACAGCCTGAAGGTTTACAATAAACAACTCGCCACGTTAACAGAGAAACAACAGGAAAAACTCGATTCCATTCAGCGCCAGCTGGACAGCATAGAAGAAACCCAGCGTGACATCGTTCCATTAATGTTGCGTATGATAAAAACGCTGGAGGATTTTATCTCTCTTGATATGCCATTCCTTGCAAGCGAGCGAAACACACGGTTGACTGCGATCAAGGAAATGATGGATCGACCGGACGTAACCTTGCCGGATAAATTCCGCCGTATCATGCAGGCATACCAGATTGAAATGGAGTACGGCAGAACCATTGAAGCGTACACGGACGCAATCGAGATAGATGGCAAAAAACACACGGTAGATATATTACGTATCGGTCGGGTGGCGATGGTATACGTTTCACTTGATAATGAAGCGAGTGGCTTCTGGAACAAGACCGGACGTAACTGGCAACCACTCGATCCCTCATACACTCGCGACCTGCAAAAGGGCATCAAGATTGCGCGTAAACAAAGTTCACCGGATCTGTTCACCATCCCGGTAACCGCACCGGAGATAATAAAATGAGACTTGTCGTATTGATTATGAGTCTGTTGCTGGCTTCATCCAGTACCACCGCGGCGGACAACAAAACCTTAAATGACCTGTTAAACCAGGTTAAACAGGATATTGCAGACGAACAACTTAAACACCTGGAAAGAGAAAAGAAATTTGAATCTGCACGTGACAAACAGGCATCTTTGCTACGCCAGGCAGAAAACGACCTGGCTAAAGAGCAAGCCCTGAGTGACCAATTACGCAGCCGTTACGATTTGAACGATCGTGAAATTGAAAACCAGTCACGTATTTTAAAGGAACGAGCCGGCGCCCTGGGCGAGCTGCATGGTGTGGTTCGACAGATCGCCAGTGATGTCGATGCAATTATTGATACCTCTTACGTGTCTGCTGAAAAACCCGAACGTGATGCTGATATTGACAAGTTAACCGAGAGCAAGGAACTACCCTCAATAAAGGAACTGGAAGATCTCTGGGTATTGGCGCTGGATGAAATGACGGAGTCTTCCCGCGTTGTGCAATTCAACAGCCCGGTGATCACCAGCAGCGGTGAAGAACAGGAACAAAAGGTCACCCGTATCGGTGTTTTCAATGCTGTCAGTAATGGCCGATTTCTACGCTTTTTACCCGAGACAAAACAACTGGTGGAGCCCGCCGGACAACCGCCAATGCGTTTACAGACACAAGCCGCTGATCTGGAAAACAGTCAGAGCGGCATTCAGCCATTCCCTGTCGACCCAACGCGAGGCGCACGACTGGCGTTGTATATTCTTGAGCCGGATATCAAGCAACGCATCCAACAGGGTGGACTCGTTGGCTATATCATTATTGCAGTTGCGATCATTGGCCTTTTGATCGCTTCTGAACGTTTCATTGTACTGACTCTGATGGAAAAACGTGTCAGCAAACAATTAAAGACGAAAAAGGCCGGCGATAATGCGCTCGGTCGAATAATGCAGGTATACGAGAGTAATCCGGATGTGGATACGGAGACGCTGGAATACAAACTGGATGAAGCGATCCTGAAAGAGTTACCGAAACTGCAACGCGGTCTCGCCGCGCTCGCATTGCTGGCCGCGATAGCACCGTTGCTCGGCCTGTTAGGTACCGTCATCGGCATCATCGAGACATTCCAGTCAATCACCCTGTATGGCACCGGCGATCCCCGTGCCATGTCAGATGGCATATCCCAGGCACTGGTTACCACGGTGATGGGGCTGGTCGTTGCCATTCCCTTGTTGCTGTTACACAGCTTTCTCACATCACGCAGCAATCGATTGACGCACCTGCTGGATGAGAAAAGCAAAAGTTTTGTCGCCTTACTGGCCGAGATCAACCGTCTGAAAACTGCCAATGCCTGATCTGTTTATCACTTTGCGGGAATTTTTCGAAAGCGGCGGCCCGGTACTGCTTATAATTTTTTTTCTATCGATATTTTTATGGTGCCTGATCGTCGAGCGTTACTGGTATTTCCAGGTAGGTTACCGGAAAAAACATGACGTCATTATCCGTATCTGGGGCAAACGTCAGGATCAATCTTCCTGGTTTGCGATGAAATTACGCGAAGGGTTATTAACCGAGATCCGGATTGCGTCAGAACATAACCTGATACCGATTCAGACGATTATTGGTGTACTGCCTTTACTCGGACTACTGGGCACAGTCACTGGCATGATCTCGATTTTTGAGGTCATCAATGTCTTTGGCACCGGCAATGCACGCGGCATGGCCGATGGTATCTCCCGTGCCCTGTTACCAACGACTGCCGGACTGGTCACTTCGATCGCCGGCCTGTATTTCAGCACTGATCTTTCTCGCCGTGCCAGCGTCAGAACTGATGAAGCGCGCGACCATCTAACTCATCATTAAACATTATGCGATCACGTCACGTACAGGAACAGAATGCAGCGGCCAGTGTCAATCTGACACCGTTAATTGATATGGTATTTATCCTGCTGATTTTCTTTCTGGTCACTGCCTCGTTCACAAAAGAGTCCGGCATCGAAGTGGACCGTCCGACGGCTTCAACGGCAACACGACAGGAACAGGGCAGCCTGATCATTGGCGTCAGTAAAACCGGAGAGATCTGGATAGAAGACCAGGCAGTCGATATCCGCTCGATTCGTGCCCATGTTGAACGCCTGCATGCACAAAATCCCGAAGGCACCGTGATCATACTGGCTGACAAGGAATCGAGTACCGGTGTTACCGTGAATGTCCTGGATCAGGTGCGCCTCGCCGGCGTAACCAACGTCGCGATCGCTGCCGCCCCTGAATAAACACGACGGGCATAACAATGCTGTCCAGATTAAACATCTCATTTCCCCAGCCGTTACGCTTACCGACAATCATTGTGACAGCGATCGGTATCAATCTGGCGCTGTTCATTCTGATCCATAGTATGGTGACAAGCGAACAGTTTCGTCCGCCGGAGATCGAAAACATTAACCTGGTAGATTTTATTCGTTTCAAGGAACCACCTAAATCACCGGATGAGCAGATCGAGGAAGAAATTGTCGATGAGCCGCCACCACCGGAGACGCCTCCACCACCGCCAGAGATGTCCAAACCGGAACCGGTAAAACCGGAACCCGTTGAAATGGACTTGCCAACACCGCAACTGGATGTGCCATTGAGTTTAAGTGGTCAACCGTATCTGGGCGATTTTATGAAATCAGTCAAACCGGCGCCGATCAAAAAAAGCGCGGCCCCGCCAAAACCGGCGATTGCAACGAACCTGATACCAACGGTAAAAATACCGCCTACCTATCCAAGCAGGGCCCTGCGCCTCAATATTGAAGGAGTCGTCACGGTCGAATTTACTATCGGGACGGATGGTAGTGTCAGTGATCCGGAAATCATCAAGGCAAAACCACCGAAAATATTTGATCGCGCTGTCTTGAAAGCCATTACAAAATGGAAGTTCAATCCGAAAATGCAAGATGGCAAGCCTGTGGCTATTCGCGCCCGTCAGGATGTGAATTTCACATTGAAAAACTAAAGCGATATGAATCTGAAATTCATAACCCCGTTAATTTTACTGTTCGGCCTGTTCCAGAATGCCACTGTTCTCGCTGCTGACAAACAATATCAATTACAGGAAGACACTCATCAGGCCCTGAGCGAAGCGCACAAGCTGATAGAGGAAGACAAAAATAAACAGGCGCTGGGCATATTAACGAAACTTTTATCATCAGCTAATGAATATGCCTATGACAAGGCTGTCATCAAACAAACGCTGGGCTACATTTATTACGGGCTCGAACAAATTGATTTGTCATTAAAAGCATTCGTCGATGCCGTCGAATCAAATGCCTTGCCACCAGACGTACAACATGACTTGCATTTCACCATTGCCCAGCTCTCCATTTTTCAGGACCAGTATGATGCCGGGTTGCACTACCTGAAAAAGTGGTTTGCTAAAGAATCTTCACCGGGTGCCGATGCTCATCTGCTTGCCGCCAGCGTTTACTTTGAACTGGAACAATATAAAAAATCGATACCCCATTTGAAAGACGCGATTCGGCTATCGGACTCCGCGCCAAAAAACTGGTATGACATGTTACTGGCGGCCTATTTTGAGACGAAGCAACTGAATCATGCTGCCCTATTGCTTGAAAAACTGATTGTCCGCTATCCGGATGAAAAGAACTTCTGGTTGCAGCTTATCTCGGTCTGGCAACAACTGGACAAGGACAATAAAGCACTTGCCGTCAATGAGCTGGCTTATCGCCGCGGCCTGCTAAACAGTAAGGAAAAACTGAATCTTGCGAAAAGTTATTTATACCTGGAGATGCCATACAAGGCGGCGTCACTTCTTGAGAGCGAGATCGACAGCGATAACCTGAAACCTGACAGCAGTACTCTCGAACTTTTGATCAACAGTTGGTTATCAGCACAGGAAAACGACAAGGCCATTCAGGTTTTGCAAACACTTAATAACCTGGAAGAAAGCAGTGAACATAAGTTCAGACTGGCACAGCTGTTAATCGACCAGCAAAAATGGCGTCAGGCTGTGCCGTTACTGGAGAAAGTCACAAAGGACACGGGCTTTGAGCATATAGGTGAAGCATGGTTGCTACTTGGCATGAGTCAATATGAATTGAACGACAGCCAGGCGTCGCTGGCGTCATTCGGGAATGCCATGCAACATAAAAACAGCCAGGAACAGGCACGTTGGTGGATGCAACAAATCAATGAAAATATGGAAAATCAGCAAGGCTGATTGAATCGATAAGCTACTAGCTATCCATTATCCCCTGCTCTGCCCGTTCCAGCACCTGGATTAACTCGGCAGCCGAGTCATACCTGTCGTCCGGTTGTTTCGCCAACAATTTTTCGAGTATCGACTGGTAGTGCTGCAACTCACCCTGCAAACGTGGAATATCTGCATGTACATGCTGGTATATCAATGCCGAAGGAGTCTGGGCAGAAAACGGCTTCTCGCCGGTCAGAAATTCATAGAACAGGATGCCGGCACTGTATAAGTCGGACCTGGCGTCAATTTCCTTGCCTTCACCCTGTTCCGGACTCATATAGTGTGGCGTACCCAGTATCTGATCAACCGCTGTCAGGTCCTGATCGTCGCCCAGTCTCTTCGAGATACCGAAATCTGCGAGTGCCAGGCTATCGTCACCACGAAACATGATATTCGCCGGTTTTAAATCACGGTGTATAACGCCATGCTTATGGATAGCATCCAGACCATAAGTGATATGCGTCAGGTAGTTGATCGCAATTTCAGGGGTGAGCCCCATTTCCATGCGTTGCTTGAGGTCACCGCGTGAGAAAAATTCCATTGCGATAAACCCGTAGTCTTCTGTGATTCCATGATCATAGATCCTGACGACAAACGGACTATTCACACCGGCAATCAGTTCTGCCTCAAGTCGAAAACGTTCAACCAGAGACTCGGTAACGACCTTGGTCAGATCCAGTACTTTTAACACGACTGTCTGTTTATCCTGAATACGTTCGGCCAGATAGACGGTCGACATGGCCCCCTGACCTATCTGTCGAACGAATTTATAGCCGGTTTCCAGGCGTTGTGGCGGCACGACATCTTCATTTCGTTTCGGCGTCGAATACTCATATATATCACGCAACTTTGTTTTCACATTCTCGACAATCTGGGTTGCATCATTCATCGCCTGTTGTTCATTCTGTTTTTGCTGTGGCGTGTATTCCAGTGCTTCATTAATCGCTGCGGCCAGTGATTTTGGTGTGATGTCTTTTTTATTCAGGTAATCGGACGCCCCCTGCTTTATCGCCTTGACCGCCGTATATTCGTCACCCTCGGCTGTCAGAAACACGGTTGGCGGAAAACCGGGCTTTTTACTGAACGTCTTTAACCATTCCAGACCGTCTTCATCCTGACCGAGATTATAATCCAGTAACAATGCGTCGTAATTTGACCAGGGGAAATCTTCACGTGGTCGACCAAGCGATCCAAGGTCATATTCTTCTATGTCTATATCTTCAAATTCCCTGTTCAGGAACAATCGCAACAACGATCGAAAATCGCTGGAGTCATCGATTATCAGAACGGTAATAGACATGATTTAATTATCGCGTGTTGTCGAAAAGCGGGCAAACTTCAACATAACTGTCGGCATAATCAAAAGATTAAGTACAGTAGAGGAAATCAGCCCACCAATAATGATCGCTGCCATTGGCCCCATGATCTCCCTGCCCGGATTATCGCTGTCGATGGCGATCGGCAGCATCGCCAGTGCCGTAACCAGCGCGGTCATCAGGATCGAAGGGAGTCTTTCCTGAGCACCGCTGATTACCGTATCCATATTCCAGTCTCGTTTCTCTACTTCAATCAGATATTGATAATGCGAAACCAGCATGATCGAGTTTCTGACAGTGATACCAAACAGCGTCACGAAACCAACGAGCGAACCAACGGACAAACTCGCCCCTGTGGCAATGACTGCGATCACACCGCCAACCAGTGCAAATGGCAAATTGATTAACATGAGTAATACATGACGAAAGCTCCGGATCGCAACATAGATCAACATCATCACAATGGCCATGACCAGCAATGAAAGTATGATTAATTCTTCCTGTGCCTTCGCCTGTTCGATAGCCGCACCGGTAAATTCCGGATACATGCCGGCGTCAAAACTGATTTTTTCAAGCACGGCATCTTCCAGTTCGTCCATGAAGCTGACAATGTCCCGATCCTGAACAAACGCTGTAATACTTTGCAGTCGTTGGCCATCCTGGCGAAGAATATTATAGCGGCCGGTTCCCTGGCTGATATCGGCAAGTTCGGAAAGCGGCAACAATTGTCCAAAGGCAGTTTTTATCGGTAGTTGCTTTACATCGGAGATATTATTTCGTCGCTCTTCAGCCTGGATCATGACCACATCAAACAGGCGATTGTTTTCCTGGTAACTGGCAACTTTCAGACCTTCAAATGCAGTCTGGATAGTTTCCACTACTTCAACCGGGGTCAACCCGTGCGCTTTTAACTGCTCCGGTTTTATTTTGGTTGTGATAAAAGGGGTTAACGAGGATGACTGTACCTGCACACCTTTCGCACCACGAATACTGCGCATGACTTCAGCCACTTCTGCCGCTTTTTGATCGAGTTGATTCAAATCATTGCCGTATATATTAACAACTATCGGTGTTGTATATCCGGATATGGTTTCGTAGATACGCTCGGACAGAAAATTGTAGGCTTCATACCTTATTCCTGGAAAGTCAGCGAGTATCTGCCTGATCTCATCCAGCACGGCCTGCTGCTCGCTGCCGGATAAATTAAAATCGAGGTCAACCTCAAACTCGCTGTAATGGCTGCCAAATGTATCCGCACCACGTTCTGCCCTGCCCGCCCATTGGGAAACCGAGATCACACCCGGAATATCGAGAAACGATTTGGTCAACTGGTTGCCGATACGAATGGTCTCGGATAATGACGTGCCGGACAGACTGGATGTGTGCACAATGTAATGTCCTTCCCGTAAATTCGGAATAAACTGGCCACCTACGCCGGGCAAGATACTCAAACCGGCAAGGCAAAACAGCAATGTCACCGTCAACATTAACCAGGGGGCATGTGAAATCAGTTGTAAACAACGCTTGTATAACGGTTGAATCAACAGGATTAACGGCGGTTCCCGATTTTTCAGATCCTCGTTTGCTAACAGCAAATAACAAAGTGCCGGCGTGATCGTCAGTGCGACCACAAGCGACATCATAATCGATACGATATAGGCGATTCCCAATGGTTCGAACAAACGGCCGGTAATGCCGCTGATATGCAGCAAGGGCACGAAAACCAGTGCCACAATAAAACTGGCATAGACTACCGAACCACGCACCTCCATTGAGGCGTTATAGACGACTTCTTTTAACGGTAGCGGCTCTGCCAGTGCGCGATTTTGACGGAGTCGACGGTAGATGTTTTCCGTGTCGATGATTGCGTCATCAACTACCTCTCCGAGCGCGATCGCAAGCCCGCCAATAACCATGATGTTCAGATTGATCCCGTTCTCGAGCAGAATCAGTATCGCGGTAAGTAACGACAATGGTATTGCCAGTACGGAGATCAATGCCGTTTTGACATTAAAAAGAAACAGCGCCAGTACCAGCACAACAAACATCCCACCCACCATCAGGTGACCGCTGATGCTGGATACCGAGCGCTCAATATAATTTGCCGGTCTGAACAGGGTCGGATGTAATTGAATATTATTTTCCGCATAAATTTCTTCGAGACCACGAATTGCATTTTCAACCGCATTCGATACATCCAGTGTGTTGGCGCCATACTGACCAATGACCATGATCACGACGCCGTCCTGTCCCTGGATTGCCGCCTTGCTGAAAGCCGGCTCTGCACCGTAGTCAATCGTTGCCACATCAGCCAATGTCACACTGGCGCCATTAATCGATTTTACAACGACCTGTTCCAGCGATGCTTTGTCATCCGGCATACCGGAGACAGTCAGTGTCATGCGTTGATTCCGGTTTTCAACAAAGCCAACACCATGTATTCCGGTAGCATGCCGGGCAATCTCAGCGACTTCATTAATACCCAGCTGGTATTGACGTAACTTGTCTTCATCGATCTGGATCTGCAGTTGTTTCACCTCACCGCCGAAGACATTGACATCAGCAACACCCGGTACACTGAGAATTGTTGGCACAAGATTCCAGTCAACCAGGCTACGTAGATCCATCAGGTTGACTGTGTCTGATGTGACGCCCATTGTCAGGATCGTCGCCGATGAAGAAGCCATCGGTACGGGCGCAGCCGGACCAACCCCGTCTGGCAGCATACCGCTGAGACCGGCAAGTCGTTCAGACACCAGTTGTCTGTTGCGATAGATATCCGAGTCTTCATTAAAATAGACATTTACGATCGATAAGCCCTGAATGGACTCCGAGCGAATATGATCGATACCAATCAGGCCGGATAATGCCGACTCGATCGGTCGTGTCACCAGGATCTCAACCTGATTCGTTGAATAGCCGGGTGCCTCTGTTTGCACCACGATAAGATTTGGAGAAAACTCGGGAAAAATATCAAGACCTGCGCGCGATAATCGGTACACGCTGTAACACATCAACAATACTGCTGCTGCAACGACGACACCACGATAGTTGATTGAAAAACGGACGAGAGCGGCTAACACTACGGCTCTGGCCTCTTGTCAGTCGTCGTCTTCATCCGGGATCTGCAATCGATGTTCTTCGGATAACAACGTTTGTGCCCCGGATGTTACAACTTCATCACCCGGTTGCAGATTGTCTTCGATCAGGATACCGGAACCCGTGTCAACGGGATTGTTTAACACAATACGGGCGAACGCATCATCATCCACTTTCTGATATACCCAGTACTGGCCGGAGTGTAATAACACTGCTGCCTTTGGTACCACGACGCCCGAACGCGGTCGCCCCTCGGACTCTATCCAGGCATGCAGGCGCATGCCTACACGTAACCCTCTGGCATTCGTCCGCAGGTAATAAGTCTCGCCTTGCAATACCGGATCGACGCTTGGTGCCTCCGAGAGGATATAGGCCTTTCTTGCATTGAGCCGATCGGTCGAGCGATTCACATAGATAAAGCCAATGTTGGATTTCAGACTCTGATCACTTTTCAGGCTCAGCAATAATATGACTTCTTCATTTTCAACCAGACGTCTTAACAATTCAGACTCCGGGTTTAACAGAATCCCGGCAAGTTTATTTCCCCATTTATGGCTCATCTGTCTTTTCTGGTTTTCCAGTCTCAGATCAAATGCGGAGATGCCCTGGCGCAGAACGTGTATCTCGGCTTGGATATCCTCTATTTTTCTGGAAGAAATGTTTGATGTCTCGCGATTCAGTTCGAGCAACTGCCTGAGTCGTTTTTCCAGGTTGTTTAACCGGGCTTGCTCAATCTTTTTTTCCGCCTCGATTTGCAACAACCCGGCACGGGAATCGAGCAATTGCTGCACATCGATAACACGAGCAAGCGTCTGTTGTTCATGCTGCAGGGTGATGCTTTCAAGCCGTGCTGTCCTGACACCACTCTGTTTCTGTTGATCCACGGATAATTGAACAGCCCGAATGCCCTCTTTAATAACGATGTTGGCAGGCACTATGTCATCATCATCGTCGTCATCATCATCTACATCGTGGTCGTGCCCGGCATTACTTTCGAATATTGTCAACATTCCGGTTTGCTTGATAAGGTTAATATCATCAATACCGGTTAATACCGAGACAATTGAACTGCCGAGAAGAATTATGATGAAGAATAAAAAAAGTCTGTAAAGCAATATCATTGGCGTTTCTCGCTGTCTTCGAGACGCTCGCCGATCAACGTCGTCACTGCCTCTTCAGTATTAAATTTCAATCCCGGATTACCTGTCATGTAGCTGCGCATGGCAAAATAGCTTCGAATGATGTCATTTTTAAGTTCAAAAACCGAATGTTCTAGCCGGTTCAATTCGCGTTTTCCGCGCAGATATTCAATCCTGTCGACGTAACCCAGTTCGTACTGCTTTTCCAGATTGCTGAAATTTTGTTTTGCACTGTTCATAAGAACCAGGGCTTGATCGTGTGCATCTACTGACGTCTCATATCCTGACCAGAGAAGATTCAGTTGATTGATAATTTGAGACTGTAATTGAAGAAAACGTTGTTGCATCAGTCTGCGTTCTGCCAATGCCTGTTCTATCTGCCCATCATTATTATGCAGTAATGGCAGCAACCATGCTGTGCCAAGTGTCCAGATTTTATCATCCTGATCAAAAATAAAACCGGGCGAGAGCGTGATATCCGGATATTGTTTTTCGATCTGATATCGTAATGCCGCTTCAAACACCTGGTATTCAATCAGCGCTTTTTGTACATCGAGTCGATTTTGCAACATATCCTGCCTGATTTCAGGCCTGGTCAGTTCATACCGTTCAGTCGACGACCACTGATTCGCGAATTCAATGTCACGCCCTATAAATTTATCCGGGTTGATTCCCAGCATTGCGGCCAACTTTACGTAGCTCTCTGTGACCCTGGCCTGCTGTCGGGCCAGGGCCAACAGGTTTTTCTGGGTTTCCAGCCTGGTCACGCTGATTTCAAATTGATTGGTCTCGCCGGCATCCAGCCTCTGTTCAAGTACGTGAATGACTTGTTCAAGAATGGTTTTTTCGTTACGGAGAATTTCCAGGCCCTGTTTCGCTGCAAAATGCTCAAGGTAAGCCATATGTAATCGCTTTTGCAGATCGGCCGCGATTATTTGCACATCCATTTGCGTCATCAATGCCTGATTCGCCGCCTGATCGATTCTTGCCTGGCGTTTACCTTGCCGTTCATAAACAAAATCAAGTAACAGGCCAATCAACCAGGGCGATTTACCATCGCTGGTGTCACTGTGATGCTCAAGAGGAATATTCAGTTGCGGATTGATTCTCTGCTGCGCGATGATTTGCTTTGACTGTTCGACCGGTATGGTCTGAATTGCCACGTTGATATCCGGATGAAAATATAACTGTGCGAGCGCCAGATTATCAAACTGCCATCGTTGTAGCGGCCAGTTGGTCAGAGGAAGAAATCGTTGATGAAACTGCTGAAATTCCGGGGCATCAACCGATAACGCCAGTTGATTCTCTAAAAAATGCGCCGGGTCGATCGGTTCTGCCGAATAGTGGTAATTGACACAGGCGTGCAGACATAACAATGCTGCCAACAGGCAAAGCCGGAACGGCTTGCCCGGGAGAGACCGGATGTACGTTTGCGCGGGAAGCACTGCCATATGTCCTTCATTCTAGTTTTAATTGGCAATGCACTGAATAATAATGGGATTCAGGTGTTATTCATAGCCGATCTGCCATAATTCCTCGTTCGCTTCGTGGATAGAGCCATCCTCGGCATTGATTTCAACTTTCATACGTTTGGCATTTTTCAGGACGATATCAAACTCGTAGACAAGCGTACCATCGGACTCGACCTCGTATTCCAGTTCAACAATTTCGCCGGGAAAGTGTTGCAGGGCGATACCACGGGCGGCCTTTTCCGAGATACCAACTTTTTTATCGGAACCGACCGGGACAAAACTGGTGACCTCGGATTCAATCTCGATAATCTCACCAGTCCCGGCATCACACTCGATATCCCAGTCCATCCCCTTGCCATCACGGATATCGAATTCATAGACCAGCGCATCGGATTCAGTTTTCAACTCGACCTTGACGACCCGACCGAATTGCCTGGATAGAGCCGAGGACATACACTGTTCCAGGTGGACCTGTCCATGTTGCAGCTCAACCGCCGGTAGTTGTTGTGGAACCAACAAACAAAATAAAGAGACAGATAGACTTCTGCTACGCATTATTGAGACCTCGTATTGAATCCTAAACAGCCTACCCTGCTCTTCCTGATGCTGACAATAGGTCTTTCTCCCGAAGTTATGCTTGCCGGAGAGCAGGAGCTTGCCGCCATCTGTGCGCCATATCGCATTGAACTACCCCAGCCTGATCCGGATAAACTGGATCTCGGTTACACCGACGCATTGCTTTGGCGTGTCAGCAAGAATGACATTCACAGCTTTGTCTTCGGCACAATGCATACACAGGATCAACGTTTCAATAAAGTACCTCCACAAGTACGCGTTGCCATCACGCAAAGCAAAATTTTTTTAAACGAGGTCGAACAGGATCAGGCAGCAGGCCAGACCTTTGTCGAATCAATGTATCTGACCGGAGACAAGACATTAAACGGAAAATTACACCCGGAACTCGTCGACTTGCTGAAATACAAGGCAGAGAAATACGGCATTGATAAAAACCGGGCTGACCAGTTACAGCCATGGGCAGCATTCAGTCTGATAGGCAGACCAAAACCGACACGGTCACTGACGCTGGACCAGAATATTATGAACTTCGCGTTCAGTCGCGGCCTGCAGGTGCACGCACTGGAGACGATTGAGGAATTGATCGCCAGCCTGGACAGTGTGCCCGAACAGGATCAACTGGAAATACTTGCCGACACGCTATGTAACCACAGTCAGATACTCCAGAGCAGCTGGGATTTGCTGCAATTGTATATTCGCAACGATCTCGCTGGCATGGTCCGATATAACTTTAAAAGTCATCGCGATGAAGAAGTCCATCAACGTTTTACCAAAATCATGGTGAACCAACGAAATCAACGATTGTTTCAACGCTCGCTACCCTGGTTGATGAAGTCTCCTGTTTTCATCGCTGTCGGTGCCTCGCACATACATGGATCCAATGGTCTGCTCAGTATGTTCGTGGGAAACGGGTTTACTGTTGAACCAGTCTGGTGATCTGCAACCGACAAAATTTATTTCTGGTATTTTTCTTTCCATTCGCTGTACGGCATACCGTAGACCATTTCGCGTACCTGCTCGTAGTCCAGGTCCAGACCTTTTTCATCTGCTGCTTCCTTATACCATTTGGACAGGCAATTTCGGCAAAACCCTGCCAGATTCATCAAATCTAGATTCTGCACCTCGGTGTGTTCACGTAAGTGTGAGACAAGACGTCGAAACGCGGCTGCCTCAAGTTCGGTTGCATTGACATCGCTCATGATTGTATCACTCCTGCTTGTATCTGCTTTCTGTATTATAATCTTCGCCACTTTAACAAAAAAGCTAACATTCAATGCCAGACAATCTTCATAAAATACTGTTGCTCGGTGGTGGTGCCGGCGGTCTCGAACTGGCAACCAGACTTGGAAATAAACTTGGCAGGAAAAAACTGGCTGACATCACGCTGATAGATAAAACGTCAACGCACATCTGGAAGCCGTTGTTACACGAAGTTGCTGCCGGTTCATTAAATTCCTATGAAGACGAACTTAGTTTCATGGCGCATAGCCACTGGAATCATTTTCGTTTTCGACTGGGCGAGGTCTGCGAGATCAATCGGCAGGACAAGACCGTCACAACCAGACCCACAATTGATGAAAATGGCGATGAGTATATTCCGGCACGAACCTTTCAATATGACACGCTCATCATTGCTGTCGGCAGTATTACGAATGATTTTAATATCCCGGGCGTGAAGGAACATTGCCAGTTTCTCGATCATCGGAGTGAAGCGGATCACTTTCACCAGTTCTTTCTGAAAAAAGCCTACGAGGTGCATGCCAACGATGAACCATTACGCGACGGACAATTGAAGATCGCGATCGCAGGCGCCGGGGCAACCGGTGTTGAGCTCGCCGCAGAACTGCATGATTCGCTTGGCAAGCTGGTCGAATACGGATTCGATGGCATTAATCTGGAAGAAGATATGAAGATCAGTATTGTCGAGGCTGCGGACAAGATATTACCCGCGCTACCGGATCGCCTGACAAACCGAACGACGAAGTTACTCGGTGACCTCGGTATCGAGATCATTCTCGGCGAACGCATCACCGAAGCAACCGCAGAGGGGTTTAAAACCGACAGCGGCAGGTTCATTCCATCAGAAATCAAGGTCTGGGCCGCCGGCATCAAGGCACCGGATTTCCTGACAAAAATCGAGGGACTGGAAACCAACCGTGCCAACCAGTTGCTGGTCAAACGCACATTACAAACAACAAACGATGAAGATATTTTCGCTTTTGGCGATTGTGCAGCCTGTCCCATGTCGTCAGCCGACGAACTGGTACCACCACGGGCGCAGGCAGCACATCAACAGGCATCCATGATTTTTAAATCCATTAAAAACAGGCTCGCCGGCAAAGCCTTGCCCGAGTATGAATACGTGGATTATGGCTCGTTGATCAATCTGAGCCGATACAGCACGGTAGGAAACATGATGGGTAACCTGGCCGGCAAGTTCAGCAGTTCAGTTTTTATCGAAGGTGTCGTAGCCCGGCTGGTTTATACATCGTTGTATAAAATGCATAAACTCGCCGTATTTGGCCTGACAAAAGTGATCTTCTCAACAATCGGCGACTTTTTTACGCGGCGTACCAAACCAAGGATGAAGCTGCACTAGCTCACTGACCCAGCATTCTTTGCAGGTTATCAAGCCCGGTCTGAAAGATACCCTCTATAGTTTTGATCGCATCGCTTTCCGGCACACCGACCGGTTCAAATTCGCTCGACCACTCGACCACAGAATTGCCATTGTCCTGTTCGCGTACCAGTATGGTGGCCTTGTAATTGGCAACCGGTAACGGGCCTTCTGTAATGATATAACTGTACAAGCGTTCGCTTTCACTCAGGCGTTCCAGCTTCTCGATGATCTTGCCACCGCCAACCAGACTGAGTTCACGAAACTCGCCCTGTTGTTTCAATTCACTTTTCTCAACTGCCGGGTGCCAGTCGGGAAGTGCGTTGAATCCGCCAATCAGTTCCCACACCTGATCCGCAGAAACACCCAACTCGGTTTGCATGCTTACCTTTGCCATTGTTTCCTCCTGTACTGGTGTATTTCATTCAGGATTAACAACTTATCCGTTAACTTAATTTGAACGCGTACGCAATAAAATGTCCAGTCTAATCAGATGAATTCAAGCATTACCCAGATCGTATTTTTTCATGCGGTAACGTAAAGCCATTCGCGTAATTCCAAGTTCGCGCGCTGCCCTGGACACATTCCCGTTTGTGCGTTGCAGCGCCTGTTTGATCAACGTCAGTTCGGCCTCACCCAATGTGATGTCATCTTTTTGTGCCAGCGATTCATTTTCAGATACATCATGATCGGCTTTCCTGTTTTCCAGTGCGAGCTGTTCGGGTTGAATGGGGCCGCCGCCACTCAGTAGCACAGCGCGTTCGATCATATGTTTCAATTCACGTATGTTGCCTGGCCAGGCGTAATCAAGCACTGCCTCCTCTGCAGCGGTGCTCAATACCGACGCTTGAATGCCGTATCGATGCGCGGTTTGTTCGGCGAAACTGTTGGCCAGTAAAATGGCATCCCGTCCGCGTTGGCGCAGTGGCGGTAACTCGACACTGAGCACGTTCAGACGATAATACAGGTCAGAACGGAATTCTCCCTTGTCTGATAACGTTTCCAGATTGCGGTTTGTCGCGGCGATGAACCAGGCGGCGACAGGCCGCTCGCTGGTCGTGCCAACACGGCGCAACGTTCTCCTCTCCAGTACGGCCAGTAACTTGGATTGCAGATCGAGAGGAATCTCGCCAACTTCATCAAGAAACAGGACGCCATCTTCGGCCGCCTCGATTAATCCGGTTCGGGCGACATGTGCATTGGTAAATGCGCCTTTTTCATGACCAAACAACTCCGCTTCAATCAGGTCTTTTGGCAATGAGGCACAATCCACGTGGACAAATGGTTTTTCATGGCGGGTACTTTGTTCATGTAATAAACGGGCCAGTACATCCTTGCCTGTACCGGTCTCACCGAGAATCAATACGGTCGGCGGTACGCTGTTAGCCGATTGCGTCAGTCTGGATATCTGGTTGACCTGCTTGCGAACCTCTTTTAGCTGTTTGCAATCACCCAGCAACTGTACGCCTTCAACTGCATGTTGCTCCCGTTTGGCCGAATAGGTCAGCTTTTGATCACGTTCATAATTACTGAATACCTTATCGATATTTAACATCAACTCTTCCAGGTCGACCGGCTTTTTCAGATAATCAGAGGCACCCAGTTTCATCGCGGTGACGGCATCCTCGATTTCTCCATACGCCGACATGACCAGCACAGAACAACTGGATTGTTCCTTGCTGCGGAGATCACTGAGAAAATCGAGCCCGGAACCGTCCGGCAGTCGCATATCCAGTAATATCAGGTCCGGGCTCATCTGCCTGAATTTATTTCGTGCATTATATAAATCACCGGCGATATCACTGACAAAACCGGAACGGGTCAAACGTTTTTGTACTGCGCGGGCGAGTACACTTTCATCTTCAACTATTAATATTGATTTCTCCCGTGTCGGCACTTCTGTCGGGGTGATAGATGAATCACTTTGTTGCATCTGCTGACTCCTCAGTCGTTACAGGTAATGGCGCGGTAATTAACACTTCGGTGCCGTTGCCCTCGTCAATATTAAACGTCAATCCCCATCCATGTGTTTGACAAATCTTGAACGCAATCGGGATTCCCAGTCCGGTGCCATATCTTTTGGTCGTAGGCCCCGGTTCCAGGTCTGCTGATTCTGGCTGGAACGGCAGGCCTCCGCCCGAATCCAGCAAGCTGATCACAACATGATCAAGATCTGTGTGAAATGAAATGGACAGGGTTGCGCCGCGATCCGACGCATCTACTGCGTTTGCCATCAGGCCATATAACGCCTGTTCCATTAAATCCGGATCAACATCGACGTGCACGTTTTCGTTCCAGTCGATTTTTTTCAATTCGATCTGCTTCTCTTCCAGCCTGGGCTTGAGAACTTCAACCGGGGACGACAACAGTTCGGTGACGCGCATGCGTCGTTTATTCGGTTTCAACGGATGCAGATACGAAACCAGCGCATTGACCCAGCGTCCCAACCGGTCGATCGTTTCCAGGATCGCCTGACGTGATTCGTGCAGTTCCTCCTTGTCCTCCACATCCTCGAGCACCTGAGCTGTCGCCCGAATCGCCGCCAGGGGATTACGAATATTATGTGCTACCACCGGCACCAGTGCGCCCAGTGCCGCCTGCTTTTCACTCTGCACCAGCGCATCACGGCTGACTTCAAGATCGCTTGCCATGCGATTGATTGCCGCTGCCAGTTCCGAAATCTCCTGCACCCCTTTTTCGGGGATCTGATGATCGAGATGTCCCTCACTGATGACGCGTGCACCACGCGTGATATCGAGCATTGGCGTGAGAAAGCCTTGATTCAGGATATTGCGCGCGAACCAGATCAACAGGATAGCCAGTATGATCGTGAGGGTGATGATGTATGGTGCCTGCTGCGTCCAGCGTTGCAGGTTCTGATCGAGTACCGCATGCTCCGCTTCCAGGCTGAGACGGAATTTCTCGTAGCGTTGTTCAAATATATTCACCATTGCTTCGGCAAAACGTGGATCGAGAATTTTCATCCTGACACGTATGTCTGATGTATACGGATCGGTAAAAATCTTGTTCATGTCGCGCTGTATCTCGCGATACGATTGTTGCAGGCCCTGGATAGCTTCGTTTTCTGCGCGGCTCTCGGCCTGTTGCCGTAACAGATTAAATTGCTTGTCGATCAGGCGAGAATAATCCGCGTATACATCGAGTGATTGTGAATCCTCCAGTACGCGGACACGTATCGCCGCCTGAATTTGCCGAAACAGGGCGCTGCGCATCTGTTCCGTTGTCGAAATCAATGTGTTCAACCGCACAGATTCATTGGAATTCTGATGCCAGAAATACGCAGACAGGCCACCAATTCCACCCGCGATGATGACCAGCAATAAAAAAGCGAACTCATGCAGTAAAAGCAGGCGACTCAATGATTTAGGTCGATTTAACCACATGCGTCGAGTATACGCGTTATCTGGTTCAAATGAACCAGATAAATGGTTTAATTAAGCCAGACAAGCTTGAAAAACCGCTGTTGTGACCGAAATAGAGTCCGGAAATGCCAGAAATTTTCTCGCATATTATTGATTATATTAATGTTTTTTAAATCTGCGAAAATTGCCAGTCGCTGGCATAGTTTCTGCGAAGGTAAACACGTACCGCGAGGTACGTTCGTTCAATCGAACTGTAAACTTATAATCTTTAAACCCTCTATCAGGAGACATAACATGAGCTGGAATACACCTGAATACAGTGATATCCGTTTTGGCTTTGAAGTCACCATGTACATCAACAACAAGTAATTGTTGTCATGTACTGGCTTTAAGCCGGACAAAAAGGGGCGTAAGCCCCTTTTTTTATTGTCTGAAGATTGTTCGCAGCAAACTTATCTATCCGGTTCTTTTTTTTTCCCTAGCGGTTAGAATATCGCTCCAACAAGTTACCCGAGTGCGTTAGACGGGAACTTCTCCAATTAAAAATGAAAATGTAACGCAAACCAGTATGCGACAAGCCGGTTCAATTCAGACTCGAACGCATTGCAAGACGGGATGTCTGGTCCTGCTTTTTTCCTTGCTGATATGCGCACCGGTTCAGGCAAGTGAATATGAACTGGAGATAGTCAAATCGCAAAAAGAATTGCTCGTTAAAAGTGGCGAAAAGATAGTGAAAACGTTTCGCGTCTCTCTCGGCAAAGGCGGTAAAGGCACGAAACGTAAACTGGGCGATAAAAAAACGCCAACGGGTATTTACAAGGTGATGGATTTCAAATCGGACAGTAAATTCCATTTCTTCATTCACCTGGATTACCCGAACTTGCTGGATGCCTGGTATGGCTACAAAAACCGGATCATTTCAGCGAGTGAATTCAAGAATATTGCTACCGCCTACAAAAACAAGGTAAAACCACCACAAAGTACCGCGCTGGGAGGCTACATTGGCATTCACGGTCTGGGCGTAGAGTCAGAAGAGAAGAAGCTCATTCATGAAGCATACGACTGGACAGAGGGGTGTATTGCCCTGACCAACAATGAAGTCATTGAACTCAGACGATATGTCGACATCGGTACCCGCGTCGTTATCAAGGAATAACCTACCCTCTTGCCGGATTCCCGTTCCTGATCCGTTGCGGACACTTTTACTCTGCCTTGGCCTGACCGTGCTTGCCGCCTGCGATACTTCAGTCGATACCGGCTCCACTGCGGAGTTTCGCAGTCTACTGATTGATAAGCCGTTCGCAGAAGTCATTGAGGATCTCGAATTTGCAATTACCGAACGGAACTACCGCGTAGTCAATACGCTCGAAATCGGTGAAGCCATTCAGGCACGTGGTCATGAAAATTTCCCTGATAGCAGCGTCATCCTGTTTTGTAATCTCGACTTCGCCCGACAAATGCTCGAAATAGAACCGGATTACCTGAATCATTGTCCTGCACGCATCAGTGTGCGACAGACTCCGCAAGGTGTACTGACCAGCGGTCACTTGTTTCCAAAAACCGGTTATAATGCCGCACTGGACAAACTGATTAGCACAACCAACACCGATATTTCCGACATCATCGACTATGCCTCGCGTAGTTGGTTAACTCCTGAAGAAAAATAAGCATGCAAAAAAACAATCCTGAACAAGGCGACCATCACCTGTTACTGACCTGGTTAATTTTCATCGGAGCGATGGCGTTTGCTCTCATCGTCTCCTGGCAACAGGGCATCCTGACCCTGCTCTATACCAGCGATAAGAGTCGCATCTCGTATGCAATCACACTGCTGTTTGTGCTGTTGACCGGACATATCATACGTCGCGTCTGGGTAATATCGAATCAGGCGAATGCAACTGCACAAGTCTGTGACATCATTAAAAATGAAAAACAACTGACACTGCGCGTCACAGATGAGAACGTGGATATCAATGGCAAATCCAACCTGCCTCCGTCATATGCCACCCGTTATATCCATGATCTGATAACACGTTATAACAACCATGCTGCCACACCGGATGACACACATCAGAATAACGACCTGATCGAAGTCTATGAATCCAAGCTGAAAGGCCCTCATGAGATTGGCTGGTTCGTGGCGGATGCCATGATCAAGCTCGGACTGCTCGGCACCATTGTCGGTTTCATACTGATGCTTGGCTCAGTCGCTGACGTGGCTGATTTTGATGTCACGACGATGCAAAAAATTCTGCGCCATATGAGTTCCGGTATGGGTACAGCCCTGTACACGACGATGGCCGGACTGGTCTGCAGCATGCTGGTTTCAGCGCAATATCAGTTACTGGAACGGCAAATCGATACCATGATTGAAAACCTGAAGCACCTGACCCAGGTATACGTGATGCCAAGAATTCATCAGACAGTGGATGCCGGCTAGATGAGCGTTCGCAAACGGTTACGTTCGGACCCGTTTACCGACCTCCTGTTTAATGCGCTGCTCGGTTTCACGTTTCTGTTCCTTGTTGCCATCATGTTTATGAACCCGGAAGCCAAATCCGGCATCATAGATCCGAAGGCCGAGTACATTATTACCGTCACCTGGGAAGACTTCAGTCCGGATGATGTCGATACCTGGGTTGAGGATCCGGAGGGCAATATCATCTGGTTTCGCAGCCCTGAAGCCGGACTGCTCCATCTCGACCGCGATGATCGTGGCCTGTTAAATGACAATATTACTGTCAATGGTGAGGAAGTGCAGAATCCGTTGAACCAGGAAGTCGTGACCATACGTGGCGTGGTCAAGGGCGAATATGTTGTCAATCTGCATTACTACCAGTCTGAAACCGGCAAACCGGTGGATGTTAATGTGCGACTGGTCAAGGTCAACCCGAAACTCGAAGTCATTTACTACGGCACGGTCACACTCGAGAAAACCGGTGACGAGAAAACTGCGTTCCGATTTAATATCAAGCCTTCCGGCGAGATTGCCAATGTCAACTTCATACCGAAAAAAGTCGTAACCTTCGGTTAAACGAATAATAAAGGAGACACCATTGTTTACTCTAGGTATTTCAGGATTAATCACCGCATACGTCATCGTTGCACTACTACTGCTCAGTATTAATCTGTATTCAAACTGGTCATGGCAGGTCAAGGCCGGCTCAATAATCGTCACTTCACTATTTTACCTGGTGACCTATTTTTCGTTTCCGCCCATACTTGGCTGGGCAACTGAACAGAATCCTCCGAATAAATTTCGCATTCTTTCCGTTCATGTCGAACAACCGGACAAGATATCCGGCTCGGAAGGGGCGATCTACCTGTGGACCACGAGCATAGAGAACCTCTCCTCGGAAGCGGAGCCACGTGCCTATAAATTTGCCTATTCCAACGACTTGCATGAGCGGGTATTGCAAGTGAGGTCTAAACTCAACAAGAGTATTTTGCAGTTAGGCGAATTTGAAGATGAAGAAGCCGGCTCTCTCGAAAACCTGGAACAGAAGTCCGGTTTGTCTGCCGTCAGCGCAAAGCTATCATTTTACGATCTGCCTGACCCGTTGATTCCGGACAAGTAACTTTTTTTGAATCTTCAGCTAATATTATTGATGGTTTAATTATTGAGGTAATATCATTAACCATGAGATCGATCCTGACAGCAACCCTGGTATTCGCCGTTTCCCTGCCTGCGCCTGCCTGGCAAAGGCTTGATCGTGACATCGACATAGAATGCATACAAGGCACGAACCGCACCAGTATCAACTGCGACTATCGTTTAACCGGTGCCAATAACGTCTCGGACATCAGTGCAGACCTGGCAGGCACCACGTTACAATTGACGACGAACCAGACTTGGCCATATCAGGATTCGAAAACAGCCATCCTGTTCCTGGTAGACACCAGCGACCCGGGCAGACAGGCGGTGATACAAAAAAATGCCGGCCATATTGAAAAACTGCTGCAATCGCTGGATCAGCAGAAACATCAAATCGGTCTGGCCAAATTTGACAAGGAATTATCTGTCCTGGCCCCGATCGGTTCAGCTAGCAGTGAAATCATTGCTGCAGCGAAAAACCTGAACGCGGTGGGTAAAACAACGGAGTTGTATCGTAACCTGCTTGATGCCATCGATATCATCTCCGCGGTCAACGCGGATAGAAAAGTAATATTTCTTCTGTCAGACGGCCAGGCAGAAGACCAGGCCTATTTTCACTCCGACGTTATTGCTCGTGCACGTAATCAAAGAGTCGTTATCAACGGTATTGGTTACGCCCGCTCCGTGCCCCTGTCGGTCGCGCTGCAAACGGTACGTCGCCTGAGCGAGGAAACCGGCGGGCGTTATATCGAAGCCAATAGCGCCTATGAACTGCCGGACAGTATCTACCGGTCGCCGTTGGATCGGATTGAGAATGGCGGCAGATTCAGTATCGACCTGAAGAATATTGACTATTCTGCTATACCGGAAAATGCCCCGATACGACTGAACCTCGTGACTGAGCGGAACAGCATCAGTCTGAAACTGCCGGTGCAGATACCGCTGTCGAAACCGGAGCCTGTCAAATCAACGGCCCCGGTCGACACCGTTGCGGCAGACGACAAATCCACCCCTGGCTCCACCAAATCCGTGCAGGCAACGCCCGCGCAACCGGTTCAGGTAGCACCGGTTGCCCCGGTTATCGTTCGTGAATCGGTCACCAGCACATTAGATAAATGGTTTTTATACGGAATACCGATTGCGCTGGTCGTGCTGTTGTTACTGACGGTTGCCAGTCTGCTTGTCGGTTTTATGCGCTCTCGTGAACGGAGTGTGCCGCAGGTTCAGATCGGCGATATTAAACCGTATGCCTATCTGGTACTCCAGGATGAAACCAAGAGACGTTATCCGATTACCCGTACTACCTGGCGAATTGGCAGAAGCAAGGACAACGAACTCTCTCTCGATGATAACTCCATCTCCCGTCGCCATGCCGAGATTCATCGTAGCCAGGGTGACGATTTCACAATCATTGATCTTGACTCATTGAACGGCGTCTTCGTCAATAACGAGAAAGTCAAAATCCAGTCGTTAAAAGAAGGCGATATCGTTGAGGTGGGAGACGTGAATTTCCGCTTCTCGCTACACAGTGCGGAATACCCGCTGGAAGAGTCGACCGTCATGCAAAAGACTAAAACCCCGGCATATACACACTAGACCTCAGGTTTTAAAACCTGACGTTACCTGCTTACTGTTGCATTACCGGTTTTAATGACTTGATCCATTTACTGATCAGGTCCTGCATGACCATTTCTGACAATTTTAACTCGGTGTGCGCAAACCAGGTGTCACGGTGTTGCTGAATCAATTGAACGATGGCTGGCACACTGATTCGCCCTTTACGGTTGCGGCACTGGTCCGGGAATTCAGCCAGGACTGCGAGTGCCGCGCCCAGTAGCATTTCTTTTTGCAGCAGTAATTCACTGTCGCCTGTTGCGCTGCCTGCACTGCCGTTTTGTTGATAATTGCCCAGCAGCCTGTCTTTTTCACCTTTAACCGTACTCACGACGAATTCCATTAACTCGGACATCGCAGATGGCATGGAGATGCGGCTGACAGATGCCCAGCAATAAAACTCGGTTGGCCTGACACGCCACTCCAGTTCGCTTTCGGCCATATTTACCGCAGACAGGGATAAATTCTGTTTTATGCAATGTAATGCATGGTCGAGTGTTTTACCGATCTGCTGCCTGGTTGCTTCATCATCAAGGCCCCCGGTATTTTCCGGATCGATACCGAATAACAGGTAAACCGCTTCTTTCTGTAAATGCCAGTCTTCCTTGACGACCCATTTTTCATACAGGCGACGTTGCGTGTAAACCGTTTCTCCCACCGAGTTGATTTCTCTTTGCTGTAATGCGGATTCCATCGTGCCAGTTGTTACAGCACGTTTTTTATCCGGCTTGCCTCGCCGTTTTAACGACTGCCTGATTTTATAGATTAATTTATTCATGATAATGTTTTTAAATACACTCTTCCTGCATCCACTGTAATTCAGTCTGCCTGAAACCGGCCCGGGCCCGTGCCTCGAGATTGAATGGACCACGCAAACCATCTTTATAGTATTGTTCTATTAAAACCTGAAATGTCGCATCTGGATCGACATCACGCTGCTGACATAAATAATAAAACCAACGGCTACCGGTTTGGACATGACCAATTTCATCCTGATAGATGATCTCCAGTATTTCTGCGGTTTTGTTATCACCGACGGCATTCAGTTTATCAATCATTGCCGGCGTGACATCCAGCCCCCGCGCCTCAAGGACTCGTGGTACCAATGCCATCCGGATCAGTGGATCATGTCTGCTTTTATGTGCGACCTGCCAGAGTCCGTCATGTGCGGGTAAATCACCGTACTCATGACCAGACTCGCGCAGGCGTTGCTGCAGTAATCTGAAATGACGGGTTTCATCTGCAGCCACATTCATCCAGTCATGATAATACTCAGCAGGCAAGCCGCGAAAACGGTAAACCGCGTCCCAGGCCAGATGAATGGCGTTATACTCGATATGCGCAATCGCATGAATAAACGCAATGCGGCCTTGATCACTGGCAAACCCCCTTCGCGGTAACTCTTTCGGTGAGACCAGTTCCGGCCGTTGCGGAAATCCCGGATACAGGTCCTGGTCGAAATCCTGACATTGCTCAATACTCGCATCCAGACAATGTCTATTCCGCAACAATCTATCGCCGAGTTTCAGTGTTGTCTCGACATCAGACTGGAGTAAACACGCGGCGACTTCCTGAAAAAAAAGTGTGGTGGCAGAATTCATTTCAGGGAGGTATCAATTTTTTCAATTTCAATTTTTACGCCGGTATCCGGACCAATCGCGGTAAAATCATGTGCCGTGCATATGCCGGGTACTGCAACCAGTTCATCGTTAATATAGATCAGTGGCAACCTGTGACGTTGCCATGGTGGCAGGCTGGATTCCTGCAATAGCTTTTTTAATTGTCGGGTGTGTGCATGCCCGAACGGACGTATTGATTCACCCCCCTGTCGAAATCGAACAATCACCTGTTTGTCTTTCAGTTTATCCACATGCACGCCGCTGCCCTTCACGTTTGATGCGGTTAGACGGATACCACTGATGTCCAGTTGTTGCGTAATATCCCAGGTAATTTCAGTCGCATCAGACTGGTCTGTCAATCCGGATTGATTGAGCAGGTACAACCTGTCCTGGTATTTCTTTACTGCATATTCATGCCAACAAACCGTTGCATTTGAATCGGTCGTTTCATTCAGCAATTCGGTTACGATCCTTTGCATTTGAATTGTGGATGGCTGGGGAATGGACAGACTTTCCAGCCAGAAGCGTAAACAGTTTACTGCCCTGTCTGGCCGCATTTGCAATAACGGTGGCAGATGGATCTCGGTTGGTTCACCCAGTTTCACCCGATCAAAATCCTGTTCACCCAGGTCGGATAGCAGCGATGCCGCCGTAGCCTGATGATCGGCTGCCCGTGACAAGACCTTTTTAATCCCGGGCCATCGTTGTTCAACCAGCGGCAACACATCATGGCGGATAAAATTGCGATCAAAGCGTGCATCCTGGTTGGAACGGTCTTCCACCCACTGCAGTTGATGCTGCTGCGCATAGTGCAAAATTTGTTCACGCGAGAATTCAAGTAGTGGTCTGGCCAGATAGCCGGGGGGAAATGGTTTACAAACAGGCATGGATGCCAGACCGGAGGGACCGGCACCGCGAAATAACTGCAGCAACAGAGTCTCTGCCTGGTCATCCCTGTGCTGTGCAGTCAGCACAATATCGCCTGCATTCATACAGGAAGCAATCGCCTGATACCTTACCCGTCTGGCCTGTTCTTCCGGACTTTGCCCGACTGACGCCGTTGCGTCTGCTTTTTCAGTCACAAGCGGCACGGACATGTTTTTGCAAATTTTCTCGCAGTGAACCTGCCACTCATTCGCCTGTTCGTGCAGGCAATGATTAATATGAATTGCCGAAAATGTCATGCTGGTTTGTTCTCGTATTTCACTGCAAAGATGCAACAACACGTGTGAATCTACACCCCCGCTATAGGCGACAAGAAAATGTCCGCTTGCAGGCAGGCAGGCCAGCTGTCTGGAGAAAGTATCTGCCGTTAATGCTTTTTCTGGCAAGATTAAAACGGTTTAAATATCAATCAGGAAGAAAAAAATCCGTAATTTCGGTAACGCAGCTGACGTTCTTCGATTAACGTCTCTTTATCCTTTTGTTTTAATTCACCGAGTGCCTTTGCAATGGTGTCGCTCACCTGGATCGCCATCATGTCGTAATCCCGATGTGCGCCGCCAAGGGGCTCGTCAATGACACGGTCAACCAGTCCAAGTTCCTGTAACCTGGGCGCGGTAATGCCCATGACATCGGCTGCGTCTGCTGCCTTTTCGGCGCTTTTCCACAGTATCGATGCACATCCTTCCGGTGAAATAACCGAATAAGTACTGTACTGAAGCATATACAATCGATCCGCTACTCCGATCGCCAACGCTCCGCCGGAGCCTCCCTCGCCGATAACAATCGCGATGACCGGCACCTTGAGTTGTGACATGACCAGCAGGTTCTTGGCAATCGCTTCTGACTGACCACGTTCTTCTGCACCAATACCCGGATAGGCACCCGGCGTATCGATTAATGTCACTATCGGCAGGTTATAACGCTCCGCCAGGTTCATCACTCGTAGTGCCTTGCGATAGCCTTCCGGCTTTGGCATGCCATAGTTTCGATAGATACGTTCTTTCGTGTCGCGTCCTTTCTGATGGCCAATGACAACCAGCGGTTCCCCCTGAAATCGACACAGGCCACAAACAATAGCCGGGTCATCTGCAAAATTACGATCACCATGTAATTCGTCGAAATCTTCAAACACTCTTTCTACATAATCCAGCGTATATGGACGTTGCGGATGACGTGCAACCTGCGATATCTGCCAGGCACTCAGGTCGGCAAAGATGGATCGAATTAACTCCTGACTGCGGTTCTGCAGCCTGGCGATCTCTTCATTGATATTGATATCCGAGTCATTGCCCACATAGCGTAGCTCCTCGATCTTGGCGTCGAGTTCGGCAATGGGTTGTTCAAATTCCAGAAAATTCATTAACTTAGCATACTTATCAAAATTGGCCGCCTATTCTACACGGTCTGAGACTCACTGGTAAATCAGCCGCACATTTTGCTCACCGAGTTTACGTTGCAGCTTGTCGACCAGGGCATGCTGTGCATCAACACGCCAGTCCTTGCCGAGGCTCAATTTACAAGTCGCGGAACCATTATTGTACTCCAGCAAAACCGGAGTCGGTCCGTTCAGATAGCCATGCAAATCCTGTTTTAACTCTGACACAAATCCATTCATGGTCTTGTCGGCTGTCACCTTCAACAGGAGTTTGGCATATTCGTTACGGTATTGATCCAGCCGGTACAACGAAGCGGCCTTGATTGAGAGTCCATTAATCGTGTAGTCATCCTGCTCAACTTCACCGACCACAACAATAAGGTTATCTTTAACCAGCAGATTTCTGAACTGTTCGAATTGTTCCGGGAAAACCCGTACCAGTTGATGCGCCGTACGATCATCAATGGTCAATTCTGCCATTTTACCTTTAGACCAGGGGCGAGTTCTGATGCGATGAATGTAACCGGCACAGCGGATCCCACCGACCTGAATTTTATGTAAACGACAGGTGATAAAACGCTCGAGTTCTGATACATACCGATCAATCGGATGGTCTTTCAAATAGACACCGAGTGTTTCCTTCTCACCCCGCAGGCGAAACTCGCTCGACCATGGTGAAGCAGATTCAAACGCGGTTACTTCTGTCTCATCCGCCTTGTCTGCAGAGGCGTCGAAACCAAAGAAATCGTTCTGACCACTGTTCCTGTTTCTAATGTATTGTTCTGCCTGACGGGTTGCCTTGCCGAGACTGGCCATCAACGTTGCCCGGTCCGGACCAAGATGATCGAGTGCGCCGGATCGAACCAGTGCCTCCAGCACACGTTTGTTCATCTTTTGCAGGTCGACGCGTCGACACAGATCAAACAGGTCGATAAACGGACCGGCAGATTCTATTTCAGCCAGGATCGTATCGATGACTGCCGAGCCAACCCCCTTGATCGCCCCGAGACCATAGCGAATCGTTGTTTTATCCTTGACGGTAAAATAATACTGACTCTCATTGATATTCGGCGGTTCAATCGACAGTTGCATCGCCCATGCTTCGTCCACCATCAGCATGACTTTATCCGTGTTATCCATGTCTGAAGATAACACCGCTGACATAAACGCGGCCGGATAGTGGGTTTTTAACCAGGCCGTTTGATAGGCGATGAGCGCGTACGCAGCCGAGTGTGATTTGTTGAAGCCGTAACCGGCAAATTTTTCCATCAGGTCAAAAATGTACGTCGCGACTTTGTCATCGACGTTTCTCGATACTGCCCCGCCGGTAAAGATTTCCCGCTGCTTCGCCATTTCTTCCGGTTTCTTTTTACCCATGGCACGACGTAACAGATCGGCCGCACCTAACGTGTAACCGGCCAGAACCTGGGCAATCTGCATGACCTGTTCCTGGTACAGAATGACGCCATACGTCGGTTTCAGGATGGGTTCGAGTTCAGCATGTGGATAGGCAACCGCCGCACGACCATGTTTTCGATCAACAAAGTCATCGACCATGCCGGATTGCAACGGCCCGGGGCGAAACAGGGCGATGAACGCCGAATGCCTGGCCGGCGGCTGCAGGAGCGTCAGCCCTGCCAGCGGGGCCGGTCGGGACGCAGCAGCACGGCCGAGGCATGCCGGCGCAGCGGCTCGGCGAATTGCGCGGGCGGCGGGGC
>JBHIXH010000003.1:0-96806 GCA_041984885.1 Gammaproteobacteria bacterium
AAGATAGTCGTTGCCGCGTTGATGCAGCGGCGGCACATTGATGGTCAATACACTCAGACGGTGAAACAGGTCCTGGCGAAAAGTTTGCAGACGGACTGCCTCTCTCAAGTCCCGGTTGGTGGCGGCAATGATGCGGGCATTCGATTGTCGTGGCTGGGTTTCACCGACCCGATAATATTCGCCGTTCTCCAACACACGTAATAATTTCGCCTGCAGATCAACCGGCATCTCGCCGATCTCGTCAAGAAACAGGCTGCCGTCTGCGGCCTCCTCAAAAAACCCGGTTTTTGCTGCGGTCGCGCCGGTGAATGCGCCTTTACAATGACCAAACAATTGCGACTCGAGTAACTCGCCCGTGAATGCTGCACAATTAATTGTCAGGTACGGAGCGTCACTGTGCCTGCTGCAGTCATGTAACTGCAATGCGACCAGTTCCTTGCCACAGCCGGACTCGCCTTCGATCAATACCGGAAACGGTTGATCGGCAAATTGCTGAATCAGCCCTTTTAATGTCTGGATTTCTGCACTCTCGCCCAACAACGCATTTTCTTCACCCTTGGCAACTGCAGACTGCTCTGCGGCCAGCATCATCTGTTGGTGTTTTAACCGGGCTTTCAACAGGTCGACATCGCACGGCTTCGGTATGAAATCGACTGCGCCCAGTGTTAACGCATGCTGGATGTTTTGCTGCTCATTCTGCCCGGACAAAACCATGGTCTTTATCGAGCGGTTAAAGCCGATTAATTCCTGAATCAGATTAAAGCCTTCATCCGGCTTGTGTGGGACGGGAGGCAGGCCCAGATCGACGAGGGCCAGGGCAGGCATGACGATGGCTTTTTGTAATTGTTTTCTGGCCTCGTTGCGATTCGCGGCCTTGAGTACATTAAATTCATCTCCAAGCGCCAGCGCCAGCGAATCCAGGATTAATGGATCATCATCAACCAGCAACAATACCGGCGATTCAGCAGTGACAGGTTCCGGTGATGACATAGGCGAGCGGTAATGTTCGGATCTGCATAAAACTGATCCAACATACTCGCAATGCGGCTGTCCAGCAAGGACGCCGACAGGTAATTTACAAGGTATCAGGCAGCGCCGGATGCCGTCCGGATTTTTTCTGACAGATCCAGATTTGCCCAGATCTCCTCCGCCGCGTCGGCCTGATTCATCGTATAGATATGCAAGCCCGGTGCACCACCTTTTAACAGGTCATCACATAACAACGTTGTCACTTCAGTACCAAACTTGCGGATCGCAGTACGGTCATCGCCGAAGTCGCGCAGGCGTTTCAGAATGTAGCGCGGTATCTCGGCACCACAAGCCTCGGAGAATCGAACCAGTTGCGTGCAGTTAATGATCGGCATGACTCCGGGAACGATCGGGATATCAATACCCATCTTTTCGCAGGCATCGACAAAGCGAAAATAGGCATCGGCATTATAAAAATACTGGGTAATTGCTGCATTCGCGCCAGCATCGACTTTACGCTTGAAATTGTTCATATCATCACGTGCCGTCGGCGATTGCGGATGAAACTCCGGATAACAGGCAACTTCTATATAAAACTTGTCGCCAGTCTCCCGGCGAATAAATTCAACCAGTTCATTGGCGTAACGAAATGGTCCCATGCCCATTGAACCGGACCCCAGGTCACCACGCAGTGCAACGATATGCTGTATATCGTTATCGAGATAACGCTGCAGGATTTCCTGGATCTCATCGGCCATGGTGCCAATACAGGAAAGATGCGGCACACCCTGAATACCGGTTTTCTCGCGGATATCGACGACCGTCTCAAAGGTGCGATCACGTGTGCTGCCACCTGCACCGAAAGTTACAGAAAAGAAACTCGGGCCCAGCCTGGCCAGTCGCTCCTGCGTCATCTGTAATTTACCCGCAGCCTCCGGCGTGCGTGGCGGAAAGAATTCGAAACTGAATTTACGTTCGTATTTTTTTTGCGAATCCATATTGGCTACCTGATCAAGGCAATAGCCGGACGTTTATGAACCAAAGGTTCACTAAAACGCCCGGCCGATGCGTGAGCGGAAAAAAAATCAGTAACGATAATGATCCGGTTTATACGGACCTTCTACCGGCACACTGATGTAATCGGCCTGTTCCTGGCTTAACGGAGTCAGGTTAGCACCGATACGCTGCAAGTGCAGACGGGCCACTTTTTCGTCCAGGTGTTTAGGCAGTACATAGACATCATTCTTGTACTCGCCGGTTTTGTTAAACAATTCAATCTGCGCCAGCACCTGGTTCGTGAATGAATTGGACATAACAAAACTTGGATGACCGGTAGCACAACCGAGGTTAACCAGACGGCCTTTCGCCAGCAGGATGATGCGTTTGCCATCAGGGAAAATGACATGGTCAACCTGTGGCTTGATCTCATCCCACTCGTATTGTTCGAGGCTGGCGACGTCGATTTCATTATCGAAGTGACCGATATTGGAAACGATTGCCTGGTCTTTCATTTGTACCATGTGATCGTGCGTGATCACGTTGAAGTTTCCGGTTGTCGTGACAAAGATATCCGCCTTGCTGCAGGCTTCATCCATCGTCACTACCCGGAAGCCTTCCATCGCGGCCTGCAGTGCACAGATAGGATCAATCTCGGTTACCCACACGGTTGCGCCGAGACCTTTCAGGGACTGGGCACAACCTTTACCGACATCGCCGTAACCGAGTACCAGTGCTACCTTGCCGGCGATCATCACGTCAGTCGCCCGCTTGATGCCATCGACCAGTGATTCACGGCAACCATACAGGTTGTCGAATTTGGACTTCGTCACCGAGTCGTTCACGTTAATGGCTGGAAATGGCAACGTGCCCTGTTTCACCATTTGATACAGGCGGTTCACGCCGGTCGTGGTTTCTTCTGTCACGCCTTTGATATTCGCCAGTGTGCGTGAATAAAATGTGTTGTCTTCTTCAAGACGTTTTTTTATTGCGGCGTACAGGCAACGTTCTTCCTCACTGCCCGGGTTATCGAGTACGGAAATGTCTTTCTCCGCCTTGCTACCCAGGATCAGCAACAAGGTGGCATCGCCACCATCGTCAAGGATCATGTTGGGTGTACCGCCATCGTGCCATTCCATGATGCGATGCGTGTAGTCCCAGTACTCGGTCAACGATTCGCCTTTAAACGCGAACACCGGTATTTCCTGTTCGGCAATCGCCGCCGCTGCATGATCCTGCGTTGAGTAAATATTGCACGATGCCCAACGCACCTCGGCACCCAGTGCGACCAGCGTTTCGATCAGCACGGCCGTCTGGATGGTCATGTGCAATGAACCGGCTATGCGCGCGCCTTTCAAGGGTTTGTCGTTTCCGTATTCCTCGCGGATTGCCATCAGGCCCGGCATTTCGGTTTCGGCGATACGGATCTCTTTATGACCCCAGCCAGCCAGGGAGATGTCGGCTACGTGGTAGTCGTTTGATGATAGTTCAGCAGATGCTACGCTCATCAGGTATTCCTCCTAGATAAAGCGAGCGCCGTTTGTTCATGGAACCGCTGTTCGAGCCTGGAGACCGGACTGGCCTTCGCAACGCTCCTCGAACAGGGCAAAGCTAAAATCGGCCGCAAAGTATACTTCGTTGGGCTCTTGTTTCAAGTCCCGACTTGACAAACAAATACAGCCTGATTCAATAAATCATTGTTTTATAAATATAAATACAATTAATTGATATTTGTGTACTGCAACAATGAACAAAAAAAGCGGGTATTCTATCCACCCGCTTTATTTAAAAATGAAGAAGTCAGCGTTAACCGTTTTTTAACGCTTCCACTTTATCGGTTTTTTCCCATGGCAGGTCGATATCGTTGCGGCCGAAGTGACCATAGGCAGCCGTTTGTTTATAGATAGGTTGTAACAGATCGAGCATCGCGATTATGCCTTTCGGCCGCAAATCAAAATGCTTTCGGATCAATTCGACCAGTTTTGTTTCGTCCATCGTTCCGGTACCGAATGTATCCACACTGATCGAGGTCGGTTCAGCCACACCGATTGCGTACGACACCTGCACCTCGCAACGTTCTGCCAGGCCGGCAGCAACAATGTTTTTGGCAACATAACGTGCAGCATACGCAGCCGAGCGGTCGACTTTTGACGGGTCTTTACCGGAGAAGGCACCACCACCGTGACGCGCCATGCCACCATAGGTATCTACGATGATCTTGCGACCGGTCAAACCACAATCGCCCATTGGACCACCGACGACAAAGCGCCCGGTCGGGTTGATGTGATACAGCGTTTTATTGCCGAGCAGTTCGGCCGGGAGTACCGGCTTGATGATCTCTTCCATGACGGCTTCGCGTAAATCCGCGGTAGAGATATCCGGACTGTGTTGCGTCGAGAGGACGACGGCTTCAATCGCAACCGGTTTGCTGTCTTCATAGCGGAACGTCACCTGGCTTTTCGCATCCGGTCGTAACCAGTCAAGCGTGCCATTTTTACGGACTTCTGCCTGGCGACGAACCAGACGATGTGAAAAATCAATCGGTGCCGGCATTAATGTCTCGGTCTCGTTACAGGCATAACCAAACATCAACCCCTGATCACCGGCGCCCTGTTCCTTGTCACTACCTTCGTCGACACCCATCGCAATATCGGCCGATTGTTTATCGAGCGCGATCATGACGCCGCAAGTATCCGCGTCGAAACCAATATCGGAACTGGTATAACCAATCTCCCGTATCGTGCTGCGAACGACATCCTGAAAATCGACTTCGGCAGTCGTGGTAATTTCACCGGCTATAACCGCAAGGCCGGTCGTTACCATGGTTTCGCACGCCACGCGTGCCTTGTTATCCTGCGAAAATATCGCATCGATGATGGCATCAGAAACCTGATCCGAGACCTTGTCCGGATGTCCTTCCGAGACAGATTCTGATGTAAATAATTGATTTTTAATCATTTGAATAGTCTGGTTCGTTTGAATTCGGGCGCCATTCTAGCGTCATTGCAAAGGATTACCAGTGGTGCTTGCATGGTCATAGTGACAATAGGCAAGATTCAACGAACCCATTTCCTAAGGAGAATCAACGTGGTCTTAACGGAAACTCCAGCTGTGAATTCGGGCGAAACCGCGCCTGATTTTTGCCTGCAGGGCACAACAGGCAACGCGCTGCGGCTGGACGACTGTGTCGGCAAAAACGGCACTGTCGTCATGTTTATCTGTAATCACTGCCCGTACGTCAAGGCCATCCAGCAGCATCTCGTCGATGAGGCGAATGCACTGCTCAAGATCGGGGTGAAATGCGTCGCCATCATGCCGAATGACACCGCAGCTTATCCAGACGATTCGCTGGAAAATATGCAAACCATCGCGGCAAGGTTTGACTATCCGTTTCCCTATTTGATTGATGCAACCCAGCAGGTGGCCAGGGCCTATGGCGCTGTCTGCACACCGGATTTTTTCGGCTATAACGCCAAACGACAACTGCAATATCGCGGACGCCTGAACCCGGTCACGCCGGCAAAAGCGGCCGAGGAAGGTATGTCCAGGGATCTGTTTAATGCGATGCAAATGATTGTAAAAACCGGGCATGGTCCGGATGAACAATGGCCCAGTCTTGGTTGTTCGATAAAATGGAAAGATTAGTCCGCCAGCAATAACACTTCATGGCTCTACATCGACAACATCAGCTGATGCTGACAACGATTGCAATCAGTGTGTTACTCGGCTTCGCCCTGGCCGAGGCCGGTCTCAGGCTCTGGCAACGTCACATCATAACGAGCGAGAAAATGTCAGAGGGCTTTATTCTTTACGATGAACAACTGGGCTGGCGACTGGCAGAAAACTGGAATGGCACTCACCGCCATTTTGATTACACGGCGAACTACTCAACGAATACCGACGGCTTTCGACTTTCCGGACAGACACAAAAGCAACAAACACCGGTTGCCGTGATCGGTGACAGTTTCACCTTCGGGCTTGGTGTGAACGACAACGAAACATTTGTCGAAAGACTGAATGCAAATGACACAGGCCGTTTCTTTCAGAATTATGCGGTGCCCGGCTACAGCAATGATCAACAGTGGTTATTGCTGCAACAGCTGGATAAACACACGTCTATCAATGACGTTTTATGGTTTGTCTATCTCGGTAATGACCTGCTGGATAATGTCTTGCCGTTTCCGCTACAGGCCGAATATTCAAAACCCTGGCTGGAACTCCGTCAGCAAGAACTGCGAGTGAACAACATCCCTGTGCCACAATTGCGAAAACCGGCACAACGGCTGGCACAGGATAGCCAGAAACTGATCGCGCCTGATACTGGCAATACGTCCGTATTCTATAAGCTGTTGCAGGTATCGAAGATTGGTCAATTGCTCGTGAACGCAATCGCACCCGTGGACTATTCTCAACATCAATTCGGCGACTCATTTAATAATGAAATAGCCGTTTTTAATGCGTTGCTGACTGCTCTCTCGCAACGGTTTGAGGACGGACAATTAACGCTGGTGTTACTGCCTGGTCGCTCGTTCGTCGAGTTGCCTGACAGTTATGCCGCGGCATTACAGGCACACTTTCGCCTGGCGATATTGAGCAGCACTGAAAGAATCCGGCTACGCACAATAGATTTGGCTACATTGCTGCAAGAACAGGCGTCTGACAGCAAAGCATCGTTTTTTTACCCGAATGACGGCCATTTAAATCCTCTTGGCCATCAAATCAGCGCAAAACTGCTGCAACAGGCGATCGATTCGCACTGAATCAGTAAAAAAACACGAAAATTCCTCCCTGTGGCTTGCCCGGATGCCGCCACTGATAGAGAATACCGCGCTTGTAACGGGGTCGCTGAACGTCCATTCCGAATTGCTTTTTTCCGGCCATCAAAGCCGGATTTTCCGTGACATTAGCAGAACCAGATCGCTGGCCGCAGCCTTTGCCGCCAACGCCGGTGTAATTTACTTTTTATAGCGATACATATGAATCAGGAAACCGCAACCAAGCCCTCTCTGGCGAACGAACTGCCAGACCGTCGAACCCTGGCCAACGCGATCCGTGCACTCAGCATGGACGCGGTCGAAAAAGCGAAATCCGGCCATCCGGGTGCGCCGCTCGGCATGGCCGATATTGCCGAAGTACTCTGGAACGACTTTCTTAAACATAACCCGGCGAACCCGCACTGGATCGACCGCGATCGCTTTATCCTGTCAAACGGTCACGGTTCCATGTTGCTGTATTCGCTGTTACACCTGAGCGGCTATGACGTCAGCATTGATGATTTAAAACAGTTTCGTCAGCTGCATTCGAAAACCCCGGGCCATCCGGAATACGGCTATACACCGGGGGTTGAAACCACGACCGGACCGCTGGGGCAAGGCTTTGCCAACGCCGTCGGCATGGCACTGGCCGAACGTACTTTGGCGGCAACGTATAACCGACCCGATCATGAAATCATTGATCACTACACGTATGTCGCACTCGGTGATGGTTGCCTGATGGAAGGCATCTCACACGAGGCGGCCTCGCTGGCTGGCACGCTTGGCCTCGGCAAGCTGATCGCGTTATTTGACTCCAACCGCATCTCGATCGACGGCGAGGTCGATGGCTGGTTTAAAGACGACAATGCCGCACGCTTTGCCGCCTATGGCTGGCATGTCATTGATAATGTCGATGGACACGATCCGGAACAGGTACGTGCGGCACTGGAGCAGGCACGTAACGAGACAACCCGACCGAGCTTCATTGTCTGCAAGACACAAATCGGCTTTGGTTCACCGAACAAGTCCGGCAAGGCATCCAGCCACGGCGCACCACTCGGAGCGGACGAGATCGAGCTGACCCGACAAGCCCTGGGCTGGCCGCATGCCGAGTTTGAAGTACCGGACGAGATCTATGCCGCCTGGAACGCGGCCGACAAGGGCGCGAACAACGAATCTGCATGGAACGATCGCTTTGCTGACTACGCCGACGCGCACCCCGAACTGGCGGCGGAACTGCAACGTCGTTTCAGCGGCGAGCTGCCGGAAGACTGGGACAGTAACATTGAAGCATTGATAACAGCGATAAATGAAAAAGGGGAAACCGTCGCCTCTCGCAAGGCATCACAGATCGCGTTGAACGGTATCGGCCCGGTATTACCGGAACTGATCGGAGGCTCAGCCGACCTGACCGGCTCCAACCTGACGTTACATGCGGCCTCGCGCACGATCGACGATGACAACGCCGATGGCAACTACATCTATTACGGGGTGCGTGAATTTGGCATGACTGCCATTAATAACGGTATGTCATTGCATGGCGGCTTTATCCCGTATGGCGGTACATTCCTGATGTTTTCCGAGTACGCCCGCAATGCATTGCGCATGGCGGCATTGATGAAAGTCAGAAATATCTCCGTGTTTACGCATGACTCGGTCGGTCTTGGCGAGGACGGTCCGACACACCAGGCGGTCGAGCAGGCAGCCACATTAAGGATGATGCCAAACATGTCGGTCTGGCGTCCGTGCGACACGGTTGAAACTGCCGTGGCCTGGCGCTGCGCGATAGAAAATAAATCCGGCCCAAGCAGTTTATTGTTATCCCGTCAGGGTCTGCCACACATCGAACGTAACGACGAGCAAATTCAGGCGATTGCCAGCGGCGGTTACGTGCTGCTGGATCCCGATGCAACCCCGGAATTGATCCTGATCGCAACCGGTTCCGAGGTCGGCCTGGCAATGAATGTCGGACAGCAATTAAACGCTGCAGGTACAGCCACCCGCGTGGTTTCGATGCCGTGTACTGATCGGTTTGATGCGCAGGCAGCCGACTACCGCGATAGCGTATTACTGCCGAACTGTCGCCAACGTGTCTCGATCGAGGCCGGTGTTGGTGACTACTGGCGTAAATACGTCGGGCTTGAAGGCCTCACCATTGGCATTGATACGTTTGGCGAGTCGGCACCGGCCGGCGATGTATTCAGCCATTTCGGTTTTACCGAAGCCGCGATCCTTGAGCGGATCAAGACATATATTCAAACATAAAGTTAATAATGAAATTCTGGAGAGTAAAATGAGTATTAAAGTCGGAATCAATGGTTATGGACGAATCGGTCGCAACATCCTGCGCGCCTTGTATGAATCAGGTCGCAAGGATGAGATCGAGATCGTTGCAATCAATGACCTTGGCAACGCCGATACCAACGCCCACCTGACCCAATACGATACCGCACATGGCCGTTTCCCCGGTGACATCAGCGTCGAGGGCGATAACATGATCGTAAACGGCGACAAGATTCGTGTCCTGTCGGAACGTGACCCGGCAAAACTGCCGTGGGGTGAACTGGGAGTCGATGTCGTGCATGAATAGACCGGTTTTTTTACCAGTAAAGAAAAGGCCTCGGCGCACCTGCAAGGGGGCGCGAAAAAAGTCATCATCTCTGCGCCCGGTGGCAAGGATGTCGATGCAACCGTTGTCTTCGGCGTCAACCATGATGTGTTGCAAGATTCGGATACGGTTATCTCGAATGCCTCCTGTACCACGAACTGCCTGGCACCGCTGGTCAAAGTCATCCATAACAACATCGGTTTGAAACATGGCATCATGACGACAGTGCATTCGTATACAAACGACCAGGTGTTAACCGATGTGTATCATTCAGACCTGCGCCGTGCGCGTTCGGCCACGATGTCGATGATCCCGACGAAGACCGGGGCCGCGGCTGCGGTAGGTCTTGTCCTGCCGGAACTGAATGGAAAACTCGACGGTTATGCAGTTCGCGTTCCGACAATCAATGTCTCCATGGTAGATCTGTCGTTCGCAGCGAATCGCGAAACCTCGATCGATGAGATCAATTCATTAATGCAGGATGCAGCAAACGGCGAACTGAAAGGCGTGCTGGCTTACAACGATGCCCCGCTGGTATCGATCGACTTCAACCATAACCCGGCATCTTCAACATATGATGCCTCACTGGCCAAGGTGATCGATGGCACACAGGTCAAGGTGGTCGCCTGGTATGACAATGAGTGGGGGTTTTCCAACCGTATGCTCGACACCACGATCGCGTTAATGAACGCAGGCTAAAGACAAACCATGCTGGTAAAAATTGGCGACCTGGAACTGCACGACAAGCGCGTGCTTGTTCGCGTCGATTTTAACGTGCCGATCAAGGACGGTGTGGTACAGGACGACACCCGCATCCGCGCTTCAGTGGCGACAGTAAGGCAATTGCTGGACAACGGTGCCAATGTCATCCTGATGTCGCACCTGGGTCGTCCGAAAGAAGGCGTCTACGAGGAACAGTACTCACTGGCACCCGTCGCAAAAAGACTGTCCGAGTTGATCGAACAACCGGTGACTTTAATCAGGGGCTGGCAGGACGGCATTGAATTCGAAAACACGAATGTCGTTATGCTGGAAAACATTCGCTTCTGTGTCGGTGAAAAATCAAACGACGAAGACCTGGCGCGACAACTGGCCGAGCATGCCCATGTGTACGTGAACGATGCGTTCGGTACGGCGCATCGAGCCCAGGCATCGACACATGGCGTCGCCAAGTACGTTGCCGTTGCCTGTGCCGGTCCGTTAATGGTGGCTGAACTGGAAGCGCTGGCGAAGGTCCTGGATGAGCCGGCCCGACCGATGGTAGCCATTGTCGGTGGTTCCAAGGTCTCGACCAAGCTGACCGTGCTGGAGTCACTGGCCGGCAAGGTCGATCAATTGATCGTCGGTGGTGGTATTGCGAACACGTTTTTAAAAGCGGCCGGATACAACATTGGCCAATCTCTTTGTGAACAGGACCTGGTCGGAACGGCTGCGAGCCTTCTGGAGAAGATGCAGACCGAAGGCAGGAAAATTCCGTTACCGACCGATGTCGTCTGTGCCAAGGAATTTTCCGAAACGGCAAAAGCGCAATTGAAACCGGTCAGCGAGATTGAAGACGATGACATGATCCTCGACTTTGGGCCCGAGTCTTTAAATGAAATTTCACAACTGCTATCCAGCGCCGAAACCATTGTCTGGAATGGCCCGCTGGGTGTATTTGAATTTGATGCGTTTGCCGAAGGAACCCGGACCCTGTCCGGGGCGATCGCTGCCAGTAGCGCTTTCTCTGTTGCCGGTGGCGGTGATACGTTGGCAGCGATAGCCAGGTTCAATGTCGCCGATCGCATCTCCTATATCTCAACCGGTGGCGGTGCGTTTCTCGAATTGCTGGAAGGCAAGGAGTTGCCTGCGGTTACCATGTTAAAAGAGTCGGCACGCGCCTGGGAAGCGATGGAACGTGCCCGTGAATATTAACCTGCTATGAACGCAGTCATCAAAAAGTTGTAAATAATATGCGTAGAACAAAAATCATTGTCACACTTGGTCCGGCCACGGATAAACCCGGGGTATTGGAAAAATTATTTGATGCCGGTATGGATACGGTTCGGTTGAACTACTCGCATCAGTCACATGTAGAGCACGAAAAACGGGTGCACGCGGTACGTGAACTGTCCCTGAAAAAACACCGCGCTATTGGCATCATTGCCGATCTACAGGGCCCGAAGATTCGAATTCAAAGTTTCACCGATGACGGTGGTATCGACCTAAATGAAGGAGACACATTCGTCTTCGATACCGATCTGTCACAAAAAGCCGGCAACATCGAACACGTCGGTGTCAGTTATAAGAACCTGCCTAAAGATGTAAAAGCCGGCGACACGTTGCTGGTCGACGACGGTCGACTTGCGCTTGTCGTCGATCTTGTCACGGCAACCACCGTTAAATGCAAGGTTGTCACCGGCGGTCATCTTTCTGATCGCAAGGGTATTAATTTACGTGGCGGTGGATTATCGGCTGCAGCATTAACGAAAAAAGACAAAAAGGACTTGAAACACGCTCTTGAGATTGGGGCCGACTTCATTGCCCTGTCGTTCATTCGCAAGGCCGATGACGTGCACCAGGCACGTGAAATGATCAAGGCCGAGGGCAGCAACGCCAGCATCATTTCGAAAATTGAACGAGCCGAGTCATTAAACCATATTGAATCCATCATCGAAGCCTCGGACGTAATTATGATTGCTCGCGGGGATCTTGGCGTCGAGATCGGTGATGCCAGCCTGCCGCCGGTGCAAAAACGGCTAATACAGATGGCGCGTGAAATGGATCGCGCGACGATTACGGCAACACAGATGATGGAGTCGATGATCAACGAACCGATTCCAACGCGTGCGGAAGTCTTCGATGTCGCCAACGCCGTGCTCGATGGTACCGACGCAGTCATGCTGTCCGGTGAGACCAGCATCGGCCAACACCCGGAAAAAGTCGTACGCTCGATGGCAGAGATTTGTCGGGAAACAGAAAAACAACGTGATACCCGCGTTTCCGATCACCGCATTAACCAGCGTTTTGAATCGATCGGTGAAGCCATCTCGATGTCATCAATGTACGCAGCGAATCATATCGGCGCCAAGGCGATTGCCGCATTAACCGAAACCGGATCGACCTGTGTCTGGATGTCACGCATCAGTTCCGGCATTCCGATTTTTGCTTTCACCCGGCACGAATCCACGCGTCGCAAGGTGACGTTGTATCGTGGCGTTTATCCGATGGCATTTGATATCACCCATACGGACCCGCTTGAGGTGAACAAGGAGATTATAGAAATACTGATGAAACGAAACATTGTCGCCGAAGGTGACATTGTCATCATTACCAAGGGCGACCTGCGTGGGAAACGCGGCAAGACGAACAATATGAAAATTATCCGCGTCGGTGAGGCACTCGAACACAGTATCTAGTGAACTGTAATTGATATGGATTTCCGCAACGGCTGGCATGGCCGTTTTTCTGACCCTATACTTGTTGCACCGCTATTAATCGCTATGAAGAAGAGGAATGAGCATGAGCATTGAAGAACTAACCGAAACCGCGGCCGCGATGGTTGCGCCTGGCAAGGGCATACTCGCCATCGACGAGAGTTTTCCAACGATTAAAAAACGTTTTGATACCATCGGCATTGAGTCCACCGAGGAAAATCGTCGCGCCTACCGTGACTTGCTGATCACGGCCCCCGGTGGCAATGAATTCATCAGCGGTATGATCCTGTTCGATGAAACGATCCGACAATCTACCAGCGATGGCAAAAGCTTTGCGCAGGCACTGATCGATCAAGGCATCATGCCGGGTATCAAGGTCGATGCCGGCGCCAAGGACCTGGCCGGACATATTGGCGAAAAAGTCACCGAGGGGCTGGATGGCCTGCGTGATCGCCTGGCTGAATATAAAAACCTCGGCGCACGCTTTGCCAAATGGCGTGCCGTGATCACGATTGGTGACGGCATCCCGACACAAGCCTGCATCGATGCTAACGCACATGCACTGGCACGCTATGCCAGCCTGTGTCAGGAAGCCGGTATCGTACCGATGGTCGAACCGGAAGTGCTGATGGATGCGGACAACAGCATCGACAAGTGCTACCAGGTGACAGAAAAAACATTGAAGACATTATTCAATGAACTTTATCGTCAGGACGTCGTAATGGAACACACGATACTGAAAACAAACATGGTCATCTCCGGGAAACAATGCCTGACGCAGGCGAATGTGCAGGAAGTCGCTGAAAAAACTGTCCGCTGTTTATTGAATGCGGTTCCGGCTTCCATCCCCGGTATTGTATTTCTGTCCGGTGGTCAAAGTTCGGCCTTGGCGACCACACACCTGAATGCGATGAATAAAACGTACCCGTCTCTGCCGTGGCCACTGAGTTTTTCCTATGGCCGGGCCTTGCAGGAAGACTGCCTGAAGACCTGGGGGGGTAAAGAAGCGAACCTGGAAGCGGCGCGCAAGGTGTTGTTACACCGCGAACGTTGTAACAGCCTGGCCTGCTCCGGAGAATATTCGGAAGATATGGAACAGGCGGCCTGATCGGTCACTTATAAACCCATGCACAACCCCGGGGCGCCGGGGTTGTTTATTTATGAACGACATAAAACACAATCACGATTTGTCGGAAGCCGCCGAGGCAGCACTGGCGGCATTTACGGCAATGAGCCAGAGCAAGCAGAATTACTTCAGTTTGTTACAACAAATCGATGAAAAATACCGCAATTGGGGTAGCCCTACGGACGAGGAAAAGCAACGACTGGACGCATTGCTTGAAATTCATAATGAAAAGGTCGGCAAATTCAACGAGGCCATGACGGCCGTAACTGACCCGGACGACAGAATCAGGTTAATAGAACGTCTTAATTGATCGTTTGCTCACCCAAATCGATGAATTTTTCGGTTGTCATTCATAAAACCGTCGAGAAATTTTACAGATAAGCGGTTCAGTTATTGCTTTTGATCGATCTCAGGATCTGCTCCATTGGTTAATTAAGTGACTGTATTTACTGCACTTACCCGTATTAACAGCGGCTTTCGACACCACGCTTTGTCGAAAAAGTTTACAACTGTATGACCGCCACAGCCCCGCTTTAATCTAACTCATTGTATTAATTGATGTATTTAAGTTGGCATCGGATCTGCTTGATACATAGGGCGTTAACGCAACGAAAACACTAAAAACGTTTTCATAACTCCATTGTTAGCATGCCGGCCTTCGGGTCGGCTTTTTTTTACTGCTCTATCGACGCAGTGTCTTGTGCCAGCGGTGCGAGCCATGGCCTTTTTGAAACAAGCGCACATCTGACTTTTTCATCAACGGCACCAGTGCCATACCGGCTATAAAACCGCCGATGTGCGCAAACCAGGCGACCCCGGCTGCGTCCGGGTCGGCAAAAACCGAACTGACGATCTGGATTACAAACCAGAAACCGAGCACCCAGCCTGCCGGCAAGCGGATGAGTTGCGAGAAGAATCCCAATGGAATGAATACGAGAACCCGCGCCTGTGGATAGAGCAGCAGGTAGGCGCCGAGTACACCGGAGATCGCCCCGCTCGCACCAATCATCGGGATTTCGGATGACGGGTTTTGAAATACCTGGCCGAATACGGCCGCGACACCACACAGGACATAAAACACAATAAAGCGAACATGTCCGAGTGCATCCTCGACGTTATTACCGAATATCCATAGATACAGCATGTTGCCGCCAAGATGCATGAGACCACCGTGTAAAAACATCGAGGTCAGTATGGTCAGCTCGGCCGGTATCTTCGCCAGCTCCGGTGGCAGGCTGACTTTATCGAGTAACACGGCGGGAATAACACCGAGACTGTACACGGCCTGCTGGTTGGCCACGGTTCCGAGCGAGAACTGCCAGACAAATGCGAGCACACAGGCCGAAATAAACAGTACGGTAAAAACCGGCCAGAGGTCGGTCGGATTATCGTCATGCAATGGGATCACGGAATTTCTGGCCCGAAAAATTGATTGATAGCCCCGGCCTTACTCGGTCTGTGCTTCGATTGCCTGTTGTTGCTGTTCAACCGCCTGTATCAGGTCCTGTTCCACCTGTTCGGCGCGTTTGATCGCATCCGCCTGTTCCTGCCAGACATGGTCACCGGATGAAGATTGTTCGGAACAGGCAGTCAATCCGAACACAATGAACAAACCCTGGAATACCTGTTTAATCATGCCAGTGCTTTTTCTCACTGCTGTTGCAGTTCGCCACTGGCGATATCGAAGTAAAAACCATAAATCGACAATTCGCCCTGCTCGACCCGTTTTTGAATCCACGGAAACGAATACAGGTTTTCCATTGAAATCTTGATCGACTCGCTTTCACAGATACGACACTGCTGGTCAAACGCTGCATCCGGGTGTTCGAGCAATACCTTTTCTCGTGCCGGTTTCGCGATCTGCATCCATGGATCAATAAAGCGATAGTCCTTGCTATGGTGGCTGCCCTCCATCAGGCTCTTGATGCCGCCGCACTGACCGTGCCCGAGTATCATGACATTGCGGACTTGCAGATGTTTAATAGCAAACTCCAGGGCTGCACTCGTACCATGCGTCTTGCCATCATCCACGCACGGCGGTACCAGGTTTGCCACGTTACGCACAACAAAGATATCGCCCGGCTCGGTATCAAGGATCTGCGCCGGATGTACGCGTGAATCGCAACAGGATATGACGATTGTCGGCGGTGACTGCCCCTCGGTGACGAGTTGATGATATAACTCGGGTTGTTCTTCAAAGTACTTTTCACGAAAGCGCTGGAACCCGCTCAGCAATTTTTCAATATCGTTCATTTATTTTTCACCCGTTAAACGTTGTTTGGCTTCTGTGTATTTTTTTGCCGTGTTATCGATAACCTGCTGCGGCAACGTCGGACCGGGTGCCGTCTTGTCCCAGTCCAGTGTCTCCAGGTAGTCACGTACATATTGTTTATCAAAACTTGGCGGACTGATTCCGGTTCGGTATTCAGCTGCCGGCCAGAACCGTGACGAGTCCGGCGTCAGCACTTCATCGATTAAAACGATCTGACCGTCTTCATCTAACCCGAATTCAAACTTGGTATCCGCGATGATTATACCTTTAGACAGGGCATAATTTGCGGCGTCTGTGTATAACTGCAGCGTCAGTTCCCGCATTTGCCCTGCTAATGACGGGCCGATCAGGTCTTCGACCGTGGCAAAGTCAATATTCTCATCATGATCACCGATTGCCGCTTTTGTCGATGGCGTGAAGATCGGCTCGGGCAATTGTGCTGCCTGCTCCAGCTTTTCCGGCAAGGGAATACCGCAGACGGCACCGGTCGCGCGATACTCTTTCCAGCCGGATCCGATCAGATAACCGCGCGCGATCGCTTCTACCGGCAACGGCTTTAGCCGTTTTACGACAACGGCACGCTGTCCAAGTGGTTCCGCTTCTTCAGCGGACAAGACGTCACGAATACTGATATCGGTCAAGTGGTTGGACACCTGGTTTTTTGTGCGCTGGAACCAGAACGTCGATACGGCATTAAGCAATTCACCCTTGCGCGGAATCGGATCCGGCAGGATGACATCGAATGCGGAGATACGATCGCTGGTCACGACCAGCATGTGAGCTGCATCGATCTCGAACAGATCGCGCACCTTGCCCTGATGTAACGGTTTTAATGAGTAAATTTCCGGTCGAAACAGGGCCGATGACATGAATTTTCCTGAATAGTGGTTTTAAGTATTCGAATAACTGCCTATTATTGCCCGTTAATTATCAGTCTTTCCGGCCAACATGCAGAATAATAACAAGATTCAGCTTTGCGGTTTCAACAATCTGACGAAAACGCTCAGCTTTAATTTGTATGATGTCAGCTATGTGCAGTCGGATGCTGACAAGGCTGTGCTACGTGAGCAGATTAACCGTGAATACAATTCCGCGCGGCTGACAGAGATTCTGACCCGCGTTGCCAGCATCATTGGTGCTAACGTTTTGAACGTTGCGACTGCCGACTATGAACCGAGCGGTGCCAGTACCACGTTGCTGATCTCGGAAGAAACACCGGCGCTCGCCGGGGTGACCAATCAACCAACACCGGGCCCACTGCCCGAGATGGTCGTTGCCCACCTGGATAAAAGTCATTTAACCGCGCACACCTACCCGGAGAATGAATCATTCGTCGGCCCGAATGTATTGCGTACCGACATTGATGTCAGCACCTGTGGCATGATCTCGCCATTAAAGGCGCTGAACTTTTTGATTCACAGTTTCAAATCAGACGTAGTCGTACTTGATTACCGCGTGCGCGGCTTTACCCGTGACACGAACAGTAACAAGTTGTTCATTGACCATGACATCAGTTCCATCTGCGAATACATAGGTGAGGATGTGTTACAGCAGTTTATCAGCGTCGATCATAACATGCCGGAGTGTAATATTTTCCATTCAAGGCTGATGCGTAAACCAGTCGATATTGATCGCTTTCTTCTTGGTGCAGCAGACCCCGGCATGACGGAAGAAGACATTCGGAGTGAAATACAAAAAGAGTTGAATGGCATCTACCAGGACATTCCCAATTAGATATCGCCCTGTCGATTGATTATTTTTAACAGTGATGGCCACTGCTTTGCCCAGCAACAATCGTGATCTGCGCCATCAACTCGATGCATCACCTGTGATGGATCCAGCTGTAGTTGCTGCAAGTAGGACAACAGTACACTTTCGCTGACAATGTCATCGTTTTCGCCGGAGAAGTGCAGTTGCGGTATGAGTTTCAGTTGCTCTGCGTAGTCAGCCGGATTTAATGAATCATGCAATGGCGTCACCTTATGCTGCGCGGTCCACGCGGCATGATCCAGGTTGGAGGCCACGGTTATCAGCCTCGATACATCATCACGACGTGCCGCAACCAGGGCCGCAATCACACCACCGCCGGAATAACCGACTAACCGGATGGCAGTAGCAGCAGACCTGTCAACTATGGTCTGGATCGCCTGGTTCATGCTGGCCACCACGGCCTCGGAATAACGATGCGTTGACCACAACTGTGGCTGGCAGGCAGCAGAGGTTAAAAACTGACATGGGCGGGCCAGATAAACCACGTTGTCGGCATCAGCCGCAATCGCCAGTTTCAGACCAATCGGGTTAATCGGCGTAGGATTGTCCGAAAGCCGGCGTTTGTTGCGCCAGGCCAGGCCATCACCCTCAATGTAGATGTCGAGACGCCCTGTCGGATTCGAACCAATCCTTAACCAGGACTGCAGCTGAAACTGGTTTGTGTTTATTGTTTCTGCATGCAGACCGGCTGCCCTCGCCAGTTCGTCTGCCGTTTGTATCCGGCTGCTGACGCTGCGTGACAGGATACAGCCATGTAACACGATCAGGCTCAATAGCAGACACAGAAACAACAACCGATGGGCGAAATCGGCTACCGTTGTGAGTCTTGTTCTGGATAGCATTGTTGAGAAACCGGTCATATTTACTGAATCTGCAGTCAGAACCATTTTGAGACAAGTGAAATCAAACGTAAAATAGTACCGGAGTGACAGGATCGCCGGATTGGTGGTCAACGGAAAAATACCGATCAATCGCTGACAGAGACGCTGCTATGAACAAACCAATGATAATTCGTTACTTCTGCCTGTTAATTTTACTCGCACTCGGCTCAGTGGCCCATGCTGCGACAAAAGCCGGCAAGGTCGAGACACTGAAAGGCAAGGTAAAAGCAACACTGGAACAGGAGACGCGTACACTGTCGAAAGGCGATGATGTTTTTGCCAATGATTTGATCACAACCGAGCCGGGCGCGCTCGTTGAACTGAAGTTTGTTGATGATTCCAAATTTCTCGTCGGCCCTGACTCGGAGATGAAAGTTGATAAATTTTCCTATAACAAACCGGATACCGAGAACAAGCTGTCGACGAAGTTGTTAAAGGGTACGTTTCGTTTTGTCACCGGCTTAATCGCCCGTTACAAACCGGAATCGATGGAAGTCAGCACGGCTGTGGCCACCATCGGTATTCGTGGTACCACGGTTGCCGTTGTCGCCAGTGCGACCGCCGCTACCGTTGTGCTGGAAGAACCGGAGGATAAAACGCGCAAGACCGCAATCGAGGTCTCGAATCAGTTTGGTAGCGTCACCATTGATGAACCCGGTTACGGCACCGAGATACCGGATGAGTTCAGCCCGCCGTCACCGCCACAACGCATGCGCCTGCGCACAATCAACAACCTGATGCGATCACTGCAGTCGATTCAGCGGGTGAATATACCAAGACCTGTCAGACATTAAGCTCTGCACATCCACTATCAGTCTGACAGCAGAAGATGGCGGCGAAAGTGTAAAGAATTCCGACGCGTTCAAAAAATTATTTTGAAGCCTAACTTATTGAAATATAGTTACTTATCGCTCAATCCGTAAGAGTCAGTTCGGAAATGGAATGGAAAATAATTTAACCTCTTAATCTATGGCTGAAATAAATTCGTAAGTTATTGATTTTAAATATATTATTAATTTCCTGACATCCTGGTCTCTGATACTGCCGTCGAATTTTCTTACGATTTTTTATTTCTAGAAAAAAGCTTGTTTCTTATCATATTGAAAAGAAAAGAAATTTTTACTTGGCCTCAATATTGCTGAGTATCTATCTGAAAGATGTAGTTTGAACGTATCTGACAGGAGAGACTCAGTGAAACCAATTCTAAAATTACTCATCGCACTTTGCGCATTGTTATCGCATGCGGCAAGCGCTGAAATCATCAGCGTGAGTGCAATCTTGGGAACCGCCAGCGAAATATCTGCCCCGAGCAGTGTTGCTGATGATGCGCCTGGAGCCGAAACACCGTTTAACGAAATGCAGGGTTTTGACGAAGCACAAAATGTCACACTGCTGTCTGCAATCAGTGTTGATGGCGGAACCATTGCTGCAGGTACAGTAGTCAACAGCCACATGATCTTCCTGAACACAAGTGGCTCCGCGCACAGTTATGCTATTGCTGACTGGACATTTGACGGGTTAATCCTCGGCGTCATGTCTGATCAGGGCGGTACACTGGAGGCAGCCAGTAACTCGGTGCTCGGGGCAGCGGGTACCTTTTACCCCGGTGGATTCAATGCCAGGGGACTGGAGAACAACGATCCGAACAATGATTTCTACAATATCATTGGCGGCGGATATACGTTGAACGTGGGCATGCACGTTACAGAACCCGGCGACTGGATTCGTGTCGTCACCGCAGCTGTACCTGAACCTTCTGCAGTATTACTTCTGGGTTTGGGACTGCTTGGTTTGGCTGCACGTAAACGTGCTGCCTGAATTTGCAACTAAATAAACTGTTAAAACCCCGCTTTTGCGGGGTTTTTTATTTCTGCCTTGCCCATGAATCGCGTAGTGTAATCGTGCGGCTGAATACCGGTTTTGTCGCGGTCGAGTTTTTTTCATCAAGTCGAAAATAACCGAGGCGTTCGAACTGGTACACCCGATCACCGTTGGCTTCGGCTAACGAGGGTTCCAGACAGGCCTTGTCAATCACCTGTAATGAATCCGGATTTAACGACGTCGTCCAGTCATCACCGGCGGCATCCGGGTCGGCTTCGTTAAATAACCGATCATACAGTCGTACCTCTGCCGTGATTGCATGCTCGGCCGACACCCAGTGGATGGTCCCCTTGACCTTGCGCCCGTCCGGCGCCTGACCGCCACGCGTTTGCGGGTCGTATTCGCAGATCAATTCAACCACTTCCCCGGAGTCATCTTTAATCACATCCAGGCACCGGATAAAAAACGCGAAACGTAACCGCACTTCGCGGTCCGGACCTAAACGAAAGAACTTTTTCGGCGGGTCTTCCATAAAATCATCGCGTTCAATGTAGATCACTTTCGAAAACGGCAGCTGACGTTTGCCCTGTTCCGGATCGTTCGGATGATTTACCGCATCCAGCATCTCAACCTGGCCTGCCGGATAATTTCTTATTGTGACCTTTAACGGGTTTAACACGGCGAGTGCACGAAGCGAGGTTTTATCGAGTTGCTCACGAACACAGTTCTCCAGCACACCAACATCGATCACGGTATCGTTCTTGGTAACTCCTATGCGTTCACAAAAGTCCCTTATCGCTGCAGCCGGGAAACCACGCCGACGCACCCCTGAAATCGTTGGCATACGCGGGTCATCCCAGCCATCGACATGACCTTGTTGCACCAGCTCGTTTAACTTGCGCTTGCTCATGATCGTGTAATTCAGATTCAACCGTGCAAACTCGATCTGTTGTGGATGTGCCGGTACCGGCAATTGATCGAGAAACCAGTCATACAACGGCCGGTGATCCTCAAATTCGAGAGTACATAAAGAATGCGTGATCGTTTCCAAAGCGTCGGAGATGCAATGCGTGTAGTCATACATTGGATAGATGCACCAGTCATCGCCGGTACGATGATGATGAGATTTGCGAATACGATAGATGGTTGGATCACGCAGATTCATATTCGGTGCAGCCATATCGATACGCGCACGCAACACGTGTTCACCTTCACTGAATTTGCCGGCCTTCATTGCTGCAAACAGTTCCAGGTTTTCTTCCACGCTGCGATCGCGATACGGACTGTCCTTACCTGGTGCCTTTAGCGTGCCGCGATATTCGCGGATTTCATCGGCGCTCAGGCTGTCCACATACGCCTTACGTTCCCTGATCAACAACACCGCAAAGTCATATAACTGTTGAAAATAATCGGACGCATAAAACAGGCGATCCTGCCAGTCAAAACCGAGCCAGCGCACATCGTTTTGAATCGATTCGACATATTCCGTGCTCTCCTTGTCCGGATTCGTATCATCGAAGCGCAGGTTACACAGGCCATTAAAATCGCGGGCGCTGCCAAAATTCAGACAAATCGATTTGGCATGACCAAGGTGCAGGTAACCGTTCGGTTCCGGCGGAAAACGTGTATGGACCCGACCGTCGTTTTTATTGTTAGCCAGATCATCGGCAATGATCTTGCGAATAAAATTATTCGAGCTGGACTCTTTCTGGTTGTGTTCAGTCATTCGTTAAATGGTTTTCTGTAAATTACCGGTTCTGGTTAATAGGTGACTCGGGCGATATCCGGCAGATCGCCACGCAGGCCACTTGCATATTGCATGATTTGCCGCTTGATCATCGGTACACGATTCGTCAACTGCATACCGGTATTACGCAACCACTTGACCGGTTCAGTTTGCTGCGTAAACGCCTGTTTAAAGCCGGTCAGTACCTGCATCATTAACCGGTTTTCGCCTTTACGCCAACGCTCGTAACGCCGCAACGCAGACAGACTGCCTATGTCTCGTTGCCGTGCTGATGTTTCGGATAGTGTCTGACTTAACGCTGCCGCATCGAGTATACCAAGGTTCGCGCCCTGCCCCGCGAGCGGGTGCACGACATGTGCGGCATCGCCCACCAGGGCAATGCGTGGCTGCACATAAGATTCGGCGCTACCGTACGACAGCGGATAATGCATGCGCGGACCACATTCAACAACCCTGCCCAAACGTTGTTGAAAACCGTCTGCCAGTTCGAGCATGAATTCTGCCTGTTCAAGCTGCAACAAGCGTTCTGCCTGTTCGGTTTGCGTCGACCAGACAATGCCACTTTGAGTTGCTTCCGCCATGGGCAAAAAAGCGAGTGTGCCATCGGTAAGAAAACGCTGTCGTGCCGTATCTTTATGTGGTAATTCGGTCTTAACCACGCTGCAGATTGCCAGTTGATCATAATCTTCACTGTTAAACCCGATGCCGGCCAGCTGCCGCAGAGCGGAATGACGGCCATCGGCACCAACGATCAGCCTGCTGCGTAGTCGTCGCCCATCCCGCAGATGCACAATCACAGAATCGGCATCAGTCTGTATGTCCGTCAGTGTCACCGGTGCCAGGACCTGGATGTCCGGTTGGTTTTTTATTGCTGTAATCAATGCTGCCTGCAACACACTGGCTTCGACGATGTGACCAAGCCGGGCAACGTTGATCTGGTGACTGTCGAACTGCACCTCACCGCTGCCGTTCTCGTCCCAGACCTGCATGCAGGTAAACTGACCGATTCTGTCTCCCGGCAAACAACTCCAGGCACCGATGTGACTCAATATCTGCCGCGTTGCCAGCGTCAACGCGAGTGCACGTGGGTCAGCATCGCAGGACTCCGGCACCAGGGTGTCCTTGTGATCGATAAGCGTCACACTTAACCGTTGTTGCGCCAGCAACACACTCAAGACGATGCCGGTGATGCCGCCACCCACAACGACCACGTCAGCATCAACGGATTCTGTCGCTGCCGTGAATGTCATAGCAAGTGCGAAGACTGGTAATGTGTGTTTAAACCTGTCCCCTGACGACTCAGACAGCTTTTCAGTACCGGCGAAAATTGCACACTGAACATGCCAACGTTGCGTAACCAACGAATCAGCCTGTTTTCTGTATAGAACAAGTCGGCAAGGGTATTGGTAAATTGTACTGTGCGTTTTTGATCGGTGGCCCGTGCCTGTTCATATTGCTGCAGCAGTGATGGCTGGCCGACATCATCGCCGGTGAACTGATTTAATACATTGGCCAGGCCAGCGACATCGCGCAGGGCCAGGTTAAATCCCTGCGCTGCATTCGGATGTAACGTGTGCGCAGAATTGCCGAGCAATAAAATCCGTTGTTTTGCCTGCTGCTGAACGTGGAACATCGTAATCGCATACGCCGATCGTTTGCCCGGCTCGCTGAGCCGGCCGAGGCGGCGACCGAATTGTTGTTGGCACACCTGAACAAACTGATCATCCGGCATGGCCAGATAATCGCTGGCCTGTTCGGTTGGCACAGTAAATATCATTGCCATCGAGTCAGCGTCTTTCGGTAACAAGGCAAACGGACCTTGCTCGGTAAAGCGTTCAAATGCCGTGTTGTTATGTGGCAGTTCGGTTCTTACATTACACACAATTGCTGTCTGCTTCGGCCGTTTAATCGTGGTCTCGAATCCGCACAGGGCGCGTGTCGCCGACTGACTGCCATCCGCGAGAATCACCAGTCTTGCGGTTACGGTTTGTTCTTCATCATTGATTGCGATCTGTACGTCGACCTGCTCCGCCTGCGACTTGATTGCCGTGACCCGGGCCGGGCAAAACCACTGTGTGACGCTGGTCGACAGGTTCCCGGTTAATGCCCGTCCGAGTTCTCGCGCCGTGATGACATGACCGAGTGCGGGCAATCCCAGTTGACCGGCAGACAGTCGCACACTGCCGGGACGACCACGATCGGACACATGAATATGCTGAATCGGCCGGGTCTGCTCCGCCAACGCCGGCCATACCCCGCAGTCGCTCAAAATCTGCTGCGTTGAATGTGACAGGGCAAGATGCCGATCATCGTAACCAGGATCCCCGGAAACGGTTCGCTCCACGGCCTCGACGACCGCGACACGGAAACGGCTTTTTGCCAGTGCCTGCACGAGGCTGGCGCCAACGAGACCGGCACCGACAATGACGATGTCAAATGTTGCAGGATTAACAGGCAAGATCAGGCGGCCAATGGATTCGCCATCAGCGATTCGATGGCTTCGATTGTTTTCGGTGCGTCCTTGCTCAATACTTCGTGACCCGTTTTTGTTACCAGCACATCGTCTTCAATACGGATGCCGATGTTCCACCATTTGCGAGCGAGACCCCTGGTTCGATCGGATAAATACAATCCCGGCTCCACTGTCATAACCATACCCGGCTCCAGCGTGCGCCATTCGCCCTCCACCTTGTATTCACCGACATCGTGCACATCCATACCGAGCCAGTGTCCGGTACGATGCATGTAATACGGCGTATACGCCTTGTCCTTCAGACATTTTTTTAACGTGCCTTTTAAAATTCCAAGACGTAACAAGCCTTCTGTAATCTGTTCAACAGCCGCTTCGTGGGCTTCGTTCCAGTGGCTGCCGGGACGAATCTTGTCAATTGCCGCCTGTTGCGCTGCCAGTACGACTTCGTAGACTTCGCGCTGGGCCGTTGTGAATTTGCCATTGACCGGAAACGTACGCGTAATATCGCTGGCGTAATTTTCGTACTCGGCACCGGCATCGATTAACAACAAATCACCATCGTTCAGGCTGTCACGATTATCGGTGTAATGCAGGATACAACCGTTGCGTCCGCCGCCGACGATGGACGGATACGCCGGTGAGCGCGCGCCGTGTAACATGAACTCATGATTCAGTTCCGCCTCTATCTGGTATTCGGTTTTACCCGCATGACAGGTTTGCATCGCACGTTTATGCGCGGCGGCCGAGATCTGCGCGGCCTTCTTCATTAACTTGATCTCGGCACTGCTTTTGTACAAACGCATTTCATGCAAAAAGTGGTTCGGCGAAATAATTTCGTCCGGTGCGTGTACCCCGGAACGGGCTTCGCCGCGTACCTGGTTCACCCAGCGGGTAACCCGCTGATCACACGCCGTATCGACGCCGATGTTGTAGAACAGCCGTTCCTTGTTTTCGAGCAGGCCGGGAAGAATGTCGTCGATATCTCCAATCGGAAACGCATCGTCCGCACCGTATAGTTCGCAAGCGCCTTCGAGACCGGCACGCAGACCGTCCCATAGCTCCTGTTTCGGATCACGCTCCCGGCAAAATAATAAATATTCACCTTGTGGCCGACTCGGCACCAACACGGCCACCGCCTCCGGTTCGGCGAAACCGGTCAGGTAATAAAAGTCACTGTCCGGTCGAAACGGAAACTCCACGTCGCGGTTGCGTATGTGCACACGTGCCGTCGGAATAATGGCCACACTGTCATCACCCATCATGTCCATCATGCGTTTTCGGCGGCGTTTAAATTCTTTCAGATTACTCAATGTATTACCCTGTCGTTGTTGTGGTTGTCAGTGCGGAACATGTCGAATTCATCATGAATAAACACCGTCCCCGCCCGGACGTATTCGTGCAGTTCCAGCAACGCAACCTCCATCTGTTCGTTTTCCTGCGTCTCGGCCTGCAAGCGGCAGATATCGGATAAATCCTCGATCATTTCACGACAGTCTGCCGACAGGCGATCCCAATCGACCAGGCCTGCCACGCCGATACCGCTGATAAACCCCTGGCACCATTCAGCCAGGGCCTCGCAGCGCTCTTCCAACGGGGCATCGGCATCCGGCTGTAACAGATCAAAACTGAAATCATCAGCGGAGAGCTGCTCGTTGACTGTCTCACCGACCTGTTCGAGTTGCGCCAGGTCATCCGCCGTCAAGGCCGGCAGTTCGTCGAGATCGGCAAACATGAACTGCCAGGCACGCTCATCCAGCTGTTGGCTGGAACACAGATAACCGGTGATAAACCCGTGGCACTCCGGCGCGCGAATGCCGGCACTGGATTCGATTAACAAGCGGTCGAGTTCGTCAAAACTTTGCATGAATTTCGGTTATTTAGCGGGTTTTCAATATTTTGCGGGTCGACAGGATGTGTTTCAATGCAATTAGTAATCGCGCGTTGCTTTGGTCGCTTGACCGCTCTTATATGCCGCTCTATATTGGGCTTCTAATAATTTTAAACGAAGCTAAAGGCTTGTTCACGTCTTTCCAAATTCACAGTCGGGACACTTGATGGCAGATCAGGAAAAAGAGTCGATGGATCTTGCGGCGCTGGAATCTCGCGTCGATGAATTGATCAACACGATTGAAACATTGAAAACCGAAAACTCGGCATTGCGTAACCAGCAGGAGTCACTGGTAAACGAACGGGCGATTCTGATTGAAAAGACAGAACAGGCGCGGACAAGAATCGAATCAATGATATCCCGCCTGCGCGCGATGGAAACGCGCACATGAGTGAATCAGCGAAACCCATCAATATAAAAATCATGGACAAGGAGTACTTGATCTCCTGTCCCGAACAGGAGCGTGACCAGTTGTATAACGCGGCAGAAATGGTCAACGCCAAAATGGATCAGATCAAGCAGTCCGGCAGCGTCATCGGTAGCGAACGCATCGCGGTGATGACGGCCTTGAATATTGCGCATGAACTGCTTGATTATCTCGATAAAAACGCGGTGTATACGTCACGTCTGGATGACACGATTCGCCGCCTGCAGGGAAAGATTCACTCTGCACTTGGCAAGGGTGAACAACTGGAAATCTGACAAACTTTATATTTCCGGGGAAAGGCCGATAATAACAGGCAGGAGATATCCGGATAAGAAATCAAAATTTTATGTTCAGGCAAGTACGCTGCCTGGACATGAGACTTCGGTTTTAAAACAGAAATAGATATGGGTATTGCTGCGGTGTACGTGGTCAAGCGGGTCGTAACTTGAGCCTATACGCGATGACCAAGGGAATATGATCGTACTCCTGTTGTGCATGTCCATCACTGAATGGAAAGCCTGATGGAGTAGAGATGTTCCCACTTGAACCCCTGGTTCAAGTTCAACACTTGATACGGCGTCGCGGTGATACCCTCTTTCCAACAGAAGTTTTCACGTTATGCAATTCTGGTTAATGAAATCCGAGCCGGGCGAGTTCAGCATCGATGACCTGAAGCAACGCCCGAAAAAAACCGAACCCTGGGACGGTGTGCGTAATTATCAGGCGCGCAACATGATGCGCGATGAAATGAAAAAAGGCGACCTGGCTTTCTTCTATCATTCCAATTGTGATGAACCCGGTATCGTCGGCATCATGCAAATCGTCCGCGAAGGCTATCCCGATCCAACCGCGTTTGATCCCAAAGACAAGCATTTCGATCCGAAAAGTGATCCGGAAAACCCGCGTTGGTTTCATGTCGATGTGAAATTCAAACAAAAATTTTCCCGCACCATTTCTCTCGCCGAACTCAAGCAACAGAAAAAACTGCAGGACATGAAATTACTCCAGCGCGGCAATCGCCTGTCCGTGATGCCGGTCAGTCAAACAGAGTGGAATTACATCCTGAAACTCGCTGAAAAATAATGTAACCGGCGTGCAACCGGGGCCTTATGTGACTTGTCTAATCGACAAACACGCGGGATACTGACTGTATGCAAGCCTCAAATCTGACTGATCATTTTCTGATTGCGATGCCGGGGCTGGCCGATCCGAATTTTCACAAAACGGTCACGTATGTTTGTGCGCACAACGAGGAAGGCGCCATGGGCATCACGATAAACCGTCCACTCGACCTGTTATTGACCGATGTGTTTGAACAAATGCAGTTGAAAACCAGTGACCCGGCCATCGGTGGTCAGATCATTTACCAGGGCGGCCCGGTACAAACCGATCGTGGCTTTGTCCTGCACAATCCGAAAACCGACTGGGACTCATCGCTGTCCATCAGCGAACAAATTAACATGACGACCTCGCGCGATGTCCTGCAGGCGATTGCCGAAGGCAAGGGTCCGGATCATTCGCTGATCGCTCTTGGTTATGCCGGCTGGGGCGCCGGCCAACTGGAAGCGGAATTGCTGCAGAACGCCTGGATCAGTGGCCCGGCCGATGCCGACATCATCTTTAACACACCCACCGAGCAACGCTGGGAACGGGCGGCGCGCCTGCTGGGTATCGACATTGACCTGATCTCGACTGACGTCGGCCACGCGTGACCGACAAAACCTTGCTCGGTTTCGATTTCGGCGAGAAACGCATCGGTGTCGCTGTCGGTCAGACGGTCACGCGCAGTGCGAATCCGCTGGAAATACTCAGTAGCCGGCAAAACCGACCGGACTGGTTGCGCATAGGGCAATTAATCCAGCAGTGGCAACCGTCGGCATTGATAGTCGGTCATCCGTTGACAATGCAGCAGCAACGACAGGCGATGACCGATCGCTGCGAACGTTTTGCCCGCCAGTTAAACGGTCGCTTCCAGTTACCGGTGCATCTGGTTGACGAACGACTCAGCAGCCATGAAGCCGAGCAAAGATTGCAACGGGATGACAATATTGATGCGGTGGCCGCGCAAGTTATTCTCGAAACCTGGTTTTCACAGCAAGACAATGTTCAGTAAACTGCCGCCATGGACAATCCGGACATTGCCGTAGATTCATTGCTTGATTCGATGTCGAAAGAGATCGACACACTGCTCGCTGCGACTGCGAATACCGGGGCCGTGCTGGTCGGTATTCATACCGGCGGTGTCTGGGTCGCCGCGCAGATTCGGCAACGCCTGTCGCATTCACTGCCACTGGGAGAGCTAAACATTGCCTTTTATCGCGACGATTTCAGTCGCATCGGCATGCATCCGCATGTGGCACCGTCAAGCCTGCCGTTTGATATAGAAAACAAGCATGTGATCCTGATTGACGATGTGTTGTACACCGGGCGCACGATTCGGGCGGCGATGAACGAGCTGTTTGATTATGGCCGTCCGGCACGCATCACCCTGGCCGTACTGATTGATCGCAACGAACACGAACTGCCGATCCGGGCCGATGTCGTCGGCAAAACACTGGCGCTGGATGCCGGGGTTCATGTTAAACTCTCCGGCCCGGAGCCACTGGCGCTGGTAGTAAAAGCAAGCGGATGACGCAGGCAGAACTTATTTCAAAGTTAGCAAACGCCGATACGGCAAGTGCAGTAATTTTGAAATGAGTTCTAATATTCAACTCGACAACAACGGCCAGCTAAAACATTTTCTCAGTATTTATGGTCTGCAACGCGATCTTTTGTTGCAGATTCTCGATTACGCCAAATCGTTCGCCAGTGTCGGTGAACGCGCCGTCAAAAAAGTCCCGCTGTTACGTGGCAAGACCATCGTTAACCTGTTTTTCGAACCCAGCACGCGCACGCGTACAACTTTTGAACTCGCGGCCAAGCGACTGTCCGCCGACGTGTTGAATATCAACATCTCGACATCTGCGACAAAAAAAGGGGAAAGCCTGAAGGACACGCTACAGACGCTGGAAGCGATGCATTGCGATATGTTTATCGTGCGCCATGCAAACTCCGGGGCGGCGCATTTCATTGCCAGCCAGGTGGCACCACACATACGCGTTGTCAATGCCGGCGATGGCCGGCATTCGCATCCGACACAAGCGATGCTCGACCTGTTTACGATTCGTGAGCACAAACCGGATTTCGCAAAATTGAAAGTCGCGATCGTCGGTGATGTGTTGCACTCGCGTGTTGCGCGCTCGGAGATTCACGCGCTGACGACACTGGGAGCAAAAGAGGTGCGTGTGATCGGACCAAAAACGTTGATACCGACCGGTATCGAAGCGATGGGACCGAAAGTGTTTCACCAGCTTGAGGCCGGACTCGAAGATGTCGATGTCGTCATCATGTTACGTCTGCAAAACGAACGCATGCGCAGCAGCCTGTTACCCAGCGAACATGAATATTTCAAACTGTATGGCCTGACAGAGAAGAAACTCGGCCGGGCAAAAACAGACGCGATCGTGATGCACCCGGGACCGATCAACCGGGGCGTGGAGATCGATTCAGCCGTCGCTGATGGTGAACAGTCCGTCATACTGCAACAGGTCAGCCATGGTATCGCCGTACGTATGGCAATCATGGCCATCACGATGGGATCGGCACCGGGGCGGGCCAGTGAAAACTAGTATTGTCGGTGGCCACGTTATCGACCCGGCGAATGCAATCGACGCGCGTCTGGATATACATATCGCCAACGACCGGGTTATCGCGGTCGGTGCCGCACCAGACGGTTTCAAACCACGGAAAAAAATCGATGCAAAAGACCGGTATGTCTGTCCGGGCCTGATCGATCTGTCGGTACATTTACCGGAACCCGGGCGTGAACATAAAGGCACGATAGCAAGTGAACTGGCGGCCGCCGTCAGCGGTGGCGTAACAACACTGTGTGCGCAACCGGATACCTTGCCGATACTCGACAATCCGGCCGTCGCGGAACTGATCCATCAACGCTGCCAGCACGTGAATCTCGCCCGTGTCTTACCACTGGCCGCACTGACCCGCGGTCTGGAAGCAAAAACGCTGACCGACATGAATGCGATGACAGAAATAGGTTGTGTTGCTGTCTCGAACGCGAACATCGATAACTCAAATGCGGAGATCCTGCGCCGCGCGATGGAATACGCGTCCAGTTGTGATTTGACGATACACCTGTTCTGCGAAAACCCGGAGTTAAAAAATAACGGTGTTGTGCACGAGGGTAGTCTGAGTACACGGCTGGGTTTACCGGCTATACCGCCAACGGCCGAAACTGTCTCGGTCAGCCGGGCATTACTGCTGGCAAAACAAACCGGCGTGCGGTTGCATCTCTCCCGTATCAGTTGTGGCGAAAGCGTGCATATGATCCAGCAGGCCAGGGCGTCCGGTCTGCCTGTTACGGCAGACACGGCGATCACGAATTTACTGTTGACCGTGGATTCTGCCGATAACTTCAATACCAGTTGCCATGTTGATCCGCCGTTACGGGAAGAGGCCGATCGGCAAGCCTTGTTGCAGGGTCTGCGTGAGGGGGTCATCGATGCCATCTGCTCGGATCACCAGGCACATGACCTGGATTCCAAACGTGCGCCATTCAGCCTGACTGCGCCGGGCGCTTCAACGATTGAACACTTTGTCCCGTTGTTATTTCAACTGGTAAAACAAAAAGAACTGTCCCTGACCGCGGCGCTGGCTGCAGCAACGGTAAAGCCCGCCGAAATTCTGAACATCCAATCCGGTCGGCTTGACGTGAACGCGGTCGCGGATATCTGCATCATCTCCCGTTCGGATTTCGATGTGCTGCCGATGGCGATGCGCAGTGCCGGCAAAAATACGCCATTCACTGGCTGGACACTGCCCGCACAAGTGACGCACACACTGGTCGGTGGTAACAGCGTCTTCAGCAAATAGTGTCCTGAGCCATGCAGCATCCAGCAACCCGCGGCACAATATTCTCCGAGACTGCGACCGTCATCGATCAACGGTCATATCCCGGGGCGCAACATATCCTGCGGTTACAGGCACCGCAGACGGCCGCCCGTTGTCAGGCCGGCAGTTTTGTTCACTTGCAATGTGATGTTGCCCTGCCGATGCGACGCCCCATGTCGATCATGCGGGCGAATGCGAAACAGGGCTGGATAGATATCCTGTTTAAAGTGCACGGTGAGGGTACCGTGTTACTGGCGAATCGGCAGGTGAATGACCACATCGAACTGCTTGGCCCGATAGGCGTACCGTTTAAACAAAACGGCTATCGTCATTTGCCATTATTAATCGGTGGCGGCGTCGGACTGCCACCGATGATCTACCTGGCAGAACACCTGAAATCGACGGCCAGGGACTGCCAACCGTTTGTCATCCTTGGCTCCGAGGTGCCGTTTCCGTTTTCGCCGACGCCATCGAAACTCCTGATCGACGGCGTGCCAGAAGGTGTGATCGCGACGATGCCATTACTCGAAGACTGGAACATCGCCTGTCGACTGACGAGTCAGCAGGGTTTTGCCGGTTGCCACGATGGCCTCGTCACTGACCTGGCACGCCATTGGTTAGAAGCGCGTTCCGATCAACTTCAGCAAATTGAAATATTCACCTGCGGTCCGACCCCGATGTTACGCGCCGTGGCGGAACTGGCACAGGAATTCAATCTGCCCTGTCAGGTGTCTCTGGAGGAATACATGGCCTGTGCCGTCGGCGGCTGTGCCGGTTGCGCAGTTCGGGTTATCACGGACACTGGCCCGGCAATGAAGCGGGTTTGTGTCGATGGCCCCGTTTTTGAAGGCGCGGCTGTCTTCCCGGCCTGAACCGTGTTTGGCAACTCGCGCGCGGTCGATAACGGTCAACTGCGAGCCGATGTAGCGGAAGCAGTTAAACTCTATCATCGACACCAGCAGTCAGCATTCAGACGACCGATCCACGCACGCAGTCGGCAATTGTTTGCGCAGGTTCGCTCCCGGGTCGAACGCTGTGGCCGGCCAATTCGGCTGGACTCCGGATGTGGTACCGGTACGAGCACATTCAAACTGGCTGCAAGCTATCCGGACAGTTGTGTCATTGGCATCGACAAGTCAGCGGATCGGTTGCGGCAACACTTGCCCGAGTCGGGCTGGCTGGCACAAGACAACCTGATACTCGCGCGGTTTGATATTGTCGATTTCTGGCGTCTCGCACTGGCTGCCAACTGGCAGCTGCAGTCGCACCACCTGCTGTACCCGAACCCCTGGCCAAAGACGAAACAGCGTCTGCGTCGCTGGTATTGCCATGCGGTATTCCCGACAGTACTGCAGTTGAAAGGCATGCTTGAATTACGGACCAACTGGGCCATTTACGCGCAGGAGATGCAGGGCTTACTGGCTCAGCTCGGCTATACGACGGAGGCAACGACGCTGAAAATCTGCGCCGACAGCATCAGCCCGTTTGAATGGAAATACCACGCCAGTGGTCATCGGTTGCACCGACTGGTTGTGGATCTGGATAAAAAAGTGGTTATCAGCAACCAAAATTCTGGTTGTTGATAACCAGATCCAGACCAGAACCACTGTCAAACCACTCGCCCAAGGCACGAACGGATATTATATAACTTATTGAATATTAAAGATTATATATTTTATTGCTGGTCAAAAGTACCGCTTGGCACAGCCCATGCACTATATTTCACAGAAGTTTCAACTAACCAACAAAGAGGATACGACAATGAGCTGGAATACTCCTGAATATAGTGACATCCGTTTCGGTTTCGAAGTAACGATGTACATTAACAACAAGTAATTAGTTCTTGTTGACACGAAAAAGGCCTCATCTGAGGCCTTTTTTTATGCCTGCAACAAAACAGGACGTATTTCGCAATCAGATGACCGGCGGCTCGTGCGGATCTTTCTCATCGGTAGCCGGATCGAGTATCTGTTGAAACTCTTCAATACTTTCCGCCGCTGAGGCTGGCCTGCTAAAACGCGCGATGTGGAACAGCGCCTCGCCTTCGTTCACCAGCGGGATGTTCGTCTTGCCAACGATGATACCACCGGCGGGTGCCAGTATATTCTCCTCTTGTTCGCCAAACGGGTCAGAGACGATACCGAGCAGTTCGTTAGCCGCAACCCGCGCCCCCAATGGCTTGATAATTCTCAGGATGCCACTCTGCGGTGCCCTGACCCAACTACTCGAGCGCGCCACGATCGGCTCCGGTAATGCCTTGCGGCGCTTTAACCTTGGCAACATGCCCAGCTCACGCATGACGGCAACGACACCGCGCACGCCAGCGCGTATCGAGACCACCTCAACACGCAACGCCTCGCCCGCCTCATAGACGATCACCGGGATACCCAGCTTTTCCACCGCCTGGCGTAATGAACCCTCGACGATGCTGGTATTCAGGATAACCGGCGAGATGAACGAACGGGCCATGCGCTCGGTTTCCTCATCATCAAGCACGGCACGAATCTGTGGCAGATTTTCCCGGTGTATGGCACCGGTATGTAAATCGATGCCATGCGTGCAGCGAGACACGATCTCCTGCAGAAATAGATTCGCAATTCGACCGGCCAACGAACCCGTGTCCGATCCCGGAAACGAGCGATTCAGATCACGCCGGTCCGGCAGATAGCGCGACTGGTTGATAAAGCCGAAAATATTGACGACCGGTATCGCGATCAACGTGCCCTTGATACGGTTGATCGCCTTCGTATGCAGGATACGGCGGATAATCTCGACACCATTTATCTCGTCACCATGCAAGGCCGCGGATAAAAACAATGTCGGCCCATCCTTGCGCCCATGTACCACGTGCACCGGCATTTCCAGTTGCGTGTGTGTGTACAGGCTCGGCACCGGCAGTTCAATGGAAGTTCGCTGTCCCGGCTGTACGTTAATGCCACCAATCTGAATTGGCGCGCGCACGTTTTATTTTGCTCCGCCTTTGGTACCGGTTTTACCCTTTTTCGCCGTCTTTTCTATGAACTGGATAATGCTGCCGGCGATGTCTTTCTCCGTCGCTTTTTCAATCCCCTCAAGCCCTGGCGAGGAGTTCACTTCCATTACGACCGGACCGTGTTCGGCACGCAATATATCGACCCCACACACATTCAGTCCCATCGTGTTGGCCGAGCGGATAGCGGTTTTACGCTCCTCCGGTGTAATACTGACCAGTGATGCCGAGCCGCCCCGATGAATATTCGAACGAAACTCGCCTTCTGCGCCCTGACGTTTCATCGCCGCCACGACTTTTTCGCCAACAACGAAACAACGTATGTCAGCGCCACCGGCTTCCTTGATGAATTGTTGCACGAGCACACTCGCATTCAGCCCCAGAAACGACTCGATCACACTTTTGGCAGCACTTCGGGTTTCTGCCAGGACTACGCCTATGCCCTGCGTTCCCTGTAACAGCTTGATGACGAGCGGCGCACCGCCGACCATCTTGATCAGGTCCTCGATATCATCTGGCTTGTTGGCGAAGCCACTGATCGGTAAGCCGATGCCCTTTCTCGACAACAATTGCAGGGAACGCAATTTATCGCGGGAGCGGGAAATCGCGACCGATTCATTCAGTGGATAGACACCCATCATCTCAAACTGGCGGAGCACGGCCGTACCATAAAACGTCACGGACGCGCCGATACGCGGAATGACGGCATCAAATCCTTCCAGTTCCTCGCCCTTGTAATGAATACTCGGTGCGTTTGACGTGATATTCATATAACAACGCAACACGTCCAGCGTCCTGACTTCGTGACCACGTTCTTCAGCGGCTTGAATCAAACGCCGGGTGGAATAAAGCTTCGGGTTTCTTGAAAGAACGGCTATCTTCATAACGGGTTTTCCTGTTATTAATTATACGTTTGCGCCAATGCCCTGCCAGCGATATAGGAACGGGCCGGTTCAACGCACAGACCCGCATCGACCAATGCAGTTCGACCAAGCAGCATCCTGAACATCATACCGTCACGATTGGTCAGACTGAAATCCGAATACCACTGTTTGCCGGCAAAATCGATCAGTGTCTTGATGAAATAACGCTCTTCTTCATGACCGCCGGAATCGCGCACGACTCGTCGATCGATGATCTCCGCTTTACAATCGACACTGATATCATTTTTTTTTTGTAATGGATGAACCTTGAACAGCACGTAGTCTATGCCTGACTCGGTCACCGTTTCCAATTGATAGGTATGGATGGCAGACGTCCTGGCGCCGGTATCTATCTTGGCCTTGATGGATGGTATGCCGAGTTCGGGCAGGGCCAGCCACTCACGCCAACCGATTAAAGCGGGTTGATCATCCGACATCGTTTTCATTTATGATTCGGCTATTGAAACAATACGATAACATAATCAGATGGATGTTGACCTGCTGAAAACGTTTCTTGAGGTATACAAAACCCGGCATTTCGGCCGGGCTGCGGATAATCTTTTTATCACGCAATCCACCGTCAGTGCACGAATCAAGCAACTGGAGGAGATTGTTGGTGCCCGCTTGTTTGATCGCGAACACAAACAGATAACACTGACCGCTTCCGGAGAAAAACTGGTTGGCCATGCGGAAAACATCATAGCTATGTGGAACCGGGTCAAACTGGATGTCGCCAGCGAACAAACCGGCAAGATCCCGTTAAATGTGGGTGCCGTCTCCAGCCTGTGGGATATCTACATGCAAAAGTGGTTGAAAGAGATCAATGCTCAGCTCGATCGATTTCTGATTTCATGCAATGTCTCGAACGCGGAAGACATTCACGCCCAGATCAACGATGGCACGCTGGACCTGGCCATGACGTATGAACCCCCTCCGCATGACAAGATACAGGTGATTCGACAACTCCCGATCAAGTTTATCCTGGTTTCATCCGAACAGAATCTCGATTGTCTGACCGCGATAAACAACGATTACATTTATGTCGATTGGGGTACACCGTTTGCGATTACTCACAGTCAGTACTTTAACGAGATGAAAAGTCCGAAACTGCGACTGGCGCTGGGCCGAATTGCACGGGATTACCTGGTCAGGCAGGGAGGTTCCGGTTATTTACCGGTCACCATGATCAAGCGTGATCTTGAGAAACAACGTTTGTTCAAGGTTGAGGGCGCGCCGGTCATCCAGCGCGACGCGTACTGGATCGTGAATACCGACAATGCTGAATTTGACAGCATTGCCGGCTTGATGTCAGTGAAAAACTAGTCGGTGAACTCGGTTTGAATACCAGCGCCTGTGTTCAGGGGCCGGGTTTCTGCAATATTTGACTGATTGGACAATGAAGAATCAAACACCGGTTGATTCGCTGCAGTTGAAACCACGCCGATAGCCGTCGGCATCACGGAAAACGCTGACATACTACTGGCACTTTTAAACAAGTTGTTCATTTCTGTTTTTTCCTTTTATTCCTGTTATTCGTTAAATATATAATCGTCAATATTCTCGCCGACCATCTTCGACAGGGCCATTAACTCACGTCTTTTCTCAATCTCACGCCAGGTGGCCCGCTGGCCGGCGACTACAGTTGCTTCGCCGGATTGATTACTACTTTCTGTATCGTCATCCGTTTCAAAATCTTCATCCATATCCATTTCACTTTGCTGCATCGGTTTACTCTCCTCAATCAGCCAGATGATTGGACACCCGCCAATAACGGGTGCGAATCCACGAGAATTTCGCGCTGTATATCGTGCGCCCCGATTGCTGTAAACCTAATTATTTCGATTTGTTCAATCGATAATATCAATCGTTAATTTCAGCTATTTATACCGGGAAAATCTCCGGCAAATTTTTCTATCCACTCAGCTGCCGCCTGTTCACTACTGAGTTTTCTGCCCTCTTTTAACTCAAGCTCCTGGCGATAATGCTCGATGTGGCAAACCTGCTCCACCATGCGCATCTGAAAAACATCCGCGTCGTTTTTAAACTGCACGCCGAGCAGATAACCATCGGCCTGCTGCTCACTCCAGACGACCGTACCGGTCATAACGACGGCCGGATCCACCAGGTCAATTAAGAGTTCGACCTCGGTGCCACTTTCGATGTCTGTCGGGAAATGCATGGCCAGACCGCCATAGCCGACATTGACCAGCGCCGAGTCCCTGTCGTTCACGGGTTCAATCTGTCGGATCCGTACCGGGATGGATGAGGGATGACGTATGTACTTGCGCATGCGGCTCCCGGTTGTGCGCTGTCTCGCGCGCTATAGACTTTTATACACAGACGGCTGACGCACTATCTAACCAAAATTAATCTTGGCTTCCATGTTCGTGCGCGAATCGGCGTTGTTCAGACACTCTTCGAGTTCGATGCGACCCTCCTTGTACAGGTTGAACAGCGCCATATCGAACGTTTGCATGCCTTTCGCACCGCTGTCTTCCATCGCCTCCTTGATCTCGTGGATTTCACCTTTCAATATCAACTCGGCCACGTGCGGCGTATTAACCATGATTTCTATCGCGGCACAGCGCTTGCCATCGACAGCAGTCACCAGGCGTTGCGAGATGACCGCGCGCAGGTTCATCGACAGGTCCATAAATAGTTGTTTATGCGCATCCTGCGGAAACAGGTTAATCACACGTTCCATTGCCTGGTTCGCGTTATTCGCATGCAAGGTTGAGATGGCCAGGTGACCGGTATTGGATAACTCCATCGCCGCTTCCATCGTCTCTTGATCACGGATCTCACCAATCAGGATGACGTCAGGCGCTTCACGCAGCGATGCCTTCAGGGCATTACGATAGGACATCGTATCGACGCCGACTTCGCGTTGATTCACGATCGCTTTCAGGTTTGGATGGCTGAATTCAACCGGGTCCTCGATCGTCAGTATGTGACCCATCATGTTTTCGTTGCGATGATTGATCATCGCCGCCAGCGTCGTCGATTTACCGGATCCGGTGGCGCCGACCATCAGGATCAAACCACGCTTGTGCATGATCAGCTCATTCAGTATCTCCGGCAACATCAACTGCTCAACGGTCGGGATCTCTGACGGGATACGACGCAATACCATGCCGACTTCACCGCGTTGACGGAACACGTTGACACGAAAACGGCAAGAGCCATCCGGCATTGCAATGGCGAAGTCTGCCTCCATCGTCTTTTCGAATATCTCTTTGTGATAGTCGGTCATGACGCCGTAGGCGGCGGCCTTCGTCATCTCGCCGGTTAACAACGTCTTGCCAACAGACGTGGCCTTACCTTCAATCTTGACCTTGACGGGAGAGTTCGTGGTGAAAAACAAATCCGAGGCCTGCTTGTCCACCATCAGATTCAGATAAGGCATGATGTCCATTAAGACATGTTCCTCCCGTTATATTTATTAATTATTTTTCAGTTACAGCAACGAACCGGATTCTTCTTCCGACTCTTCCAGGCTGAGGTGATCGAGTCCTTCCATTTTGTCGCTGTCTTTTGAGTCCTTGCCTTCCAGCTTGATCTTCAATCGCAGTTCGTTCATCGAGTCCGCATTACGCAAGGCATCTTCATACGTGATCTGATCGGCCTCGTACAAATCAAACAGGGCCTGATCAAACGTTTTCATGCCGAGCTCGTTCGACTTCGCCATGATCGCCTTGATCTCGTGTACATCGCCTTTCAGTATCAGGTCGGAGATCAACGGCGAATTCAGCATGATCTCGATCGCGGCACGCCGCCCCTTGCCGTCTCTCGCCTTTAACAGGCGTTGCGAGATCACCGCTTTCAGGTTTAACGACAAGTCCATCAGCAACTGCTGGCGACGTTCTTCAGGGAAGAAGTTGATAATTCGATCAAGCGCCTGGTTCGCGCTGTTCGCGTGCAATGTGGCCATTGCCAGGTGACCGGTTTCGGCAAAGGCAACGCCAAACTCCATTGTCTCTCTGTCACGAATTTCACCGAGCAGGATGACGTCCGGTGCCTGACGTAATGTATTTTTCAGGGCGATGTCCCAGTCGTCTGTGTCCACACCGACTTCACGCTGCATGATGATGCAGTTTTTATGCGGATGAACGTATTCAACCGGGTCCTCGATCGTGATGATGTGCCCATAGCTGTTCTGGTTACGATAATCGATCATCGCGGCCAGTGACGTCGACTTACCGGAGCCGGTACCGCCGACCATGATGACAAGGCCTTTCTTCGTCATGACGACGTCTTTCAACACTTCGGGCAGGCCGAGTTTATCGATATTCGGCACGTCGGTTTCAATCGTACGCATGACGAGACCGCAGAAACTCTGTTGCACATATGCATTCGCACGAAAACGACCGATACCGACCGGGGCCACCGCAAAGTTACATTCCTTCGTGGCCTCAAACTCCTTTAACTGCTTGTCGTTCATGATGGCATACGCCATCGCTTTCGTATTCTCGGCCGTGAGTTCCGTTTTCGAGACCGGCGTGACCTTGCCGTCAATCTTGATCGCCGGTGGAAACCCGACAGTGATGAACAAATCCGAGCCTTTCTTCTCAACCATAAGCTTGAGAAGATCCCGCATGAATTTTATCGCCTGTTCTCTCTCCATAGGGTCCTCCGCAGTTTACTTCAATAAATCAGAAGTTGTCTTTGTTTGCCGCTTTCGACCGTGCTTCATTACGGTTGACAACGTTTTTATTTACCAGCTCCTGCAGGTTTTGATCGAGCGTATTCATCCCAAATTGCTGACCGGTTTGTATCGCTGAATACATCTGCGCAATCTTGTTTTCACGAATCAGGTTACGAATAGCCGGTGTACCAATCATAATCTCATGTGCCGCGACACGACCGCCGCCGTTTTTCTTTAACAGTGTTTGTGAAATCACCGCGCGTAATGATTCCGATAACATCGCGCGTATCATGTCTTTTTCCTCGGCCGGGAACACGTCGACCACACGATCGATAGTTTTAGCCGCAGAACTGGTATGCAGTGTTCCGAATACAAGGTGACCGGTTTCAGCAGCCGACAAGGCCAGCCGAATTGTTTCCAGGTCACGCATTTCACCGACAAGTATCACATCCGGGTCTTCACGCAGTGCTGAGCGCAGTGCTTCATTAAAACCGAGCGTATCGCGATGTACCTCGCGCTGGTTGATCAGGCACTTTTTACTCTCATGCACAAATTCGATCGGATCCTCTACCGTCAGGATATGGCCGTATTCGCTTTCGTTTTTATGATTGACCATCGCCGCCAGTGTCGTCGATTTACCCGAGCCGGTCGGTCCAGTCACGAGTACGACACCACGCGGATAGTCGGAGATGTCCTTGAAAATACTCGGGCAGTTTAATTGTTCCAGCGACAGGATCTCGGATGGAATGGTTCGAAAAACCGCACCGGCACCGCGGTTCTGGTTAAACGCATTGACACGAAAACGCGCCAGTTGTGGCACTTCAAACGAGAAGTCGCATTCGAGAAACTCTTCGTAGTCCTTGCGTTGCTTGTCGTTCATGATGTCGTACACCATGTCGTGTACGTCTTTATGATCGAGTGAGGGGACATTGATACGGCGAACATCGCCGTCAACACGTATCATCGGTGGCAGGCCGGCAGACAAATGCAGGTCGGAACAACCGTTTTTGACGCCAAAGGCCAACAGTTCGCCTATATCCATTGATTACTCCTTAGCTGGAATCAGTATCAATCAACAGGTTCGGATATCAGTCGGTCGTTATTTACAGGTATCGCTGGCTGATATCCTGATGCTTGCTAAAACTGCAAACAAGTCTTAATTACATTTACTAACAGTTCAATATTACTGACTTTTTTTAGTATAGACTACCGCAAATCCATGAAAAATATCGCTGACCGACTGAATTCCGTACTGGAGCGAATTCGTACACTCGAATCACGCTATCAACGCCCCGCAGACAGTGTCCAACTGATCGCCGTCAGCAAGACCCGGCCAGCCGATCAAATCGAGCAGGCCCTGCTGGCCGGTCAATCCGCGTTCGCGGAAAATTATCTGCAGGAGGCGCTGGTCAAGATAGAACAGCTGCAACAAAAGCCTGTCGAGTGGCATTTTATTGGCCCGGTGCAATCCAATAAAACGACCACAATTTCGCAACACTTTCATTGGTGTCACAGCGTTGATCGACTGAAAATTGCACAACGACTGGATGCATCACGACCCGCCGACGCCGATCCACTTAACATCTGTGTGCAGGTCAACATCAGCCAGGAGCAAAGTAAATCCGGAATTACAGTGGATGAAACCCGCAGTCTATGCGAAAAAATCAGCGAACTTCCGCGATTGAAGCTGCGGGGCCTGATGTGCATGCCGAAACCATCGGCATCACTGGAGGAACAACGACAGCCATTCCGGCAATTGTTTCAGTTACAACAATCCATCGTGGACTCGGGCATGGCAATGGACACGATGTCCATCGGGACCACACAGGACCTGGAAGCCGCCATTGCCGAGGGCGCGACGATGGTACGCATTGGTACTGCGATATTTGGCGAGAGAGTCGCGAAAACTGCCGCGCCGCACTGAAATCATATTAGACTACACAACCTGAATTCGAACAGATACTAGCTGAATGGAAAATAAACCTATCGCATTCATTGGCTGCGGCAATATGGGCAGCAGCCTGATCGGTGGATTGCTCGCTGATAATTACCCGGCCAGGTATATCTGCGGCGTCGAAACCGATGCGACCCGGCGAGAAGCAATCGCGCAGCGATTTGCAATCGAAGTGTATGCAGATTTTGAAACCGCCGTGTCCTCTGCCGATATTATTTTACTCGCAGTCAAACCCCAACAACTGGCTGCGGTCTGCGCCAGCATCAAACCACACATAAAGCCGGACAGTCTTATTGTCTCCATCGTTGCCGGCATCAAGCTGTGCAGCTTGCAAAACTGGCTGGGCGAGCAACAGGCAATAGTGCGTGTCATGCCGAATACACCGGCATTAATTGGTGCCGGTGCCAGCGCATTAATTGCCAATGACAAAACCCCGGATGATCAAAGAAACGAAGCGGAAGTCATTCTGCGATCAGTCGGCCTGACATTATGGCTGGATGATGAAAGGCAAATGGATGCGGTAACGGCCGTCTCCGGCAGTGGGCCGGCGTATTTCTTTCTTGTCATTGAAGTCATGCAAAAAGCCGCACGGCAACTCGGCCTGAATGAAGAGCAGGCACAGATCCTGACATTACAGACCGCATTTGGCGCAACGCGTATGGCGCTGGAAAGTGAACACGATGCCGCCACATTACGGCAGCAGGTGACGTCCCCGGGCGGCACCACTGAACAGGCACTGCAGGTACTCAATGCAGCGGGCCTGGATACTATCTTTGCTGATGCACTGCAGGCTGCGCGGGATCAATCCGTTAAACTGGCCGAGTTATTCGCTGAAGGAAAATCATAAATGGGTTATCTCATTCAGGCCGCTGTCACCCTTGTGCAATTCGTTGTCGGCATGTACCTCGTGATCGTGCTGCTACGATTTTTATTGCAACTGGTGCGGGCCGATTTTTATAACCCGATCTCTCAGGCGATTGTCAAACTGACAAATCCGCCGTTGAAAATTCTGCGAAAGATTGTCCCGGGCTTTGCCGGCATTGACTGGCCATCCATCGTCCTGATCTTGCTTGTCCAGCTACTGGAGATCGTGCTGATCTGCCTGCTGGTATTACAAACTCTGCCAAATATTGTTGGCTTAATCGTGCTTTGTTTCGCCAGTGTCCTGCGGCTGTGCGTGTTCCTGTATATCGCATTAATATTTGTCAGCGTCATCATCAGCTGGATCAACCCAGGTGCCTATAACCCGGCCACCATATTGATCTACCAGTTAATTGAACCTGTCATGCAACCGGTACGCAGAAAAATTCCGACCGCCGGTGGTCTCGATTTTTCCCCGATGGTTGTGTTGTTGTTGTTATACCTGGCGTTGCAACTGGTCGTCGCGCCGGTACGTGACCTGGGTTACTCGCTGAGTGGCATTCCAATCCGATTGTTTTAAGCGTGACGCATTGCAGCATGCGGTGGCATTTTGCTGAACTTTTGCCCGCGATCTTGTCAGCCTGTTATATAGGTCGCAAAATGTGATTATTCATACTGGAAGAGGGACAAAAAAGTAATGCTTAATCGAAACTGCCTGATCGCCTGTTTACTCCTGCTGGCAGCACCCATGGTACAGGCCGAGCAATCAAAATCGTTTGGTGATTACACGGTTCATTACAGTGCCTTTACCACAGACATACTGACACCCGCGGTGGCCAAACACTACCGGATTCAACGCAGCAAGAGTCGCGCACTGTTAAACATTGCGGTTTTGAAAAAAGTGATGGGTACGACCGCCAAACCGGTTAACGCCAAAATCAGCGGCAGCGCTGCAAACCTGAGCCAACAACTGCGTGAACTGAACATCCGTGAGTTAAACGAAGATGGTGCCATTTACTATGTGGCCATCAATAATGTCAGCAACAACGAAACGTTGAAATACACATTACACATCACCCCGGAGGGTGAAAGCGAACCGTTTACCCTGAGCTTTGATCAGACGTTTGTTACCGACTAGCCGAATTAGTCCACGCTGTGATCGTAGTCAATGATCAGCGGTGCGTGATCCGAAAACCGCTCTTTTTTATAGATGGAAACCTCTCTGACGCTGTCGCGCAAAGACGGCGAAACCACCTGGTAGTCGATACGCCAACCCACGTTTTTTGCCCAGGCCTGTCCGCGGTTTGACCACCAGGTGTATTGATCGGCTTCCTCGTTGACAACACGAAACGCATCAACAAATCCAACCTCGTAGAATAACGTGTCCAGCCAGGCGCGTTCTTCCGGCAAAAAGCCGGAGTTCTTCTGATTACCACGCCAGTTTTTAATATCTATTTTTTTATGGGCAATATTCCAGTCGCCACAAATAATATACTTGCGTCGTTGTCGTCGCATTTTTTTCAGCAGTGGCATGAAACGATCCATAAAGTCTATCTTGATTGCCTGGCGCTCGTCTCCGGAGGTGCCGGAGGGCAGGTATAACGAGATGACACTTAACTTGCCAAAATCGGTCTGAATATAGCGACCTTCGGTATCCGCCGAGTCCCAGCCAAGCCGGGTATGTACCTTGTCCGGCTTTATTCGCGTATAGATAGCAACGCCACTGTAACCTTTTTTCTCCGCATCATGAAAAAATGCCTGGTAACCTTTTGGTGCCAACAATTCTTCATCGAGCTGATGTGTTTGTGCCTTGGTTTCCTGCAGGCAGATCACATCGGCCTTTTGTTTATACAGCCACGGCAAAAAACCCTTGCGCTGAGCGGCACGTATCCCGTTCAGATTTAAAGAGATGACTCTCATTGCTGTTATTGTTCCGGTCAAGAATTACACGCTATGATAACTGTTTCACTCACGAGACCGAACCGGTGCAGGATTACAAAACAGAATTTATTCGCTTTGCCATGAAGCAAAATGTTTTGTGCTTTGGCGATTTTAAATTGAAGTCTGGCAGGCAAAGCCCGTATTTTTTCAATAGCGGCCTGTTTAATGATGGTGCCAGCCTGTCGCGCCTGGGACAGTTTTACGCGGCCGCGATCATCGAATCCGGTATTCAGTTCGATATGCTCTTCGGGCCGGCGTATAAAGGCATCCCGCTGGGCTCGGCAATCAGTATTGCGCTCGCGAACGATCACGATCGCAATGTACCGTATTGTTTTAACCGTAAAGAGGTCAAGGATCACGGTGAAGGCGGCGTATTACTCGGCGCGGATTTGCATGGTCGCATCCTCATCGTCGATGACGTCATCTCGGCCGGGACCTCGGTGAATCTATCGGTAGACCTGATCCGCGAAAATAACGCCGAGCCGGTCGCCGTCGCGATTGCGCTGGACCGCCAGGAACGTGGACAAAATCACCTTTCTGCGACCCAGCAGGTGGAACAAGACCATCACCTGAAAGTCATAAATATCATTGGCCTGGAGGATCTGGTCGAGTTTTTACAGAACGAACCGGACTCCAGAGAGAATCTGGACAAAATTCAGCAGTATCGCGAACAATATGGTGCAGCCGGCTGAATTGACGTATGCATCTGGTTTATTAAACTTTATACATTACGTGCCGAATAACAGGACTATCAACCCGGATTAAGAATATGACCAAGCATCGACTGATTATTTGCCTTTTGCTCTGCTCCCTCAGCCTGCCGGCTACGGCTCGTATCAAATGCTGGACGAACAACGAAGGCGTACGCGAATGCGGCAAAACCGTCCCGCCTGAATACGCGCAACAGGGGCACGAGGAACTAACGAAACACGGCACCGTTGCTGAGAAAACCGATCGCGCCAAGACAGAAGAAGAACTGGCGAAGCTGGAGGCGGAACAGAAGAAACAGGCAGAAGTAAAACGCCAGGAAGAGTTACGTCGCCAGGAGCAGGAGAAACACGATCGAATACTGGTCGATACGTTCTCCAGTGTTGAAGATATTGAGGCCGCAAGAGATGACCGTATCTCCGTGCTGGAAAATGACATTTCTCTGACAAACAGACGCACGGAAAAAATTCAGCTTGACCTGGATAAACGTGTTGAACGCGCCGCCGCCCAGGAGCGCAGCGGCAAGCAACCGTCAGACACGCTGCTGGAAAGCATCGACTCATTAAAGCGGCAGATAAAAAATAACGACGAGTTTATCGCTGGCAAGCGACTGGAACAGGACAAGATCCGGCAGGACTTTGCGGACGACATCGCACGCTACAAAGAGTTAAAAAGCGTTGAGGTATCAGCCTCGGAATAAACCGGGTTTAACAATACTCCATTGTTCCTGCAAATGCTGCGTCGGTTTCTGTTCGAATGCAGTACGAATATAGTCACTGATTTTTCCCTGTATCAGTATGACCAGCAGGTTCGCGGTTGCATCGATCGATTCTGCTGCCCTCACCTCACCCGAAAGGTTGGCCTCACGTAACAATTGTTTAATTTGCGTTTGCAGGCGTTCAAAAAACTGACTGACACGCTTGCGTAAACGTTCGTTTTCACCAACCAGCGCATCGCCGGCCAGGACTCGACTGATACCGGGGTTACGCTCGGCAAACGTCACAACGACCGTGACAATCTTTTCACAACGGGACTCAAGATCCGTTTCCTGCTCCTGCACCTTGTTCACCAGTGTGAACACAGACTCCTCGGCAAAATCGATCAGGCCCTCGAACATTTTTGCCTTGCTGGCGAAGTGGCGATACAGCGCTGCCTCGGACACGCCGACTGCACGCGCCAGTGATGCCGTTGTAATCCGTGTGCCAGGGCTGCTTTCCAGCTCCTGTGCCAGTGCCTGCAAAATATCTTCGCGTCGGTTTTTACGCCTGGCCGCTGACATATCAGCGGTGCACCGTGCCACGATGAATCAGTGTGCCGACACCTTCATCGGTTAACAATTCCAGCATTAACGCATGCTCCACCCGACCATCGATAATATGGGCACTGCGCACGCCGGCGCTGACCGCATCAATCGCCGCATGTATCTTTGGCAACATACCGCCCTGTATCACGCCTTGTTCGATCAAGTCAGACACTTCACGTGCGCTGAGACCGGTCAACACGTTACCGTTCGCATCAAGTAAACCGGGTGTATTTGTCAGCAAGATGAGTTTTTCAGCATCGAGTACTTCGGCCAGCTTGCCGGCGACCAGGTCGGCATTGATGTTATACGACTCACCTTCTTCGCCGACCCCAATCGGGGCAATTACCGGGATAAAGTCGCCCTTATGCAGCATTTCAACGACGGACGTATCGATGCTGCGCACCTCGCCTACATGACCAATATCGATGATCTCCGGTGCCTCCATTTCCGGTACCGAACGCTTGAACACCAGCTTGCGGGCACGGATAAGCGGACCGTCCTTGCCACTCAGGCCCACCGCCTTGCCATCGTGGCTGTTGATCAGGTTGACGATCTCCTTGTTGACGAGACCGCCGAGTACCATTTCAACGACATCCATCGTTTCGCTATCGGTCACGCGCATGCCGTTGACGAACTCGGTCTTTTTACCCAGCTTGTCCAGCAGTTCACCGATCTGCGGTCCGCCGCCATGCACGACGACCGGATTCATACCAACCAGTTTCATCAGGACCACGTCACGGGCAAAGCGATTTTTTAATTGCTCGTCGGCCATCGCATTGCCGCCATATTTGATCACGATGGTCTTGCCGCGAAAGCGCTGGATATACGGTAACGCTTCCGTCAGGACGCGTGCGATCGTCGCCGAGTCGCGCGGCTTATCGATGTGATTGGCTACCTGTTCCGACATTAAACATATCCCCTAAAAAGGAATATCCAGATCCGCTTTCACGGCCAGCAAGGATTCACGAAACCGGCCCTGGATCTTTTCCAGTCCGGCCTGGTTCTCGGCTTCAAACCTGGCAACCAGATACGGGGAGGTATTCGACGGGCGCACCAGTCCCCAGCCGTCCGGAAAATCAGCACGCAAACCATCGACATCATGGATTTCCGCATCCTCAAAATTTGCCGCCTGTAACAACGCAGACATGACCGACCCATGTTCTGATTCATCCAGCTTGATCCGTAATTCTGGCGTGGAAACACCTTCCGGTATCGTTGCAAAGACATCGGTCGGTATGGATTTTTCTGCCAGCAACACCTCGAGCAAACGCGCGCCGGTGTATAAGGCATCGTCAAAACCATACCAGCGTTCCTTGAAAAAGATATGGCCACTCATCTCGCCGGCGAGGGGTGCATCGACTTCTTTCATTTTTGCTTTGATCAATGAATGCCCGGTTTTCCACATCAATGCCTTACCGCCGCTGGACTCGATCATCGCTTTTAAATAACGACTGCATTTCACATCGTAAATGATCGCGGCGCCCTGGTTACGCGACAGCACGTCTTTTGCCAGCAACATCAATTGTCGATCCGGCCAGATGATATTGCCGTCACCATCGACGACACCCAGCCGATCACCATCACCGTCAAAGGCAAAACCGATATCGGCCTGCTCGTCTTTCACCTTCTGAATCAGCTCAGTCAGGTTTTCCGGCTGGCTCGGGTCCGGATGATGATTCGGAAAATTACCGTCGACATCGCAATACATCTCGATCACATCGTGTCCCATCGCCCGATACAGTTGTGGCGCGACCGCGCCGGCGACGCCATTTCCGGCATCGACAACGATCTTGAACGAGTTGCCGAGTGCAACCGGGATATCCTCGGAGATACGGCGCAGATAGTCGGCGATGATTTCGACGGTTTGCACCTGCCCCTGGCCCGCCGAAAAGTCGTTTTCCCTGACACGTCGCAACAGGTTCTGAACCGCATCACCGGACAACGTCTCGCCACCAATGACAATTTTTAGTCCATTGTATTCCGGCCCGTTATGACTGCCGGTCAACATCACGCCGCTTTTTGCTTCCAGCGTATGCGTGGCGAAATAGGTAACCGGTGTCGGCACCATACCAATATCGATCACATCCTGTCCGCTGGCCGTCAGCCCGGCTATCAGCGCCTCGGCCAGTTCCGGGCTGTGAGTGCGACCATCACGACCGACAACAACACCCTGTTGCCCGGCGACCGTGGCTTCTGAACCGATTGCCTTACCGATTGCTTTCACCGTATCGGCGGTGAGTTCCTTGCCGACGACACCACGGATGTCATAGGCACGGAAGATTTTTTCTGAAATCTGTGAACTCGCGGCCGCGGGCGTTTCCTTAACCTCGACCGGTGTCGGCGGGACACCGATATCCAGCACATCATTGGCCCCGGCAGGGGCGGCTGCATTCGGATTGGCGATGACCGTGGCGTCATCGGTCGCTATACCCCGGGAGACACTGGCCTGCGCCGCGCCGGGTTTACGTTTGCTGCCTGGCAGATCCGGGATCAACTCTTCCACGCCAGGGTGTGCACCCTCCATGATCGCCTTGACCGCGCCCTGATAAACGACCTCACCTTTTTTCTTCTTGCTACCCGCCTTGTCGGTGCCGTCTGCCGATGGGGCCGATTTCTTTTTATAAAAATAGAATCCGGCAGCGGCCAGCACGACTATCAACAATACCAGCAGTGGCAACATCGATGACCCTTCATCGTCGACAGTGGCAGTACCGCCTTTCGGCCAATAGGCAATTTCAAACCGACTGTTCGCGATCGGCTCCGTGATCGGGTTACCCAGTTTGGAAGCCTTGTTGCCCGCCTCACCCAGCACAATGGATCGCGATGCGAATGACTGCTTTAACTCGGCATAACCAGTACCGGCGTCGATCGACCCCGCTAATGACTTGATCAGATCAACCGACACTGCCAGATGTAACAATCCAAGCAAGTTGTTTTCATCGTCATTGACTGCCGTTGCCATAACGATATGTTCATCTTCACTACCGAATTTATTGACCTCGGCAATAATGTCGTTGTTACCTTTCTCGATATCACGTAACTGATCGATCGAGGCAAAGCTGAGGCCATAACGTTCATCGGATTCAACGTCGTATTCGCCGGGGAGATAGATGCGCAGACGCAACGCCTGTCCAATTGAAGATTTTTTGCTCTCGGCCAGGTCCTGCAACGCACTGCTATCCCCGGTGGTGAGTGCCTGTTTGACTTCTGTGTCTTTTGCCACCGCCAACAATTCCGATCGAGCCGTTGCCAGACTTTTTTCAAATGGCTGAACCAGCGACGCTACTTTTTGCTGTAACTCCTCTTCCTCTGCAAGACGCGCCTTCTCCGCCAGCGTGGACAACAGAAAATTTCCGCCAACAAGAACGATAAGCAATACAACCAGGCCAATACCACCGTAGGTCAGATTGCGCACCTTGCGACGAGACAATTTCTTTTCAGTTATCGGGCCTTCAACCATCGACTTTTTCCTCTACCTGAATACCTGTATGTCCGAATCCGCCAGCACCGCGTTGCGTTGCCTGAAACTCATCAACAACGTCAAACTGACATTGCACGACTGGTACTATCACCATTTGCGCAATGCGCATGCCGGGTTCGATCTCAAAAGTCCGCTCGCTGCGATTCCAGCACGAGACAAATATCTGCCCCTGGTAATCCGAATCGATCAGGCCAGTCAGATTACCGAGGACGATGCCATGTTTATGACCAAGCCCGGAGCGGGGCAACAACACCGCGGCCAGCCCGCTGTCCTGAATATCCATCGCGAAACCACACGGGATTAACTCTGTCTGTCCCGGCTGCAAGCGTATGACCGAACTGATACAGGCAGACAAGTCCATACCGGCCGAGCCGGTCGTCGCATGCGTGGGTATCGGAAACTCAGTGCCGAGTCTCGGATCGAGAATTTTGATGCATATTTTTTTCTTCATACTGCTCAGCGATGACCTGGATTAATTTGCGCGCCAGCTTTCGTTTTGATGCGCGCCCAAGATCAAGATCGCCCCCTTCCCAGAACAAGTGCAGCGCGTTGTCATCAACATCGAAGCCCAGCCCCGCACCGACCTGATTCGCGGCTATTAGATCCAGGCGTTTATTTTTCAATTTCAGTTTCGCGTTGTCAGCCACGGCGTCGGTCTCTGCCGCAAAGCCGACTGTGAACGGTGGTTTTGCTAATGCCGCCACGTCTGCCAGTATATCGGCTGTCTTTTCCAGTGTCAGTGAGAATTCACTAACCTTTTTCTTAATCTTCAAAGCGGCGATGTTTTCACAGGCATAATCGGCGACGGCGGCCGCTGAGATAAAGATAGAATGGTCATTAATGTTCTGCATGACTGCGGCGTGCATCTCCCTCGCTGACTCAATTTGAATCAACCGGGTCATCTCTGGCGCGCTCAACTCGGACGGGCCGGAGACGAGCGTCACGTTCGCACCGGCTTCAGTGGCGGCCTCGGCAATCGCGTAGCCCATACGACCGGAACTGCGGTTGCTGATATAGCGTACCGGGTCGATATACTCACGCGTTGGCCCGGCGGTAATGAGCACGGATTGGCCGGCCATCAGGCCGGTCTGAAACTGTTTGATCACTTCGCCGACGATTTGATCCGGCTCCAGCATGCGCCCGGGCCCCTCTTCACCGCAGGCCTGGCTGCCGCTGGCCGGCCCCAGCATCGGCAGCCCCCGTTCCTGCAATACAGCCACGTTTTGCTGTGTCGCCGCTGCCTGCCACATTTGCTGGTTCATTGCCGGCACCAGGACAATCGGCGCATCCGCCGCCAGGCAAATCGTGCTGAGCAAGTCATCGGCCAGGCCGTGTGCCAGACGTGCCAGCGTGTTCGCACTGCAGGGGGCGATCAGCAGCAAGTCCGCCCAGCGGGCGAGCTCGATATGCCCCATCGCGGCCTCGGCCTGTTCGTCCAGTAGTGTCGTCGCCACCCGGTGACCGGACAACGCCTGCATCGTCAGCGGCGTGATAAATTCGCACGCCGCGGTCGTCATCACCACCCGTACCTCGGCCCCCTGCTCACGCAGACGACGAATGAGTTCAGCACTTTTGTAGGCCGCGATGCCACCGGTGACACCGAGCAGGATCCGCTTGTTCATCAATCTGTTCATATTGGTGTGATTCTAAACTATATTGAACAGGCGCTACACGCACGGATTCACAGACACTGGAGGTCGTATGCCAATCACTCACTGGCCCGGGGCCGAACGCCCACGCGAGAAATTATTGCTAAAAGGCGCGGCGGCGTTATCCGATGCCGAATTGCTCGCCATCTTCTTTCGTACCGGTACACGCGGACGTTCTGCTGTCGATCTGGCGCGTGACCTGGTCCGTGACTACGATGGCCTGCGCTCACTACTCGATGCCGACCAGGCGACCCTGTGCAGTGCAAAGGGTATCGGCCCCACCAAATACGTGCTGATACAGGCGGCACTGGAACTCGGGCGCCGGTATTTGCAATCCGAACTAAGCGAACGCGCCGCCATGACGAACCCGCAAAACGTGCGTGATTTTCTCAGCCTGCACCTACGCCGACAAAAACACGAGGTGTTCGCCGCGATGTTCCTGGATAACCGGCATCGAGTCATTGAATTCAGGACGTTGTTCCGCGGCACGATCAACGGCGCCAGCGTGTATCCACGTGAAGTCGTGAAAGAGGCGCTGGCACTGAATGCCGCGGCAATCATCTTTGCGCACAACCATCCGTCCGGTGTGGCTGAACCGAGTCAGGCCGATGTGCAAATTACGAAGCAGTTACGCGAGGCACTTGAACTCGTGGATATCAACGTGCTCGATCATTTTATTGTTGGTGATGGCAACGCCGTGTCGTTTTCCGAGCGCGGCCTGTTATAGAAACAAACGAAACCAGCGGCTTATTTAAACACGCCCGCGATCGTTTGCTGGATGGATTCCGCCGCCGCACGCGGATCGGCCGCGTCACGGATCGGACGACCGACGACGATGTGGTCGGCACCGTTGCTGAACGCCTGCTCCACATTAACGGTGCGTTTTTGATCGTCTTTATTATCGACCGGCCGAATGCCGGGCGTGATGACAAGTAACTTGTGATCGATATGTTCCCGTAACGCCGGTGCCTCCAGGCCGGACGAGATGACGCCGTCGCAACCGGATTCGAGCGCCCGTTTGGCGCGCGATAACACCAGCGCCTCAACATCGCAGTCAAAACCGAGATCATCGAGATCGCCGCGGTCGAGACTGGTCAGCGCGGTGACCGCGAGGATCTTCACCTCGCCTTTCGCCTCGGCGGCCGCCTGCATGATCGCGTCGTTACCGTGCACGGTCGCGAATGTCGCGCCATGCCGGCTGAGTGCGCGCACGGCCGATTGCACCGTCTGCGGCACGTCGAAAAACTTCAAATCGACGAACACCTTCTTGTCCCGCTGGATCAGCCATTCGAGCAGATTGAAATAATCGCCGGCCATGAACAGCTCCAGGCCAATCTTGTAAAACGTCACCGCGTCGCCGAGTTGCTCGACCAGTTCCCGCCCCTGCTGCGGCGACGGTACATCGAGGGCAAAGATGAGGCGATCCCGATTGTCTATCGGTTTTGGCTTGAATTCAGACATGGCAATTGTATCTCATTGAAATATAATAAATTATTGTTCTGTGACGGCGTATTCAGGCGGCAAATTGCAGCATAGACCGAAACCGGACGCAAGCCGCTGGCGAAACCCGGCTGAAAGCTTGGCAGTACCGCATGATCCATGTAAAATCCGCGCTCTTTTTCACAAGTAGAACAACATTTACGGAAGCCATCATGTCTCGCGTTTGCCAAGTAACCGGAAAAAAACCGATGGCGGGAAACAACGTATCGCACGCGCATAACAAGACGCGTCGCCGTTTTCTGCCAAACCTGCACTATCGACGCTTCTGGGTCGAGAGTGAAAAGCGCTGGGTGCGCCTGCGTGTCAGCCGACATGGCATTCGCGTCATCGATAAAAAAGGCATCGATAACGTGCTGTCCGACATCCGCGCCCGCGGTGAAAAAGTCTAGGAGCTAACAGATGCGCGATAAAATCAAACTCGTTTCCAGTGCCGGCACCGGTCACTATTACACAACGACGAAGAACAAACGTAACATGCCGGACAAAATGGAAATCAAGAAATTCGATCCGGTCGTACGCAAACACGTGATCTACAAGGAAGGCAAGATTAAATAATCCCTCTTATCAGGGGATAGAAAAAACCCGCTGTGACAGCGGGTTTTTTATTGTCTTCGTTTTGATGCTTACGGTGCAGGCAAGGCCGGCTGCAAACTGTAACCCCGTAACAACGCTACAAAGTCTTCCAGCGCAGCAATGCCGGACTGCTCGGCATGTCGGCACCACTGTTGCAGGTCTTTCAGGATCATTTCTTCCGTCAGTGCCGTGTCCTGCCAGAGTTGTTGCAACTTCTGCCTGAACTCATACACCGCCTTCATCGCCTCGTTTTCATTTAACAACTTTTCCAGTTGTTCTATTGTGTGCGTGTCGAGTTGCCATTGCGGTTTGTTTAACAACCGCCGCATCTTGCGCAGGGCAATACGACCGGAACGTTTTGTGCGCGAGTATTCATCACGATAGACCTGGCGAATGACGTTACGCGTGTAATCCGACATCACATGCATGCGCGATGTCACCACGGCAGTCGCCGTATCGGCATCAATGCGATCCTTTGTCGGATCAAACAATAACCGCGGTGCCAGTTTTTTCACCCTGGCCATTCCCAGCGCTTGCAAACAGCAGATGTAAAACCAGCCTATATCAAACTCCCACCATTTACTGGAGAACCGGGCCGAACTGGCAAACGCATGGTGATTGTTATGCATTTCCTCGCCACCGATCAAAATACCGATCGGTGTAATATTCGTTGCGGCATCCGGCGAATCATAATTGCGGTAACCCCACCAGTGACCGAGACCATTGATCACACCCGCGGCAAAAAACGGGATCCACGCCATTTGTATTGCCCAGATCGAAACACCGATAACACCAAACAACAACACGTTGATTGCCAGCATGGCAACGATGCCACAATTCGTAAATGGCAGGTAAAAGTGTTTCTCCATCCAGTCATCCGGGGTTGCATGACCATAGTCGACAATCGTCGCGTCGTTTTCACATTCTTCACGATATAACTCCACGCCTTCCCACAGGACCTTGTTGATGCCGTGCGTTTGCGGACTGTGCGGGTCGTCGGCGGACTCCACCTGCGCATGGTGTTTGCGATGCACGGCGACCCATTCCTGTGTGCGCATGCCGGTCGTTAACCACAACCAGAAACGGAAAAAATGACTGACGACGGGGTGCAGATTGACAGCGCGATGTGCCTGACAACGGTGCAGGTAAAGCGTGACCGCAGCGATCGTGATGTGCGTGAGTGCCAGCGTAACAATAATGTAGCCCCACCAGGGCAAGACGATCAGACCGGTCATATTTTATCTCCTGCGAATGGTTATTTTCATTGGTTTTGAATGCAACGACTATGCCGCCGCCGTCAAGACATAATACAACGCCAGCGGTAACGTAATGACGCTGAACGCATTGCCAAACAACACCATTGCTGCAACGCGAGACGGTTGTTGCCGGTAATGCTCGGCAAACATGTAGTTTAATACCGCTGGCGGCAAGGCGCCGAAAAGCAATAATGTGCCCTGCTCGACCGGCGTCAATTGTAACCACGGCGTGACGGACAATGCCAGTGCCACCCCGATAACCGGCGATAACACGGCGACCAACAAGCCAATCCGCCACTCGGACAAGTCGGTTTCAGCCAGCCGTACACCGAGCGCAAACAACATCAACGGCACACAGATATTTCCCAGCAACCGGATAGGCTGCAGGATGACATCCGGCACAGCCACCCCGCCAAACCCCAGGCCCAGCGCCAGCATGGTCGCAATCATCATCGGGTTCGTTGCCACGCTGGCCAGGTTGAAATCACGATGCATGATCGCCGGTGCGATCGTGATGTGAAAAAAATTGCACACAATAAATACTATGACCGCCTGCGGCATCGCCTGCTGACCAAACGTTAACACGACCAGCGGCAAACCCAGGTTGCCGGCGTTACTGAACATTAACGGCGGACACAACACGGGCACAGGAATATTCAAATAGCGGGACAGCTGCCAGCCGATCAGGCCGGAAATGAGAATAATAAAGGCTATGCCGAAAGCAAGAGAACTGAACACGTTTTCATAACCGGATTGATCGGTCAGCACGCTGAACAACAACGCCGGCACGAACACATCCATGTTTAACCGGTTCGGTAATGTCATGTCCGGTGTGAATCGTTTGGCGTACGCCAGGCCGACCAGCACAACGGTAAAGATCGGAAAGGTAATTTCAAAAATGCGGGCGGCAATCATGGCGTCGCATCGCTCAATGTCAGGATCAGGTTCGCGTATTCATCCAGGCTGGCGTACCAGTTTTTGGCGACGAACGTGGTGGCGACCGGGTCAGTCACAATCAACGGCCCTGGTTGTGGCGGCTCGCCCGCAAGGCTGTACCGGGGTCGCACTGGTATCGCCTGATCGAATCCATACGCAGTTACATGTTCTGTCTCCGAACCGGTTTCAGGTTTACCCATCTTCGGCAAGTTGAGCGAAGTTGGCGCGGCATTCAGACTGACACACAGGTTCACCAGTTCGATCGGGCTTTGCAGGCGATGACCGAAACGTTGCTGGTGCAGTTCGTGAAATTGTTGTTGCATCGTCTCCGTGTCAGTCAATGGCAGGTTCAACGTTGAGCTTTGGCCGTGATAGCACAGATCGACGCTCGTGGTGATGTCAATGCTGTCGATATTCACGTCTTCCTGTTGCAACCGTTCGATCCCGGTATCGATCAATGCCTGTCGCTGCTGCTGTAACTCCTGCCCGGTGATTCCGGCAAGCATGACAGCCAGCGTTTGTTTCAGGTAACGACCCGGACTGGTGACGATCATACCGAGCGCCGATAACACGCCGGCGCGATCCGGCACAACGGCCTGGTGCATATTCAATGCCTCTGCCAATGCACAAATATGCAGACCACCGGCGCCACCAAAGGCGAACAGGCTGAAGTCTTTCGGGTCGATACCACGTTGCACCGAGATCATCCGTAACGCCTGCACCATGTTTTCATTGACTACTCTTATGACCCCTTCGGCCGCGGCTGCAGCCGAATCGACACCGATATCGGCGGCCAAGCTGTCCAAAGCGGTGTCGGCCGCCGCGACATCCAGTTGCAAACTGCCGCCGAGCCTGGCCTGAGGCGGAATCCGCCCGAGCACCAGGTTGGCATCGGTAACCGTCGCCGCTTGACCACACTGACCATAGCATGCCGGTCCCGGTACCGAGGCGGCCGATTCCGGTCCGACGTGGAGTTTACCGCCGGCATCGACATGGGCGATGGAACCGCCGCCGGCCCCGATCGTTTCCATTTCGACCATCGGTACGCCAACCGGATAGCGGCCGATACGACCGCGACCCATGATGTTAATGCCACCGTTGATCATGGCGACATCGGTCGAGGTCCCGCCCATGTCAAACGTCAGTAATTGTCTCCGCCCGATGGTTTCGCCAATGAACTTCGCTGCGGCCAGTCCACCGGCCGGGCCGGACAACAACAGGTGCACCGCCTCGGTGCCGGCTTGCCCGGTATCGCAGGTCTGGCCGGAACTGCGCATCACACTGACGCGTGCCGGTTTAACGGCCGCGCTCAGGCGCTGCAGATAACCTTGCACCAGTGGACCGACGGACGCATTCAACCAGGTGGCAATGCCACGTTCGTATTCGCGGTATTCCGGCAAGACACGATGGGAACAGGAAACAAAAAAATCGTTTTCCAGTGCCGCGGCAATCTGTTGCTCGTCGTCGCTGCTGACAAACGAAAATAATAAATTGATTGCGACCGCTTCCACCTGTCGTTGTAACAGGGTTTCACGCAGCCGGGAGATGTCTGCCGATTTTAACGGCTGAATGATGACGCCTTGCTGATCGCGACGTACATCGATCTCGAGACACAGTTCGGCCGGCACTGGCGGTGGCAATGGCTGCGGTTGCAGGTTGTACAGTTCCGCCCGCGCCTGGCGCCCGATCGTCAATACGTCCTTGAGACCTTTATTCGTGACATAGGCGGTTCTAACGCCACGGTTCTGTAACACCGCGTTCGTTGCCACGGTCGAACCATGAATAATACGTAATTGCTGCAGGTCCAGTTGCATCTCGGCAATGCCCTGCAGGATCGCGCGTTCCGGTGCAGCCGGGGTTGATAGCACTTTATGTAAACGAATGTCGTCGCCATCGACATAAACAAAATCGGTGAACGTTCCGCCGGTATCGACGCCCAATAAACAAAGTTTTTGCCCGGACTTGCAACTCACTGGCGAATCGCAATAATAGCTGCGCGATGGATAAACAAACTCTGATAGAAATCGACAACGTCAGTCGTTATTACGGCGATCATTGTGCGGTAGATCATGTCAGTTTTACGGTGCAACGTGGTGAAGTCATCGGTTTTCTCGGACCTAACGGCGCTGGCAAATCGACGACCATGCAGATCATCTGCGGCGTGCAAACGGCCAGCGAAGGCCGTGTCAGTATAGCAGGCCATGATATTTTCGATCAGGCGCGTGCAGCGAAAGGCTTTATTGGTTTCTTGCCGGAAACGCCACCACTGTACAGTGAACTGACCGTCGATGAATACCTGCATTACAGTGCGCGCCTGCGACGTTTACCGAGTAATGAAATTCAGGCTGCCGTTGAACAATGTAAACAACGTTGCGGCCTGATCCGGACCGGCGGCCGCCTGATACGCAACCTGTCGAAAGGCTACCAGCAACGCGTCGGCATCGCGCAGGCGATCATACATTCACCGGAAGTCGTCATCCTTGATGAGCCGACGTCCGGCCTGGATCCGATCCAGATCCGCGAGATCCGACAACTCATCCGTGAGCTCGGTAACGATCACAGTGTGATCCTGTCCACGCACATATTGTCCGAAGTGCAAACCGTCTGTGATCGCGTCGTTATCATTCACCAGGGGAAGATCGTATTGGACAAACCGCTGGCCGAATTAGACCAGCAACAGGACAACACGCTGCTGGTCAGTTTTCGTGAAACGCCCTCGGTCGACGACTTGCGCTCCGTTGATTTTGTTACTCACGTTAATCCATTAAACGAACACGACTTTCAGCTCACATTTAACGAGCAACATCCGGTACACGATGTATTGTGTCGCGCTGCGCTCGATAATAACTGGGGGCTGCTGTCAATGACACCGCTACGCCATTCGCTTGAAGAAACGTTTCTGCAACTGACGCAACAGGATAACAACGAGGAACAGGCGGCATGAGGCTGGCGTTGTCGATCGCGAACCATGAACTGCGGCGCCTGTTCAAGTCACCATTGGCCTGGGTGATCATGGCGATCGTGCAATTCCTGCTGGCGCAGCTGTTCATCAAGTACTGGGAGATCTTTGAAACGCGTGGCGCGCAGTACAGCAATATCGGCCTGACCGAGATAGTCGTGACCAGCCTGTTTCAAAGCAGCGCGATCATTTTATTAATGGTGACACCGTTTATCACGATGCGCGGTTTCAGTGAAGAACGCCGCAACGGCACGATGCGTCTGCTGTTGTCCGCGCCGATTACAATTACCGAGATGGTGCTCGGCAAGTTTCTCAGCGTGCTCGGATTTGTTTTATTAATCGTCGCGATGATCGCATTGATGCCACTGTCACTCGGTATCGGTACCCAGCTCGATTATTACCAGTTATTTGCCGGCGTGCTTGGGCTGATGTTGTTATGCAGTTCGTTTGTTGCGATCGGTTTGTTTATCTCGACGTTAACCCAGTCAACAACGGTCGCTGCTGTCAGCACGTTTGGCGTGTTATTCCTGTTATGGATTTTAAACCTGGCGGGCAACAGTGGCTCGGAACAGGTGGCCGCGGTTTTAACCTACCTGTCGCTGCTGACACATTATAATAACCTGCTTGACGGCTTGTTTGATCTGTCCGATGTCGTCTACTACCTGATCATGACGTTTACGTTTCTGGTTTTGTCCATCTGGCGTCTCGACATGGAGCGTATGAACTGACATGCAGCTTGATAAAACCAGTCGTTTGCAGTTTCGCCTGAACAGCGCCTTCATGTTTGTCCTGTTGCTGGCCGTCGCCGTTGTGCTTGGCTGGTTCAGTAATCGCTATGATCAACAGTTCGACTGGACGGCTTCCGGTCGCCACACGATCTCGGATGCCAGCCGTGACGTGCTGCAGAAGTTCGATGGCCCGATCGAAATCACTGCGTATGCCAGCGACAACAAGGGGCTACGCGAAATCATAAGAAACATTGTCGGTCGCTACCAGGCAGTCAAACCGGAAATCGAATTGGATTTTGTCAATCCCATCGCCGTTCCGGACGAGGTCCGCAGCCTTGGTATTACTGTTGATGGTGAGTTGATCCTGCGCTACCAGGATCGGCTTGAGCACGTCAAGACCGACAGCGAAGAAGAATTCACCAATGCGTTACAACGCCTCGCGCGTGGTGGCGAACGCTGGCTGGCGTTTGTTGAAGGCCATGGCGAACGCAATGCACTCGGGCAGGCGAACCATGATCTCGGCAGCTGGGTAGACAACCTGACCGGACGGGGTTACCAGGCGCAACCGATCAACCTGGCCGAGGTGGACGCAGTACCGGACAACACATCCGTACTCATCATTGCCGGGCCACAAGTCGATTACCTGCCTGGCGAGGTCGAGAAAGTCATTAATTACATCAATAACGGCGGCAACCTGTTGTGGCTGCATGATCCGGGACCGATGTATGGCCTGTTACCACTGGCAGAATCTCTCGGTGTCGAGATCTATCCCGGGACGATCATTGATTTTGTCGGTCAATTGCTCGGCATCAATGATCCGACGATCGCGATAGCGACCGGCCCGGCGTATCAACCCCACCCGGCACTGGATGGTTTCAGCATTACCAGCCTGTTTCCCGCCGCTGCCGCCATCAATGTCAACGACAATGCCGAGTGGAACGCGGTACCGTTGATCCTGACCGGCGATCACACCTGGTCCGAGAACGGGGAGTTAATGGGCGAAGTCGAATTTGATGAATCGATTGATGACCAGGGACCGCTGAACCTGCTGGTCAGCCTGACCCGCGAAGTCGAGGTCGAGCTGGAAAACGGCGAACTGGAAACACGCAAGCAACGAATCCTGGTCAGCGGTGACGGCGACTTTTTATCGAACACGTTTCTCGGCAACAGTGGCAACCTGGATCTCGGCGTACGCCTGATCAACTGGCTCAGCAATGACGATGAACTGATCGCGATCCCGCCGCGGGTTGCCGACGATCTGTTCCTGGAGCTGTCCAATACCAGCAAGATCATCATCATCGCTGGCTTTCTGTTCCTGTTGCCTCTGGCGTTGTTGGTCACCGGCATGAGCGTCTGGTGGCGACGGCGCAAGTTATAAGTCGATGCGACAACGATTCCTGGTCAGCCTTGCACTGTTTGTCCTGGTCGCTGCGGCGATCGCGTTCCTGTTACTGACCGAAGCAGAAACGGAGACCGAAACCGAGACGCTGATCAGTGATCTGGATAAAGACACGATCAGCACAATAACCATTCAGCATAAAGATAACGAATCCATCGTTTTTCAACGTGATGATTCGCACTGGTTGATGCAGTCACCGTTTACGGTCGCCGCCAAAACAGAACGCATTGACGCCTTGCTGAACCTGTTGTCTTCCGGCAGTGCGGCGCAACTGGATGTGAACACGACTGACCTGCAGCGACTGTTGCTGGCGGAACCGGAAGTAAGTGTGCAGTTCGACGAACACCTTTTCCAGTTTGGTGATATTAACCCGCTGGATAAAAAACGTTATGTCCTGTTCAACGACACCGTGCACCTCGTTCATGACAACCTGTATCCTCAGCTCACGGTCGGGCCCACATTCTTTATCGATCACAACCTGTTTCGCCCCGATGAAAAAATTATCAGCGTGCAATATCCGCAATTTCGGTTATTAAATGAACAGGATCAATGGCGTCTTGAATCGGAGCTGAATGTCGATGATGAACAGGTGCAGTTGCTTGGCCGTACCTGGGCCACGTTAAATGCGAACACGGTACAGCAATACGAACCGCTGGAGCCGCTGTACGAATTACACGTCACGCTGACAGACGGCAGGGCGATCACGTTTGCCGTGATCTCCGATCTGCCGGAGCTCGTACTGGCACGGGCGGATCTTGGTCTGCAATATCACATACCGGCCTACCTGTCGGAAAAACTGTTCCCGCGCGAGTCGGCCGAGGAAAGCGTCAGCGAATAATGCCGGAGCTGCCGGAAGTCGAAACAACGCGCCGTGGCATCGCACCGTACATAAAAGGGCAAACCGTCTCTGAACTCCTCGTTCGCAACCGGCAACTACGCTGGCCGATTCCGCGACAATTAAACAAAACGTTAACCGGACGAACCATCCATGCCATCGAGCGGCGCGGAAAATATATCCTGTTTTATACCAGCCAGGGTTGCCTGCTGTTGCATCTCGGCATGTCCGGCAGTCTGCGCATATTAAAAGAGCCGCAAGCGCCGAACAAACACGACCACGTGGATATCCGGTTCAACAGCGGGGTTTGCTTGCGGTTTACCGATCCTCGACGCTTCGGCTCAATACACTGGACTTCGCACGATCCATTGCAACATGCCCTGTTAAAAGACCTGGGACCGGAACCGCTCGGCAAGGACTTCAATGCCGACTACCTGTTCATCGTGTCACGCAAACGCATACAATCGATCAAGACGTTCATCATGAACAGTCATATCGTTGTCGGTGTCGGTAACATCTATGCCAACGAGGCGCTGTTTGCCGCGCGCATCCATCCCCTGCGCAGGGCCGGCAAGTTGAGCAAACGTGAATGCAACGAACTATGCAAAGAAATTAAAACCGTACTGACATTGGCCATTGAAAAGGGCGGCACGACATTACGCGACTTTGTTGATGGCGACGGCAAGCCCGGATACTTTCGTCATGAGTTACAGGTTTATGACAAGGCCGGCGATCCGTGCCCGGTTTGCAACAAACCGATCACGCTTAAACGGATTGGTCAACGCTCAAGTTTTTATTGCACTCGCTGCCAATCCTGAATTAAAGATTGTCGAGCGGACTTTTCACACCATTGCCACCCTTGTTTAGCACATGGGTATACACCATTTCTTCACCTGCTATATCTTTCGGGTGACGTTTGTTATGAAAAATAATATAGCGGCGTATCCACTGAGTATAAGATTGCTCTGTTTTTCTTGAGTAATGCAAAAACCGGATCTTGTTCCAGATTTGATCGAGTAATTTAGGCATGGAATCCTGACTCATTTTGCCCCTCCCTGGAAATACCCTCCTAAAATGTCCGCTAAAAGTATTTTAACGATCTCTCTAAGCTATTGAATATAAATTAATAAAGCAAGCCTTATAGATCGCTAAAATATAGGGGAATATTGAAACCATGGATATAAAATAAGCAAAGTGGACACCGCCGCTATAGACGGTCTAGAATAAAATCACTGCATATCTAATTGAAACAGGGAGGTTTTTCACAATGTCCACTCTCTACTCTCTATAATGCCTTAGCGGACTAACTGTCCCTTAAAATATAGTTAGGTTACCAAGTCCCCAAGGATTCTAGATATGCATCAAGATGAAATAAAGTCTCTTTTTGATAAACAAGCAGCAAACTACGACGCGCAGTGGGCTAAAACAGCGTCGATACGAAACTGCCTACATTTGCTCCTCGGGTCGATGTTCGCTGAGCTACCTCAAGATGCAAATATACTTTGAGTCGGGGTGGGTACAGGCGACGAACTAATCTATCTTGCGTCTCGCAATCCTGAGTGGAGATTTACTGCAGTAGAGCCATCTGGACAAATGCTTGATATCTGTCGCAGGCGGACGCAAGAAGAAGGTATTGAATCTCGTTGCTTTTTTCACGAAGGTTATTTGGATTCACTTCCAGAAATCGAAGATTATGATGCTGCTACTTGCTTCTTGGTATCACAGTTTATCCTAGAATTTGATGATCGTTCTAAGTTCTTCAGGGAAATTGCGAAAAGACTCAAAGCGAATGGCGTTCTTGCAAGCTCAGATCTTGCATCAGATATTGAATCACTGGAGTATGAGGTAGTGCTACGTGGCTGGATGAATATGATGAGTGCGGCGGATATTACATCGGAGACGTTAGAACGTATGAGAAAAACTTATGCTACCGATGTTGGAGTTTTACCTTCAACCAGTATTGAATCAATTATTAAATCTGGAGGTTTTGATTTACCTGTCCAGTTCTTTCAGGCAGGGCTAATTCATGCTTGGCTGTCAAAGCGAGCGTGAAATTACCACCTAACTAGGCAATGCACGCGACAAGCGCGTGATTGCAGCGTTAGGTATCGTTAATGAAAAAATGAAGCATCTGACAAAACTAATTTTAACGTTATATTTGGCAATCCTCTACGGCTGCACTATCAGCATAGGCAATACAAGTTTAAAGGGTAAAATTTTTGATGAAGCTAATGTTCAAGTTTTATCTAAAAATATCAGCATAAACGGCGAAGACATCCTGGCAGGGAAAGAAATCTCATATAAAGCTGGAGAGATAGTAATTGATTATAAAGGCGAATTGCTTCGCAAAAAATTAATAGCAACGGACAATACAAAAACTAACAATAATATTATGTCCGATCTAGGGTGCTTTTTATTACTACCTATATGTATGTTAACTGCTGCTGCATCCGGGGTTTCATCTGAACCAATATATGAATTCATCCCCTCTTATTGTGATGCTAGATTGACTGTGCAAATTGAGGCAGGTCATAAATATATTATAAAAACCAATGAAAAAACTACAGATTACCCAATTTTATCTATTGACCGTAAATCTTCGCCGTCTTTTACAATTTCAGAAGAAATTATGTCTTGCAAAGATTTAGATAATACAACATGACATCATTAATGATATCTAACCAATCACTCCACACGGACTGCTCGCCTGCGGCTCGCCGCCCGTGAGTTCAGCCGTTAGATGCCTAAAAGGATCAATATGAAATCTGTCAAAACATATCTATTTTCGTTATCAATACTAATACTGTCTGCTTGCACAACAGATAGATCACCCAGCCAGATCTATGAGGAATACAACTCAAAAGTAATACAGGGAATAGACTTTTATGAGGAGAAGGCTTATTTCACGAAACGCAAGCAAGAGGAAGTGGAGTCAAAAATGCCTCAGTACATGGAGTCAATGAATAAAACTCGCGACGAGGTCATATTATTTTACCTGGAATTCTCCAGGGAATTAGCCAAATGCAAAGAAATTGCACTTATAAAGGAAGAAATTACCGGAAATACAGCCAAGCTTGAATACTCGCAAAACGATATTTGCGGGAATGAATCATCATCACAGGAAAAGCAATCTATTCGAATGATTAATGAAAATGGCTGGAAGATTGATGATGTTGTGGTCAGCATCTAACAAGGCGCTGAAGACTGACAACTCTAAGGCTACGCCTTAGAGATGCGGCTGAGCGCAGCGTTTGGCACCCGTATGACATATCCAGGTTCTTGTCTTTGTGGTGATGTCACCTTTGAAGTCGAAGGTGAGTTTCAACACTTCTTTCTTTGCCACTGCAAGCACTGTCAGAAAGATACAGGTTCAGCTCATGCAGCAAATCTTTTTTCTAGTGCTGCTGTAATACGCTGGGTATCTGGCGAAAACAATATATCAATATATAACCTTCCCTCAACCCGGCATCAAAAAAGTTTTTGTTCTAACTGTGGTTCGGCGCTTCCCTACATGCAGTCAAACAAAACATTAGTCGTGCCAGCTGGTAGCCTTGATTGCGACGTCCCGATATCACCCAAAGCTCATATTTTTACAGACAGCAAAGCAAACTGGAGCCGAGATCTTGAGGAAGTGACCTCTTTTGCAAAACTTCCCGAGTAAGTTATGAACCACCTCACACAGACACCTAACAATTCGTTCAAGTTCGCCTTCGGCAGGATGGTCGCTTATGCGCCCGCCCCTTAGCTCAGGCGTTATGTGGCAATAACTCATAGGGCACTACGCTTACAGGATATTTTGATGGCTGACACAGAAGTTAATATTGCAAAATGCATGTGTGAGAATTGCGGATGTGAATTTGAATTTACCAGAGAAAACGCCGAGAAATTGGATGGATCTACAATTACATGTCATTGCGGTTATTCTTTTCAGCCATTTTTTGTACGAGAACTTTATCAGTTTGATGACATCAATTTTCCCGATCAATGTTATGAAGGAGACGAGCGTAAAAACAAGGCAATAAAAGTTCAATTGGCAGACGGAAGCATAATCACTGTAGGGCTTAGGCCATGGTGGAAGTTTTGGTAAATTATTTTTTTAATTTATAGCTAGTAATAGAGAATCAAGGGTATCAAACTTATTACTTCCGCTATTAAAAGCAGGCATTTCGTGAATTATCAAATTGACACAATAAAACACATTACTGGTAATTCGTATGGGATCGCTGATGTAACCCCACCTTTCTATTGTCAGGTTTTATCCGGCGTATTAGCTTGATCATTCGCGAAATGGCGCCGTCAGATGTAAACCAGCTTCAGGAGGTTTACTATCAAACCCGATCGAAAGAATTTCATTGGTTGCGTGAAAATGCAATCAGTCGAGATGACTTTGAACAAGACACGGAAGGCGAAAGGATCTGGGTTGCCGAACGCAACAGGAAAGTGCTTGGTTTTATCTCTGCCTGGCAACAAGAGAATTTCATCCACCATTTATTTGTTCTGCCTGAACATTTCAATCAAGGCATCGGGTCACGGTTACTCTCGGTTTGCTTGCAGAACATCGGGCGCCCTGCCACACTCAAATGCGTTTCTGAAAATACCCGGGCGTTACAGTTTTATAAGAGTAAAGGCTGGCAAACGGTATCCGTTGCATCAGGCGCCGAGGGTGAATATCAACTTATGCAAGTGAATGAAACGTAATCAATTCCTGTGAACTCCCGCGTGCTAGGCATGCACGAGTTAGCCGATTTCTCAAAAGCCTATCTTTCTGCCATGACCAGATTATGTATTTCAAGCATGGCAAGCTGGACAGAAGACTTCTACAAAAAGCACGGTCTGCAAATTGTGAAACTGGTCAGCTACTTTCCCCGGGGTATGTCATTTCATACGATAATCTACGACGTCTGTTCGGCCAATTCCTTGGAGCACTTGAGGCTGTTTAATAACAGGGGTGAAGCCGTTCGTTGGCTTAATGAGGAGGACGAAGCCCGGTTCGCGCTCGAGACATTTAATGGAAACCGGGAACGCAGCGCCTGCCGAAGGCATCCAATGTCACAGTATCCGCAGAGATGAGTGCATAACCGATGTTGAACCCAGACGAATTGACCATTGACGCAACCAGCGATGCCGAGTTGGCCCAACGAATGGCTGCTGGTGACACCGTCACCCTGGAACGGGTTATGCGCTGCTACAATCAATTACTGTATCGCGCCGCACGCAGCATCCTAAAGAACGAACAGGAGGCGGAAGAGGCGGTGCAAGACGCCTATCTGAAAGGCTATCGCAACATCGGTCAGTTTCAGGGCTACGCCAAACTGTCCACCTGGCTGACCCGGATCGTCATCAATGAAGCGCTGGTACGCCAGCGCAAACATCAACGCCGAGCAGCGATCATCCCCATCGACGCAGATGCCGCTGTGGATTCACCCACTGCCGAGGATGCCCCTATGCCAAACGCGACCTCAGCCAGCCCGGAACAGGACGCCCAGCGCGCTGAAGTCCGTCGTCTGATAGAACGAAATATCGACAAATTACCCGATGCGTTTCGTTGCGTATTTGTCCTGCGGGCGCTCGAAGAAATGACCGTTGAAGAAACTGCAAACTGCCTGGACATAGCGGAAGCCACTGTGCGATCCCGTTATTTCCGTGCCCGGGGCCTGCTACGCGAAGCCATTGCGCGTGAAATTGACCTGAAGCAGGAAGATGCCTTCAGTTTTGCCGGCACGCGCTGCGATCGCATAGTCGCCGGCGTACTGGCGCGACTGGCGGGCGAGGACAACGACGCCCCGGCCGGGCCATGAATCCGGAAACGCAGGGACGGCTGCGGTATCCGATCAGATAGAGCCCAAGCCAAGGCGACTGACGCAAGATCAATCACAAGTGGTATCACCCATGCACAAATTCATAGCCTTTGCCGGATTATTGACCCTGGCATTCACCGCTCAAGCGGCCGACCTGAATGCGGGCAGGCAGAAAGCGGCCCGCTGCGCCGGTTGCCATGGTAGCGCAGGCATCAGCAATAACCCGGCTTTGCCCAACCTGGCAGGACAAAAAGAACAGTACCTGCAAATACAGCTACGCGCATTTCGGGACGGCTCACGCAGTAACCCGATGATGAATGGCATGGCCCAATCCTTGACCGATGCGGACATTGAAAATCTCGCTGCGCACTTTGCCCGTCTAAAGCACGAATAGTGTCCATGCCCGGGGTTGCAGGCCCGGCGATCACCACCACACCCTATGACCAAGGCGGGGCGACCTTATACGCCTCGGGTGGAGTGATCGGCATCCGTCAACTTGTCGATCACTATTACGACATCATGGCATCCGCACCGGCCTAAAGACGCAGGTACCGCTAGCACTCTCCCGGCGGCGATGCGGCGCGCGACGAACTGGCGCGCTTTCTCTTCAGCTGAACCCTTGCGGGAACGTGACTGGCGCTCGTGTCATCTCATTGTCAGAGCGTTGCTCTGCATTGAGATACCACCGTTTATTCAACCCCTCAGGAGGGACACCATGACAACCCAACCGCATTCCACACGCTCGAACCGCCGTTGCCGTTTGCAGGCAGGTACAATGACCATTGCTCTGATCGTGTCTTTGCCTGCCGCGATGAACGGTTGCGCCAGCACCGATGATGGTGGCCAACATCAAGCCAGCACCTCGCAACACTCAGCTCCCGTGAACATGTTTGGTGGTGCGTCTTACCAGGGTGAGCCTGCTCTGGCGGTAACGGCTGCGCTGGTAAAAGCCGGCGGTGGCAGTGAAAAGTTCAGCTTTGCGAAAGCGCTGGTTTCTATGCTTGGCATGGAAACCGTCAACGCGGAAGTTGCAAAATTGACACGGCAATATGGTGAAGCTGAGGTCAATACCTTCCTCGGCGGTATGGATCTAGCCATCAATCTCAGCCTCAAGCACGCTACTCAGGCTGGTGTCAGCTTACCCGAACCCGCCCCGTTAAGCGGCGCGGAACTGGCAAAAACTCTGGTCACTGCCGGCACTACACCCGATGGCACCTTCTGGAGCGGCTACCTTTTCGACAAGGCGGTATCCAACAAGATTCATCATCAGGTGATGGTGGATATCAACAACAGCGCGGGCTACGAAGCGGATCTGACAACCCACAAAATTCTCAACCAGGCGATGTATGACGTGGCTCAGGCGTTGGGTATGAAGCACGTAAAACTGGCCAGTTTGCACTAATCATCGCGCAACGCAGTCGCGAGGCTCACAACCGGGACTGCAGCTGTGAGTCTCGATTAACAAGAGGAACTGAATATGTTGAATTACGCTTTGATCGCATTTGGAATTACCGCCGTGGGTGGTCTGGTACTGGCAACCAGTGTGTTACGCGGCAAACTCGCCCCTTGGGCATTGTCCGTGGTGCATGCCTTGCTGGGTGCTACCGGATTGGTACTGTTGATCACGATACTGTTGCTGGGCTCCGCACCGCAGCAAGTCTTAATCGGCTTTGTGTTGTTATTAGTCACCGCTCTGGGTGGCTTCTTCCTGGCATCATTTCATGTGCGGAAGAAAATTGCACCCAAGGCGGCAGTGGTCGTGCATGCCGGCGTGGCAGTTGCCGGTTTTCTGACCCTGCTCAGCCTGTTGCTATAAATCATGCAGCACCCGCTGCACCCGTCGTTGGTACATTTCCCCATTGCCTGCTGGCCACTGGCGGTGCTTGCCGACTTTGCCAGCCTGCACTTCGGCGAGGTAGCCTGGCGTTGGTCGGCAGGCCTTCTGGCAGTGGGTTGTAGCATGGCGCTACTCGCCATGTTGGCCGGGTTCGTGGAACTTTCAAAGGTTCCGGAAGGCCCACCACTGCGGGACACCTATTGGCACATGAGTTTAATGTTTGCTGCGTTTACTCTATTTTCCGTACGGTTACTATTGGGTCAGGAACAATTCCAGCCCATTGCACCAAATTTAACTCTATTGTGCGTGGATGTGATAGCTCTCGTTTGTCTGGTCGTTGGCGGCTGGCTTGGCGGTCGGCTGGTATATGAACATGGTGTCGGGCGAACTTGAAAGACCGTACTTATTACCGTAATAACACCCCAAACAACACAGCATCAGGATTCGACCTGAACAATTATGGGTTTCTAGCAGTCACTAGAGATGACGCGTGATACTGTGCTCGCATTTCGGTACAGCTTGCAAGAAGCAATGAAACAACCTATTACACTGTCACTTTTGGCTTTGTCATTTTCCGTATCTACTGAACAGGCAGGTTGCATCGGCAAGCGTGATCTGGATAACGACGGCGTTATTCATACGATACAATCAGGTCCAATCGAAATGTTAGGCAACGCATGAGACCTGCTGATTGTTACGTTGAGTGCAAACGGCAATGCACTCGAGACATTTAATGGCAATCGACCTGCAAGATTATGGTTCTACTGGCGACTGGTAAATAGCGAAGGCGTTGTCACTGCGTTTACCTTCATGAAACAAGAGTTAAAGCAGCAGAGCATCACTGTTTATGTCGGTACCGCCGGGTCCGGGCTTGGGGAATCGTTGCTGGCGACAATGTTCGAAAAGACTCGCGTCCATATTCTCGACCGGGTCAGTCCTTATACGGTTCCGGATCATCCGGACGGAAACGAGTGGGGCAAGTGATGCCCTAACCTGACCAGGTGCGGGCTGGTGCAACTTAACCAGAGATATCAACCATACAATTGGAGAGAGATATATGAACGTGAATACTCAATGCCTGTGCGGTTCAGTGGCAATAGAAGCAGAGCTATCGAGCACGGAAGTGGCGGCGTGCCACTGCAGCATGTGCAGAAAGTGGGCCGGCGGGCCGATGCTGGCGATTGACTGCGGTGGTTCAGTGAAATTCAAAAATGAATCTCTGGTGACCCGTTATCCCTCTTCCGACTGGGCCGACAGGGGATTTTGCTCAAAATGCGGCACGCATTTATTCTATTATTTAAAGTCGGCCAATCAGTATCATTTGCCAGCCGGTTTAATGGAAACCGACGCTGATTACGCGTTAACACATCAGATCTTCATCGACGAAAAACCGGCTTATTACAGCTTCTCCAACGAGACGAAAAATATGACCGGCGCTGAAGTGTTTGCCGAATTTGAAAATAATCAATAAGTGCGCGTCGAGTAAATTAACCGCAAACGCCAGCACCACTGCCATAACGAACAACGCTATTTATACATTATGCGAGCGCACTATTTACAACACGTGCCATTTGAAGGATTGGGCAGTATCGAACCCTGGCTGTTGCAACATGGCTATACAATCACCTGCACGCGACTGTTTGACTCCGAACCGCTGCCAGACATTGACGATGTCGACTTTCTTATTGTTATGGGAGGCCCGATGAGCGTCAACGATGAAGACGATTATCCCTGGCTCGCAACAGAAAAGACATTCATCAGTCGTTTTATTAAAAGTGAGAAGCCGGTGCTTGGCATTTGCCTCGGCGCACAATTGATCGCTGTCGCCATGGGCGCGGAGGTGTTTGCCAATTCAGAAAAAGAGATTGGCTGGTTTCCGATCGAAGCCATCCGGCCTGCAGGCCACGAGGTGTTTCAGTTTCCGACGACAAACCAGGTATTTCATTGGCACGGCGAAACCTTTCATTTGCCGGACGGCGCGGTTCGACTGGCAAAAAGCGACGCTTGCGACAACCAGGCGTTTCAGCTGGGTGATCATGTCATTGGTTTACAGTTTCACCTGGAGACAACCGAAGACTCGGCTAAAACACTGATTGTGAATTGCCGGCACGAACTGGTTCAGGCGACGCACGTCCAGTCAGAGGCGGAGTTATTGTCCGCCCCGCAACAACACTACGCTTGCATAAACCGCTTGATGGACGAGGTGCTTGAGTACCTGCATAAACGGGTTCGTTAACCTCTGAAACAATAATTGCTGAACACGCTCGACGGCTCGTATCCGCGATACACTATCTGCATGCACTCCATTACCGATGCTTACCTGTCAATTGCTGCGCAACTGTCTGCCAGCCTTGGCCCGTCGACGGTAGCGGCCTTGCACCTGCCGCCAGCGCCCGGCAGAAAAGACGCGGAGTTTTGTGCGTTGGAACTTGATGATGGCTCGATAGGGTTTAGTTATATAAAACTGCAAGGTACCGAGGCTAGGTTACGCGCACGCTATGGAGACAATGGCGTCTCCGGAATGCCGGCGGCCGGGCTTGCGCAACAACTTGGCAGCACCGATGCCGTGACAAAGACGCTGGCCTTTGCCGCTATCAACGCGCTATCGCAACAATTATTCAGCCGCGCTCAATGGCAGCCACCGACCAGTATCGACCCGCTTGGCCATATCGATGCGCAGCCAAACGAACACATTGGTATGATCGGGCTGTTTCCACCGTTGCTACCGGAAATAAAAAAGTCCGGGGCCAGGCTGACCGTGCTCGAGTTACGCCAGTCACTGGTACGGGATGAGGACAATGTTCGCGTCACGCTGGACCCGGCCGAACTTGGCTCGTGTGAAAAAGTCGTCAGCACCTGCACCGTCATGTTGAATGATACGCTGGATGACGTGCTCGCACGCTGTCGCGCTGCGAAACGTTTTGTCATTGTTGGCCCGACGGCCGGTTGTGTGCCGGATCCGTTGTTTGCGCGCGGCGTGCATGCCGTTGGTGGCCGCCGCGTCGTTGACCGTGATCGATTTCTTGCTGCTTTTTGTGCCGGTAAAAAATGGAGTGCGCATGCAAATAAATACGTGCTGACAGCGGATAACTATCCCGGCCTGGATGAACTAATGGCGCGAATTAACTGAAAAATAATGACGAAAGAAGACATCATAAAAACATTGAAACTGGAGCCGCACCCGTTGGAAGGCGGTTATTTCCGCCGCACGTACGAATCAGCACACTGTATGAATACGGATGTCGGCGAACGAAGGTGGCTCACGTCGATGTATTACCTGCTGACAGATGACAGTCCGATTGGATACCTGCATAAAAACCGGTCCGACATTATTCATTACTATCATGCCGGCGCACCGATTCGCTACGTCATTATGAATCCGACAGGCGAGATCAGGGAGGCCGTGCTGGGTCCTGATCTCAGTAACGGTGAGCAGCTACAACTCGTGGTCAAAGGTGGCGAGTGGAAGGCGGCGGAATTGTGCTCGGGCAGTTATGGCCTGCTCAGCGAGGCCGTCTCGCCCGGCTTTGATTATGACGATAATACGCTCGCCGGGGTCGAAGTGATTGAAAGCCTGGGCCCGGCCGAAAGGGATCGCGTTGCACGGTTCCTAAAAGGCCTGCGTTGAATACAGATAACACTTATTGGCTTTGTGGTTCGGCCTCTTCCAGCTTGTGTTTGCGCATCAACCACAGATAGCAGGCCGCGGAGATACCGGAGGATCCGAAAATCATGCACATGACCATGATCTGGTAGCGCACCGCGATCAGCGGTGACACGCCAGACAGGATCTGGCCGGTCATCATGCCGGGCAACGACACGAGACCCACGGCAAACATCGAGTTAATGACCGGGATCATCGCTGCTCGCATCGCGTTATTGCGTGCCTTCATATAATCCACCTGGTTCACGGTCTCTGATTCAAAGCGTTCAGCCGCCACGCTGACCGTGTTCATTGCATTTGAAAATATCATCCCGGCCAGCGGTATGACCATGTGCGGGGCAAACCACGGCTGCAGCTCCAGCACCGAGGTAGTCACGAGAAACAGCGTGCTGACGCCACCGAGTGATGTGGCGATTAACACATTGAAATACAGTTGCGAGTTGGTCCGGCTTAACGGTCGTAATGCGATCCAGCTGGAAACCAGCAGCATGATGATTAACACGGCCACCACGATCAGCGACTGGTTCGTTTCAAAAATATAGGTAAGCACGTAGCCGATTGCGATCAGTTGCACCAACATGCGCGCGATCGCGTACACGGACGTTTTTCCGCTCAATGACCAGTACGACATGATACCGACGACAACAAACGCCGGGATAAACGACAAGGCAAGATTAAAAACCGGGATCACGTTAACACTTTGCATTTCATTCACTCATTTGGGTGAGGCGCCAGTATAAGCGATGCCCCGCACAGGTCATATTTATTGACGTCGATCAGCGCCACCGTATAATCGCAGGGTGTAAACGGATTTTTTACTGACAGGGAGCATTGTCATGACGAAACACTTTCTTGTTTTTATTTTTCTTCTCACGGCGGTGCCAGTCCAGGCCATGCCGATTCAATTTGATTTTCGCAGTCCACTGATCGAGACTCTGGACGAAGCGGTCTCATTTAACCTGTCGTCAGGCGGCTTGATACTCACTGTCGCCACGAGTGACGGACTGCTGAATCGAACCAATAACGGTTTCGGTGTCAACGCAACCGGGGCCGGTGATAATACGGATGCGCTCGATGCCGGTAGCGGCTTCAGTGAAAGCCTGACCTTTCAGTTTAATTTACCGGTTTCATTAATTGGCTTTACTGTCTCCGGCGTTGGCAGCCAGGACATCGGCGAATATGTGGTTCACCCGGCGGCTGTGGTCACATTTGATTCATCCGGATTGCATTCGCTGGACAACCAGCTGCTACTGGCCGGTGAGCGTCTCGGTATTATGCATGTAGCTGGCAACGGCTTCAGCCTTGACAGCCTGTCGGTGGAAATGGCCAGTGTGCCTGCACCGGCTACACTGCCGTTATTATTCGCAGGATTACTGCTTACGGCGATGGTCCGATATAAACGTTGTTAGGCGTCGTGCGCTGCCTGCAACAATTTTAAAATGCGTTTTACATAAGCGCGTGTTTCCTGAAACGGTGGCACACCTTTATATTGCGCAACTGCATTTTCACCGGCGTTATACCCGGCCAGTGCCAGGCTGATATCGCCTTTAAAGTGATCCAGCAACCAGCGTAGATAGGCCATACCGCCATGCAGGTTTTGCAATGGGTCCCAGACATCGTCCACGTTAAAACGATCCGCCGTCGCCGGGATTAATTGCATCAGTCCCTGCGCGTTTTTTTCCGAACGCGCTTTGACATTAAAGTTGGATTCCGTTTCGATGACCGCCAGCACCAGGTTGGCGTCAAGTTCATAATCCGGTGCCAGGCGTTGCACCCAGTAATGGATCAGTTTTTTATCCGGGTTCGGTACACTTTTAATCGGCGGTAATATCTCCTTGCCATTCGCCAGCAGACAACGACGATTATCCTCAACAGCGACCGTGGTCAGCCGCTGCAACATTTTCTGCGCAAACCGGTCGCCGGCCTCCGCGGCCCGCGAAAACCAGGCCGCAGCAATCGCATCATCACGCGGCACACCCCGTCCGTTCGCATAGATCCAGCCCAGCTGATAATTGGCATCGGCGTCGCCTTTACGCGCGGCGTGACAATAGATTTTGATCGCCTGGTTCATATCACGTGGCACGCCCTCGCCATGTTCATAACGGGCCGCCAACTCACGCATTGCCACGACTGACATGTATTCAAATTGTGTATCGGCTGGCGTCAAGTCGAGCGTGTATGCCACCGAACTGTAGGCAATCAGCGACAAAAGCAGGCTGGAAAAACATTGGCGCATGCACGATATCCTCACTAAATCAGCCAATTGGCCGATCTAGCCTGTGTTATATAAAGAGTTTAACGGATATATGGCAGAAAGCGTGCCAGGATACAACGTCTAGCTGTCGTTTAAGGCAAGGACACGCGTGGAGAAACTGGCCAGCTCGGTTGCCTCGGTCAGTTTAATGTAGTTCTGGTACAGTGTTTTTATCTCGCGGACATAGACAACGGTCTGGCCACAGCGACATCGAATTTTGGTTTCACCGTCTCGTTCGACCGGTTTGGCCAACTGCATCATGGCGGCCTCGACATTGCCGAACCAGCGATTCGGATCCAGGCCGATCTGTTCGGTATAACGACGAACACGTTCGATTCGTCCCAGCCCCGCGTTGTAGGCCGCCAGCGAAAACCAGATCCGGTCCTCGAGTAACAGCTCGTCCTCGAAACTGTCACGCAACTGCCTCAGGTAGGCCACGCCCGCGGCAATACTCTGTTGCGGATCGTACGGCATATCGACACCAAGGTCTTCTGCCGTCGCCGGCATGATCTGCATCAAGCCTTCGGCCCCAACCGAAGACACGGCTAACGGGTTAAACTGGCTCTCCTGGTATACCTGGGCAACGATCAGGCGCCAGTCAAAATCGTGCAGCTCGGCCGCCCGTTGAATATCGGCATCATACGGTGAAAGCTGTTCAATCCTGGCCAGTAACCGCGCATCGCCATTCTGCGTTTTCGGTCGACGTATGTATTTCGCATACAGGTTGTTATACGTGTGGTTTTTATAGGTATTGGCAATAAACCGATTTAACTGTGCGAGCAACTTTGTATCGCTGGCGCGTACCGCCCACACATTTGAGCGTGGTTCGGTCAGGGCGAACTCGGATTGCAATCCAATCTGACGATTTAATTCCGACTTTAATTGATGGCTCGGTACAACGGTCAGGTCATACATGCCCTGCGACACCATGAACAGCGTCGACTCGGTGTTCATGCCCTTGTGTGCCTCGATTACCTGGAATTCGACACCATGCCAGCGTTGCAATTGAGTCAGCAATGCCATGTACGGGCTCTCGGCCGGCAAATGAATCCGTCGACCTTCCAGCTCGTGGATATCAACGATACGATCATCGCTGCTACGTCCAACGACAACCGGGGCAGAGTAAAGATAAGGCTGCGTAAACATCAACTCTTTCGACGTCAAGCTTTGTCGCGGTAACGAGGCCGCGATGACGTCGCCCTGGCCGGAGACCAGCAACTGCTTCATTTCCTCATGCGATTCGGCCAGCACAAGTTCAACGCGCATGCGATGTTTTTTGGCAAAACGGTTGATCAACTCATATTCAAAGCCGGCGATCTCCCCGTTTTTATAAAACAGGTTGGTCGGACTCTGGTACGTGATCAAGCGAATGTTTCGTTTTTCCTGCAGGGCAGGCAGATCATCCTTGGCGATATCCGACAGGTTCATCGCCAACAGGTATTTTTTCAGGTACGTGTTGAGTGAGGCGGCCAATGTGTCCGAGTCCGGCCTGACGTACCACGCCATACGTTGTGGTGAAGTTAAATCAAAACTGGCGTTCAGGTCAGTATGTTCCGGCAACAAACTGTTCAGGCGTAAACTGTCCATCACGGTCAGGTCGAATTGACCGGTACTGACTCGCTGCAGTATGTCGTTCTCTGACATCAATTCAGGGATAACCACCACGTCCATACCGGTATGTTGTTCCGCCATCTGCTTGACCAGGGGAAACACCGGTGATGATTTCTTCAATGCCACCTGGCGAAAGGCCAGGTCTTCGATGTGGCTGATACGTGCGCTGTCCTTACGGTTCACCACCTGTTGCGCTGACACAGACCAGGGCTCCAGCATCGTTGCAGTATCATGGATGCCGGCACGTAACGATTCGTTCTCTGCCAACACGATATCGCCTTCACCTGTATGCAGATGATGCAATAGCTGCCAGCGGCGATCGACTTCGATCCAGCGCAGTTCGAGATCATGCTCGGCGGCATAGGTTGCAATCAGACGCTGCTCAACATCACTGATGCCGACATCGTTCTGAAACTGGCGCGTATATAGTATTCGCAGTGTATTGTCGCTGGCGCTGTCTGACGTATCAGCGGGGAGCAGGTCCGTGGCCAATAGATCGCGTGACAGAACGGCCAGCAATACCCATAGCACGGCAGCGACGCGATGGCGTCGTAGCAGGTTCGGCAGTGTTGATTGGCCTGATAAAATCATACGTTCACACGTCTCATCCGGGCGTCGGCGCGGATTATACAATATATAGTTGAGAAAAAGTTAGTATCTACTACATGTAGATTTGTGCGCTGCACAAAGTGTGAACTGTATCAAACTGAAAATTTGATAGCAAGCACTCACGAGGCCGCATAGCCGGTCCGGTGAGGTTAACCTAAGTTGCTGTTTGTAATGATTTTATCAGGGTGGGTGAGTGTTTACTCTGATTGCTGGGATTGAATTTCCGATAACCTCTCTGGCGTGCCGATGTCACTCCAGACACCCTCGTAGACGACGCCGGACAGCTGTTGCTGGTCGGCCGCGACGCGCAGCAGGGGTGTGAGCGAGTAGCGCCCGGCACTGGCTGAGGCAAATAACTCGGGACGGTAGAGCCCGATGCCGCTGAACGTAAATTGATTCGTGCCGGTATTACGCACACTGCTATTTTCCAACGCAAAGTCGCCGTTCTGATTATGTTTCGGGTTGGGTACGAGCACGAGGTGCCCGAGACCATCGATGGCCCGGGGCAACGAATTAAAGTCGTAGTCCGTCCAGATATCGGCATTCAGGGCAATGAATGCCTCGCGGCCAAGCAACGGTAATGCCTGATAAATACCGCCGCCGGTTTCCAGCGGCGCCTCTCCCTCGGCGGAATACTGAATATTAACGCCAAAGAGACTGCCATCACCCAGCCTGTTCTCGATCAACTGGCCAAGTCGTCCATGATTGATGACGATGTCTGTTATGCCGCACGCAGCCAGTCGCTCAAGATGATAGACGATCAGCGGTTTACCGTTTACCTCGAGCAACGGTTTCGGTGTGTGATCGGTTAACGGGCGCATACGCTCACCGTGGCCGGCGGCAAGGATCATGGCGCGCATTGGTCGCCCTCGCGTTCAAATACGGGTAATACCTTTTCCTGAATAAACCGGCTGACGGGGTTTAACTCGGCATAGTCATCTTGCAGTTGCACGATGTAGCGTAACGTTCTCGGAATGTCTTTCAGGTATCCGTCCTTGCCGTCACGATGATACAGGCGACAGAAGATGCCGCTGGCCTTTAACTGACGTTGCACACCCATCAAATCAAACCAGCGTTGCACCCGCTCGCGATCGAACCCGATACCGGCCTGCTCTGCTGTATCGATAAAGTACTGCAGCCATTGCTGGCGTTGCGCGACCGGCCAGTCGATATAGCAGTCCTTTAATAATGAAACGATGTCATAACAGAACGGCCCATGCACGGCATCCTGATAATCAAGTATGCCAGGAGATTCAGTGCCGTTCGTCATCAGGTTGCGCGAATGATAATCACGGTGCACAAACACGCGCGGCTGTTGTAGCGCATTTTCAATTAACAGGTCCTGCAACTGATCGATCATCGACTGTTCGTCAGCGGAATAGTCCTGTTGCAGATGATGACCAACCAGCCAGTCATCAAACAGCTTCATCTCATTCAGCAGTAACGTTTCATCGTAGTCCGGCAGGCCGGTGACTGAAGTCTGCGCCTGCATCAGGACCAGCGAATCGATCGCCCCTTTATATAATGTATCGGCGTTCGTTTCGTTCACTACCTGTAAGAATTGTTCCGTGCCCAGGTCAGTCAGCAATAAAAACCCCTGCTCAGTATCACTCGCTTTAATCGCTGGCACCTTCAAGCCGGCGCGTAACAGTCGACGACTGATATCAATGAACTCACGGCAGGATTCGTGTTCCGGCGGCGCATCCATTGCAACCCAGCTAGTGTCGTTGGCGGTAACGCGAAAATAACGACGAAAGCTTGCATCGGCGGAAGCCGGTGCGATGGAGTCAAGCTGTATGCCCGCCTGTTTCAACCAGTCAGTTAATTGTTGTAACCGTGTATCCATGAGGTTGCTGTTGTATTCGTTGCCGTTGTCTATCGAACCAATCGATATTCTGGCATTATCGCCGAAACAACTAAACCTGACTGCATTTCATGTTGCTCGCCTCTCTCGGATTAATTGCCGGCCTCGCCTGCCTGGTTTATGGCGCCGATCGTTTTGTCATTGGTGCTGGCAGCACTGCGAGAAACGCGGGCGTCAGCCCTCTGATCATCGGACTGACGATTGTCGGCTTTGCCACCTCGGCACCGGAGATCCTCGTCGGTTCGGTTGCCGCCTGGCAAGGGAAAACCGAAATGGCGGTCGGTAACGCGCTGGGCTCAAACATCACGAACATTGCACTGGTGCTGGGTGCGACAGCGGTGTTGTATCCCATCACGATAAATTCTAAAACGCTGATACGCGAATACCTGATCATGTTTGCCGCTTTATTGCTCGGGCTGATCGCGTTATTCGATCAGTCACTCAGTCGTGTTGATGCCGGTATCTTACTCGTGTCGATGTTCATCATCACCGTCATCATTGTTGTGCTTTCGCGCCGCTCCAAGGAAAAGGACCTGTTGTTGCAGGAATACGAAAAAGAACTGCAAATACCGTTATCTGTTAAAAAGTCCCTGTGGTTACTGGTTATTGGTCTGGTCCTGCTCGTTGGCGGGGCCGAGTTACTCGTGCGCAGCGCTGTCATCATTGCCCAGGCATTCGGCCTTAGCGACCTGATCATCGGGCTGACAATCATTGCCATCGGTACCAGCCTGCCGGAACTCGCCGCATCGATCATGAGTGTGATCAAAAAAGAATCCGAGCTTGCGATCGGCAACGTCATCGGATCGAACATGTACAATATGCTGGCCGTGCTTGGTATCCCCGCGCTGATCACACCAACGGTCATTGATCCTGCCGTGCTCTACCGCGACCTGCCTGTCATGTTCGGCCTGACGCTGTTAATGGGCTGGATGGTGTTTATCCACGGCAGTGGTAAATTTACTCGCGCTGAGGGTGCTGTACTGCTTGCCTGTTTTTTTTCATACCAGGCCCTGTTGTTCAGCCAATTATCGTAATATAGGCAGCCGATATGACCCGTACGGAACAGGACAAACTACTCGAACTCGGCCGCGCCGTGTTACAGACCGAGGCCGATGCGATCCAGGCGCTCATGCCGCGCCTGGATCAGGCCTTCGTGCAGGCCTGCGAGTTCATATTGAACTGCTCCGGCCGCACCGTCGTGATTGGCATGGGGAAGTCCGGCCATATTGGCGGCAAGATCGCGGCGACGCTGGCCAGCACCGGCACACCGGCCTTTTTTGTCCACCCGGGCGAGGCCAGTCATGGTGATCTTGGCATGATCACTTCCAGCGACGTCGTCATTGCCCTGTCAAACTCGGGCGAAACGGAAGAAGTGATTACGTTACTGCCACTGATAAAACGCCTGGGTGTACCGCTCATCGCGCTAACCGGCGCGGGCGAATCGACACTGGCGCAGGAGGCGACCGTAGCAATCCATGTTGGTGTCGATAAAGAGGCCTGCCCGCTTGGTCTGGCACCAACGGCAAGTACAACGGCCGCACTGGCAATGGGTGATGCACTGGCTATCGCGTTGCTGGAGGCGCGCGGTTTCGATGCCGATGATTTTGCGCTGTCACATCCGGGCGGCAGTCTCGGTCGGCGCCTGTTACTGCACGTTGCCGATATTATGCATACCGGCGATGCGATACCGGTGGTACAGACCGATACCAAATTATCGGCAGCGCTGGTCGAAATGTCCGCAAAAGGTCTCGGCACAACCGCTGTCGTCGACCGGCACAATCACATCGCCGGAATTTTTACCGATGGCGACCTGCGGCGTACGCTGGATAAACAGGTGGATATTCTTACTACGCCCGTTTCCGCCGTGATCAGCGGCAACTGTAAAACGATCACACCGGATAAACTGGCAGCGGAAGCATTGGCGTTAATGGAGCAACACAAGATCAACGCGTTACTGGTCGTGAACGAAGCAAACGATCTCGTCGGTATTCTCAATATGCATGATCTGCTCAGGGCGCGCGTGGTCTGATGCAAACCACGCCGGAATTGATTGCGCTTGCACGCGAGGTAAAACTGGCCGTGTTTGATGTCGATGGCGTATTGACTGACGGTAGCCTGTACCTGGGCGAAAATGGCAACGAGTATAAGGCGTTTAACGTGCGCGACGGGCTTGGCCTTGTCATGTTGCGTGACAGTGGTTGTGAACTGGCTGTGATCACGGCACGCAGTTCAACAATAGTTGCCGATCGCATGCAAAGCCTCGGCATTAATCATGTCTACCAAGGGCAGGACGACAAACGTGTTGCCTTGCTTGGCTTAATGGAAAAACTCGACATTCAACCGTCACAGGTCATGTATCTCGGCGACGACCTGATCGACCTGCCGGCCATGAAAAAAGTCGGGCTGCCGATCGCGGTGGCCGACGCGCATGCACGGGTGAAAGAGATGGCTGCCGCGGTAACCGAAGCAAACGGCGGCAGGGGTGCGGCCAGGGAAGTGTGCGAGTTTATCATGCAGGCACAGGGCACCTTTGCCGACAGGCTGCAGCAATACTTATCCTGAAAAAACTAGGCGGTAATACTCCGGGCTTGCATGCGCCGATAGAGTGAGACGAGGTACAGCGCCAAAAACACGGCAAAATACAGCTCCTGCGCTTCACTCCATCTTATTTCAAACTGGTAGGGATCGAGTTGAAACACGTCTTTAATCCGCTCCGGAAATTTTATCAAGATCGCGATGCAGGCTGCGGGCAGACAAACATGCGTCGGCCAGAACCAGTACCTGTCATCGTTCGGGGAGTAGGAATATTTATTTAACGAACGACTGATCGGCAGAATAATTCCACCAATCAGCACCCATATCTCCAGCAGAATGCGCGGCTTCTGATCAAACCAGCTGCTGATATTGTGCAGGTTGGTTTCGTTCTGATCATTCACGCCCTGCAGGCTTGCCGGCGTTTCCCAGCCAAGCAGGTGTTGTCCCCAGCTTATCTCTTCTCCGGCCATGTAAACGCAGGCAAGCGTGACTAACATGAACCATATACGCAGCCAGGTTTTAACCTGTTGTTGGCTGACGAGAAATACACGGAAACCAAAATAGATACCCGGCAACAATACGAGTGGCGTGCATAGCTCAACAAAACCCAGCTCGCCTTCGAGCCATAGTAGATAAAACTCCGGGCTGACCTGGTTGATACCAACGAGGAGCAGCACAACAACCAGCGGCAGCCATAAATATAACCAGCGCGGCAGTTCAGTCGTATTCGCAGTCAGGCCTGCCACTGATAGCTATCAGGAAAAATTGATAAGAGAGAGGAAAACCGGGACGTAATGATCAACAAGAAGAAATGCAAATAACGCCATCAGGTAGATGATCGAATAGGAAAATGTCTGCATCGCCAGCCGATCACTTTTCGTTTGCCAGAGACGCACGGCATACCAGATAAAGCCGAGGCCAAGGCCAACCGCACCCACCAGGTAAAGCGGTCCGCTCATTAACGTGACAAACGGCAACAGGCTGACAATGAATAATACGACCGTGTATAACAAAACGTGTAGACGGGTAAACTCGGCGCCGTGCGTGACCGGCAACATCGGAATATCGACTTTTTTGTATTCTTCGCGACGGTAAATTGCCAACGCCCAGAAATGCGGGGGCGTCCAGGCAAATATGATTAAAAACAAAATCAGCGAGCTTGGATCCAGCGTCCCGGTAACCGCGGTCCAGCCGAGTACGGGCGGGGCGGCACCGGCGGCACCACCAATGACAATGTTTTGCGGCGTGGCGCGTTTCAGCCACATTGAATAGACAAAGCCATAACCGATCAGAGATAACAACGTCAGTACGGCGGTCAGCACGTTGACGAACGTTGTTAATATGATCATTGCCAGGGCGCCCAGAATAAACGCAAACAGGATGGCGGATTGCGATGAGATATTGCCTTTGGCCAACGGGCGTAACTTCGTACGCGCCATGACGGAATCAATATGCTGATCGACGACATGATTGACCGCAGCCGCGGAAGCCGCCGCCAGGCCAATGCCAAGCGTGCCAAAGATCAGCGCTGGCAACGGCACCATGCCGGGCACCGCGAGAAACATGCCGACGACGGCAGTGAAGACGATCAACGAGACGATCTTTGGCTTGCAGAGGGCCAGATAGTCCTGCCAGGTGGCACCGGCCAGTGTTGATTCGTTCGTCATGGCGTCATTCATACGGTGAATTTCTGTGTGCGGGAATAATACAGAAGTGTGGCGACGCTTAGCAATAAAAGCGCAGCCCCGCCGTTATGGGCGACCGCCACCGGTAACGGCAACACATGGACAATGTTCATCACGCCCAGCGTCACCTGCCCGGCAAGCAGGATCAACACCGCCACTGCCGGGATTATCGCCGAGCCGGCAACAAGCGAGCGTAGCGCCACGACCAGCAACAGCAGCGTGGTCACAACGGCACCGATACGATGCGCGACGTGAATGGCAGTGCGTGCGTCGACAGCGAGGACACCGCCCTCGTAGTCCTGGCCGACACCACGCCACAGCGTGAAGCCTTCGTTGAAATCCATGGGTGGCCACCATTGCCCCTGGCACATCGGCAGGTCCGAGCAAACCAGCGCCGCGTAGTTCGCACTGGTCCACCCACCCAGCATTATCTGTATATACAGCACGGCGAGACCGGCAAGGATAAGTCGCGAGAACCGGGGTGTGGCAGAGACAACCGGCTGCGGTCGCCACAGGCTGAGGCACAGCCACCACAATAACAGCAGTATCGTCATGCCGCCGAGCAGATGGGCGACGACGATGGCCGGTTTCAGCAACAGTGTGACTGTCCACATACCGAGCAATGCCTGGAAGATGACGAGCGCGAGCAGACCGAACGGCAACCACAATGACAGCTCGTTTTTATCACGTTGACGCCAGGCCCCTATCGCCAGCGCAAGGATGCACAGGCCAAGGAAACCGGCAACATAGCGATGCAACATTTCCTTCCAGGCTTTCGCCTGGTGCATCGGCCGCTCCGGATAAGCCAGATTTGCCTGATCGATCAGTTCCGTCTGCGCCGGTACGACCATATGACCATAGCAACCGGGCCAATCCGGACAGCCAAGACCGGCATCAGAAAGACGCACGTAGGCGCCGAGCGTGACGACAACAAACGCCAGTACTACCGTGAAAATTGCGAGCCACTTCATCGTCTGCCTACCCGATCCGTGATGATTTCAGCAGCTTGCGCAGATCACGCAAAATACCGTATGGGTCAAAATCCGATGCATACTGCATCATCAGGTTACCGAGCGGATCGACGATGTAAATTCTACGTGCATCTGCCGGTGACTCGTTTATGCCTGTTTTGAATGTTTCCACGACGGGCGCCTGCTCGTCGGCCGGCACCTGTAGTCGCCAGAGATCCGGATAATTGGCCAGCACCTGTTTGACCTGGGCCGGCTGTAAGGCGATAACGACACGCTGCACGCGCAATGAGTATTTCCCCATCGCCTGCTCTATCTGGTTCAGGCTGAACAATGTTTGCTTGCAGTCTTCATCGCACTCATTCGCAATGAAATAGACCAGGTTCCATTTGCCCTGAAAATCACGTGTATTGTTTGCATCACTGGTATTGACTACAGACAGCTCGGGCAGGGGTCGAGCCGGATGGATCAATTCACCATAGTTAGTCGTGGTGTGGTCGGACTTGTCTGCATGGTTCAGATACCACCAGGAAAAAACAAACGGCGCGATAAACAGCATGCAGATCACGACGACCATTAACCCTTTTCTTGTTTGTGCGGATAACGCCATATTTATGTATCTTGCTTCTTTAAATTCAGTATTATAAAAATCAGTGTCAATACGGTAGCCATCGCGAACCACTGAAAGGCATAGCCCGTGTGTTTGGCCTCACCAAAGCCGGGCTTTGACCATTGCGCTACCAATGCCTGCTCTGAGTCAGGCGATAACCGAGTCAGTGCCCTGCTTAACTTTTCCGTGTACAGCGACTGAACTTCATCGATTTGAATATCATTGACCCGATAAATTCCATCGCCCAGTTTTTCTGCCTGCGCCGGTTTAAACATGACGCCAGTCGGTGGCTTACCGGTAATTTCTGCCTTGATCCTGACTGTTGCCGTCGCCGCTGACAGGTCCGGGATCAGGCTTCGGTCCAGGCCCGCTGCTATCCAGCCACGGTTGACCAGAAAAACCCTGTTCGTTTGTTCAAGTTTGAACGGCGTAAACACGTAATAGCCCGCCTTACCATTCACAACCTGGTTATCCAGCAGCACATGCAGCGAGTTATCAAACTGACCGTTGGCCAGCACTCGCCGCCAATAATGTTTTTCCTCACCGGACAGCAATTCCATGTTTTCGTGCAGGGATGCCGGTGGCTGTTGTACTGATTGTTCGTAACTTATACGTAAACTACGTTTCTGATCCGCCCGATCCAGTTGCCACAGTCCGAGACCGATTAATGCCGGCAAGACGATCAACACGGCAACGGTCGGCCACAGTCCAGGACAAAAACGCCAGGCTCCGATTTGTAACTGCATATGTTGTTAGTATGGACTCAAGGCTATACTGTGCGGATTCTTCTTCCTTGTTCCGTCGCGATGAGTGCAGCCGTAGTCTTTAAAATCGTCATTTTAATCTTGATCGTCGTAATCCTGATCTCGCTCAGCTCCGGCATGATCTTTCTTGTCAAGGACCAGGGGCAGACAAGTCGAACGCTGAACTCTTTGAAAGTACGGATTTCACTTTCTGTACTGCTGTTTATCCTGTTGTTTGTCGGCTACTGCGCCGGCTGGATTCAACCGCATGGTATCTATCCCGAACAACCTTTATCGATGCCGCAAAAAGAAAATGACACTTAGCGTGTCATTTTCCTGTACATCCGCGGTATAAATCACGGATTAATCATAGCGTTTATATCCAGTAAACAAATACAAACAAGCCGAGCCAGACCACGTCAACAAAGTGCCAGTACCAGGCCACGGCTTCAAACGCGAAGTGATTCTCCGGCGTAAAATGACCTTTGATCGCGCGCGCGAGTATGATAGTCAACATGATTGCGCCCATCGTCACATGAAAACCATGAAAACCGGTCAACATGAAAAAGGTTGAGCCATAGATACCGGAGCCCAGGGTCAGGTCCAGGTCTTTATACGCATGTACATATTCTTCCGCCTGAAAGAAGACAAAGATAAAACCGAGCAGAACCGTAGCGGCCAACCACCAGCACAGTGCCTTACGGTTATTATGCTTTAACGCATGATGGGCAATGGTTACGGTGACACCACTGGCCAGTAATATGGCGGTGTTCAATGCCGGAATGCCCCAGGCAGGGATCACTTCCTTGATCGTCATGTAGACGCTGCTGTCCGGTGACATCATCAACGGCCAGGTCGCCTGAAAGTCCGGCCACAGCACCGCATGCGTAACGAATTTTGCACCTTCGCCACCAAGCCACGGCACGGATAACACACGGGCATAGAAAAGCGCGCCAAAGAACGCGGCAAAGAACATGACCTCGGAAAAAATAAACCAGCTCATACCCCAGCGAAAGCTGATATCGACCTGCTTGTTATAGTTGCCGGACAGGCTTTCACTGATCACATCAGAGAACCAGCCAGCAAACAGATAAATCAGCGCCGCGATACCAAGACCAAGAATAAACGTACCGAAACCGGAACCATTCAGCATGATGCCGCCGCCAATAAACGACGTGAACAATGCCAGCGTGCCGACTATCGGCCAGCGACTTGGCTCCGGTATGAAGTACTCCCCGTGTGAACTTGACATAACTAAACCCCTGTTTCTGGTTTTGTTTAAATCTGGATTAAATGTACAAATCAGGTATTTTTATTTTGTCCTGATTTTTCGGCGCTGGCAGTTTTATCGCTGCCGGGCACCTGAAAAAATGTGTACGAGAGAACCAGCGAGCCAAAGCGCTGCGGTATCTCCGTATTGACGACAAACTTGACGACCATTTCCACTTCCTCGCCGGGTTTGACGCGTTGTTCGTCAAAACAAAAACATTCTGTCTTGTCGAAATAGATCGCTGCCTGCGTTGGTGCGACGCTCGGTATCGCCCGGCCAACAATCTCATGGTCAGCGTTATTACGCACACGAAACACCGCCTCTCCAATCTCGCCCGGATGCACGCGCACCTTGCGATCCACGACCTCGAAATCCCATGGCAACTGCCGGAGGTTCGTGTCGAACTCGACAGCAATCATACGGCTGCGATCGATACCGTCCGGATCCACTTCTGTTGCGCTGATCGTGCCTGTCTTGCCGTTCAGGCCGGTCAGATCACAAAACACGTTATAAATCGGCACTAATAAGTAACCGAAACCAAACATCGCAATCGCGACCGCGAATAATTTCGTCGCAGTTCTTCTTGTCGACGTGATTACCGCTTCAGGTTGCATAAAATAAAATGAAACCAACATAAAAACCCAACGCCACCAGACCCAGAATTATCGCCAGGCGAATATTCTTTTTCGCCAGATCATTATCCGGTTGTCGGGTTGCGTTGTGTTCGTTCATTTCCGGCATTGCCTTGCTTATGAATGCGCCGTGGCTTCCGTCACCTGCGGCGGTGTCGTAAAGCTATGGAACGGCGGCGGAGACGGCAGCGTCCACTCCAGTCCGTGTGCGCTTTCCCAAACCTGATCGGTCGCTTTCTCGCCGCCACGAACACATTTAATAATGACCCAGACAAAAATCAACTGGCTCAGGCCAAAGGCAAAACCACCGAGACTGATGATCTGGTTCCATTCCGTAAACTGGATGTTGTAGTCCGGAATACGCCGCGGCATACCGGCGAGACCAACAAAGTGCATCGGGAAGAACAACACGTTGACCGAGATCGTCGACAACCAGAAATGCCATTTACCGAGCGTCTCGTCGTACATATGGCCGGTCCATTTCGGTAGCCAGAAGTACACGCCAGAGATAATACCGAAGATAATGCCCGGCACGATCACGTAGTGAAAATGCGCAACGATGAAATACGTATCGTGATACTGGAAGTCGACCGGCGTAATACCCATCATCAGGCCGGAGAAGCCACCGAGCGAGAACATGAACAACACGCCGATAGCGAACAGCATCGGTGTCTCGAACGTCATCGATCCTTTCCACATCGTTGCCGTCCAGTTGAATATCTTCACCCCGGTTGGCACCGCGATCGACATCGTCGCGTACATAAAGAACAACTCACCGGTCAACGGCATGCCAACAGTGAACATGTGATGCGCCCAGACGAAAAACGACAGGAACGCGATCGCGGCCGTCGCGTACACCATCGATTCGTAGCCGAACAACGGTTTGCGCGAAAACGTCGGGATCACCTGTGAAATCACGCCGAACGATGGCAACACCAGGATGTAGACCTCCGGATGACCGAAGAACCAGAAGATATGCTGGAACATGACCGGGTCACCGCCGCCGGCCGCATCAAAGAAACTCGTGCCAAAAAACTTATCTGTTAACAGCATGGTGACACCGCCGGCCAGGACCGGCATGGCAGCGATCAGCAGGAATGCCGTGATAATCCAGGTCCAGACAAACAGCGGCAAGCGCATGAATGTCATACCGGGCGCACGCATATTGAACACGGTAGCAATGATGTTGATCGCGCCCATGATCGATGAGATGCCGAGAAAGTGCACGGCAAAAATCAGAAATGGAAACCCGTCACCAAGCTGTAATACCAGCGGCGGGTACATCGTCCAGCCACCAGCCGGCGCACCGCCTTCCATAAAAAACGTGGCCAGTAATAATGTAAATGCGAACGGCAGGATCCAGAAACTCATGTTGTTCATGCGCGGCATCGCCATGTCCGGCGCACCGATCATCATCGGGATCATCCAGTTGGCCAGACCGACACCGGCCGGCATCAACGCACCAAAGATCATGACCAGTGCATGTACTGTCGTCATTGCGTTAAAGAACAGCGGATCGACAAATTGCATACCCGGTTGATACAACTCGGCGCGGATGACCATTGCCATGGCGCCACCGACAAAGAACATGATCAACGCGAACACGAGATACATCGTGCCGATGTCCTTGTGGTTCGTTGAGAAGAGCCAGCGGCCTATGCCAGTCGGTTTGTGATCGTGATGATCGTCGTGATGTGCGACTGCTTCACTCATTTGTCTGTCCTCGTTTATATCTAGTCAGATTTATTAAAGTCATTTGATTAACGTGCAGCCTTGACGTCTGTCGGCTGCAGCAGGTCGCCGGTGTCATTACCCCAGGCGTTACGTTCATAGGTTACGACTGCAGCCAGTTCAGCATCATTCAACTGCCCACCGAATGCGGCCATGGCCGTGCCGGCTTTGCCGTTCAGAACAATATCAATGTGGGCGGCAATATCACCGGTCGCAATCGGGCTGTCTTTCAGCGCCGGGAACGCGCCGGGGACGCCAGCACCATTCGCCAGATGACAGGCGGCGCAGGCTTTCTTGTAGACCTCTTCGCCTTTTGCCATCGACTCTTCCATGGTGAACGTCTTGTTCGCCTCATCCGCCGCCGCTGCGGCTGCGGCCTTTTGTTCTTCTGCCCAGGCGACGTATTCTTCTTTCGGCACCGCCTTCAACACAATCGGCATGTACGCATGATCACGGCCACATAACTCGGCGCATTGACCGCGATACGTGCCGGCCTTTTCAATATATGTCCAGTTGTCGTTGATGAAGCCCGGGATCGCGTCCCGCTTCCAGCCAAGATCCGGTACCCACCAGGCATGGATCACGTCAGCGGCTGTCGTCAGAATTCGGACTTTCGTCTCAATTGGTAAAACGATCGGATTATCGACATCAAGCAGGTAGTTATCGTGTTCGGTCGGGTCCATGCCAGACTTCAGCTGGCGGATATCATTACTCCACGCATCCATGGCGCTGAAAAAGCCAAAGCCTTCGTCCATATATTCGTAGTGCCATTTCCACTGGTAGCCAGTGACCTTGATCGTCATCTCGGCGTCTTCCGTTTTCTCCATCGCGACCAGCACTTTTGTCGCCGGAATCGCCATGCCGACGAGGATTAAAATTGGAATGATTGTCCAGACGATCTCGGCCGTCGTATTGTGGTGAAACTGTGCCGCGACGGCACCTTTCGATTTACGATGATGGACGATTGACCAGATCATGACGCCAAACACGAGCACACCGATGATCGTCACAATCCAGAGAATCAACATATGCAGGTCGTAGACCTGATTACTGATTGGTGTCACACCCCGTGTCAGGTTCAAACCATATTCAGCCGATGCCGGAATCGACATCAGCGTAGAGATCAAAGCGGTAATGCCCGCAGCTAAAGTTCGCAGCTTATTGACTCGCATGTAGCTTTCCCCAGCTAAATTTTATGAAATAAGAATTACCCAGCATTGTTTTTTTCATTGTCCCGGTTCACTGCTGAGCAAAGCAACCGGGCCAAACCCTGACGTTCCTGTTCGTTCAGGAAGCGTCCTATCTCTAGTTGGCGACCGTGGGAACGCAACAACAGCCGGCTAGGATACCAGCTATTCCACGATCTCTCTAAAACAAAATTTACCCAGGCACGCTGGAACTCGTAGCGTTGCTCCGGCTGTCGGTGTCCGCGTTCAACCAGCACCGAATCGTCTGTGAACAGGATGACCTCCTGTACGCCGCCACGCCAGGCCGAAATATACAAGGCGATACCCAGCGCCAGGACTTCCAGTCCGGAAAATGGCAGGATTAATGTATAGCCAAGCAGATAAAACGTGACGCCGACTGTCAGCGTCACTGTTGTAATCATTAAATAGATCGTCACGAGAGCTGACCAACTCATCGCCCGGTTTGGCATCACAATAAATCCGCTGCCACTGTTGTCATCAGGACGAAAGTGATCAATCAACGGATGCCTCACAAAGCTCGATTTCGGCTGATGAGAATATGCCAGATTGCTGGTTTGGTGCAAGTTACTGCGAGATCGGTGCTGATTATTTACGCCAGAGTACTGGACAACCTCTGCCAATCCACTCCGCTCGACAGATCCGGGCTGCTGCTGTCTCGACTAAACGGTTGGCAGCCGAAATATGGTACCGCTAGTGTTTCTTGCAGGTAAGCCAACGTGCGTGACTTTTCCTGGTAATCACGATCGATTTCGTTGCCCAGCCAACCGAGTACGTGTATGCCATCGTGCTGCATCGCCTCGACCGTCAACAATGCATGATTGATACAACCCAGCCTGAGACCGACCACGAGCAACACCGGCACCGACAATGCAGCGACAAAGTCTCTCGCTGTAAACGTGTCCGACCAGGGGACACGCCAGCCGCCGACGCCCTCGATAACGCAGTAATCAGCCGTCGCCTGCAGTTCCCCGGCTTTCTCCAGCAACGTGTCCAGGCTGGGCGAGACCTGTTCGAGGGCCGCGGCGATGTGTGGTGCGATCGGTGCCGCCAGCGTATACGGATTCACCCGTTCATACGGTTGCGGCGGATTACATAACGCACTGATTTGCACGGCGTCATCATTACGCAGTCCTTGCGGCGTGGACACGGCGCCGGACGCCACCGGCTTCATACCGGACACGCGCGCGCCCTGTCCAAGCATAAATCGCATCAGCAATGTCGTGACCACGGTTTTACCAATGCCGGTGTCTGTGCCGGTAACAAACAATGTCGGGCAATGGCTCATGACTTGTTCCGTCGCAACGCCTGTTTTGACACAAACGTTACCGGCTTTTCGTTGTTATCTCCGCTTGAATGCCTGCGCCAGGCATGCGCGTAAATAATTTCGTAACTGAGCGGCAGTCTTTCCTCGTTACGCAACGCTTCATACGCATTGAGAAATTTTTTCATGCGCTGTTTGCCGGTCAAGCCGCGGTTGCGCAGTTCATGTGCATTGGCCGCACCCACGTGTTTCAGATCGTTAAACAAATCCCGGATCGATGCATACGTCAGCGTGATCGTTTCTGTTGATAACACGGGCTGATCAAAGCCGGCCGCCATCATCGCCTGGCCCAGTTGTTGAATATCCGGGAAAAGATGCAGGGCCGGCGCAGCGCCGCTGTCGGCCCAGCTTTGCCTTAATTGGTTCAGACTGTTTTGTCCCAGCGTCGCCAACAGGCAAAGCCCGCCCGGCTGTAACACGCGTCGCTGTTCTGCCAGCGCCTGTTGCAGATCATGGCTCCATTGCAGCATCAAGCTGGAAAACACGAGGCTTAAACTGTTGTCACTGAATGGTAACCGTTCCGCGTCGGCGCAAACGAACAATTGTTTTCTAAACCAGCGTTTGTGTTGCCGGCGGGCCACGCGCAACATGTTTTCAGCGATATCGACCTGACATACCGCGTGTTTTGGAAACGCCTGTTGCAATGATTTCACTGCATGGCCGGTGCCGGATCCCAGGTCCAGTACTCGGCCCGCCGGCAAGCGAAAGGCGGGCAACATTTCAACCAGCCGCTCCAGCACCAGTTGTTGAAGGGCGGCGTACTCATCATACGTGTCGGCCGCCCGGTTGAAGTTCTTTTTGATCGCTTGCTTGTCCATTGCTCAGGGGTGTGGCTGTAAAAACTGCTGGATCGCCGCCGCCGTCTCTCCCGGCAGCGAAACCGGCAGGGCGTGGCCACAATCGGGTATGACCTTGACGGTGACGTTGTCCGCCAGCGCGGCGCAGAAATCCGCGGCTTCGACGGGCACCAGTCGATCGTTAGCGGCAAACAGCATGAACACGGGGCATGACAGCCTGGCTAACTGCTCTCTCTGATCCACCTGTTGTAAAAGCTGCAGACCAAGTTGTAACGCGACCGGGTCCGGCGCGGCTTCGATCATGGCTTGCTGCAAGGCTAGATTTATCGATTTCGGCGCTCGATCGCCAGTTGCACACCAGCCAACAAACGCGCGTAACGCCAGTTCGACATTGTCGTCCAGGCGCGCACGTAATCCGATTAATGCATCCAGACCGAGACCACACGGCCAGGCTGGTCGAAAAATAAAACTCGGATTACAACAAATCAGGATCAACGCAGTTAACTCGTTTGCGCGCTGACTGGCATACTCAATTGCGACGTTACCGCCCAGCGACCAGCCAATCACCACATCGCAGGCGCCAGCCTCGCCGGCCAGCGACGCTGCCACATGCTGCAAGCTGGACACGTCTTTTCTTTGCCGAACCAGTCCGGGCAGATCCAACGGGTTCGTTGTAGATAACTGCATTAATGTGCGTGACAACGGCTGCATCACGGACGCATCAAAACCCCAGCCATGTAATAACAGCGTTCGCATGGATCAGTCGACCGTTTGAATCACATCGGCCAACGTGGCAACCAGCGCGCGAATATGTTGTTCACTATGGCCCGCCGTCAATACTATACGCAGCCTGGCAGTCCCTTCCGGTACAGTAGGCGGCCGTATCGCAACAACATAAAAGCCGGCCTGCATCAGTTTCTTGCTTGCCAATAGCGCCGCTTTATCACCACCCACGATGATCGGTTGAATGGCCGTGCTTGAGGCCGACACTGACAGTGAAGCCTCTTTTGCGGCGGCCTTGAACAGACGTACGTTAGCCGCCAGCCGGTCTCTGCGATCGCCGGACTCTGTCGCCAGGAGCAACCCTTTTTCGGCCGCGGCAGCAATGGCCGGCGGCAGGGCGGTCGAATAAATCAGCGGTCGGGCCTGTTGTTTAAGTGTTTCAATCCAGCATTTTTTGCCGCCGACAAATGCACCGTACACACCACACGCCTTGCCAAAGGTGCCCATATACAAATCGACTGCTGCACTATCCACATTGAAGTGATCGAGCAGGCCGAGGCCGTTATCGCCAAGCACGCCAAACCCATGCGCGTCATCGATGTACAGAACGCCTTTATTTGCCTGCGTGATCTGCATCCAGTCCGTTAACGGCAATACGTCGCCATCCATGCTGAACACACCATCGGTAACAATGAATGTCCTGTTCTTTTGCGAGGTGATTATGCTGTTACATTGTGTCTTATCCAGGTGCGCATAACGTCGCAGTCTTGCGCGCGACAGGATGGCAGCATCATACAATGATGCATGTGACAAGCGATCGATTGCTATTGTGGATTCGCGGTTCGCCAACGTGGATATTGCTGCAAGGTTTGCGGCATAACCGGACGAAAACGTCAGCACATCGGCAAAACCGGTTTTCGCCTTCAATGTTGCTTCCAGTTTTTCGTGCGCCGATGAAAAGCCTGTGACGTAAGCGGACGCCGACGAACCCACTCCGTACTTGTCTGCCGCTTTTTTTAATGTGGCTACAAGATCCGGATGCGACGCCAGCCCGAGGTAATCATTGCTACTGAAATTGATCAGCGTTTTGTTATCAACAACTATCTCGACGGATTTCGTTCGCTCAACTGTGTTTCTTGTACGATATCGGTTTGCCTGTGCGGAGATCAAAAGAATACGGCAACGCTGTCTGGCGCAGAGTTGGCTGAACTAGGTGGCCAGGCCAAGCCGATGAAACAGAGCCTGGTCCTGCTGAAACTGCGGGTTGTCCGTCGTCAGCAGTTTCTCGCCATAGAAAATCGAGTTTGCCCCGGCGAAGAAACACAATGCCTGCAACTCGTCACTCATTGAATTGCGCCCGGCGGACAGGCGCACGTAAGCGGTCGGCATCATGATGCGCGCCGTTGCAATCGTCCTGACAACATCAAACGGGTCGATGGTTTCACCGTCTGCCAACGGCGTGCCCTCGGCACGAACCAGTTGATTGATTGGCACGCTCTCCGGCGCTTGCGGCAGGTTCGCCAGCGTCAGCAAAAACTCGACTCGCTGCTCAATTGATTCGCCCATACCAACAATACCGCCACTGCAAACATGAATGTCGGCATCGCGAACATGTTGCAGCGTTTGCAGACGATCATCGAAATCGCGTGTGCTGATGATTGAATCATAGTAGTCACGCGAGGTGTCAATGTTGTGGTTGTAGTAATCCAGTCCGGCCTGTTTTAACTGTGTTGCCTGTTCTGCCGTCAACATGCCGAGCGTCATACAACTTTCCATCTCCAGCGATTTTACGACCTTGACCAGATCGGTAATCTTCTCCACGTCTTTGTCTTTCAGCGATCGCCAGGCGGCCCCCATACAAAAACGCTTGGCACCGTTATCCCTGGCAGACTTTGCGGCGGCATAAACCTCGTCGCCGGACAGAAGCGCCGTGGCTTTCACTCCGGTCTGGTAACGCGCACTCTGGGGACAATAGGCGCAGTCTTCCGGACAACCGCCTGATTTGATGTTGAGTAATGTACTTAGCTGGATTTGATTGGGATCAAAGTGCTCGCGGTGAACTGTATGGGCGCGATGCAACAGATCATTAAACGGGCTACGATATAACTCGTTCCCTTGCTGGCTGGTCCAGCGTACGGAGCTGCCGGACAGAGTGTTGTCAGTTGCGGTCAGAGACATAAGTGATATGGATATGAAATTTAAAAGGATAAT
>JBHIXH010000004.1:0-52592 GCA_041984885.1 Gammaproteobacteria bacterium
AACAGTGATAATGTTATCGACTTTGATGCAGCGTCCGGCGGAGGTGAGTCGGATGCAGATATTGATGGCACCGTAGAGATTGACCCGGCTGCGCTCGGCATAGAAGTGGATGACGAGTCAGATAGCGATGCAAGTGTCGACGAAGTAGAACTGGATCTGACGATGGACATGGCTGCCGACAGTGATGATGCAGCATCGGATGATGATTTATCTCTTGATATCGAGATACCGGATGCAGACTCATCGGCTGAAGAGACATCAGAAGAAGAGATATCTATCGATCTTGATGTGGGAGAGGACGACGCGGCTTCCGACGGCAGTGATAACGATGAAATCTCGCTTGATTTGGATATCGGTGATGACGCCGCTACCGACAGCGATGACATTTCTCTCGATCTGGATACGACAACGGATGCCGAGATTGACCTGGAGCTTGATACTGAATCCGGTTCTGATGCGGCGGACGACGCCGGGTCTGAATTCAGTCTTGATCTGGATTCCGATTCTGCGACAGAGGGTAATGATGATCTGGATTTACAGATCGATGCAGGCGAACCCGATGCCGAGACTGATGAACTTGATATTGATATGGAATCAACGATTGAGATTCCAAAAGAGAAAATGGACGCAATATCGATTGACTCTGACGACAACGATGATGACGATGAAAGGACCGTGTTCGTGCCGAAATCAAACTCGCAAGAGCAAAGTCAGGAGGACGAGGTCTCGACCAAGCTGGATTTGGCAAAAGCGTATGTCGAACTCGGTGATGGCGATAGTGCAAAAAGCATCCTTGATGAAATTATGCGGGATGGCAACGATCAGCAAAAACAGCAGGCGCAGGATTTGCTGGATCAAATCTAGCCTGCCGTTAACGACAGACTCTTTCGCTAAATTCTTCCCGCATTCAACCCGGCATACACGTTAGTCATGATGTGTATGCTGGCCTGAACTCCCATGCGTATTGCGCTCGGCATAGAATATGACGGCAGCCGGTTTAATGGCTGGCAATCCCAGGATCATGGTCGTACCGTGCAGGACTGTGTAGAAAAGGCCCTCGCTTTTGTTGCCGATGAACCTGTGACCGTGCAATGTGCCGGTCGTACGGACACCGGTGTGCATGCGTTGTCCCAGGTCGTGCACTTTGACACGCAGGCCAGCCGCGAAATGCATTCGTGGGTGTTTGGCAGCAACAGTCAACTGGACGGGGACGTCAACCTTGTCTGGGCGCGGGGTGTCAGCGATGAATTCAATGCACGGTTTACTGCGACCAGTCGCAGTTATCGCTATGTACTGTTAAATCGCCAGGCGCGCAGTTCATTGCTCGCCGCAAAAGTCAGTTGGGAATGCCGCGCGCTGGATATAGAGCGAATGCAGTCAGCAACACGGTATTTTATCGGTGAGCATGATTTCTCGGCCCTCCGTGCCGTCGCTTGCCAGGCGAAGACTGCGATACGCGAAATCAGTCAACTCACCGTCAAAAAAGTCGGTGATTACATCGTCGTCGATGTGACGGCAAATGCGTTTTTGCAGCACATGGTGAGAAATATCGTTGGTGTATTGCTTGAGATCGGCTGTGGCAAACAAGCACCGGACTGGGCGCAATATGTACTAAAATCACGAGATCGTACCAAGGGTGCAATGACCGCACCGGCGGATGGCCTGTATCTGGTCAATGTTACTTATCCGGATACGTTTAACATACCGCAAGTTGACAACACGCAGTGGCCATTGTGTTTGTAAATTTAAAACTGAAATGACACAACCTCGATCCAGAAAAATTAACCGGTTTTTAAATCGAACCCGGGACGACAAACGTGTGCGCATAAAAATCTGCGGTATTACCCGGCATGAGGATGCGTTGGCCGCATTCGAGGCAGGGGCCGATGCCATTGGCCTGGTTTTTTATGCAAAGAGTCCGCGCGCGGTCAGTGTGCAGCAGGCGAAACAGATCATCGCGGACCTGCCGGAATCACTTTGTATCGTCGGGTTGTTTGTCAATGCACAGCAGACAGTGATTGAGTCGATCATCCGTGAAACCGCGATCGATATGCTGCAGTTTCACGGTGAGGAAACGGACGCCCAGTGTCAACGACTTGGAATGCCGTACGTCAAGGCGATACGTGTGCAGGGACGGGATACGACCGAAGAGCAAATTCAGCAACATCCGCATGCCGACGCGCTGTTATTTGACAGCTATGTCGCGGATGCACATGGAGGTACTGGACAGGTGTTTGACTGGTCAAATTTACCCGAGAAGCGCACCAAACCCCTGATATTGGCAGGAGGCCTAAAGCCTGATAATGTCCGTCACGCTATCGAGTCCGCCCGACCCGATGTAGTTGATGTCAGTGGTGGAGTCGAACAGTCTAAAGGGGTGAAAGACCCGGCCAGAATTCGTTCATTTGTTACAGAGGTGAATCATGTCGCTATCCGCTAGCAGCTTTACGGCATCGGCTGCTGATTATGTCCCGGAAGCCCGGGGTCTGCCTGATGCAGGCGGCCATTTTGGTCGATATGGCGGTCGTTTCGTCGCTGAAACGCTGATGGAGCCTTTGCATCAACTCGAACTGGCATACATCAAATACATGCAGGATCCGGAATTTCTCGCTGAACTCGATTACGAACTGCAACATTATGTTGGCAGGCCGTCTCCACTGTACCTGGCTCAGCGTCTAAGCGATCAGCTAGGCGGCGCCCGGATTTACCTGAAACGGGAAGATCTGAATCACACCGGGGCGCATAAAGTCAATAATACGATTGGTCAGGCCCTGTTAGCCCGCCGTATGGGCAAGACACGAATCATTGCCGAGACCGGTGCCGGTCAGCACGGGGTCGCCTCGGCCACGGTGGCGGCACGGCTCGGACTTGAGTGTGTCGTCTACATGGGCGCGGAAGATATCCAGCGTCAGGCGGCGAATGTCTATCGGATGAAACTGCTCGGTGCAACTGTTGTACCGGTTCATGCCGGTTCGAAGACACTGAAAGACGCATTGAACGAAGCGATGCGCGACTGGGTCGCGAATGTCGACGACACGTTCTATATCATTGGCACCGTTGCCGGCCCGCATCCGTATCCGGCGATGGTGCGGGACTTCCAGGCGATCATTGGCCGTGAAGCGAGGGAACAGTGTCTGCTGCAGGCCGGACGCCTGCCGGATGCGCTGGTTGCCTGTGTCGGTGGTGGCTCGAACGCGATCGGTTTGTTTTATCCGTTTATCAATGATGATTCAGTCGAAATTTATGGCGTCGAGGCCGGTGGTGATGGTATTGCCAGCGGTCGCCATGCGGCCCCGCTGAATGCCGGTACGCCCGGCGTATTACATGGTAATCGTACCTACCTGATGGAAGATGCAAATGGCCAGATTATTGAGACCCACTCGATTTCGGCCGGACTGGACTATCCGGGCGTTGGACCTGAACATGCCTGGCTGAAAGACAGCGGTCGGGCACAGTATGTCTCGGTCAACGACCAGGAAGCGCTGGATGCGTTTCATCAACTGACCCGCGTCGAGGGCATCATCCCGGCACTCGAATCCAGCCATGCGCTGGCCTACACCGCGAAGCTGGCACGGGAACTGGGTGAAGACAAGATTCTGGTTGTCAACCTGTCCGGCCGCGGTGATAAGGACATGCACACGGTCGCCTCTCGACAAGGCATTACACTTTGATAAGCTTGGCGTTTAAACCGATTACCTGAAATATGAACACACGCGAACGCCTGATTGAGCTGATTACCGATAACGAACTGGAACGGTTGGATGTGGCCGAGATGTTGAAAGTAAAACTTTCCCAGATCGATGCCTGGCTGGCTTCGAATGAATCAAAACATCATGAAGCCGTGCCAGAGATGGCAATCGAGTTGCTTGAGCTGAAATTAAAATATCCGTCCGAATCGAATTAATTCGATTCTCTATTCCGCAAAATCATTCAATTATTACTGTCTGAATCATGAGCCGTATTGTTCAATTATTTGAATCCCTGGACGCGAACAAAAAGACTGCGCTGGTGCCGTTTATCACGGCTGGCGATCCGGACCCGGATATAACTGTGCCATTGATGCATGCGCTGGTGACCGGCGGCGCAGATATGCTTGAACTCGGTGTGCCGTTTTCTGATCCTATGGCAGACGGACCGGTCATTCAGCGCGCCAGCGAACGTGCCCTGGCGAAAGGCGTCAGCCTGAAGTCGGTATTATCAATGGTTCAAACATTTCGGCAGCAAGACAGCGATACACCGGTCATTTTGATGGGCTACCTGAATCCGGTTGAGGTGATGGGTTATGAAGTATTTATTGACGCTGCCAAAACCGCCGGAGTAGATGGTTGTTTAATCGTCGACCTGCCACCGGAAGAAACCGGAGACTTTAGTTCCCTGTTACAGCAACAGGATATGAACCAGGTCTTCCTGGTCTCGCCGACGACGACAGATGAGCGATTGCAATTGATTAATGAGGCAGGCAGCGGGTTTTTATATTACGTCTCGCTAAAAGGTGTCACCGGTAGCAGTCAACTTGATGTCAACCAGGTGCAACAGAAACTCGAACATATTCGCCAGCATACCAGCCTGCCAATCGGTGTCGGCTTTGGTATCAAGGACGCTGAAACGGCGGCTACCATGGCGCGTATCAGCGACGCCGTCGTTATCGGCAGCAGTCTGGTTGAACGCCTGAATACGGCAGCAGGCGAAACTGATACACTATTAGCCACTGCCGAGTCATTTATCTCGGACATGCGCCGGGCCATAGATACGAAATAATCAATACTTGTAATGAGCTGGTTTAAAAAAATCCTGCCCTCCGGGATCAAGACAAATGGCGCTCCCCGTCGCACGGTACCTGAAGGTGTCTGGACGAAATGCGTGAAATGTAACCAGACCTTGTATCGTGCCGAGCTGGAACGCAACCTTGAAGTCTGTCCCAAGTGCAACAATCACATGCGCATCAATGCGCGCGATCGTTTGCAACGTTTTCTTGATGAAGAGGGACGTGTCGAGATCGGTCAGAACATACGGCCAATCGACAAGCTGAAGTTTCGTGACAGTAAAAAATACAAAGATCGATTAAACCAGGCAACGAAGACAACCGGCGAGTCGGATGCACTTGTTGTTATGCGGGGCCAGGTTCGTTCACTACCGTTAGTAGCCTGCGCCTTTGAATTCAATTTTATGGGTGGTTCGATGGGCTCGGTCGTGGGCGAACGATTCGTACGTGGCGTCGAAACCGCGATAGAACATGAAGTCCCGCTGGTCTGTTTCTCAGCCAGCGGTGGTGCACGCATGCAGGAAGCCCTGATCTCTTTAATGCAGATGGCAAAGACGAGCGCGGCACTGGCCAGATTAAGACACCATGGTTTGCCCTATATATCGGTATTAACCGATCCTACAATGGGCGGGGTGTCAGCAAGCCTGGCGACCCTGGGTGATATCAATATTGCCGAACCGGATGCGTTAATTGGTTTTGCCGGTCCGCGAGTTATCGAACAGACTGTTCGTGAAACCCTGCCGCAGGGATTTCAACGTAGCGAGTTTCTGCTCGAACATGGTGACATTGATATGATCGTTGACCGGCGTGAAATGCGGGAGCGAGTCAGTTCACTGTTGGCAAAACTGACGCATCAACCACAGCCCGCCTGATACGATGCTGCAAAACTCGAAAGATAAAACCAGAGTCCGCTTTCATCGACTGCAGGACTGGTTGCAATGGCAGGAAGGACTGCATTTTAAATCAATCGAACTCGGTCTCGACCGTTGTCGGGCGGTTGCCGAGAGGATGGACCTGCTCGAACCGGATTTTGCCGTAGTCAGTGTTGCCGGCACCAACGGCAAGGGTTCCAGCGTGGCCATGTTGGATTCGATCTTCACTGCTGCCGATTATAAAACCGGTTGTTATACCTCTCCCCATCTTATTCACTATAACGAACGTGTGCGTATCCAACGTGAGCAAGTCAGTGACAAACTGTTATGTGAAGCCTTTGCACGGGTAGACGAGGCCCGCGGCAGTATCTCACTGACGTATTTTGAGTTTGGTACCCTGGCCGCGCTCGATATTTTCAAACATGCCGGTATTGATATCGCCATACTCGAAGTGGGGCTTGGTGGCAGGCTGGATGCGGTGAATATTCTCGATGCCGATGTCGCGCTGATCAGCACCATAGCGCTGGATCATGAATTCTGGCTCGGTAAAAATCGCGAATCGATTGCACTGGAGAAGGCTGGAATCTTCCGGCCGGATACACCGGCGGTCTGTTCTGATCCGAATCCGCCACAATCATTAATCCGGCATGCACAGGAGTTGAAAACTCCTCTGCACTTGTTGAACCAGGATTACAAGTTTATCCCGAAAGGCGAACACTGGGACTGGAAGACATTAAACGTTGAATTGAATGATTTACCCAGACCCTGTCGGTTCAACCAGTACCAGATTCAAAATGCGGCCGGTGTGCTGAGTACCGTGCATCACCTGCACGACACGCACCCGGTATCAGAGGCGGCTATCCGCCAGGGGTTAAAACAAGTACGTTTCCCCGGACGCTTTCAGGTGATACCGGGAAATGTACAGATTATTATGGACGTGGCACACAATCAGAATGCAGCAGAGATACTGGTTGATAACATCAAACGTCTTGAATGCAAGGGAAAAACCCATGTGTTAATCGGCATGCTGAATGATAAAGACCATGCAGCCGTATTTAGCGAGTTGCGGATGGTCGCTGACAGCTGGCACATTGTAGAACTCGAGTCCGAGCGCAAGACTACCAGCGACATATTGTTGCAGGAATTGGATAACATGCAGGATACAAAATCGCGCAAGGTTCATAAAAGCATCGGTCACGCATTAAATTATTTACAGCAATACAGTGAACTGGGCGATCAGATCGTTGTCACCGGTTCGTTTTTAACTGTCGGCGCGGCCATGCGTCATCTGCAACGCGATATTCGTCTCGTCTAGCGTCTGGATATGGATCAAAACCTGAAAGAGCGACTGGTTGGTGCATCGGTACTTGTCATTCTGGCGGTTATATTTATCCCGATGTTTTTAAGTGATGAACCCATCACTGATGATCGTATAACCGAAACGAATATCCCGGAAAAACCGGAGTCTTTCAGTTCGCGCATCGTGCCGCTGGAACCGGATACTGAAACCGACACCGACACCGACGCCTCCCGGGCGACGGAGACAGGTCTGGCTGACAGTGTTGAGGAGATTGAAACCATAACTGATATGGCTGCAACCCAGGAAGACGAGGCAACGGCACCGGATAGCGACGACACTGAACCTGAACCGACAGTCAGACAGGCGGAGAATGACAGCAACGGTGTTGGCCTGACCGCGTGGGTCGTACAACTCGGCAGTTTCAGCTCGGAAGCCAATGCCCAGTCACTGAACAGGCAATTACGCGAGTTGAAGTATCCGGCATTTGTCGAACCGCTGGTACGGGGTGAGAAAGTCATTTATCGTGTTCGCGTTGGCCCCGAGTTACGTCGTTCCAATGCAGAAAAGCTGCAACAACAAATCAAGCAAAAACTCGATATTGACGGCATTCTCGTTAAATATCCCTGAGACTGACATAAACTTCAGGCAGATGACATCTGACTGAAACCCTGTAAAATTCCGGTTTTAGTATCGCACTGACACACGATGCAGATAGCAGACATATTAATTCTCGTGATACTCGCCATCCCGGCGCTGGTCGGTGTTTGTTACGGCTTTCTGAATATCGTTTTTTCATTACTGGCCTGGGTATTGGCTTCCGGCATAGCTGTCAAGGTTTCCCCACTGTTTGCCCCGTTGCTCGAGGGTTATGTCGAAACGCCACTGATACGCACCGTCCTCGCTTTTGCCGGGTTGTTTATAATCAGTTTGATGATCTTCTCCGCGCTCGGCTATTTTGTTGTGAAATTGCTCGGCCGTGCCGGGCTGACAGCGGCCGATCGCATACTCGGTTTATTATTTGGTTTTGGTCTTGGAATTGCGATCGTTACCGCCATCGTGTTTTTGTCCGGCTTCACTGCTTTCCCGAAAGACAACTGGTGGCAGCAATCCAAACTGATTCAGCCGTTTGAGTCCATCTCTGTCTGGGGCCATCAGTTTTTACCGGAAAGCATGGCAAAACATCATGGCTATGAATTCAGTGCGGTACCTGCGCCTAAACCATCAGCACCGGTTGAGACCGTTCCGGCAGCGCCGACACCGGTAGAGAGTGAGTCCTGATATGTGTGGCATTATCGGTATTGTCAGTAACAGCCCGGTCAATCAAATGATTTTTGACGGACTGACGATGTTGCAACATCGTGGTCAGGATGCAGCCGGCATGGTTACGTATGATGATGGTCGGTTGTATCTCCGGAAAAACAATGGTCTCGTGCGTGACGTGTTTCATACACGCCATATGCTGAACCTGCGTGGCAACATGGGTATAGGTCATGTGCGCTATCCGACTGCTGGTTGTGCATCTTCGGCCGAGGCACAGCCTTTCTATGTCAATTCCCCGTACGGTATCACGCTGGCGCACAACGGCAACCTGACAAATGGCGAGGCGTTAAAAGAAGAATTATTCCGCGACGATTTACGCCATTTAAATACCGAGTCAGATTCCGAAGTGTTGTTGAACGTACTGGCGCATGAATTGCAGAAACAACACAAATTACGATTATCGGTGGATGACGTTTTCGATGCCGTTGCCGCATTACACAAACGTTGTCATGGCGGTTATGCCGCAGTCGCGATGATCAGTGGTTTTGGTATTCTTGCCTTTCGTGATCCGAACGGTATTCGTCCGGTTATCTACGGTGAACGCGTTACCTCCCGTGGCAAGGAATATATTATTGCCTCCGAGAGTGTCGCGATCGATTCGCTTGATTTCGAGTCGGTCCGCGACGTAAAGCCGGGCGAAGCCATATTTATTACCAAAGATGGAGAGTTTTACTCCCGACAATGTGCCGAGCAGCCAAGGTACGCGCCGTGTATTTTTGAACATGTCTATCTGGCCAGACCGGACTCCATCATTGACGGCATCTCGGTGTACAAGGCCCGTTTGCGCATGGGGGAGACACTGGCCGACAAGATTCTGCGCATAAAACCGGATCATGATATTGATGTGGTTATACCGATTCCGGATACAGGCAGAACCTCGGCGATCCCGCTTGCCTACAAACTTGGCGTGAAGTACCGCGAAGGGTTTATCAAAAACCGTTACATCCCGCGTACGTTTATCATGCCCGGACAAGCGGTGCGGAAAAAATCAGTACGGCAGAAATTGAATGCAATCGAACTGGAGTTCAAGGACAAAAATGTTCTTCTTGTTGATGATTCCATCGTCCGTGGCACAACCTCCGGTGAAATCATCCAGATGGCACGCGATGCCGGTGCAAAGAAGGTCTATTTTGCTTCGGCTGCTCCCCCGGTTAAATATCCGAATGTTTACGGCATTGATATGCCAGCCGTTGATGAGTTAATCGCGCATAATAAATCCGAACAGGAGATCGCCGACATTATTGGGGCTGACTGGTTGTTATACCAGGATCTGGAAGATTTGATTGAGTCAGCAAGGCTTGGTAATCCCGAGATCGAGGATTTTGATACATCCTGTTTTGATTCCCGTTATGTCACCGGTGATGTCAGTCAGGATTACCTCGATCACCTGGCTGAAATTCGCAACGATGATGCGAAATCACGCCAGAGTGTCAGTGATGAAAACCTGATCGATTTATCGAATGCAGCCGATTTAAGCTGATTGGACATACTGGCAGCGATAATTAGCCGCTGATAAAAAAGAAAAATCCGGCAATAACTCAAAGAAAAATTCTGCCATAGTCCACGCCCGTATGATGTTGAAATATCGACCTGTCTAGGTCTCACGTATTCTTATGGGCGATGCCAGTTTCCGGTAGTTTCACTGTTTCTCACGTCTATTGTCGGTATTTGCGCCGATTAAAATCTGGATAATTTCGGGCAGGTGTCCAGCAGTGTATTTATTAGTGTGATGCAGATCATAAAAAAACCATCTAAAAACAGAAACAATTTTTTTTTCTGTTAACTTGTTGACACTTTTCTCACTGTCGTCAGGCACGCATGGATATTCTCGAACTTTTCCACGGACAAAATCATGTCATCAAATATCAGGCCGGTGACCTGATATTTGAAGATGGTGACATTGGCGAAAACATGTATGTTGTCGTCGAAGGAGAAGTCGAGATTTTTATCGCTGACAAGTTAATGTCCTCCATAACAATCGGTGACATTTTTGGCGAAATGGCATTAATCGAAACCAAACCCAGATGTGCCACTGCAGTTGCCAAAACTCCCTGCGCACTGGTCTGGGTTGACCGCAAACGCTTTGCCGAGCTGGTTCAGCAAATGCCGATGTTTTCCGTTTTTGTGATGCGTGTGCTCGCAGAACGGTTGCGTAAAATGAACGACTATCTCAGGTAGGTAACCCTATTCAGCCGGAAGAGAGTAGTGCTTCCAGCAATTTTCGTACAGTCGTTGTGCAGGATTCCAGGTTCTGCTTGATCTCGTCCATTGTGATCTCATCCTTGTCTTTGCCGGCGGCCCAGTTGACCACCATGCAAATTGAGGCATAGTCAAGTTTAAGTTCACGTGCCAACGCGGCCTCCGGCATTCCGGTCATGCCTACCAGGTCACAGCCATCCTGTTGCAAGCGCTGAATCTCTGCGGCCGTTTCCAGCCTGGGACCTTGCGTTGCGCCGTATGTGGCTTTATCAAGCAGGGGGATATCTGCCGCTGCCGCAGACTTGATCAGGCGTTGTCGTAACATTTCCGAGTAAGGTCGGGTAAAGTCGATATGTATGACTTCGTTTAATCCGTCTTCAAAAAATGTATGGCCCCGACCCCAGGTGTAATCGATAATTTGATCCGGTATCACAAGGTGGCCTGGCGCCATATCAGGGGTGATGCCACCGACTGCATTGATCGCGTAGATCCGATCCACACCGATAGAATGTAATGCATCGATGTTTGCCCGGTAATTGATTTTATGTGGCGGGATTACATGCGGATTACCATGCCGTGGCAGAAAAACGATTTCCTGATCGGCAAATGTTCCCAGCGTCAACACACCGGAGTGTTCGCCATACTGCGACTTTTGAATTTTATGACCGTCTACGTTCAGGCCTTCCAGTGTTGCCAGGCCCGAGCCGCCAATGATGCCAATCTTGCTCATAAATCAGTGCCCTTTCACCGCGTAAATACCATGACAGTTACGTAAATAATTCTTGTAATCCATGCCATAGCCGAAGACGTATCGATCCGGAATTTCCACACCGGTAAAATCAGCTTTATGCAGTGTGCCGAGACGTTGTGTTTGCTTGTCGACAAGCACGGCAGAGTAAACCTTGCTGGCTCCGAGCTGGTTACACTCGTTTACGATCGAGGACAGGGTGACACCCTTGTCGAGAATGTCATCGACGATCAAGACGGTACGGTTTTCCAGTGAAATATTCGGTGTTCTTTCCCAATGAAGCTCACTGCCCGAGGTCTCGCCCCGGTATCGGGTGGCATGCGCATAGTCAAGCTGTAACGGGAAGCGTAGACGTGGTAACAACAACCCTGTCGGGACGATACCACCGGTCATAATGCTGAGTAAGACAGGATTCGACTGGCCAATGGTTTCAGTAATGGTCGCAGCCATGTTGTCCAGCGCCTGTTCGACCTCGGCCTCGCTGAACAACAGATCGGCCTCGGCCTCGACCTGGCTGATTTCTTCGAGGATCGATTCAGTCATGAACTTTCCAGCTTTTTCATTCCGGCCCGGTGTTTGGCAAACTGCCAGGCACTGCGACCGCTGCGCGAGCCACGTTGTAATGCCCATTTCAGCGCTTCAGCACGTGCTTCGGTATCGTTGGCTGTGTTGGCAACCTGATAATGTGATAACCAGTGATCGACGATCGATAAATACTGATCCTGATTGAACGGCTGAAAAGACAGCCATAATCCAAAGCGCTCGGACAGTGAAATTTTTTCCTCGACCGCCTCACTCATATGCAATTCATCAAATTTAAAGCCACTGTCCAGGTTATCCTGCATTGATTCCGGCATCAGGTGTCGACGGTTTGACGTCGCATAGATCAGAATATTTTCCGGGGTCTTGCAGATAGAACCGTCCAATACCACTTTTAACGATTTATAATTCTCGTCGTTCGCGGAAAATGACAGGTCATCACAATAAATGAGGTAGCGGTATTGATCGGCATGCAGGCTATCGACAATATCCGGTAAATCGCCCAAAGACAGTCGATCGACTTCAACCAGTTTCAAATCGCGATCACGGTATTCATTGAACAGCGCCCTGATTAAAGAAGACTTGCCCGTACCTTTAGGCCCCCAGAGTAATACGTTATTGGCCGGTGCACCGATCAGAAATTGCTCTGTATTGGTTTTGATCAGCTGTTTTTGCCTGTCAATGCACAGCAGATCGGCCAGCTTTATGTCGCTGAGTTGGCTTACTGCCTGTAAATAGCCCTTGCCCTGACCTCGCTGACGCCAGCGAAAGGCGGGGGCCGTATCGATGTCGACCGACCCGGATTGTGCAGGTACGAAGGATTCCAATCGGTCGAGCAGGCGATTGGCACGTTCAAACCATTGTTCCGGATTCGTCATATCTTGAGGCTACAGTGAAATGGCGGAGCCTGAATCAATCCCGCTTAAAACCGGTTTGTTCCAGGTCGATTGACTGCAATTATCTTTTACTGGGAGATCGACTGCAATGCCTGATTCAACTTGCCCTCGATCAGCTTTTTATAGTTGAGGTAATGAATCGTCTGCAGGTTTTCCGGCGCGATAATATTCAGAATACCGCGGGAAAAATCGATATCAGTGATGTAGATGGGGTAGCGGGATTTATCCTTGCGCAGGGCATTGATCTCGCCCGCCACCACTTCGTAGACATTCTTTCCATGCTCCAGTGACGAGTACTCCTGGCCGTCGTAATAGATGCTGATGGCGGTTTGTTCCTGGTCGTCAAGACTGCCGATCACCTTGATCTCGGTGTAAGAACGGGCCTGTTCCGACTTCGCCCCGGTGGCCGGGGTAATGCTGAATTTCCCGGAACGCGACGTGCGAATCTCGTAGTACCCGGTATCGATATCCTCGATATTGATCATGTCACCGGTAATAAAACGTTTTCGATTCAGTATCGAGGTAAAAAACAGGTCAAAATGACTGATTAATGCCGCTTCATTCAGGAATGGAATGGATTGTTGAAATAATGTCCCGTGTTCATCAAGGATATGAATCTGAACCGCATCGCCTTTGATAAAGTAGAAAACCTGAATCAGCGACTCCTGGTTTAATTTGTAAATATGTGGCAGGCAGGTATTCCACTGATTATTTCGATCAAAAATGATCTGGCTGAAACACTCGCCTGGCTGTCCCAGGTAGCGTTGCAGATTCTGGTTTGTCAGGCTGTCTCGATGGGTAAATTTTCCCTCGTTGAATTCCAGCACATAATGCATGTCTGCTGCTTCGAGTATATAGCGACAATGAGCCTGGTGCTGTTTTCCATAGATCGAATGGGTAATGTCCTTGATAAGCGTTTTGATGCGTTTCGCGATCGTGATGCCGTGATTAATTGAAAAACTATGTACGGAAAGGCTGGCATCCGGAATTGCCCGCGTGTCAGGTGACCAGGATAAAAAATCACAGATACACTGCATAAACCCGTCCATGCCCTCATAATGATAGACGAGCACTTCATCCCAACTTGTTGTGATTATTAAATCAAATTTCTGCGCCAGGTTTTTATGTAATCCACCATAGCTGAACGCATCATTCCGGCTGCTGGTTACCATACGACCATCATCGGCCATATTCGTCACCGGTGTTGCCTCCACATTGATAAATAACGCGGCCTGTTTGATTTTTGATGTCGTACTCAGGTCATTAAAATCCGCATTCCCCGGGTTTCGTTGTGGAAACAGCTCGGTCAATGCTTCCAGGATGTCACGTATCTGGCGCACCGTGATCGTATTGTTTTCGCAATACAACAGCATCGCGGTATGCTCGCCTATTACATGATTTAAATGACACCAGATGACCAGTTCAATCAGACCGCGTGTACGTTTTAACGGTTTTTGATCACTGGCCATGGAAGGGGCAACCCGCCCGCGATACAGGGACCAGGTTGTTGATTCCGCACGTTGATCGAGGATCAAGGTTATTTCAGATTCGGATGTGTCCGGTGCAATACCACGATTCAGTATGTCAACCTTGCCCGGTTTCCGTTCAAACGCGGCATACAGTTTTCGTCCGAGCACATTCAGTTCAGTTTCGCTGATACGATAAACGTCGGCATTGCGCCGGGCAAAGTTGGACAACACCCGGTAGCTTTCTGTCAGCGTCTTGATTAGTTTCGTTTTCTGGGTTGCAACGTTATCAATCTTCCATTCGTCAATCTTGTCCATCAGCCGGGTGTGGTTCTCATCCCAGCCCCAGTCCTGTACCATGGCCTTAAATATGTGGCGGCGAGTTGATGTATTTTCCGGTTTGACACTCCGACTCAGTTTTTCGTTGATCTTGAAATAGAAACTTTCGCGAAACGTATTCAGGCGGTCCTTGTCCTGGTTGACCATCAAATATTCTTCAATCCTTTTATACAGAATAATGTAGGGATCGAACGACTCGATTTCCTTTTCATCCAGGTATACCTGTTTTTTAAACTTGCTGGATAACAGTTCAATATGCGGATGCTCGCTGGCGTAGGCCTCCATTAACAGTAATTTCATCACTGATTTGTACGGTGAGCTGATACCCTTGTATAACTGCCAGACTGCCGCACCAAAAAACTCGTCCGCCGGTACCGGTACGGCACTGCCAAAATCGATGATGTCATTCGAGTCGATATAGCGTTTTTCCAGCAGGCCATTCACATAGTCTTCATAGTTCATTTCCTGTTCCGGTGGTACCAGCCACCAGACTGGGTAACGGCCGGCGATCAACAGGCTGGAACGATAAAACTCATCGAGTAACAGGTAATGTTGACTGGAGCCGCTGCTCTCGGTCGACAGGCTCTGGTGTTCACCTGAACGGAACGCTTCTGCGCTGAAAATAAAAAAGTGAACTTCCAGCTTCAGGGTCATTGCCCATTGTTCAATGGCCTCGGCCTTTTCCTTCAATTCCTCAATCTGATCAGCATCAAGGTCATCCGCATGCAGCAACCAGATATCGAAGTCACTTTTGTTCGTGTAGGCAATCGAACCACTGCTTCCCATAAAATACATGCCATGTATATTCATGCGGAAACGGGCCCGTCGATTATGCTGGAATGACTTGAAGTGTTTCTTCGCTGCCTGCAACGTTGATTGTTGCGGCATGTAATGCGAGATACCGGCTGGCGTCTGCTTTGATATGTAGCCGGGAAACTGTGGATGATTCGTGTGGAACATTAACGGTAGTAGTTGCAGGAAATCCTTCTGCGCGGTCGTCAACATCTCGTGGACGAGTCGCAGCCGCTGCTCATTCACCCTGAAAAAGCGGTCACGGACAGACTGGATACTGGTGTCTGTCTCGGGTAGTGGCATATTTCTCATAGAGGTGAGTTCTCCTGCAGTCGCGTTTTAACCAAACCCGCGGGATTGAATTATTAGCGGGCTCAGCTTGTTATCGGCGCAAACGGTCGATTTATTGAATCAATTTTGTGTCGTGGGTTAACTGCGAGTAATAAATAATAAGTAATAAATTCAATAAATTAGAATGAAACAGGGGTGCCGGTACCGGGCAGAAAGGGGGTATTTACTGTGTCTCGGTCGGTTCACCTTCGCACCCCGGTGTACCGTACAAAAGCGGCTACGACGCCGATCCCTGAGCTATCGTAAATCACGCTTATTCATGCATTTACAGCGGTAATTTGGTAACCTTCTGAGCGATTTTAATCGACCCTTCGATGCTGACATTTTCCGTTGCTGGCGATGCCTCGTCGACAGCCCACCGTCAATTCCAGTCGGGTCAGAATTCACCAGGTTTTACAGATATAGAAACAGGAGAACTGTGTAAATGTTTACCAAAGATATGAAAGTCGCCGGGTTTGACGATGAACTCTGGCAAGCGATGGAAGGAGAACGGGTGCGCCAGGAAGAGCACATTGAATTAATTGCGTCTGAAAACATGACCAGCCCGCGCGTAATGGAGTGTCAGGGGTCGTATCTGACGAATAAATATGCCGAAGGTTATCCCGGCAAACGCTATTACGGCGGTTGTGAATATGTCGATGTCGCCGAGCAATTGGCCATTGATCGTTGCAATCAATTATTTGGCTCTGATTGGGCAAACGTGCAACCGCACTCGGGTTCACAGGCCAACGGCGCTGTTTACCTGGCGCTGATCGAACCGGGCGACACCGTCATGGGTATGAGCCTGGCACACGGCGGTCACCTGACCCACGGTGCTTCCGTCAACGTTTCCGGCCGTATCTATAACGCCGTTCAGTATGGTGTGAACGATGAAGGTCTGATCGATTATGATGAAGTCGAGAAACTCGCCCTCGAACACAAGCCGAAGTTATTAATGACCGGTTTTTCTGCCTATTCACGTGTCGTCGATTGGCAGCGTTTTCGTGACATTGCCGACAAGGTCGGTGCCATCATGGTCTCTGACATCGCGCACGTCGCGGGTCTGGTTGCTACCGGTGAATATCCAAGCCCGGTCCAGATCGCTGACGTTACAACAACGACGACACACAAAACCCTGCGAGGTCCGCGCTCCGGCCTGATCATGGGTAAAGCGAACGAGGACATCCAGAAGAAGATCAACTTCATGGTGTTCCCGGCGTACCAGGGTGGTCCGCACATGCACACGATCGCCGGCAAGGCGGTCGCGTTTAAAGAAGCAATGTCGGATGATTTCATACAGTACATCAAGGAAGTGAAAGCCAACGCGAAAGCGATGGCAGAAACGTTTATCGAACGTGGTTTGAAAATCGTCTCCGGCGGTACGGACAATCATCTGTTCCTGGTCGACATGATTGAAAAGGGACTGACCGGCAAGGAAGTCGACGCGGCACTGGGTCGTGCGAATATCACCGTCAATAAAAATGCGGTGCCGAATGATCCGCAATCGCCGTTTGTCACCAGTGGTATTCGCATCGGTACGCCGTCAATCACCACACGTGGTTTTAACGAAGACGATTGCCGTAATGTGGCCAACTGGATTTGCGACATCATGGACAATGTCAGTGATGACAGTGTCATTGAACGCGTCAAGGGCGACGTGGTGGCACTGTGTAAAAGCAGACCGCTATATAATAATTAATCTGCGCTGAATGCGGGTACGGGGTCGGCCATGCCGGCCCCGGTTTCTGGTATCACATAACAACAGGGGGATGTGAATGCGTTGTCCATTTTGTTCCTGCATGGATACACGAGTCATTGATTCCCGTCTCGTTGGCGAGGGTGATCAGATCCGGCGTCGACGTGAATGTTCCGAATGTTCCGAACGCTTCACCAGCTATGAAACGGCTGAACTGAATTATCCGCGCATCGTCAAGTCCGACGGTCGTCGCGAGCCGTTTAACGAGGATAAACTGCGTAACGGCATTTTACGGGCACTGGAAAAACGCCCGGTCGAGATGGACAAGATTGAAGTCGCGGTATCGCATATCAAACACAAGTTTCGTACCCAGGGCGATCGGGAAATTGATTCACGTACGGTCGGTGACTGGGTGATGGAACAGTTACGCGCACTGGACCAGGTAGCCTATGTGCGTTTCGCTTCCGTCTATCACAGTTTTGAAGACGTGCGGGCTTTCCTCGACGAAATTGAACGGCTGGAGAATGAACTGCCACCCGAGATCAAGGAAAGCCAGTTAAACCTGCTTCCGGGCGATGGCGACGAGACATGAGATGGAATGGTCAGCCGCTGACTATCGTTTCATGGCCCGGGCCATTCGTCTTGCTGAACGTGCCTCCTGTCATGTTCATCCAAACCCGAAAGTCGGCTGCGTCCTGGTAAAAAACGGCGCGGAGATCGCGCAAGGCTGGCATCATCGTGCCGGTGAGGACCACGCTGAAATCGTTGCGTTAAACCAGGTCTCTGACCAGGCGCGGGGCAGTACCTGCTACGTCACGCTGGAACCCTGTGCGCATACGGGCAAGACGCCGCCGTGTGCCGACGCCTTGATCCACGCCGGTATAAAAGAAGTGGTCATCGCCGGTGCTGATCCGAACCCCGAAGTGAACGGCAGCGGGATAGCGAGACTGGAACAGGCCGGGGTTAACGTGCGTACCGGTCTGCTGGCATCGGAAGCCGGCAAACTTAATCCGGGGTTTTTGTCACGCATGCAACGGCAACGACCGTATGTGCGTTGCAAGCTGGCGATGACTCTGGATGCGCGCACGGCGCTGGCCGGGGGCGACAGTCACTGGATAACGTCTGAATCAGCGCGGCGGGATGTACATAAACTTCGTGCACAAAGCTCGGCCATATTGACCGGTATACAAACGGTGTTGTCGGATGATCCGGCGATGACCGTCAGACAGTTTGATTCGGATGACTATCAACCGCTGCGCGTTATTCTCGACAGCCGGTTACGTGTACCAGTCGATGCCAGGATACTGCAGCAGCCGGGACACGTCCTGGTTTTTACATTAAACGACAACGTTGAAGAATCCAGCCAGTTACAAAGTGACAACGTTGAAATTATCCATGCCACGGGGACCGATGGCAGGATCGACCTGGGTGACATGCTGCAGACACTGGCAAATCAGTATGCGGTAAACGATTTGTTGCTGGAGTCCGGTTCGGTGCTGGCCGGGGCCATGTTACAGGCGCAGCTGGTCGATGAACTGGTTGTTTATATTGCGCCAAAGCTGTTCGGTCACACGGCACGATCCCTGCTGGAGTTACCCGAACTGCTGTCCATTGAAGAGGCATCAACATTGACCGTTGTTGATATCCGTCAGCTTGGTGACAATGTTAAGATCACCGCCCGATTAAACACACGTAAATAAAGAATAAACGATGTTCACCGGAATTATTGAAGCGATTGGCGAAATCACAAATCAACAAACCATTGATGGTGATCAACGTCTGCAGATAAAAACCGACCCGGAATTCGTTGCAACGGTCAAGCTGGGTGACAGTATTGCTGTCAACGGAGTCTGTTTAACCGTGGTTGAAGCAACCCGGTTTGAGTTTTTTGTTGATGTTTCAAATGAAACACTGGACTGTACCGCACTTGGTGATTATGCAGTCGGTCGTTCCGTCAACCTTGAGCGGGCGTTACAACTGTCAGATCGTCTTGACGGGCACCTGGTCAGTGGTCACGTAGATGCCACGGCTACAGTTGTGCAGATCGAGCAGGACGCGCGTTCCAGGCGCATTGACATTGAATGCGATGAATCATTGATGCGTTATATCGTAAAAAAAGGTTCTATCTGCATCGATGGCGTCAGCCTGACCGTCAACTCGGTCGAGGGTAACCGGCTCAGTGTCAACATCGTTCCACACACGCTGGAAAAGACAATATTGTCGGATTACAAGAAAGAGTCACGCGTTAACGTCGAAATTGATATTATTGCGCGTTACATTGAAAAAATGCTGCCGGAACAGAACTAAACTGATGCAACTGAATACAACCGAAGAACTGCTGCAAGACATCCGCGAAGGCAAGATGGTCATTGTGATGGACGATGAAGATCGTGAAAACGAGGGCGATCTGCTGATGGCTGCGTCAAAGGTCACGGCCGAGTCAATTAACTTCATGGCACGTTACGGTCGAGGTCTGATCTGTCTGACATTGACCAGGGAACATTGTCGCAAACTGAATCTGCCATTAATGGCCAGGAACAGTGAGTCCAGCCATATTACGAATTTCACCGTGTCGATCGAGGCGGCAGAGGGCGTTACAACCGGTATCTCGGCTGCCGATCGTGCGTTGACGATACAAAAGGCCGCAGCGGCCAATGCCAAACCGTCGGACCTAGTACAGCCTGGCCATGTATTTCCGTTAATGGCGCAACCGGGTGGTGTGCTGTCCCGTGCCGGGCATACAGAGGCAGCATGCGACATGGCACGACTGGCGGGCATGAATGCATCCGGTGTCATCGTCGAAATATTGAACGACGACGGCACGATGGCGCGACGACCGGACCTGGAAAAATTCGCCGCTGAACACAACCTGAAGATTGGCACGATCGCCGATCTGATCAAATATCGTACAGAAAATGAAAAAACGATTCAGCGCAAGGCGGAATCAAGTATTGAAACAGAGTTTGGAGAATTCAAACTGATCGCGTACCAGGATACAGTGGAAAATGATTTGCATCTGGCCATGGTCAAGGGTGAAATTGGTGCAGAAACGCCAACGCTGGTGCGTGTGCATGTAGAAAACCCGATCAATGACCTGACTGCTAACGTCAGCAAGGATGGCAGCTGGCCATTAAAAGATGTGCTAAAGAGAATTCAGGAAGAGGGCAGCGGTGTCGTGGTTATTTTGTGTAATCAGTACGATCCGATGTCATTAATTGATCAATTGAAAAACCGGACAAAGAGTAAAAAATCCAGGGCGTCGGCCAGGAAAAAACAATCCTGGGACATACGCACGATTGGACTGGGTTCACAAATCCTGTCAGATCTTGGTGTTCGCAAAATGCGTGTGCTCAGTGCGCCGAGAAAGATACACGCCTTGTCCGGTTTTGACCTGGAAATTACCGAGTACGTGAGTTGATGTATGAGTTATAAATTAATCACTGGCGAGACCAGGCCGGATGACGCAAACATTGCCATCGTCGCCAGCCGTTATAACGATGCCATCGTTGACCGGCTGTTAGCGGCCGGCGCTGCCTGTCTGAATGAAAACGGTATCCACGATAATGCGATTACCGTTGTGCGTGTACCGGGTGCCTGGGAATTGCCGATAACGGCACAGGCACTGGCCGCCACCGGTGAATTCGATGCAATCATTGCACTCGGTGCGGTCATTCGCGGGGATACGCCGCATTTCGAATATATCTGTACAGAATGTGCCCGTGGCCTGAATGACACGGCCTTGCGCTACGACCTGCCGGTGATCTTTGGCGTCTTGACCGTTGATGACTACGAGCAGGCGTTGTTACGCTCCGGCGAGGCGGAATCGAACAAGGGAACGGAAGCGGCACTGACCGCACTGGAATGCATCTCTGTTCTGAGAAAGATCAAACATGACTGAGACAGTCGCATTTTCCGCCCGCGCCCGGGGCAAGGCACGACGTTCTGCTGTGCAGGCGTTGTATCAATGGTTGATCACGGACAGTCCACTGATCGATATTCATAATGAATTTAAAAACGAGCGCAGGGAGTTGCAGAAAGCCGATCAGGAATATTTCAAACAACTGATCAATGGCGTCGGCAAATATCAAGACGAACTGGAAGAGATGATGCGCGCTGATCTTGATCGCAGCATCGATCAACTCGACCCGGTTGAACGTGCCATCCTGTTATTATCAAGTTACGAATTGAAATACGAATTGCAAACACCGAAACGTGTGGTTATTAATGAATCGGTAGAATTGGCAAAACTGTTCGGTGCCGAGCAATCGTATAAATACATCAACGGTATTATCGACAAGCTGGCAACCCGGCTACGCGTGCACGAGTCAGGCAATCCCGCAGACGCCTGATGGCCTTATCCGAATTTGAACTAATCCGATCCTGCTTTGGACGAGACACCGGTGGCGATGCCCATATCATTCGCGGCATCGGTGACGATGCAGCCATTCTGTCCGTACCCGCGAACAAGCATCTGGTGATCTCTGTCGATACGCTGGTTGAGGGCCTGCATTTTCCGAAAGATATCGCCCCGACCGATCTTGGATTTCGTGCACTCGCGACGAACATCAGTGACATGGCGGCGATGGGTGCCGAGCCAGCCTGGTTAACACTCGCCTTAACGTTACCGGCGTCAGACGAATTATGGATTCGTTCATTCAGCCAGGGATTATTCGAACTCGCAGACCGATTTAACATGAGTCTGATCGGCGGCGACACAACACGTGGACCGTTGACAGTCACGATCCAGATCCATGGTCTGACTGATCCGGGCAAGGCCGTGCGGCGTGATGGTGCGCAACCCGGCGATTACATCTACGTCAGTGGCGTGATCGGTAATGGTGGCCTGGCCTGGGCGAACCTGACCGAGGGCTTCCGAATCGACTCACCGTTAAGGGAAAAGATTCTGTCACGTTATTATCGACCGCACAGTCGCATCGATGTTGGCCGGGTGTTACGCGATCATGCGAACAGTGCGATCGATATTTCGGATGGCCTGTCTGCCGACCTGTCACACATACTCGAGGAAAGTGCAGTGGGCGCGGTCATCCATCCACATAAACTCCCATTGGTTGACGGCGAAGGGCAGATTGAAAGGGAGGTAATCGAACAACATGCGCTCGGCTCCGGCGATGATTACGAACTGTGTTTTACCGTGCCGGAGGATCAGAGACAACAACTGGAACAGCGCCTGCATGACGTGTGTCCGGTGACCTGTGTTGGCCGTATTCTCGAACAGGAAGGACTGTTTACAGAAGATGAACAGGGAATGCGCCGTGAACTGGAAGCGCGTGGTTTCTCCCACTTCTAGAAACAAACGAAAAGAACAGCCTGGTTTATTCGTCCGGTTCCAGCGTCGCGTTATAATCCGGGATGTCCGACGTAATCTGTTTGTTACGTTCGCAGATTTCCTTTCGCATCTTCTTGCGCATCTCGGCAGCTTCGTACAGCTTCTTCTCAAAATCCGTTTCCAGTTTCAGTGGTGGTGCCTTGGCCGGGTTACCATTTTCATCCATCGACACCATCGTGAAATAACACGAATTCGTATGCCGCTTCGTATCTGATTTCAAATCTTCGGCCACTACCTTGACGCCGACTTCCATTGAGGAATGACCGACATAATTCACATTCGCATAGAACGTCACCAGCTCACCCACCCGGATTGGCTGTTTAAACGTTACCTGATCGAGTGACAGTGTTACCACGTAGTTCTTGCAATATTTTGCTGCGCAGGCGTAGGCGACCTGATCCAGCAGTTTTAAGATACTCCCGCCATGCACATTACCGGAGAAGTTTGCCATCTCCGGCGTCATGAGAACGGTCATGTGTAATGATTTTTCCTGGTTCGACATATTATTCTTCGTGTTATAGGTTAATGTAGCCTTCGTCTTTCAGGCGTTTAAATTCGTCGGGTGCGAACGGAACCGATTCAATAAACGGCGGCAGGTCACTCTGACTGACACCGAGTTTATCCATTGTCACCTCGCAGACGCGCATATCGACAATTTTTAATGCATCCAGCTTCGCGGCCAGGTCGACTAACTTGCGATTCTGCTGAGCGTTTGGCTTCGTAAAAAGATTGATGTCCGGACCGTGCAGCACCATGACGATCTCAAGCTGGTCAAACGTTTCCGGCGCGGTTTCGATGACCATTTGCACGCGTTCGAGCAGCTCTTCCAGTTCTGCTGTCGTATGTTCGGTCACATCAAAAAAATAGCGGGTGTTATCGATCGTCAGTGCCGTTTCGGCGGTTGTCTCCGGTGTCGGCGTTGGTGACGGCGTGGCAACGACGGGCGCTGGCTGGCCGGATTTATCTGTCATTGTCATCGCCGGCTGGTCTTCACTGCAGGCAGACATAGTTAATGCGTAAACGAGCAGCACAACACCGCAGCGCAAGCGTGTCAATAACAAGCATTGATCCATTCGTTGTCTATTCATTATGATGCAAATCTTGTAACAAACCCGGTATTGACCGGTTTATAATTCAATCAGCAAGGATACACTCCCATGTGCGAACTGCTAGGCATGAGCGCGAACGTGCCGACCGATATCTGTTTCAGTTTTACCGGGCTGATGCAACGCGGTGGTGTCACCGGGCCGCACCAGGACGGTTGGGGTATCGGTATGTACGAGGGCAGGGCCTGTCGCACCTTCCACGATCCGAACCCGAGTGCCTGGTCTGAAGTCGCCAAACTGATACGGAATTATGCCATAAAAAGCGAGAACGCCATTGCCCATATCCGCAAGGCGAACCGCGGCAAAATCTGCCTGCAGAATACCCACCCGTTTACCCGTGAACTGTGGGGCCAACACTGGCTGTTTGCGCATAATGGCCAGTTGAAAGGTATCAAGAAGCACAAACTCGATTTCTACCAGCGTATTGGCACGACCGATAGCGAGCATGCTTTCTGCTGGATGATGAACCGCTTGCGTAAGCGTTTCCCGACAAAACCGCAAAATGACAAACTGTTATTTGGCTACATCGAAAAGCTGGCACGGGAACTGGATCAGCTTGGCGTGTTCAACTTCATGCTGTGCGATTCGAAGAATTTTTATGTCTATTGCAGTACGCGCATGTGCTGGTTGACGCGCAAGCATCCGTTTGGCAAGGCACGCTTGATCGATACGAACAAAACCATTGATTTCGGTCAACACACAACAGAAAAAGACGTGGTGACAATGATTGCCTCGGTAGCATTGACAGGCAATGAACAATGGACAGCTATGCAGAAAGGCGAGTTTCTCGTCTTCAGAAAAGGCAAGCGCGTCGGGTAACTTATCCCCGGTTGCCCCACAGTTTCGCGACCGCCTTGTCGCTGCCAAGCCCACCGACGATCAGGCAGACCGAGCCGGCAGAGAAAAATATGATAAACGGCAGGGCCGCGGCCAGCTGTGCCGTTATGATCGCTGCTGACAGGGAGGCGAACGACAGCAACAGGAACAACGCACCGACCACGACCAGGATCGTACGATGCGACTCCTTGTAACGGTAGTCACCCTCATCGGATTCAAAGATATTTAGAATCGGTGAAAACAGTTTTTTCAGCGAGGATTTCATTATTTTTTTGAAAAGAGGTAATAAGCACTACAGATTGAATAGAATAATTCAAACAACAACAAGCCAATAATTCGAAAGCCAGGCATACCCTCTAGTACAACGCTCGTAATTCTGCCGATAGCAAAACCAGACATGAATACAAATAGAGAAACCATGGCAGGAAATTCTATTTTCTCATTTATAGCGCCAACAAAGAATAATAGGGAAAAACTTAAAAACAGGCCACTATATGCACCACGGACCATATTAAATTGGTTTGTAGATGTAATATCAATATTGTAAAGGCCATACATAAATTGAGGTGATATGAGATAGCCAAGGCCTACAACGCCAATGCCCAGAGAAGCTGATATTAATAGTACTTTATTGAATTTCATTTAAATTGTATTGTTTAAAACGATTACTTAACGCTTGAACTCAACCGCCGCTTTCTACGGTCGGCTGGAGTGACTTGTTATGAGCATTGTGCATTTCACGCCAACTCCCACGGCAAATCCCTACGGCCATTAACTGCTTTTAATACTCCTTCATTTCTTAATTTCTGAGCTGCCCAACGAATATCATATTGCCATGTATAAAGAAGGTTCCCTGATGCTTTTAATTCCTTTTCGTAATTCTCCCATACATATTTAGAAACCTCCCTGGGCCAACCACTGCCTCCTTGAGAATTTAGACATTTTACAATCCATTCTTTCATGTCATCACGAGTAGCCATAATTTAGTTTTATCCTTTAATACTCATAACAATTAGTTATACGGACATCCGCATATTAGAACTAGACGGAATGCCGCATAGCACGGTGAACCGGACATTCGTCGTAGTTCACGCCGACTTCCTCTCCAGGATAATCTTCTGCCATTCACCGGGACCGGTTTGATGTACGGAGTTGCCGTTCACATCGACCGCGACCGTGACCGGCATATCTTTCACTTCAAATTCATGGATCGCTTCCATGCCGAGATCTTCAAAGGCGACGATCTTTGCATTCGTGATTGCTTTTGAGACGAGATAGGCGGCACCGCCGACGGCCATCAGGTACACGGCCTTGTGATTTTTGATCGATTCGATCGCCGCCGGGCCACGTTCGGCCTTGCCGACCATGCCGATCAGACCGGTTTTGCTTAACATCATGTCGGTGAATTTATCCATGCGTGTCGCCGTTGTCGGGCCGGCCGGGCCAACGACCTCGTCACGCACCGGGTCAACAGGGCCAACGTAATAGATAAACCGGTTCGTGAAATCGACGCCATTGGGTAACGGCTCGCCTTTGTTGATGTATTCCTGGATGCGTTTGTGTGCGGCATCGCGACCGGTCAGCATCTTGCCGGATAACAACAACGTCTGGCCGGGCTTCCAGGCGGCCAGGTCTGCTTTTTTCACTGTATCCAGGTTGACTTTCAACGCAGTCGGGCCAGCGTCCCAGGTGATCTTCGGCCAGTCTTCCAGTGACGGTGGCGCCTGCAGTGACGGGCCATTGCCATCGAGCACAAAATGCGCATGGCGGGTCGCAGCGCAGTTCGGGATCATCGCGATCGGTTTGTTTGCTGCGTGTGTCGGATAATCTTTTACTTTTACATCGACGACCGTCGTCAGGCCGCCAAGACCCTGCGCACCGATGCCGAGGTCGTTCACCTTGTTGTAGATTTCAATACGCAGTTCTTCTGCCGTATTGCTCGGTCCGCGGGCAATCAATGCCTGGATGTCGATTGGGTCCATCAGCACTTCTTTCGCCATCACCATCGCTTTTTCCGCCGTGCCACCAATGCCGATGCCGAGCATGCCGGGCGGGCACCAGCCGGCTCCCATCGTCGGTACCGTTTTCACGACCCAGTCGACGATGTCGTCGGACGGGTTCAGCATGGCGAATTTCGATTTCGCCTCGGAGCCACCGCCTTTTGCCGCGACGTGGACATCGACGGTGTCGCCTTGCACGATCTCCATGTTGATGACGGCCGGTGTGTTATCACCGGTGTTTTTGCGTTTGCCGGCCGGGTCAGCCAGTATCGACGCACGCAAGACGTTATCCGGGTGGTTATAGGCCCGGCGCACACCCTCGTTGATCATATCGGTCACGCTCATGTCGGCCTGCCACTGTACGTTCATGCCGACCTTGATAAACACGGTGACGATGCCGGTGTCCTGGCAGATAGGGCGGTGGCCCTCGGCGCACATGCGCGAGTTAATGAGAATCTGTGCCATCGCGTCTTTCGCCGCCTGTGACTCTTCTTTCTCGTAGGCGGCGTTGACTGCCTGGATGTAATCGACCGGGTGGTAATAGGAGATGAATTGCAGCGCATCAGCGACGCTGTCGATCAGGTCGTCTTGTTTGATAATCGTCATTGTCTGTTGTTACCGTATAGCATTGAATATGTGTGTATTATATCGCGATTTACACGGCAGGCATGAGCCTGAAGCAGGGAAAATATTCGCTAATGGCGGCAAAATCAGACAATTCGGGTAAAGACACGCTGTATCGCACACCGATCAGCGAGGTACGACCATTCCAGTTTGATGGCCGTGTCGCGGATGTATTTGCCGACATGATCCAGCGTTCGGTACCCGGCTATGCGGAAACGTTGTCCATCATCGAGTCGGTTGCCCGTGAATATGCGCAAAACGACAGTGTATTGTATGACCTCGGCTGTTCGCTGGGGGCAGCGACACTGGCCTTGCGGCGGGGTGTGGCCGGGAAATCGTGTCGCATCGTTGCCGTCGATAATTCAGCGGCGATGGTCGAACGCTGTCGACTCGTGTTGGAACGTGATGCGGGCACGACGCCAGTCAGTGTGATCGAAAATGATCTGCAGCAGGTGGAACCGGAAAATGCGTCGGTTACTGTCATGAACTACACGTTGCAGTTTATACCCGCCGATCAGCGACAACTGTTACTCAATAAAATCTATAAAGACCTGAAACCCGGTGGTGTGCTGGTGTTATCGGAAAAGATTGTGGCCGAGGATGCGACGACGAATCGACGACTGCAGCAACTGCACGAGCGGTTTAAAAAACAGAATGGCTATAACGAGCTGGAGATTGCGCAAAAACGCAGCGCACTGGAGAAAGTGTTGATACCGGAGACGGCGGCCACGCATAAACAACGTTTACGCACAGCCGGGTTTGCTTCCGTTACCACTTGCCTGCAGTTTCTCAACTTCACGACGTTCCTCGCGCTGAAGGATTCAAAAGCAGAATGATTGACTACCGGCTCATGCATGCCTGCCTTGAAGATGCAGGTATGACCGACTGGTCGACATCATTGCGCAGTGACCTCGATGCGTATTTTAGCCACGTCAGGCATGGCGATTATGCCGACTGGCAGGCAGCGATTGCGTCGTTACCGGATTTACAAACGACAAACACAAAATTTGATCAGCCGGTCGTGACGATCGGTGATCCCGCCGAGGTGAGTGAGGCACAACGTCACAGCATCGAAACGCAATTAAAACGATTGATGCCGTGGCGCAAGGGGCCATTCAAGATGTTCGGAGTCGATATTGATGCCGAATGGCGCTCTGACTGGAAGTGGCAGCGGGTGCAGCCACATTGTCGCGATTTAACCGGGCGGTCTGTGCTCGATATTGGCTGTGGTAATGGCTATTACGGCTGGCGCATGCTCGGTGCAGGTGCCCGGTTTGTTATTGGTGTCGATCCGACATTGCGCTTTGTCATGCAGTTCCAGGCAATGAAACGCTATCTGCCAGCGTTACCACATTTCGTGCTGCCGTTCGGCATACAGCAGATAGAAACGGCGACATTACACTTCGATAGCGTGTTTTCAATGGGTGTGATCTACCACCGCAAGGACCCGCACGAACACCTGCAGACGTTATTCAATTGTTTAAACGATGAGGGCGAACTGGTACTGGAGAGCCTCATCATTGACGAAGCCGGTGTCGACGTACTGCAACCGGACGGACGCTATGCGAAAATGAACAATGTCTGGCATATACCCTCCTGCAACACACTGGCACAATGGTTAGAAAAAGCGGGGTTTACCGATGTGCGCACGGTCGATTGCACGAGTACAACCACAGACGAACAGCGCGTGACTGACTGGATGCAGTTTGAGTCACTCAATGATTTTCTGAGTCCGAGTGATAACAGTAAAACAATAGAGGGTTACCCGGCACCAAAACGCGCCATCCTGCTGGCAACAAAACGATGACTGAAACTGAAAACACAAGTTTGCAACGGTATGTCCTTTTTATGGTGTTGCTGAATGCACTGGCCACGCCAATGATGTTGTCTGCGGTCAATGTCGCCTTGCCGCATATTGGCAAACACATGCAGATGACGGCGGTACAGGTAAGCTGGATTCCGATGTCCTATTTAATGGCAAGCGCGATGTTCGTCCTGATCTTCGGTCGCCTGGCCGATCTGTATGGCCGCAAGAAAGTTTTTTTGATCGGCACGTTTTCTGTGATTGCCAGTTCGCTGCTGGCAGCCGTGGCGACAAATGATGTCTTTCTGCTGCTTGCCCGTTTTCTGCAGGGCGTGAGTGCAGCGATGCTGTATGCGACACAGGTGGCAATCATCACGTCGGTGTTTCCGAAACAAAAACGGGGCCAGATGATCGGCTACACCGTCGCGTTGATTTATCTCGGCTTGAGTGCAGGGCCGTTGATCGGCGGTTATTTAATTGATCAGTTTGGCTGGCGCATCAGTTTTGTCCTGCATATTCCACTGGCGCTGGGCGTGATTGCGATTGCGCTGTTAAAGGTGCCGGATGAATGGCTATCGGACCAGCAAAGTCCGCTCGATGTCAGGGGTGCCATGTTATATGCCGGCTCGATCGCCCTGCTGTGTGCCGGTGTCTCAATGTTGCCGGACGTGGCGGGTGTCGTCTGCCTGGTTCTGTTTATTGTCAGTATTATCCTGTTCTTCCGTTTTGAAAAAGACCGGCCAGCGCCGGTCTTCGATGTCAGCCAGTTTTTTGTGAACCGCGTGTTCACGTTTTCCTGTCTCGCCTCGTTGATCATGTACACGGCAACGTTTGGCAATATTGTGCTGGTCAGCCTGTACCTGCAATCCGTACAACAACTATCGGCGACAACGGCGGGGGTCATTATGATGATTCAACCATTGTCGATGGCGTTGCTGTCGCCATTAACCGGACGCCTGTCGGATCGCATTGAACCACGCTGGATTGCCACGGCCGGTGTGCTGCTGACGGTTATGGGGCTGTTTGTTCTGAGCACGCTCGACAGGGAAACAGCGATGAGCACGATTATCGTGGCGTTGCTGGTAACCGGCGCAGGCTTCAGCCTGTTTTCATCCCCGAATGTGAATGCCATCATGAGTTCGGTTGAAAAACGTTTTTTTGGCAGTGCGACAGCCGCGATGGCGACAATGCGCATCGTGGGTCAGTTGACCAGTATGGTGCTGGTCGCGTTGATGTTTAACCTGATACTGGCAGACAACCGCATATCCCCGGCAACGATACCGTTATTATCAGAAGCTATCTCGAATACGTTTCTCGTTGCCTGCATACTGTGCCTTTCCGCAGTGTATTTTTCACTGGCGCGCGGCAAGATGCATACACATTAACTAGTCCAGTTCGGTTTTGAGTTCGGGCATCACGGAATCGGGGACAAAACGGGAAATCTGGTTACGCCCGTTGGTTTTCGCCGTGTACATGGCGTGGTCCGCCATCTCGAACAGGATGTCGTGCGTCTCCGCTTCCCCCGGATCAATCGTCGCAAGACCGATACTGACCGTGATGACTTTACTCACACTGGAACTTTTATGTTCGATGTTCAGTGAACGCACCACATGCAGTATACGTTCAGCTACCTCAAGTGCTCCCTGCATGGGAGTGTCGGGCAGTAGCACGGTAAACTCCTCACCACCGTAGCGGGCGGCCCGGTCTGCCGGCCTCTTCAGGCATTTGTTTACACCATTGGCAATGCGGATCAAACAATCGTCACCGGCTGCGTGGCCATAGGTGTCGTTGTATTGTTTGAAATAATCGACATCTATGACGAGTAGTGAAAGTACCGATGCAGACCGCCGGTTGCGTTCCCATTCACTTTTAAAATAATTGTCAAAGCCACGGCGGTTGGACAGATTCGTCAACGCATCGCGCGAGGCGATGAGTTGCAACTTTTCGTTCATCTTGTTCTGCGACAATTCGTTTTTGATACGCTGCCTGTTCGTTAAATAGGCACTGTAGGCGGTCACATGGACGCCGATCGAATACACCAGATGTATCAGGATCAGGTTATGGATCGGTGGTGTTCCTGACAGCGTTAATGCGACCAACGCGGCAATTTGCATCGGTAATGTAACCGCCAGGTAAGTGAGATAAACAGATGACAGTCCCTTGATAATGACCGCGATCAAACCAAATACCATCATCCAGAAGCCGAGCTGAATGTTAACCGGCCAACTGTTATCGAACAGTAAAATCAGATAGGCAAGTGCACTGCCATAAAGAAAACTGTTAAAGATGTGCAATTGCATCCACTGGTTCGTGGATAGATTAAAATTACGCCGATATTTATACTGATACAGCGTAAAACCGCGCAGAACAATGGCAGCATTAAAACCCACCGTCCAGATAACCAGTTGATACACTTCAACCAGGTTATAGATTTGCAGCGTGAACAGGCCGTAGACAAGAAAGGCAAAATAGTAGATGACTTTGCCATCCTCAAACACTTGATCGACCTGCCTGGTTTTTATTTCGTCGTTCATTGTTAATGACCTGATAAATTCTGCCCAGATACACTTTTGATTACGCCATAACGAAAAAAGGACACCCGGGGGTGTCCTTTCAAGTTTGATTATAGCGGTTTTCAGCCTTCAACCACCACCGGAATCTCACCCAGCTTGGTCTTCGCGGCTGCGGCACTTTTCTGAAACGATTCGATTTCATCGAAGTTCAGATAGCGATACACATCCGAGGCCATCGTGTCGATGTCGCTGGCAAACTCCATGTATTCGTCCATCGTCGGTATATGCCCAAGGATAGACGAAACCGCGGCGATCTCGGCCGAGGCCAGGAAGACATTGGCACCATCACCGAGCCGGTTCGGGAAGTTACGGGTTGATGTAGAAACAACCGTCGAGTTGGCCTCAACGCGCGCCTGGTTACCCATACATAACGAGCAACCCGGCATCTCGGTGCGTGCCCCGGCCTTGCCAAACGTGCTGTAGTACCCTTCCTCGGTTAATTGATGCTGATCCATTTTCGTTGGTGGCGATACCCATAGCCGTGTCGGTATCGCGGTCTTCGATTTCTCCAGCATCTTGCCAGCGGCACGGAAGTGGCCGATGTTCGTCATACAGGAACCGATAAACACTTCATCGATGTTGGTTCCCGCTACTTCAGACAAGGGTTTGATATCGTCCGGATCGTTCGGGCAGGCCAGCAATGGTTCCTTGATCTCGTTCAGGTCGATTTCGAACACCTTGTGGTATTCGGCGTCGGCGTCCGGTTCCATCAATACCGGGTTCGCCAGCCATTCTTCCATCGCCCGGGCACGACGTTCCAGCGTACGCGGGTCACCATAGCCCTCGTTGATCATCCAGCGCAACAGCGTCACGTTCGATTGCAGGTACTCGATGATCGGTTCCTTGCCCAGACGAATCGTGCACCCACCGGCCGAACGTTCGGCCGAGGCATCAGATAGTTCAAACGCCTGTTCGCATTTCAGATTCGGCAAGCCCTCGATCTCGAGAATGCGGCCGGAGAAGATATTTTTCTTGCCTTCTTTCGCGACCGTCAGGTCACCCGTCTGGATCGCGGCATACGGGATCGCGTTGACTAGGTCACGCAGGGTGATACCCGGTTGCATTTCGCCCTTGAACCGCACGAGCACTGACTCCGGCATGTCCAGTGGCATGACGCCGGTGGCCGCGGCAAACGCGACCAGGCCGGAACCGGCCGGAAAGGAAATACCGAGTGGAAAACGCGTGTGCGAGTCACCGCCGGTACCTACGGTATCCGGCAATAACATACGGTTTAGCCAGGAATGGATGATGCCATCGCCGGGCCTTAACGAGACACCGCCGCGGGTCTGGATGAAGTCCGGCAGCGTATGTTGTGTGTCGATATCGACCGGCTTGGGATAGGCCGCGGTGTGGCAGAACGACTGCATCACCAGGTCCGCGGTAAAACCGAGACAGGCCAGGTCTTTTAACTCATCACGTGTCATCGGGCCGGTCGTATCCTGTGAACCCACGGTCGTCATCTTCGGTTCGCAATAGGTGCCGGGACGTACGCCATCAACACCACAGGCGCGACCGACCATTTTCTGTGCCAGCGTATAGCCCTTGTCGCTCTCAACCGCAGGGGCAGGACGGCGGAACAGATCGCTGGGTTCCAGTCCGAGTGCTTCACGTGCCCGGTCAGTCAGGCCACGACCAATGATAAGTGGAATTCGACCGCCGGCCTGAACTTCATCAAGCAGGATCTGTGTCTTCAGACTGAATTCACTCAGCTCTTCGTCGCTGTCATGTTTTTTAATCTTGCCCTCGTACGGATAGATATCGACAACATCGCCCATGTGCAGGTTTTTCACCTCGCATTCGATCGGCAGGGCACCGGCGTCTTCCATCGTGTTAAAAAAGATCGGTGCGATCTTGCCACCGAGGCAATAGCCACCATCGCGTTTGTTTGGCACAAACGGGATGTCATCGCCCATATGCCACAGCACCGAGTTGGTCGCTGATTTACGTGACGAACCGGTGCCAACCACGTCGCCGACATACGCCAGCGGATGGCCTTTACTTTTTAATTCCTCGATCAATTTGATCGGACCAACTTCACCGGCCTTATCCGGCTCAATGCCGTCGCGGGCCATCTTTAACATGGCCAATGCATGCAGCGGTATGTCAGGGCGTGACCAGGCATCCGGGGCCGGCGACAGGTCATCCGTGTTGGTTTCACCGGTGACTTTAAAAACCGTTACCGTGACTTTTTCCGGCAGTTTGTCTTTTGACGTAAACCATTCACCATCAGCCCATGACTGCACGATCGTTTTCGCGTATTCGTTACCGGCATCGGCTTTTTCCTTTACATCATGAAACGCATCGAACATTAACAACGTACGCGATAACGCTTTCACCGCGATCGGTGCCAGTTCATCGTCATCAAGCGACTCGATTAATGGCGCAATGTTGTAACCACCAAGCATCGTGCCGAGCAGTTCAACGGCCTTCGCTTTATCAATTAACGGTGATTCGGCTTCGCCTTTGGTAATGGCGGCGAGGAAACCGGCCTTGACATAGGCGGCCTGGTCGACACCAGCCGGGATACGATGGGTAATCAAATCGAGAATGAATTCTTCTTCACCGGCTGGCGGGTTTTTCAATAACTCAACCAGTTCAGCAGTTTGTTCTGGACTCAGCGGTTTCGGGACAATGCCAAGAGCGGCACGTTCGTCGACATGCTTGCGATAGGCTTCAAGCACTATAGTTCTCCTTTGGTTTTAAAACTACTACAAGAAAAGGTTGCGTATTATGCGATATTTCAGGTTTTGGCGATAGATTCTGACTAAAGAATTGTCTGTTTCATGTTGGTGCGGCATGCTTGAAATCAATGACTTATGGTCGAATTAAAAAACAGACCTGAAGAGCGAGCCCGTCGCGCGGGTGGGTGGGTTTTCTAGGGTACCAGGATGCGACCAACGGTATTCGTATCGGCACCAAACCAGACGGCACGTTGTTTCGGGTCAAACATCATGTGTCGGATCGTGCCGCCGCCACTGGGGATGGGCGTTTTGCTGATAAATTTTTCCGCCTTTGAATCAAATCCGACCATGCGGTTCGGTTCGATACCCGTTTCGACAAACCAGAGTCGATCCTTGTCATCGACGGCCATGCCATAAGGACGGGCATCGGTTCCGGCCGGCATCGGCCATTGCTTGATTGAACGCGTAACGGGATCGAATCGACCCAGCGAGCCGCGTTTGTAATCGACATACCAGATTTGATCGTCGGATGTGATCGCGAGACGACGGGGCAGCGATTCTGAATGCGGTAGAGATATCTCTTCCAGTTTGAAAGTTTCCGGATCAACCGTTGCCAGTTTATTCGTGCCAAACAGGACGACCCACGGGCGATCACCGGAATCCATCCAGATGCCGTACGGGCGGGCACGGTCTGTATTCATTTTTACGAAGCGCGTCTTAGCTGTGTCGACAGAAAAATGGCCAACGATATTGCTGTGTTGCGCAGTAAACCAGATGTCGCCATTGTTGTCGAACACGAGCGTGTGTGGATCGTTGACACCTTCGGGCATCGCAAAGCGTTCGATGTCACCGGTTTGCGGATTTAACTTGCCGATATAGCCTTGCGTGTTGCCGGCAAACCAGATGCTGCCGGTGTCATCAATAATCAGATTATGCGGCCGTTCATTATCCGGCATGTCATACTTTTTGAATTCACCAGTGTTCGGGTCGAGCACGGCAATGTAGGCCCCGGTCTGTCCGCAAAACCACACGCGACCATCCGGCGCAACAAATGGATCCCGCGGTCGCGTGTCCGCGTATGGCACCTGCCACTCCTTGATTGCAACAGGAACATGGTCTGCATCCCTGTCAGCAGCGAGTGCGATCGAACTGATGAGGATAAAAACCAGGGGTATAAAATAACGATGAATCGTTTTTCCGTTTGCAGTCATTGTGATTTGATCCTATTTGAGCCACGTATTCCGTATATCTGTCGACACCGGAAGGAAAGGCCGGTTCCCGCCGGGTCTGAATCTAGACAGTGGCATCAATGATACCACCGCCGAGGCAGACATCTCCCTGGTACAACACGACGAACTGGCCTGGTGTGATAGCACGTTGCGATTCGTCAAAATGAATCCGACAGGTGTCGTTATCGATGAACTCCAGCGTGCAAGCCTGATCCGGTTGTCGATAGCGGACTTTCGCCTTGCACGTGATCGGTAATTCGGGTGCATGTCCAGCTATCCAGTGCATCGATGACGTCTCCAGTGCATGACTATGCAGCAAAGCGTGATCGTGATCCTGGGCCACGGTCAGAGTGTTCGCGGCAATATCTTTTTGAACGACATACCACGGTGAATCATTGGCGCCCTGCACACCACCGATACCGAGTCCCTGGCGTTGGCCAAGCGTGTAATAAAACACGCCGTCATGCTGACCAATGGTTTTTCCATCGGTTGTGACGATGTCACCGGGTTCAGGTGGAATAAACCGACTGAGGAATTCGCGAAACGGTTGTTCACCGATAAAACAGATACCGGTGCTGTCTTTTTTATCATGCGTGATCAATCCGGCAGACTCGGCACGTTGACGCACATTGTGTTTCTCCAGTTCGCCAATCGGAAACAGGGCATTTGCGAGCTGCTGTTGGTTCAGGCGGCAGAGGAAATAACTTTGATCCTTGTTTGAATCGATACCTTTCAGTAATTGGTAATGATCATTTGTATGTTTGATACGGGCATAGTGTCCGGTCGCGATTTTATCCGCCCCGGTTTGCATCGCCTGCTCTGCGAAGGCCTTGAACTTTATCTCCTGGTTACACAAAACATCCGGGTTCGGCGTGCGACCGTTTTTGTATTCGGCAAGAAAATTCCTGAAAACGTGATCCCAGTAATCTGCAGACAGGTCAATCGTATTCAGTTCGATATCCAGCCGGTCACAGACGCGCATCGCATCTTCCACATCCGCCTGCCACATACACTGGTTCTTATCATCGCGATCGTTCCAGTTTTTCATGAACAGACCCTGCACATGAAAGCCCTGTTCCTTTAACAACATTGCGGTGACGGAAGAATCGACATCACCGGACATGCCGACAACAATACGCTGTGCCTGGTTCAATTTCGCCTGATTTGATAATGCAGCATTTCAAGTGGAAAGGCATTGCCGGCCAGATAATCATTGATGCATTTTAAAACCATGGTGCTGCGCATCTCTTCCATCCTACTTTCGATTTCTTCCTTGCTTAGCCAGACCGCACGCAGTATGCCATCGTCAAGTTCCTGCCGGGGATCGTGATCGAGTACCTTGCCCTGGAAACTGACGCGTAAATACGTGAGTTGTTTCGAATGGTTCGGGTACATGTAAATGCCGGTGACGGATTCGGGCTCGAAGTCCCAGGCGGTCTCTTCCTTGACTTCGCGTTTCACCGCCTCGATCAACGATTCGCCTTTTTCCAGGTGACCGGCCGGCTGGTTAAAGACAAGACGGTCATCCGAATATTCCTGCACCAGCAGGTATTTGCCGTCGTTTTCCACGATGGCGGCAACAGTGACATTAGGTTTCCATTGCATGTGACAGAGAAAACAGGGTTGATAAAGGATTGGATGAAAAACTGGCTGAAGTCGGTATTATATCGGTCGAACACTATTCATGAAAGTTGTATGAAAGTTCCACATTTACTCAGCCTCGGACTGACACTGGCTACGCTCTGGTTGTTACTGTCCGGCCACTATACCGGCCTGCTGTTAACGCTTGGCCTGCTCAGCGTCTGCCTGGTGCTGTATATCGCGTATAAAATGGATGTGGCCGATCGTGAAGGGCTGCCTTTCCATATTCGCCTGTCCAGGTTCGTTACTTACTGGATCTGGTTGACCCGGGAGATCATCGTATCCAACCTCGACGTCTGTTACCGCGTATTGCATCCAAAACTACCGATATCACCGACGGTAATCAAAATACCGTGTAGTCAGTCTGAAGACCTGGGACGGGTTATCTTTGCCAATTCAATCACATTGACGCCCGGCACGGTAACACTGGAGGTGGATGACAGTGGTGTTGAAGTTCATGCCTTGTGTCGACATGGTGCCGAGACATTAAAGCAGGGTGAGATGGACCGGCGGGTAACCGAACTGGAGCAACATTGATGTTTACCGCTGCGACACTGGCCATAGTGATCGCCATGGCGATTGCGTTAACACGTGCCTTTCTCGGACCGACGATTTACGATCGTATTCTTGCAGTGAACCTGTTCGGCACGATCACAGTTCTGTTTATCAGCCTGTTTGGTTTCCTGACAAATCGCCCTGACTTTGTCGACATCGCACTGGTGTACACACTGATTAATTTCATAGCAACGATAGCGATACTGAAATTTTTCGAGTATGGCGATCTCGCCTCATCCAGCCAGGAAGAACAGGATTTGTGATCATGCTGATCGATATACTGAGTTTCATACTGTTGATCATCGGCTCGATCTTTGTCCTTGCCGGTACAATTGGCGTGATAAGGTTGCCTGATTTGTATACCCGTCTACACGCGGCCAGTATTGTCGATACACTCGGGTGTATGGCGTTGATTGCCGGTATGGTATTACAGGCCGGATTTTCAATCGTCACGATCAAGCTGTTACTGGTGCTTGCATTAATTTTCTTTACCTCCCCCGTCGCGACGCATGCGTTGGCCAAGGCCGCTGCGCACGGTGGTGTGATGCCGGAGGCCGACGAATGAGTAGTGTTTTACTGATCGATTATTTGTTGTTGATCATGATGATGCTGACGGCATTTTATGTACACGCGACCAGGAACCTGTTTTCCAGCGTGATGTTGACCGGAATCTTCAGTTTACTCTCGGCCTGTCTGTTTTTAACGATGGATGCGGTTGATGTTTCGTTTACCGAGGCATCCGTCGGTGCTGGTATCGCCACGTTATTATTTCTAGGCACGCTGGTACAAACCTCGTCAAAAGAACAAAAAGTCTCGGACAAGCCTGTCCTGGCCCTGGTTGTTGTCGTACTGACCGGTGTATTGCTGATTTATGGTATCTCTGACATACCACCGTTCGGTCAGGCAGAAAACCCGGTGCAAACGGTTTTATCACCGCGTTTTGTTGTCGATTCCCCGACAGAAGTTGGCGTACCAAACATGGTCACGTCAGTGCTTGCCAGTTATCGCGGGTTTGATACGTTGGGCGAAGTGACCGTGATCTTTACTGCCTGTGTTGGTGTTTTACTGTTGCTGGGACGCGGGCAGAGGAGGGCTGATTAATGGAGCATCATCTTATCTTACGCATTATTGCAAAATTGATGATTCCGTTAATCCTTGTGTTTGCACTGTATGTCCAGTTTCATGGTGACTACGGTCCGGGCGGTGGCTTTCAGGCCGGCGTAATCTTTGCCGCCGGTTTTATACTGTACGGCCTGATATTTGGCCTGGAGAAGACACGACAGGTAGTGACCGCGACGACAGCACGTAACACTGCCGCACTCGGTGTCCTGCTGTATGCCGGTGTCGGTGTTGCCGGCCTGTTGCTCGGTGGTCAGTTTCTTGAATATAACGTACTTGCGGATGACGCTGTTGCCGGACAACACCTGGGTATATTATTGATTGAACTCGGTGTTGGCATGACGGTCGCCTCTGTCATGATCCAGTTTTTCTACGTCTTTGCCCGTCCCTGATTTAGAGAAGGCAGCACAATAAAAAGCCCGCCATCCTTCTGAATGGCGGGCTTGCATAACAGGACGCTGCGAGTTTACCTGTTGGTCACGATATCATCGCGGAAACTTTCAAGGTCAGCCATCAATTCATTGATTTCCTTTTCCGGCACATTGAATGTGTAAAATGTGTGTTTACATTCATTCATAATGATATCGAACTCCCGATCGCTGATGTTCAGGTGAGCGTGTCCTTCCTTTAACGGCTTACCGCGACCGAACATATCGGGCTGATAGATTTTCGGGCCACCGGTGCGTTCAACGACCCAGTTCGTCAGCATGACTTTAAAACCCGGTTTCGTGGTTTTGTCATTATGAATGGCTTTCAGGATCGGGTTGGCATTCAGACCATGATTTTCATATATCTTGTCGACCAGGTGATCGACGGTCAATGCGATGTTATAGGTACCACCGAGGCGTTCGTACAGGGATTTTTCAGCTGCCGTTACAGCACTGGAAAATGAACCAAGTGCCACGATCAGCATCGTGATTAGCGGGATGGAAACAGCAGATTTCTTCAACATTATGTCTCTCCTCTTTGGTTTAATGGCAGGTAACCGGGTTACCTGTTTTATCTAACAACAATGCGCCTGTGCTGCCCGGTGATTGCTGTTTACTTATGCGACCCCTTTCGTTGCCGGTTGATTCGAATTAATCGTATCGATCAACTCGTGCAGGGTGCTACGCAGTTCGATGAATTCCTCCTCTGGCAGGCCGGTCTGGCAGGCTATGCCTTTTTGAATGTCGGCCACGGTGGCCTGAATCGTTTTTCCTGTGTCGGATAAGCAGACGTTGACGGTGCGTTCGTCCTTGTCATTGCGTTTACGCTGAATAAATCCGGCCTGTTCCAGTCTCTTCAACAGGGGAGTAACGGTAGCGGAGTCGAGATGCAGGCGGTCGGCAATTTGTTTCACACTGATACCGTCGGTTTCCCACAGCACCATCATGACCAGGTATTGAGGATAAGTGAGGCCGACTTCACTCAAACCGGTTCGGTAGGCGCGGGTGATGGCATTGGTGGCCGCATACAGGGCAAAACAAAGTTGATTGTTCAATGCCAGGTTTTCATATTTTGTCATCGGCGTACTCGCTGGTGTGGAGTAATCGTATAAAATTAGCACGCAATTAATTAATGCACAAATTAATTGCGGGTAAACGATGTGACGGAAGTTCGAACGTGCGCTGAATTATGCGGTGACAGGCTGAAAAGCTGAATGTTTTCAGCCGCTTGCTTTTTCTCTGACCTCTTCGATTTGCGGGTCTTTCCAGCTACCGGTAATCGTGTACTGGTATTGCAGGATCTTGTCGATCTGCTTCGGAATCGATTCAAACAGTTCACTGGCAAAATAGATAATGGCGCCGACGCCCACCCCAATCGGCCCGAACAGGGCACTGGCAACGGGCAAGGTATCGGAGATTTGCGGTGTGACGGTGACCAGTTGATCGTAGTCTTTATCGATGAGACCGGTGCGGCCGGTCACGGCGATATTCGCTGTCGGACCGGTCATGCTTAAATCGTTCGTGTAGGCGTGGCCATTTTCAATCGTGAACTGCCCCTCGATCTTGTCAAAGCTGAGACCCTTGCCAAAGATATCGCTGAAATCGAGCGCAAGGCGGCGGGGTAATGTTTGTAAACTGAGGAGCCCGAACAGGCGACCGGCCTTCGGATTGATGTCCAGGAACTGACCTTTTTCAATCAACATATCCAGCCGTCCGCTGACCGTGTCGAGAGAGAAATCGACCGGACGTCCGAACCACTCGGCTTCCAGTTTGATACTGGTCTGGCCGTTCTCGATCGCGGCATCGGTAAACTGAAATGTGTTGAGCATGTTGTTTAATTCATTCGCACTGACGTCAAACGTGAAACGGGAAATATTCTGTTCCTCGTGTTTTACCCACTGACCATAACCGGTGATGCTCATGTCCTGTTTGGTAAATGTCATTTCGTCAAAGGAGAGACCGTCATCCAGGCGCGATGTGACAAGATACAATTCGCCTAATTCTGATTCCCCATAGCTGACTTTATTCACGTGGGCGTGAATGGATGGAATGTTGGCCGGGTTAAAGTCGGTATCTTTGTCCTCGCCATCCTGGTCATGTTTTTGTAGCTGTAACCTGTTCAGGTCTGCAACGATGACGTTTTTACCAGCCGGTATCGAGATCAGTCCATCGATTGCCGCTGCATTGATCTTGATCTGCCAGTCATCCGGCTTGCGATCGATATCAAGCGCCACACCGCTGAATTGCTGCTCGAAAAATTCCAGTTGTGCAATATCGACATCGACCTGGACCTGCTTGTAGCCGGCTTGGCGGGGTTCATTCGTCTGACGCATATTCTTTTTAATCAGGTTCATCCAGTCAGACAGACTGAGATCATTAATACTGCCTGTGACAGTAATTCCCTGCGTGGAGGTCAGGTTTTCCAGTTCGCCACCAAAGTTGACCCGTAAGGCATCAATGCGTTTGTCTCTGGATTCGCCATATTCCAGCCTGGCAGCAAACACCTCGCCGATTTGTACGTCGAGTAACTGTTTTTCATCATTGTCGAGCCGGGTATTCAACCGTACCGGCAGAATCGCAGTCCGTTGTTTCGCCAGCGGGGCAGGTAATGCAACACGCATCCCGACCAGATCAGATTGAATAAATAAATCGTCGCTCGCTACGCTTTCATCTTCATTCAGCGTTAACACCGCCTGCCAGCTGCTCGCGCCGGAAAAATGTTCGATGTAATCATTCACCATGACACGGGATTCGGGGAAATAGTGATTAAACTGTTTCCGCAGGAATTCACGGTCCATTGTCCCGGATAATGTCACCACTGCCTGTTCGCTGTCCTTATCTGTCAATTTCTCAATGGCAAGATCAATTTCGCGCTCGAAATAACGTGCGCGCAAGCGGTCACTTTTGATTGAATTACGTGTGAAATGGACGACGCCATTCAGGTTTTCAAGACTGACGCCAATGTCGCTTGAGTTCAGTGTATTGCCCGGAAGTCGTAACGTCCCGTTTATGGCGGTATCACGATCATAAAGTGGTATGTCCAGGTCCAGCGCGAGTTCCAGCTGGCCGGATAACTCCCCATCCTTGATTATTTGTAATGAGCGAATGTCATTTAACGGGCTTTGTTGAATAAACAGGGCACAGTCTTCAAAGTTACCATCGAACTGACCGTTCAGCAGGACATGTGGTTTGTCTGCGAGATAATCCGGGATAGTTGCGACTGTACTGGATAACACGGAGGAAAACACATTGCCGGAGTCAGCCAGGATTTCCAGTGACTGATTATTGACCTGGATCTCTGCATTCAGGTTGTCGATCGGTGGCCATTCCGGATCGTAGTCCAGCGTGACGTTTTCCAGCTGGGTGATTAACTGAAACCGTCCCTCATCATTTTTAAAGGGAAACGCATGAATCGGGCCGCGGATCGCTATATCCGTATTCAGCAGGCGACCGCCCAGCAGCGATTTTTCCAGCCACAGTGACAGTTCTGAACTCCCGTTCACGGGCAGATACTGGCGCAATGCCTCAATCGTAACCGGCGACAGGTTTGCAACCAGGTCGATCGAACCGGTATCGGAATTCGGATCCAGCAGTCGGGATTGAATGACAAAATCAAACTCCGCCGTGCGTCCACTCAGCTCATGGATGTTTATCAGGGTTTGATCCGGTGTAATGTGCCAGTCAATGTCAGCCCTCAACCGGTTAAACCTGACCGGCGCCATTGTGTACCCCAAAGCTGCCAGCTTACTTCCGGAATTGTTCAGCTGGATTCGGCCGCGGGTCGGGGTGGTATGCAAGTGACCGGATAAACCCGTCAGTTCAAACTTTTCAGGTTTTCTAATGGAGACATTGTTTAATGAACTGTCGAGCCAGAGCTCGGATGTCGGTTCATCCATGTCCAGCTTTAACGTCAGGTCTTTCGCAATGCCATCCACCTGATATTCACGCGCATATTCGTTGTCCAGAGAATCGAACCTGAGTAGCAGTGACTGGATATCAGCAAGTCCTATCTGATTGACATAGGCGGTCAGCTTGCGGTTATCAACCGATTTGAATGCAGGCACCGCGACTTCGATTTGCATGCCGGGCGAGACACCATTTTCACTGGCGAACTCATCCACCGAAAAAGACAGCAACCAGTCGTCATTCGGATTTCGCTGCATGCTGAATTCGGTTGACAGGTTCTGCAGGCTGAAGCCATGGATGTTGACGTCTGCATACTCCAGGTTTCCCTCCAGTTGCATTAATTTTGTCTTTTGCCAATCACTCCAGAGCTTTACCCCACCGGCGCTGTTGTCAAATGTCACCGACGTTAAATCAAAATACTCTGACCAGAATGCCGGTTCGAGTTGATTCGCCTCGATATAGACCTGGCCGGACCAGTCGGTTGTATGCAGATGGCCATGAATATCCAGTGCGAATTGCAGCCGGGTTTTCTGTAGATGCTGGGAAGTTGCTGCAGAGCCGGAGATTTGCATCCGTTCCCTGTCACTGAGCAGTTGTATCGACGCCTGATGAAACTCCAGTGGCGGTAAAAGGTTTTTTTCGTCCTGCCAGATGATGGAGACATTTTCCAGTTTGATCCGTTTTTGACTGCGGAACCATTGGCCCAGCGCGTCATTGGTTTCCTTATTGCGTGTTTGGCCGGCGATGTCAGATTGCTCGGACAGGCTGACGCTGCCATTTGCATGCCGGGTCAGCGATAGATCCAGTCCGGACGCCGAAAAACTGTGAGGAACCAGTTCCTGTTTACGTAAACTGGCGAGTAAATCCAGTGTCACGCTGGCCTGGTCGAAATGTACCATCGCTTCGCCGCTGCGATTATCAATCACACTGATATCGTTCATATAAAGGTTGGGGATCCAGCCATGCCAGTCGGCATTGATTGAACGAAATTCGACCGGGTGACCCATGTAGTCACTCACCCAGATCTGTATGTCGTCACGATACTGGCTGATACCGGGCAGCAATGCCCGGAAGATGGTAATGGCGATCGCCAATAGGATTATCAGCGCAGCCAGCGCATACCAACAAAGATGATAAAGCGTACTGAAAAATTTGAACGGCATGTGTTCTACAACAGAACGATCTCGTATTGTTCCTGGGTGTAGACAGGTTCTACCTGGAAGCTGATTGGCCGACCAATAAACTCTTCCAGTTCAGCCACGCTGGCGGATTCATCGTCCGTCAATAAATCAACGACGGTTTGTGAGGCGACAACGAGCAGTTTTTGTGCGTCGAACTGACGGACTTCGCGCAGGATTTCCCGGAAGATTTCATAACAAACGGTCTCGGCGGTCTTGATCGTACCGCGACCATGACAGGTAGAGCAGGGTTCGCACAAGACATGTTCCAGGCTTTCGCGCGTGCGTTTTCGCGTCAGTTGAACAAGACCGAGCGAGGTGATCTCGCTGAGCGCAACCTTGGAATGATCTTTTTCCAGGTGTCGCTCGAGTGCGCGTAACACCTGTCGACCATGTTCCGGATCCTGCATGTCGATAAAATCAATAATGATGATACCACCGAGATTACGCAGTCGAAGTTGACGCGCAATCGTTTGTGCGGCTTCCAGGTTTGTTTTAAATATCGTCTCTTCCAGATTGCGGTGGCCGACGTAAGCGCCGGTGTTGACATCAATCGTTGTCATCGCCTCGGTTTGATCGAGAACCAGGTGACCGCCGGACTTGAGTTGCACTTTACGATTCAGCGATTTTTCAATCTCGTCATCGACCGAATACATGTTCAGGATCGGGTTTTCACCGGTGTAGTACTCGATTCGACCAAGGAATTCCGGTATGAACTGACGTGAAAATTCCATCACGCGTTGATGGGTTTCGCGTGAATCAATCCGGATCTTTTCGATTTCATCATTGACCAGGTCGCGCATCGTGCGCATGACCAGTGGCAGGTCTTCGTAAATGATGCAGGGCGCAAACGTATTTTCTGCGCGGATCATCGTTGAGTCACAGATTTTCACGAGAAATTCGATGTCCTTGTACAAATCATCCTCCGCCACACCCTCGGCCGCAGTGCGGGCAATAAAGCCGCCTTTCAATAACGCATCCGATTCTTCCAGTGCCTGGTGCATCACCACGTTTTCACCGGCTGCCGCCAGGCGGTCATAGCGTGAATGGTAGCGACCAATGATGCCACGCAGGCGCTCACGTTCAGCTTCATCTTCTATACGTTGTGAAATGCCAATCGAGTGATGATCCGGAATATAGACAAGATACCTTGAAGGTATCGACAGACGCGTGGTCAGGCGGGCGCCTTTTGTCCCCAGCGGGTCCTTGATGACCTGCACCAGGATTTCCTGGCCTTCGGATAACAGTGAGTTGATGGGAACGTCGGCCGGGTTGCGTTGCTCGCCGTCGTGTTTCTCATCATGGGCAGCCACAATGTCAGAGCTGTGCAGGAAACCGGTGCGTTCCAGGCCGATATCGACGAATGCCGCCTGCATACCGGGTAACACGCGGGATACCTTGCCTTTATAGATATTTCCGACCAGGCCTCGCTTTTGTGAACGTTCAATGTAGACCTCTTGCAGCAACCCGTTATCGACCACGGCTACGCGGGTCTCTTGAGGAGTCACGTTAATCAGGATTTCTTCGCTCATGGCCGGTAACTATTTGATTATGGGATTAAAATAGCCGTAACCCGGCTATGTTACCACAAATTCACGGAGTCGCATTCGTTCGACAGCCGGAAACCACGAGCAAATCCGGCCGCATTTTTTCACCGCCGTGAGCAATCTATACAAGTACATGGAATCAATGTTGTAATGATTCGGATGCAAGCATTAATCGACGATCTGAAGCGGCAACTCCCCGCTGACTGCATCATCACCGATGAAGCGTCGTTACGTCCGTATGAGTGCGATGGGTTGTCTGCTTATCGCCAATTACCGGGTTGTGTGTTGTTGCCGGATTCCGTCGAGCAGGTACAAACGATAATGCGTGCCTGTCATTCCCGCCAGGTGCCGGTCGTTGCGCGTGGCGGTGGTACCGGGTTATCCGGCGGGGCCTTGCCCTTGAGTGAAGGTGTGCTGCTGAGCCTTAGTAAGTTTAATCGCATATTAGCGGTTGACCCGGTTCGACAAATCGCGAGAGTTGAACCGGGTGTCAGGAATTTACGCGTTTCCGAGATGGTGGCAGAGCACGGTCTGTTTTATGCGCCGGACCCGTCCTCGCAAATTGCCTGCACCATTGGTGGCAACGTCGCTGAAAATTCCGGTGGTGTACATTGTCTTAAATACGGATTAACTGTGCACAATGTACTCGCTGCGAAAGTGATCACAATAGAAGGCGAGTGTCTTGAGATCGGCAGCGAAGCCTATGACAGTCCCGGCTTTGACTTAATGGCAGCGATTACCGGCTCAGAAGGCATGCTCGGCGTTATCGTTGAAGTTACGTTGAAACTGTTACCCAAGCCGCCACAAACCCAGGTATTGCTCATCGCGTTTGCCAGTTTACAGCAGGCCGGTGATGCGGTTGCGGCTATCATTGCCAGTGGCATCATCCCGGCTGGACTGGAGATGATGGATCAACCCTGCATACTGGCGGTCGAACAGTTCGTACACGCCGGTTATCCGACAGAGGCCGAGGCCGTGTTGATATGTGAACTTGACGGTATCGAGGAGGAGATCGCAGAACAACAGTCGCAGATTGTTCAGTTAATGCAACAATGCCAGGCCACCGAAGTCCGTGTTGCCAGGGATGCGCAGGAACAGCAGAAGTTCTGGGCAGGGCGTAAGGCGGCCTTTCCCGCCGTCGGCCGCATCGCCAGTGATTATTACTGCATGGACGGCACGATACCGAAAAAGCACCTGGCGGATGTATTGATGAATATCAGTAAATTGTCAGCAAAATATAGCCTTGCCGTTGTCAATGTGTTTCATGCCGGTGATGGCAATCTGCATCCATTGATTCTCTATGATGTCAGTCAAGCAGGTGAACTGGAAAAGGCGGAAGCACTCGGTGGCGAGATTCTGGAACTCTGCGTGCGCGTCGGTGGCACGATTACCGGTGAACATGGAGTCGGGGTCGAGAAGATAAACCAGATGTGTGTGCAGTTTTCCGATGCCGAGCGTGAGCAGTTTCACGCGTTTAAACGTGCGTTTGATCCGCAGCAGTTACTGAATCCGGGCAAGGCCATACCCACTTTAAACCGTTGCGCCGAGTTTGGCGCCATGCATGTGCATGCAGGGCAGACCCGGTTCCCTGACCTGGAACGGTTTTGACAATATCGATTCCAGGACAGTCATGCTGGAGCAACAGGCAAAGCAAATAGCCGGGCAAGTACGGAGTGCAATGGCTGCCGGGCAAACCCTGGCTATTCAGGGTGCCGGATCCAAGTCGTTCTATGGACATGCAATCAGTACGGACAGTTCGCTGGCACTGCAACCTTACCGGGGCATCATCAGCTACGAGCCGTCAGAACTGGTTATCACCGTTGCTGCTGGTACTCCGATCAGTGAAGTTGAATCGGCACTGCATGAACAGAAACAACATCTGCCGTTTGAGCCGCCCGTGTTCAACGCCAGTGCGACGATCGGTGGCATGATCGCAGCCGGACTATCCGGACCGGCGCGGCCCTGGGCCGGTCCGGTGCGTGATTATGTGCTGGGTATCCGTTGTATAAACGGTCGTGGTGAGATACTCAGGTTTGGCGGACAGGTCATTAAAAATGTCGCCGGTTATGATATCTCCCGTTTATTAACCGGTTCGCTGGGGACGTTGGCCGTGATCCTTGATGTGTCTATCAAGGTATTACCAAAACCAGAAAAAGAACTGTCACTGGTTGCCGATATGGATCAGCAAAGCGCCGAACAGTTCCTGCGAGAATGGTCAGCTAAATCCATCCCCCTGTCCGGAGTCAGTTATTATCAACAACAACTGCGGCTGCGATTGTCCGGCTATGCAGCGGCAGTCAGTGAAACTGCGAAAAAAATGGGGCTGGGACAGGAGAATAACCTGGATTACTGGCAGGCATTACGTCATCAAACGCATGAATTTTTTAATCAACAGAAACCGCTATGGCGAATTTCAATACCGCCGATGCTCAGGTCGTTTGCATTCGCAGATGACGATCTGATTGATTGGGCAGGGGGGTTGCACTGGGTGACAACATCCATTGCGGCAGATGAATTAAGAAAGCAGGTGAGTGATCTTGGCGGACATGCCTGTTTGTATTATGCCAATGATGACGCTACGCCACGTTTTCATCCGTTATCTGCCGTGAATCTGCAACTACATCAGCGTATCAAGCAAGCCCTGGACCCGGCGGGCATTTTTAATCCAAAAAAAATGTACCGGGAATTGTAGTAACGATCATGCAGACAGAATTTACCGACGAGATAAAAAACAGCGATGCAGGCCGACAGGCAGATGAAATAGTGCGTCGCTGTGTACACTGCGGATTTTGTAACGCAACCTGTCCGACGTACCAGCTATTGGGCGATGAACGGGATGGTCCAAGAGGTCGCATCTACCTGATCAAGTCATTACTCGAGGGCAAGGATTGTGCGGTGGACACTCAACGTCACCTGGATCGTTGCCTGACCTGCAGAAGTTGTGAGACCACGTGTCCGTCAGGGGTGGAGTACGGGCGCTTGCTGGAGATAGGCAGGGAACATCTTAAAACACAGACTTCACGCACACCGTTACAGACACTGCAACGTAAAGTATTAATACATGTTTGTTCGCAAAGACAGCTGTTTCGGTTTTTATTCCGTATCGGCTCGTGGTTCAGGCCAGTACTGCCAAAAACACTGCAACAGAAATTTCCACGATCGGATTCAAACGCAGGACACAGTGCGGGATCGAAACATTCACGCCGTGTCATCCTGTTTCAGGGCTGTGTGCAACCGGCGCTGACACCGGACACGAATCAAATCACTGCGCGGTTGCTTGATCGCCTGGGTGTCAGTGTTGAGTTAATCAGACAGGAGAAATGTTGTGCCGCGTTACCGCTGCACCTGGATGATAACGAGCTGGCACGCAACTTCATGCGCGCCAATATTGATCTCTGGTATGAAAAACTACAGCAGGGGATTGAGGCCATTGTCGTGACGGCCAGTGCCTGTGGCTTGATGATCAAGGACTATGCCGATCAACTCGCCGATGATGAGGCGTATGCAGACAAGGCAAAACGGGTTGCCGAACGCTGCCTCGATATCAGCGAATTTCTGGCCAGGGAAGATCGAACAGAGTTACAGCGGTTATTGCGGCAGGATACAGAACAATACGTTTTTCAATCACCGTGTACGTTACAACATGGACAAAAGTTAAATGGCGTGGTCGAATCGTTATTACAATCACTCGGCATCAAAATAGCCACACCGTTTGATGCATATCTTTGCTGTGGTTCCGCCGGTACGTATTCGATATTTCAGCCGGAGCTGTCAAACCGGCTACGACAACAGAAACTTGAACAACTGAATGCGACCAACGCTGCAGTCATACTGACAGCCAATATTGGCTGTCAGTATCATTTACTCCAGGCCAGTGATGTGCCGGTCCGTCACTGGATCAGCGTGTTTGCTGGCGAGAGCTAGTTCATCGCGTACCAGTTACCGTTCGACTGACGGCAGGCAGTGCCGTGCAGAATTTCCGGCTGGCCATCGATGATCGCTTCTGTCGTGTAGTCACGGCAGGGGCCGCTCGAACTTTCATAAGTCTTTGTCGGTGTGACCTGATAGCCAATCCGACTGTCCGGGTTTGTCCAGCCGACAGTTTGACCGGTTGGCGTGGATTCCAGCGCTTTTTGTGTCTGGTAACGGTCCAGTTCATCCATGTTCTGGCCGATGTTGCCGCCAACGTAGCCACCGAGCAGGGCACCAATCGCGACAGCGGCAAGTTGCCCCGTACCGCTGCCGATCTGGCTGCCGACAAACGCACCGGTACCGGCGCCAATCAGGCGACCATAATCCTGTTTTGAAGGATTACACCCGGCCAGTATGAACAGGCTGGCAAGCAGAGGAATCAGCGTTAATTTTTTCATGCTACTTTCTCCTTAAATTCTCTCACTGCGTTAAACGCAGAACCGTCAATTTCGTTGACACGGGATCCAGGGGTTCCTGTCCCGATGCAGCTTAGATTCGGGGCCGGGACAACGGTTCCGAAAAGATGCGGTGTTGCCGAACGCCAGTCGCAGAAAGCACAAACCCCGCAGCAGCGGGGTTTGTCAGTCAGGAAGGGGAGAATTCGTTATTCGATTACTAGTACGCCATCGCCCTCGTCCGCATCACTGAAGTCTTCATCGAAGATATCGTCATAACCCTCTGCCGGCGGGTTACCATCATGAATCTGGTAGTTACGCTGTTGCAGGTAGGCCTCGCGGGTAAATGTATACGGGTCGACAGCGGCTTCGTCGCGGATGTTGGTTTCATCCAGCAGGTTGGCGCGTGTATTAACCGCGTTCAGTGCAGAGACCGGGAACAGCACGGTGCTGGTTATGTATGACAACGGATTCAGTAACCAGCTGGTGACGTAGTCGGGTACGTTGCGAACCGTGTTCGGGCCGCGTAAGGGAACATATAAATAGGCACCCTGATCCGCACCCCAGACAGCCAGCGTTTGTCCAAAGTCTTCGTTTTCAGCCGGCACACCCCATTCGCTGCTGATATCAAACAGGCCGCCGATACCAAACGTGCTGTTGTAGACAAAGCGCACCGAGCTCGAAAGCGCCTTATCAAACTTGCCCTGTAACAACAGGTTCAGGATGACGTTCAGATAGGAAATATTGTCGAAAAAATTTGTGACGCTTTTTCGGACTGGTTCCGGAGTGACTTCAACATACGATTCAGCGATCGGTTTCAGCAGGTGTTTATCGAGCGTTTCATTGACATCGAAAAACACACGGTTTGGTGATTCAAGTGGATCCGCGGTGACTTCCGGGTCTGTGCCGGTGGTTGCACAGGCTGACAGGAATGCGACCATGACGATCAGAACAACCGCTTTTACTCTTGTATGAAAATACGAACTACCCATCGTGATATATCCCGTATTTATTCTGTAAAAAACCGCGCAATATTGACACAGAAGCCGGTTCCAGACAATTGATCAAGACTTCTCGTACTGAGAAATTTTCTCCTTAATTTGCATTATCAGGGCATCATAACCCTGGTCCTTTATTATCGTCCCGTACTCGGCCCGCTTGAGCGATAAATCGTTCACGCCATTGGCAACGACACTGATTATCATCCAGCGATCATTTCTCGTATGCATCAGGTAATCCAGGCTGACCGGGTCTTCGCCCTCTGACTGGATCGAGGTTTTCACCAGTAGCCGGCCTTTTTTCAGTTGCTCCACAGAATTTGTGACGAAAGTCTCATTATTATATTCGTTAAAGCGTGAGGCATACGTCGCGGTCGTCAGTTGTCTGAATAACTGGACGAACTGTTGTTGTTGTTGCGGTGAGAATTTCCCCCAGTAGCGGCTGAGTATCACCTTGGCAATCAATTCAAGATCGAAGTAGTTTTCAATAAACGGGTCCAGAGCCTGGTAACGTGCCGCGTAGTTTTCCGCCCCCGGGTTTTTCATGCTTGCCAGTAACTGTTGATGAAGTTTATCAACGACCTCGGTGGCGGCTTGTTCGCTCGCGCTGACAGGCAACATGGCCGCGCCCAGATATAAGCAGAGACAGAGAATCAAACGATTCAGGGCAGGAGTCGGGATCACGCGTTTTTTCATTCGGTCACTTTATGCTGAAATCTGACCACGGTTCAAGCGGCACGTTCCCATAGCAGCAGTATCGGCTTACTCATACGTTCGACCTTTCCAGTTTGCACCACGACCGAATTGGTGACGAAGTGCAGAATGAATGGTCATCAGCAAATACAATGTACCCGCCAGTGGTAACGTAACTACCCAGACTGGCGCAAGCCGGTAATAACGAACCACGGGCAGATAGGTCAGGCACATAATCACGAGGCTGAGCATGGCAAGCGCACTGCCGGGCGAACCAGGGACAAATACACCGACAGTCGGCACAACAAAAGCCAACAGCATCAAGCAGACACACAGTAACAACAGCAGCCAGGAATAACGTAATTGCGTAAACGCCGTGCGCGTGACCATATGCCAGATTTCACCCAGGTCATCATAGACTCGCAGGCTGATCGCTGAATGCGTCAAGCCCAGCCAGGTAGAAAATTGCTGATCGCGAAAGCGTCTTGCGAGTGTGCAGTCATCGATCAAGGCATGTTTTAACGCCGCAAAGCCGCCCAGTTTATCCAGGCTATCGGCTCGCAGTAATATGCAACCACCCGCGGCCGCAGCGACAAAGCGGCTACCGTTGTTCGATAGTCGAAATGGATACAGTAATTTAAAAAAATAGATAAACGCCGGGATCAGTACCTTCTCGGCCAGACTTTGCATGCGTAACCT
>JBHIXH010000004.1:52602-96555 GCA_041984885.1 Gammaproteobacteria bacterium
GGTGTAATGACTCGGTTTGCAACTTTTGTTTCAGGACGGCAATCGTTCCCGGCTGTAAGGCAATGTCGGCATCAAGCAGTAATAACAACTCGGTTGTCGCTTTCGTCCTTGCCTGTTCCAGTGCCCAGAGCTTGCCGCTCCAGCCTTTCGGGGTCGATTCACCATGGATCAATGTCAAGTCGGCAATGTTTTGTGACTTCACCCGCTCGGCAGTGCCATCGGTCGACTGATCATCGACCACGATGATTTTCAGATCGGTACCCTGGTTTTGCAGCGATTGCAGTGTGGTCTCGATGACATCGGCTTCATTCCGTGCCGGAATAAGAACAGTAATATCGGCAAGACTGGTCGATGCAGTGACTACCGCGTCAAGTGATTCGCGCGTGGACCAGGGACGCCACGGCAATAGCAGGATGGAAACCCAGATCAGCAAACCTGCGGTCGCGGCGACCACGACACAGGTAGTCATTTAGCTCAGGCGACTTCTTGCTTCTTGCTGCTGCAACTGCTGCCTGATTGATGTGAGGCAATCAGTACCGGTTTGATGACGTCTTCGTCATCGTATTGCATTGGCAGCTCGGCTGCCATTGGGCCCTCGGTTGCCGGACCTTTCAGTGCGACTTTCAGGGCCTTCAGCGGGTGGTTGAACGTGTCATCCACTGCTGTGGCTTCAAAGCCACTGTGTACCATGCAGTTGGCACACTTCGGGTTTTTGCCAACGCCATAGTTGTCCCAGTCTGTGTCCTGCATCAATTCCTTGAATGTCTTCGCGTAGCCTTCGCCGACGAGCAGATAACACGGTTTTTGCCAGCCAAACACGTTACGCGTGGGATTCCCCCACGGGGTACAGGCATACGTCTGGTTGCCGGCAAGAAAGTCCAGATACAACGTTGATTGGTTGAACACCCAGTTTTTACCCTTGCCCAGCTTGAACAGATCGCGGAACAATTGCTTACTCTCTTTCTTTTTCAGGAACACGTCCTGGCGCGGCGCTCTTTCATAACTGTAACCTGGTGAAATGGTGACGCCTTCCACGCCCAGGCCCATGGCGATGTCCATGAACTCGGAAACTTCTTCGGCCGATTCGCCCTGGAACAACGTGCAATTGACCGTGACACGAAAACCGCGGCTGACGGCTTTCTTGATGACTTCAACACACTTGTCGAACACACCCTCGCGGCAGACAGAAGCATCGTGACGTTCGCGGTTGCCATCCAGGTGAATAGAAAACGTTAAATAGGGTGACGGCTGGTATTCGTCCATCTTTTTATCGAGCAGTAAAGCGTTTGTGCATAGATAAACGAATTTCTTTTTACGAATAAAACCGTGCACGATTTCATTCATTTCCTTGTGGATCAGTGGCTCGCCGCCGGCAATGGAAACGATCGGTGCACCACACTCGTTAACTGCTTGCATGCACTCGTCGTAGCTGAGCCGCTTGTTAAGGATTTCATCCGGGTAATCGATTTTGCCGCAACCGGAGCAGGCCAGGTTACAGCGAAACAACGGCTCCAGCATCAGCACCAGTGGATAGCGCTTTTCACCTTTCAGTTTTTTCTCTAACAGGTATTTGCCAACACGGAATTGTTGAATCAATGGCACTGCCATTCGTATGCCCCTTACTTATCGTTGCGTTTAAGTTACTATGTGATTGATTTTCTGAATATTGTCAGATATCAGTCGATGCGCGCACGATAAAGTAAACGGCTGTAAATGTACAGACTTGGCCGATTAAATAAATCTGAATCCAGGACGATGCGGATTGCTTGCAAGCCGGAAACAGCGTCTACATAATGTGTCCCTTTTCCCGAATTCACACTAAAATCATCAGCATGAGTCACGAGCTTTCCACACCCTTACTTGACAAAATTCGTCTTCCCGCCGACCTGCGCCAATTGCCCGAGTCCGAGCTGGAGACACTGGCAAACGAATGTCGTGCCTATCTACTGCATTCTGTCAGCCAGAGTGGCGGTCACTTTGCGGCCAGTCTCGGGGCGACTGAACTGACGATAGCGTTACACTACGTCTATAACACACCGGAAGACCGCATAGTCTGGGACGTTGGGCATCAGGCCTACGTTCACAAGATACTGACCGGGCGTCGTGATCAACTGCACTCGATTCGCAAATGGGGCGGTCTGGCACCGTTTCCCAAACGTGACGAGAGTGAGTTTGATACGTTTGGTGTCGGTCATTCCAGCACGTCGATAAGCGCAGCACTCGGCATGGCAATCGCAGCGCGGAACCTGGGAACGAACCGCAAGGCGGTCGCCGTGATCGGTGACGGTGCCATAACAGCCGGTATGGCGTTCGAGGCACTGAATCATGCCGGCGATCTGAACGCGAACCTGCTGGTCGTGTTAAACGATAACAACATGTCAATCTCGCCAAATGTCGGTGCCCTGACGAAGCGTTTCGCTCAAATCCTCTCCGGCAAGATTTACACGTCGATCAAGGAGCAGGGCAAAAAGGTTTTATCACGCATGCCGCCAGCCTGGGAGATCGCACGCCGGGCCGAGGAACACATAAAAGGGCTGGTGGTGCCGGGAACATTATTTGAAGAATTTGGCTTTAACTATATTGGTCCGATCGATGGTCACGATATGAGTGCACTGGTCGAAACCATTCGCAACCTGAAAAATCTCGAGGGTCCACAGTTTCTGCACATTATCACGCAGAAGGGCAAGGGTTACGGACCGGCAGAAGAAGACCCGATTAAATACCATGGCGTGACGCCGTTTGATCCGGATAAGGGCATTATACCGTCGGGTAAACCGTCACCGGTCACCTACAGCAAGGTGTTTGGTGACTGGGTCTGTGACATGGCGGCACTCGATGAACGTCTGGTAGCGATCACGCCGGCGATGCGCGAGGGGTCCGGTCTCGTGCGGTTTGAACAGGAGTACCCCGAGCGCTACTTCGATGTTGCAATTGCTGAACAGCATAGCGTGACGGTAGCTGCCGGCATGGCGTGTGACGGGTTAAAACCGGTTGTTGCCATCTACTCAACGTTTCTGCAACGTGGTTACGATCAACTGGTACATGATGTCATTACCCAGAACCTGCCGGTACTGTTTGCCATCGACCGAGCCGGTCTCGTCGGCGCAGATGGCCCGACGCACAATGGCTCGTACGATATATCTTTTATGCGTTGTTTACCGAACATGGTATTGATGTTGCCGGCCGATGAGAACGAGTGTCGGCAAATGTTATATACCGGCTTCCAACTGGATCAACCGGCCGCGGTACGTTATCCGCGTGGCACCGGCCCCGGTGTCGAGATTCAGCAGCAAATGAAAGGGATACCGGTTGGCAAGGCGGAACTGCGACGTGAAGGCAGCAAGATAGCGATTCTGGCTTTTGGCGTTGTGCTGAAAGATTGTCTGGATGCGGCGGAAGACCTGAATGCAACGGTTGTTAATATGCGTTTTGCCAAACCGATTGATGCCGACATGATTCTGAAAATGGCCAGCAGTCATGATTTGCTCGTGACCGTGGAAGAAAACATGGTGCAGGGCGGTTGCGGCAGTGCTGTATCAGAAGTTCTGGCCGAACACCGTGTGGAACAGAAAGTGATTCACTATGGATTACCGGATCGGCTGGTGCAACATGGTTCACGTGACGACATGCTGGATGATGTGAAGTTGAACAAGGCCGGAATTCTTGAGTTTATCAATCATCATATTAATGAAGAAAAGCGTAGTGCCAGGACGGCGTAGAGAGACCAGATAGTCAGAAATAAAAAACCCCGCGATGAGCGGGGTTTTGTGTTTGTAGCAGGTGGCGTTTATTTAATCCGACGTCTTACAGCACCTAATCCGATCAAGCCAGCGGCAAACAGGGCGAGCACCGATGGTTCTGTGACAGGTGCCCCGGTATAGAGAAAGTCGCTGGAATTCAGATGTGTGTTCTCCCAGCCATTCGTAGGATTATTCGGCGTGATGCTGTGGTTCAGCCAACCGTTACCGCACCAGGGACCGTCACCTGGTCGGCATGGACCTCCGTCATTTTTAGGGCCAAATCCATCACTGCCCATCCATTCCAGTAACAGGAAGCTGTGGCCGAGCTCATTCCAGATACTGCCTGAACCACCGGAAGTTCCATTGATGAATTCCCACGACCCATCGGTCGCGTCTACGTCGAGGTCAGTGTAGGTAAAAGTAAATCCCCAGTCTGTATCGCGAGCCTCGCCATCGCTTTCAGTACCACCCAGCAAGGTACCGCCAAGAACGGCAGTGTTAGCAACTGAGTCTACTGTCATGCCGACATCGACAAACGAAAATGTGTAGATGTCGCTCGAACTACCGGAATAGAGACCATCCAGACGAAGTCCGTAATGTGGGGGTGCTGTGTTTCCCTCTACGCTATTAAATAGATCAAATTCAAATACAGTTGCATTGGCTGAGCCCGCCAACAAAGTCAGGCCTAAAAACAAGGTAGTAACAGTCTTCATCTTCATAATTACGTGTCTCAACGGTAAATTGTGATGTTTTACTACTCATCTTTAACGCAGTTCTTATGCCAAAAAAATAAATCGATAAATTTCAATGGCTTATGAAATAAGAGAGATTGTGAAGTAAAGTTTCTCGACAGTGTTGAGAACTTTATTCATAAATTCAGGAAGTTAGAAGTGATGGTCAAAAGTGCCGAACACACAAAAGTGTAAAGATTCTCGACACTATTGCTCAGCGTTATTGAGTCAGTCGTGTAACAATTTTCGGGTGACGGCGACCAGTGTTTCGAGGTCTGAATGACGGATCTCACCCATACAGGAAATGCGAAAAATATTTTTCGAGAGCTGACCCTGTCCGGCATAGATAATAAATCCGTTCTCTTTCAGATGATCGTGCAGCTGTGAATAACTGATATTGTCAGGCAGGTAGAACGCGTGTAACACGCAGGACGTCCGTTCTTCCGGTAACAATGGCAGGATGCCGGTTTCGCCGAGTCCTTCCCTGACCAGTTTCATACGCCGACGATACAGTTGATTGCGTGCCTGCCAGCCACCGGCCTCGGCAAATTCCCTGATGGCTTCATCCAGCGCATAAAAAGTCTGCACGGACTGGGTAAACGGTGTGCCACCGTTATCCTGACTTTGCAGGTACGCGGACAGATTCAGGTAAACAGAACGTGCCTCCGTTGCCTGCATTCGCTGTAAAGCTTCGCGTTCAACAACAACAAACGACGTGCCGGGAACACCGTGCAGACATTTGTTTGCTGTTGCGGCTGTTGCTGCAACGTTCCAGTCGGAAAATTTTATTGCCTCTGCGCCGAAACTGCTGACAGCATCTATCAACAACGCTACATCGTATTTTTTACAGATGCGCGCGATGGCATCCAGGTCATTTAACAGTCCGGTTGTCGTCTCGTGATGGACGACTGCGACATGGGTAATCTCCTCGTGATGCCGTAATTCACCTTCCAGTTGTGTCAGGTCAAGCTCGTCGCCCCAGCCATGTTGTAACACCCGATGATCGATATTGTAGGCCTCGGCAATTCGGGTCATGCGTTCACCATAGACACCGTTTTCCATGCACAACAATTTGCCATGCGCCGGGACACAACTGGTAATCATGGCCTCAACGGCCGCAGTGCCGGAGCCGGTAAGTAACACACTGGCCCAGTCTGTATCATTCAGCGAGTAAATATCCAGCAATCCGGAACGAATTGACTTCTGTAGCTCGGAAAATTCCGCTTCGCGATGACACAGGTCAGGACGTAACAGGGCATTGCGAACCCGTTCGCTTAAAGTAACCGGACCCGGATTCAATAATATGGTCATTGGCCTGTTCCGATATGTTTCATTAAACGTTGCAGTACATTTTCCGGTGCGACGTCGGGTCTGGGAAGATTATCAATAGTGCCAGGACGTATCTTTAAATGGGCAAACCTTGGGCCGGAACCGGTGTAGTGGAACATCTCGTTTAGCATGGCCGGATCATTGCCTTCATAGCAGAGTCCGTAACCACACGCGGCGGCGACTTTTGCAAAACGTACATTCGTCGCCACCGTAGCCTGTGCTCCGGTGGAATCGTGTACCTCGTTATCAAGCACGATATGTACAAGGTTATTCGCTGCATAAGTGCCGAGCGTGGAAAAGTTACCCATTCGCATCAGTGCCGCCCCGTCACCCTCAATAATAACGACGTGCAAATCCGGTCGGGCCAGGGCCAGGCCAAGTCCGAGTGAACCGGCACAGCCCATCGAACCGACCATGTATAGATGGTTCACCCGGTCTTCTATTGAATATAGCTCCCTGCCGGTAAAACCGGTCGTTGCGATAACCACGGATTTATCTTCCGGTGTCAGTTCGATAATTTTGTTCAAAGCGGTGTTTCGACTGACACGATCCTGGTCACAATACAGCGTTCTTTCTTCGCATTGGCGCTGGCTGACATCCGGTACTCTCGCGGTCGTCGCATCATGCAAGGCGACGGAACCTTTATGCATGATGAAGGCATAGGGGCGTTGATTGGCCTCCATATAACTCATTGCCCGTTTCAGGCAGGGTTCAACCTCAATAGCTGATTTTGGAAATATCTCCCAGGGTATGCGCATTGTGTCGAGCAACTTGTCGGTGATTTGTCCCATCAACTCATGTTGTGGTTCATCTTTCAACCCGGGTTGGCCCCGATGGGTAGTAATTAACAACAGGGGTATCCTGAAAATGTAGGCCAGTGAAGTGAGTGGACTGATAGCATTACCGAGTCCGGAGTTTTGCATCATGACAACGGATTGTTGTCCGCCAATTACTGAACCGGCAGCCGTGGCAACGGCGTCACCTTCATTTGCCGAGGAAACGTAATTCAGTTGATCATCAGCGATGACATAATTGATAAACGGTGTCAGGAACGAGCAGGGTACGCCGGTATAGCGTTGAAAACCGTAGCGGCGTGCGGCTTCAATAAATTCGTTGGCTTCGATCATGATGTCTGTCAGGCAAAGTCGACGGCACGTTCCAGATCCTGCAGTACATTAATATCTAGCCAGTGACCATTGATGTAATGCACATGAATATCCCGACCCTGTTCAACCAGATGATTAAGCAAGTCCGGTATTTCCAGGCTGGAGAAGTCATCACGTTGCTGTAATGTTTTCATAGCTTCTGTTACCCACTGCAGCCCATCGCCACGAACACGCAACATGCCAATCCAGCGGCCACTCGGTTTTTGTTCATTATGCGACGCTTCTTTATCAATGGACTCGAGTGTAACCTTTTGATGAAACAGTGAACGATCATCCGGGCTGCTACACCAGGCATAATCCGGTGAGCCACTGATGTAATCGGCCGACAGGACAGAATCGACGGTGATGACCAGTTCACCTTCACTGTCGAGTAAGTCCTGCAGGATATAATCACGGAAGAGTAAATCACCGTAGCTGATGATCATGTCATCGTGAAAGTACTCGCTGGCACTTAACAAAGAGACCAGTTCTCCGGTTGACTCGTAATTTTCATTGATACATTTTGTAATGCCGTTGGCATCAATGCTTTCCTGTTTATAACCGGCAACCACACAGGTCGAGTGAATATGCTGTCGTTTGTAGACGTCCAGCAAGCGGCGTAACAGCGTCTTGCCACCTATTGGTAACATAATTTTTGGTCTGTCTTCAGTCAGTTCCTGTAACGCCTGGCCACGGCTGGCCGCCAGCACGATAGCGCGCGTGTGATCCTGGCTACTGGTTTCGTAGATTTTTTGTGCCGCGGTTAATTCGTCCGCACCCTGTAGCGAGAAGATTTGGCTGACAGTGGCAATCTTGTCCTCAACATTGGTTACGCTGTTTTCCACGAATATCGTGTTACTCACCGTTTTCATGGCAGCGATTGATGCGCGTATCATGTGATTGGCCCAGATCACGAGGTTAATATCGGCTTTTTCGTAGACCTCGACTGGCGTGCTGTAATACGTGGTCGGAACGATGACGAGCGGCGACCGGCCGGCCCACTCGTTTGCAAATGCAATGATTTCATCGGCCTGTTTTTGTTTGCTGTGGATCAGTATGCCGTCTGCACCGGCCTGGTGATAGGCTTCGGCGCGTTTCAGTGCTTCCGCCAGACCCCAGCCGGCAATCAGTGCCTCAATACGCGCAACCACACAAAAATCATCGTCAGCCTGGCTGTCCTTGCCGGCTTTAATCTTGCCGCAGAACTCATCGATATCAGCCAGTGGTTGGCGTTCGCCATCGATAAAACTGTTTAATTTCGGGAATTGCTTGTCTTCTATGCAGACACCCGCAATCTGTCTTTGCTCGAGTTTTTTTACCAGGCGTCGCATGTTATTGAAATTACCGTAGCCGGTATCACCATCGAGCAGAATCGGTATGTCGGTGATGTCGGACATAAACTCGAGCATGTCGACAACCTGGGTCCAGCTGGCCTCGTTGCTGTCACGCACGCCAAACTGGGCTGAAATTGCCAGGCCACTTGCCCAGATCCCTTTAAAACCGGCCTGTTCGACAATGCGGGCAGAAATACCGTTATGCGCTTCCATGATAAACGAAACGGCCTTGCTCTCAAGCAACTGCCTGAATTGAGTGGTTTTTGACTGCATAATGTTAATTGTTAATTTGTGGCAGGATTTCCAGTTTAGCCCTTTCGACGTCTTCGGCGAAATCTATCTCTATCCATGGCAGACCAGTGATATCTTCATAGTGAAACCATTGCGGGTGTTCTAACACGACATCACGCAGCACTTCCTCATACGGTTGATCGAATCGTTGCTGATCCAGGTATTGCCCGGTCTTAGCCATGATCATTGCCTTGGCTTCTCCGGCAAAACGAAAAAACCCAACCGATTCACCCTGTAAATCATATTCAAGTCCGGTTGCGACCTGTTTACGAAACTCGACGATCCGTTGCTGATGGATGCAAATCTTGACCGGTTCGTCGCCCGCTTCAAATTCCTGATCCAGCAGGAAACAGTTTTCATGCTGACTTTGCACCAGTTGTTGCAAGATTTTTTCTGAATACAGGACATCTGCGTCCATCAATAAAACCGGGCCCGGATTATCGAACACCGGTTGGCCGGTCCACAGGCTGATCACGCTGCCTTCACGATAGCGATCGTTGTGTATTGTATTAATGTTTATCGATGGATAATCAAGGTTATTTATCGTGGCAGTGATTTGTTCACTTTCATAACCGGTAATGACTGTTATCCCGGTAATCTCGAGCCTGCTCAGACATTCTATATGACGTTGCAGCAGGCTTATGCCATCGAATTCCAGTAATGACTTGGGCCGATTATTGGCCGCGTCTCCCAATCGATTGCCGATGCCGGCGGCCAGTATTAATGCGTGCATAACAGGTTATCTCAATGATTGATGTCAGAAGTTTATCTGCGGCCTGAAAATTCCGTCTTGTTTTCTATTTTGTGTCTTGATTGACTGTGAACTACGTCTGACAAAAGCTATACCTGTTTCAAATTATACTGTATAAGTGATTGAATTACTGTAGAATATGATTATAACTAAAAGCATATCACAGGAATTGACCGAAAATCATGGCGGATTCAGTACCTGACAAACTGGGTAAATACGAAATCTCCGAAGTCATCGGCAAGGGTAGCATGGGTGTTGTTTACCAGGGTTACGACCCGTTTTCCGATGCGCCTGTAGCTGTCAAGGTGGCCCTGGCCGACTCCCTGAAAGACAAGGAAGTCGGTCCACGTTATCGCAAGATGTTTTTCAACGAGGCGCACACGGCCGGCATGCTGAAACATCCGAATATCATCGATATCCTTGATGCCGGTGCCGATGATGATAACTGTTACATTGTCATGGAACTGGTCGAGGGAGGCGAGACGCTGAAGAAGTTCACCAGCGGTGAAAATTTACTCCCGGTCGAACAGGTTATAGAAATTATTTTCAAATGCGCGAAGGCGCTCGATTATGCCCATCGTCAGGGCGTCATACACAGGGACATAAAACCGACCAATATTCTCATTACGCAGGACATGGATGTGAAAATCGGCGACTTCAGTATTGCGCATTTAATGTCGAGTGACACGACCAATACGATGCCGATGGGCTTTGTCGGTTCTCCGCGATACATGTCGCCGGAGCAGGTTCAGGAAGACAACATAACCAATCAGACCGATCTGTTTTCACTCGGTATTGTCATGTATGAACTGCTAACAGGAAAACATCCGTTTTATGCGGATAGTTTTTCACGCCTGATACACAAGATCATCAACGAAAAACATCCACCGTTGAAAACACATCGTCAGGATATCCCCGATATCCTTGAAAAGATTGTGCATCATGCGCTGCAGAAGAATCCGGAAAAACGCTACAAGATGGGCTTGAACATGGCGGCTGATCTGAGTCTCGCCTTTGATTACCTGGAAAAACCGGAACAGGACATCGCGGTGCAGGAAAAATTCAATGCGATTCAGCAACTGGATTTTTTCAGTGATTTCCCCGAGTCGGAAATCTGGGAGATCATCCGTGCCTGTATCTGGCAGGAATTTAATGCCGATGACGAAATTATCGTTGAAGGTGATATTGATGATTCGTTCTATATCATCTGCGAAGGTGCAGTCAACGTTTTAAAAGGTGAAACCGTAGTCGGCAGTCTTGGCAAGGGCGATTGTTTTGGAGAAATGGCGTACCTGAGCAAGACCGAAAGAACGGCCACGATTCGTGCCAGCAAGCGCCTGTCCATAATGAAAATTAATGCCACGTTGATCGACCAGGTCTCGGTCGAGTGCCAGCTACATTTCAGCAAGGTGTTCATGCAGACACTGGTAAAACGACTTTCAATGACTACCGCCTTGCTGGTGAGTCAGGATTGAATCAGGTTTTTTTCATGCATGATTGAATCAGTTGCGTGGTCGAGGCATCGTGATTGCCACTTTGCCTGCCAGTTTCCAGTTCTTCTGTGATCACGCCGGCCAGATGCTTGCCGAGCTCAACACCCCATTGATCAAATGCATTAATATCCCAGATACACGCCTGTACAAACGTCCTGTGTTCATACAGCGCGAGTATTTTTCCAAGCGTAGATGGTGTCAGTTGATCAAATAAAATAGTCGTACTCGGTTTATTACCCGGGAAATGACGATGCGGATTTTCCCCGGTGGCATCCTTGCCGAGCATCAATGCCTCGGCCTGGGCCAGACAGTTTGCGATCAGTTTGGCGTGTTGGCTATCGTCTTTGATGGTTGATTGGCGTGCGACGAGAAATTCAACCGGCAGGTTGCGGGTTCCCTGATGCAGCAACTGGAAAAATGCATGTTGGCTGTTCGAACCCACTGCGCCCCAGATAATGGACTGAGTATCGTAGTCAACCGGGTGACCACTCAATGTCACGCGTTTGCCGTTACTTTCCATCATTAACTGCGACAGATAATCCGGTAGCAGGGATAACCCCTGGTCGTAGGGAATCACGGCCAGTGATTCAGCACCGAGAAAGTTGTTGTTCCAGATATCGATCAGGGCGAGTGTCAGCGGTATATTGCTGTCGCATGATGCATTAATAAAATGCTGATCTATAACATGCGCACCGTCGAGCATTTGCTGAAAGAATTTCTGGCCAATAGCGATAACCAGTGGCAGGCCTATCGTTGACCAGAGGGAATAGCGCCCGCCCACCCATTCACCAAATTGCAATATGCTGTCCGGCGCAATGCCAAATTTGCTCGCGGCTTCAGGATTCGCAGTAACAGCGACAAAATGCCTGCCGATATCCGATACACCATGCTTTTTCAGCCAGCGTTGCGCCGAGTTGGCGTTCTCAAGGGTTTCCAGTGTGCCAAAAGACTTCGAGGCAATGATAAACAAGGTGGTTTCCGGATCGGTATTTTCCAGTTGCAGGTGTAAGTCCTGCAGATCGATATTGGCAACAAATCGAATCTCGAGGCCGCTATTATTCAGGTAATGCAAGGCCCGGGTTGCCAGGCGTGGTCCCAGGTCGGAACCGCCAATGCCGATGTTAACGATCGTTTTAAAGGCCTTGTTGGTGCTGCCGACAAGTGAACCGTTGCGGATGCTGTCTGCGAGTTCATACATGTGTGCATTGTTCTGACGTACCTGTTCGATCACATCGATGTTATCAATGTACAAGCTGGCCTGTTTTGATCGTAGCGCCGTATGTAAAACGGCTCGTTGTTCGCTGCGGTTAATTTTCTCACCAGCGAACATCGCAACTGCATTGTTTTTTACATTGCGCTCTTCCGCTAACCGGTAGAGCAGGTCCAAGGTGTCGTTATTTATTTTCTGTTTGGATATATCGACAAGCAGATCGTCAAGTCGAAGAGTCAGATTATTTACACGCTCGTTATCTGACGAAAACAGATCATTCAAACTGCATTCTTTCATCCCGGCTGCATGTTGTTGCAGCATTTGCCAGGATTTTAGTTCAGTGACAGACATAGGCTGGAACCGGTATTAATTGGATAAGACAAGGAGTCAGTAAAAACTTTACACCGACGGGGAGAATAAAACCTGTTGCGTCAGCCGTTTACATGTTGGACAAAATGCTGATAAATACTGATCAGCTCGTCTGTACTGAATCGAATGATGATGATCTCCTGACCGGGATAGATTAGATCCGGATTACGCCCCATTTTGCCTTGTTTGAAGTTGTAGACAAACGATTCAGAGGTTTTTGCCTGGATTAATTTACCCAGATAGGAACTGGATGCGTCCTGCTGTATCTCATCTGCATCCTGCGGAATTTTAATCCGGTATTTCTTGATCGTTTCTCCCCGTCGCAACGCAATTCCGGTGGCAAAGTTTTCTATCAGTCCATTATGAACAATGCCCCAGATTCCCTGTGCATCCGTATTGGATACATTGCGCACATAAAAGACATCGTTGCCACTGCCCGTTTCTGCATCGTTCATCAACAACTCATCGACCGTCGCAGTCTCGATACGATAAGGTTTCTTGATAATATTTAATGGGCTGGTTTTATCAATGCTTGTGTCAGCAAGAATTTCGGCGGGGGTACGTATTTCAAATTGTTCAACTTTTTTAATAACAGCAACCTTTTCATCCTTGTCCAGTTCTGTCGCCAGTTGCTCAACGGTTGTTTCGCGAATGGTATCACCATCAAGAATATGTACTTTCTGATCCAGTTGACCGCCTGAATCCTTGACAATTTTCGCAACATCAACATGTTCAATTTGTTCCTGCGTAGTCACAACTGTAATGGGGGTGTTTTCATCAATACCAGGTATGGTTAGAAGTTCTTCCGGCTTGATCCGTTCGACTTGCTGTTTTTCTGCCAGCGTTATTTTCTGATCGCCCGACATAAAATCATTTGCCTTGTTGGCTTCAACAGGTTGTTCTTCGGATTGCGTGATCTCTTGGATGTAGGCAGTGGCTTCTTCCCGGATCGCTGAGGTGATGTTTTCAGGAGCAGCTGCAGCGGAAGTTCCTCCTGTACCTGCATTGTTTGCGTATGTGTCGTTGCCGGCCACGTCCCCTGATGTTTTCTCCGTGTCGGGCGCACCTGTAAACAGATAAGCGGTAAACGCAAGAATACCGACAATGATAATTGTGATTAATGCTTTCATTTAATTAACCGACACCGGAGATGTAGTTCTCGAGTTGTTCTATGATTTGTTGTTTTTCATCGATAATATTTTGTACTACATCCATGACAGACAGAACGCCAACCGCCTTGCCCGCATCGACCACCGGCAAATGGCGAATATGGTTTTTTGACATCATGACCAGGCATTCATCCATGGTCTGGTCCGGAGACACCGTCAAAACGTTAGGCGTCATGATGTCACGAACCGGTGTGGACTGGGACGATTTACTTTGCAGGATAACTTTCCGGGTGTAATCGCGTTCTGAAATAATTCCGACGAGCTGTTCATTTTCCAGCACGATTAACGCGCCGACCTTGACTTCGTTCATCCGGTTAATCGCGTCATAAACCGTCATGTCCGGAGTGACAGAGTAGATGTTTGCGTCCTTTTTCCGGTTCAGCAATTGTTGAACAGTTATCGTCATGGCATCCCCCTCGCCAACAGAGTCTTTGGATTATTTCGGTGTCAGACTATCAGGAACTCACGGTGGCAGCGAATTTCCGAAATTCAGACTTTTACCCCTGTAACAAGCATAGAAAATTCAACTATAAATACAAGCACAGTTAAAGTAATATCTGTAGCCAGAACAATGAATTATCAGAATCCCGGCCGTCGCGGACATATTTAATTTCAGAAACTTATGACTGATATAAAACCTGAAAACCTCGGCAAATACGAAGTCATCAGTGAAGTTGATCGGGGCAGCATGGGCATAGTCTATCTGGGGCATGACCCGTATATCGATCGACCGATTGCAATCAAGGTGGCCCTGGCCGACTCGTTAAACGACCCGGAATCCGGTGAGCGCTACCGCAAGATGTTCTTCAATGAGGCGCACACCGCGGGCAAGCTGACCCACCCGAATATCATTAATATTTTCGACGCCGGCGTCGATGGTGAACATTGTTACATCATCATGGAATACATAGATGGTGGTGCAACACTTAAACCTTATACCAAACCGGAAAGCCTGTTACCGATCGAAAAAGTCGTCGAGATTATTTTCAAGTGTGCGAAAGCACTGGACTATGCCCATCGCCAGGGTGTCGTTCACCGCGATATCAAGCCGTCAAATATCCTGTTCACAAAAGACCAGGATATCAAGATAGGTGATTTCAGTATCGCGCATATCAAAAAGCAGGATTCAACCGAGACGCAGGTCATGGGCATTATGGGTTCGCCACGTTATATGTCGCCCGAGCAATTGAAAGAGGAGTTTGTCGGTAATCAAACGGATCTTTTTTCACTCGGCGTCATCATGTATGAACTATTGACCGGTAAACACCCGTTTCAGGCAGAAAATTTTTCCCGACTGGTCAACAAAATCCTGAACGAGGAGGCAGTGCCGATCCGTAACCTCCGTCCGGACATTCCGCAGGTGCTGGAAGAGATCGTAATGAAAGCACTGAACAAGGATGTCACCGGGCGCTACCAGATGGGGCTGGAAATTGCGTCCGATTTGAGTAAAGGGTTTGATGAACTTGACGGGCCTGAAGAAGACATTAACGAGGAGGAGCGGTTTCAACGGATCAAGGAACTGAATTTTTTCAATGGATTTCCGGATGCAGAAATCTGGGAGATTATCCGCGCCAGTAGCTGGCAGGATTACGAAGCGGAGGAAAATATTATCGTCGAGGGTGAACTCGACGATTGTTTCTATATTATCGTAACGGGCGGCGTGGCCGTAAAAAAGAACGACCGGACGATCAGGGTTCTGCGCCTGGGCGACTGCTTTGGTGAGATGGGCTACCTGGCCAAGACGAAACGCACTGCATCAATTTTTGCCGATGAACGAACGTCACTGTTAAAGATTAATTCGACTGTGATCTCGCAGGTTTCGCTGAATTGTCAGGTGCGATTTCTGAAAGTCTTTTTGCGCACTTTGATCTACCGTCTGTCCGCCACGACGGAAAAAGCATCACAGGAGAATATTTGAATACCACGGTTTTCCTGGATGAAACCGCGCAGGTTGTGCAATGCAATACGCCTTTTGCACTAAAATGTTCATTAGATTATTCTTTGTTTTAGTCTCACCCAAATGGGTGAGAGAATAAAAATAGTTATGATGTCGGCCATGATCGGTACGAGTTTTCGATAGTCATTAGTTGTGGTGTCGTATTCGGGGGTAATATGAATCCATTCATCAGGCAGCTGGGCGGTGTCATCTCCTCTGCTTCTGTGTTGCTTTGCGTTTTTTCCTCTCAACCTGCACGTGCGGTCGAATTTGAGCGCGGTGAAATTTATGGCAGTTTTGATACCACGTTATCGATGGGCCTGTTAACCCGCGAATCGGGTATCGATAGTAACCTGGTCGCGCCTTCGAATGCTGCAGTGGCCGGCGGATTTGCCGGAAGAGGGCTGTCGTCAAACTATGACGACGGCAACACGAATTTTCAGGATGGCTCTGTCAGCCGGGTTCTTAAATTTACCTCGGAACTGGATGTTTCCTACCGTAACATGGGTGCGTTCGTGCGCTTTTCCGGCTTCAAGGATTTTGTCTACAAGGGCAACCTGGACCGGGATGCCGGTATAACCGCCAAAGCCGAACGCCTCGTCGCGGATAACGTCAACCTGCTCGATGCGTTTGTCTGGATGAATTTTAATTTGGGGAAAATGCCGGGCGAAATTCGCGTGGGTGAACAGGTTATCAGCTGGGGTGAGAGTACTTTCATCCCCAACAGCATTAATGTCATCAACCCGTTTGACGTCAGCAAACTGAGAACCCCCGGGGCTGAACTGAAAGAAGCGCTGCGTCCGATCGGTGCGGTGTTTGCCAGTCTTGGGGTAACGAACAATATATCGGTCGAGGCGTTCTACCAGTACGACTACGAAAATACGGAACTGGAACCGGTCGGCTCCTTTTTCAGCACGAACGACTTTATTGCCGATGGCGGAAGCAAGTTTCAATTTGGCAATGGCGCATTATCGGACAGGGGCACGTTCAATTTCGGAAACTTCTTTACGGGCACACCGGGGTTCTTTGATCCGGACTTTGCCTCGGTACCGCGTGGTGCAGATAACAGGCCCGATGAAGGGGGGCAATTCGGCGCTGCGTTGCGGCTGTTTGTGCCGGAATTGAATGACACTGAATTTGGCCTCTTTTTCATCAATTATCACAGCAGGACACCCGTATTAAGTGTAACAACCGGCACACCTGCCGGCGTGACGGCAGGCGTTCAACAGGCGGGCACTTGCGGCGTGGTGTTTGCGGCAACTTGCGGGGCCCTTGGATTGGCAACGGCCCATGCCATTGACGGGTACGGTGCAACGGCAAATTATTTCGGTGAATTTGTCGAAGATATCCAGTTGTACGGTTTCAGCTTTAACACGGAGCTGGGTAAGACCGGGGTTGCATTGCAGGGAGAGTATTCCTTTAGAAATGATGTGCCATTGCAGATCGATGATGCGGAACTGCTCGCCGCAGGATTACAACCGCTTGGCGTAGCATTAGGGCTGGGAGTCGTGCCGAGTCAGCTCGGAGACTTCAGTACAAGCTTCAGCACAGTCATACCGGGATTCATTGAAAGGGATGTGAGCCAGATTCAGCTTACCGCCACGAAACTGTTCGGTCCCGCGTTGAAGGCTGATCAGGCCGCACTGATCGGTGAGTTCGCCGTGACCCATGTGCATGACATGCCCGATAAAGATGAGTTGCGACTCGAGGCACCCGGCACCTTCACCGGCGGAAATCCTGCCATTACGGCCCTGGGCCTGCAGCCTAAAACTGAAACTGCCGATAATTTCGCAGATGCGACCTCGTTCGGATACCAGATTCGGGGTCGAATTGATTACCTGAATGCATTGGGACCGGTCAATCTTTCTCCCCGTTTTGCCTGGCGGCATGATGTCACCGGTATCGCCCCGCTTGGTTTATCCGGTTTTCGCGAAGATACAAAAACGATCACGGTGGGAATGACTGCAACCTATCAAAATGAATGGGTGGCAGACTTCAGTTACACAAATTTTTTCGGTGCTGAAAAACATAATTTACTGAACGATCGTGATTTTTTTGCATTCAGTCTTAAGTATTCATTTTAAAGATGGGAATAAAAAGTTTTGATCAACGTAAAAACAAAAGTCGTACTGGTTTTAGGTTTATTAGCGGTTAATTCGGCCATTCAGGCTGAAACCTCTGCCGATCAAATAGCACGTCTTGGCAATGATCTGACCCCGCTCGGTGGCGAGAAAGCCGGCAACCAGGATGGCTCTATCCCCGCGTGGCAAGGTGGTCTGACTACTGCACCTGCCGGCTACAAACCGGGAAACCACTTTGTCGATCCTTACCAGGACGACACGCCGTTGTTTACAATTACCTCTGCGAATTCTTCCGACTACGAATCGAAGTTATCTGAAGGCCACAAGGCATTACTGAAAACCTACCCGGACAGTTACAAGATGATTGTCTACCCGAGCAGGCGATCCGCATCTGCCCCGGAGCATATCTATGCCGCGACAAAACAGGCCGCTGCCTCTGCCAGCCTGACCGAGGATGGCAACGGTGTCACCGGTGCGACGATTGGGATTCCATTCCCGGTCCCCGAAACCGGGCAGCAGGTAATCTGGAATCATTTGCTGCGTTATCGCGGTGATCACGTCGAAAGAGACTACGCCCAGGTCGCACCCACCCGCAGTGGTGACTACACATTGGTGCAGATCAGTGAACAACTGACATTTCAATATAACCAACGCGATAAAACCGAGTCAGACCTGAATAATCTGATCGCTTTATTCCGACAGGAAGTGACTGCACCGGCGCGTCTGGCAGGTGGGATCCTGCTCGTGCATGAAACGCTGGATCAAAAAATAGAAAATCGCAAGGCCTGGTTATACAACCCGGGGCAGCGACGGGTCAGACGCGCACCGAATGTCGCATTCGATAACCCGGGCACTGCATCAGACGGTATGCGTACCAGTGATCAACTGGACATGTTCAATGGCAGCCTGGAGCGTTACGACTGGAAACTGATCGGCAAGAAAGAGATCTACGTGCCGTACAACAATTACAGGATTCACAGTCCGGATTTAAAATACAATCAGATATTGACGCCATTACATATCAACCAGGACCTGCCCCGGTATGAACTGCATCGTGTCTGGGTAGTCGATGCTACCTTGAAAGCAGGTTCGCGCCATATTTACAAGCGGCGCACTTTTTATGTTGATGAGGATTCATGGCAGGTATTAATTGTGGATCAATACGATAACCGGGATCAGTTATGGCGCATTTCTGAAGGGTTTGCGATTAATTATTACAATCTACCCGCAATATGGACGACACTTGAAGTGCATACGGATCTGCAAGCCGGACGCTATCTTGCGTTTGGTCTGTATAACGAATCTGAACCGTACAGGTTCGACAAGAAATTCGACGCAGAATATTTCACCCCATCGGCCCTGAGAAGAGCAGGCCGACGCTAGAATTTTCAACATATTTTTTCAGCGTCTGATTCCAGACCAGGAGAAGCCTATGCAGGCATTCAGGATCTTTTTGCTGGTAGTAATTGCGACGATATCGTGCGCAACCCATGCGGGCGCTGACGCAAGAAACCTGGGTGTCTGCATGATTGATTCATTAGACGGCAAGGAGAGGAAGTTGCTGGCTAAATGGGTCTTTTTTGCGATGGCCGAGCATCCTGAAATCAAGGTTTTTGCCAATGTCACCGGTGACGACCGTGACGTTTCGGATATTGCGGTTGGAAAATTAATGACGCGATTGCTGGCGAGCGATTGTGCAGTGGAATTGAGTCAGGCCTATCAAGCCGACCCGGCTGCCGTTGAAAAAGCGTTTGAACTGGTTGGTCAGGTTGCGATGCGGGAGTTAATGGCGGATGACGACGTCAGCAGGGCTATCGTCAATTATGCGAATTATGCGGATCTGGAAAAAATTAATGCCATTCTCGAAGGAGAATAGTTTTTCCCGGTCAGGTACTGCAAGGGAAGGCAGGACAGTTCAATAAAAATTTCTCAATCCGGCATCAAAGGGTAACGATACATGTTTGAGTGGGTACTTATACCCGAAGCCTGGGTGGCGTTGGCTACATTGATAGCACTGGAAATCGTGCTTGGTATAGACAACATCATTTTTATCTCGATTCTTGTTGCTCGATTACCCGAGCAACAGCGAAACAAGGCTCGGCAAATTGGATTGGGATTCGCGATGGCATCGCGATTATTGCTGTTGTTCAGTCTTGTCTGGGTCATGGGACTGATCGAACCGATATTTACACTGTTCGATAATGCCATATCCGGACGCGATATTATCCTGATACTCGGCGGTCTTTTCCTGCTGGCGAAAGCCACGCATGAAATCCACAGCAGTCTGGAGATCGTGGACAGTAAGGATTCCGGCCCAGCGACGGCGAGTTTTTTCTCCGTGATTATGCAGATATCGATCATTGATGTTGTCTTCTCGCTTGACTCCGTGATTACTGCAGTCGGGCTTGTCGATCACGTGAGTATCATGGTCATCGCCATCGTTATTTCAGTCGGGGTCATGCTGGTTGCCGCCAGACCGATAGGTGAATTCGTCGACAAAAACCCGACGATTAAAATGCTTGCGCTATCATTTTTAATTCTCATCGGCTTCACGCTTGTGGTAGAGGGATTTGATGCCCATATTCCGAAGGGCTACATCTATTTCGCCATGGCCTTCTCATTCGCCGTTGAAATGCTGAATATCAGGGTCAGGTCCAAAAAGTCCGGTGACGTGCAGCCGGTCATGCTGTCGAAACGTATTTCGGACGGTGACGCCTAGGCGACTGGCTCATCCTGGCCGATTAACATTATGAAACCGGGAAAAAAAATAATGGTGCCCTGGGCAGGAGTTGAACCTGCGACCTTCCACTTAGGAGGCGGATGCTCTATCCGACTGAGCTACCAGGGCAGTGGTATAAGGTAAAATCATACCGATAGTCGGAATGCGAGAAAACCTTTGCCGGAATTTGGGGTCACATTCCCATCAGTCATGAATAGCAAATTTCAGATAATCCCGGCATGCGCGATACGTTACCACTGCTAGACAGGTACCATTTCCCGGCGATAACAAGGCGAAAACCGTCCACGCTGCAAATTAATGTTACTCTGAAATGCAATCAGGCCTGTTTGCATTGTCACGTTAACGCGAGTCCAAAGCGTACCGAAATGATGAGTGAACAGACGATTGCCACGATTTTCGAAGTATTAACGCATGCAGAATTCAATACACTCGACATCACCGGCGGCGCACCGGAACTACATCCGCAATTCCGGAAACTGGTAAAACACGCCAGGGCATCCGGAATTAAAGTCATTGATCGTTGTAACCTGACGGTGCTGGAACAGCCGGGGCAGGAGGATACAGCTGAGTTTCTTGCCGAACACAACGTGGAAATTGTCGCATCGTTGCCTTGTTATCTGGAAGAAAATGTAAACAGGCAAAGAGGTGATGGCGTTTTCCAGTCAAGTATTCGTGTCTTGAAAAAACTGAATGCGCTTGGTTATGGCAAGGAGAAAATATTGAATCTTGTCTATAACCCGCAGGGAGCAACTCTGCCGCCCGAACAACAGCAATTGGAAAAGCAGTATAAGGACTATTTAAAGGAAAACCATGCAATTCAATTCAATGAATTGTTTGTAATTTGTAATATGCCGATCAACCGGTTTGGCAGTACCTTGCTGAGTAATAATGAATTTGATCCGTACATGGAGTTACTGAAAAAAGCCTATAAACCAGAGAACCTGCAAAATGTAATGTGTCGTGACTTGATCAGTGTTGACTGGCAAGGGTATTTATACGACTGTGATTTCAACCAGATGCTCGGTTTGCCAATGCAACAGGGTGCGAGGCATCGATTGCATTTAACAGATATCCTTGAATCCGATGTTGTCAATAACAAGATTACGGTCAAGGATCACTGCTATGCCTGCACGGCGGGTCAGGGCAGCAGTTGTGGCGGTGCCCTGTCACACTGATGATCAGCATAATTATTCCTGTTTTAAATGAGGCGGATACAATAGATGACTGCTTGCATTCCTTGCGGGAATGGTCAGAACACGGTCATGAAATTATTGTCGTCGATGGTGGCAGTGCTGACGCCACCATAGCCAGAGCCAGTCAGTTTCAAATTCATCTTGTTAATTCCGGTAAGGGCCGGGCCAGACAACTCAATGCCGGTGCCGGGCAGGCACACGGTGAGTTACTGTTATTTTTGCATGTCGATACTGTCCTGTCGGAATACTCCTCCGCTCTCATGAAAAAACTGGATATTGAGGACACACACTGGGGGCGATTCGATGTGCGGTTGTCAGGTAACCACCCGGTTTTTCCGGTCATCGCCAGAGCGATGAATATTCGTTCACGCATGACCGGCATCGCCACCGGTGACCAGGCGATGTTTGTCAGTCATGACCTGTTTAAACGGGTTGGAGGCTTTCCTGAACAGCCACTAATGGAAGATATTGCATTAAGCAAAAAGCTGAACACGATTCAAAAACCCGTTTGCATCAAGGACACTGTAATCACTTCATCCCGACGCTGGCAGAAACAGGGCGTATTCAAAACCGTAGTGTTGATGTGGATACTGAGGTTTGCCTATTTTGTCGGTGTTCATCCTGATCGGCTGGCATTGCATTATGCAGATAACTGATCGTTGTCTGCAGATTTTTAGCAAGATTCCCCGGGCGGGGCGGGTGAAAACCCGACTCATTCCACATGTCGGTGAAACAGTCGCCACCGATATCTATAAAAAACTGTTCGACAAAACTTTACAGACAGCGAGTCAACTGGAGAATACCTCTGTGCAGGTGTGGCTTGACCAGCAGCCGAGCGCAGATTTCCTGTCATTCATTGATTCTAAATATGGTTTTTCCTGCCAAACACAGTCCGGTAAAGATCTGGGACAGAGGATGTGTCATACACTCAAACAAAGTGAAGATAAATTCAGCGCACAAGTGATCATCGGTTGTGACTGTCCTGATCTGGATAGCGACATAATTGAACAGGCGTTTCAGATGCTGGAGCGCCAGCATGATCTCGTCTTAGGACCGGCACGGGACGGTGGTTATTATCTGATTGGTATGCAAACAGTCACCGCGGCACTGTTTGACCGGATAAAATGGGGGACCGAAACCGTACTGGCAGATACTTTGAAACGGGCAGAGCAACTCTATCTTGGTTACTGCCTGTTACCGGAATTAATGGATCTCGATGATGCCCAGGATCTGGAGTATTTTAAACGAACCAGGGCCCGGTTTTTGACTAGCGCTTTATCCGGCGAATAATGTCGCGATCGATCTGCATGACATACTTTGAAATTTCTCTTTGGTCGCTGGCCTCCAGATCGCGAAATTGCACTCCAATCTTGGGAGTATTATTGTCTGTAGACAGAAAAATCTGTCGAATTTCAACAGCGCAATAGATCTTTACACCCTTCGGCATGTAGATGATACAGCGTGGAATGATGTCACCGACACTGAATGGTTGTTCATTGCTTTTCAGTCTGGCGGAGAATCCGCCCGCGGATAAATCGCGAATCTCGCCATTAATGATGATATCTTTTTTGTCTGAGAAAACGACTTTTAACGGGTTACCAATCGACACCGGTACGCGCAAATATTTTCTATGCTGGTGATATTTGATAATTTTCGGAACTGGAACCTTGTAGTAGGGTTCAGAAATATTCTCTGATATCGCCTCAATCGTGCTGATAAAGTCGACTTCAACACCTGACAGGTTTGTATAGAATTTAACCTTGTCTTCCGGGTTGATTATCAGCCCGTTCGGAGTCGGGTAAAATTCATCCAGCACCAGATAGTTTTCTTCCTCATTCACCTCGAGTATCAAACTACTCAGCTGTTTTTCATACGTTTCCAGTTCGACAGTTAACAACTGATGTGACTTGAAGACTCGTGTCAGCAGACCCAGCTTCTCCTGCGGGTTGCGAATCAGGTCCGAAGTTTCGCTGTCCGATCTACTGGCAAGAGTCGGCTTCTTATCATCAACTACAAGGTCTGAGCTGATCAGTTTTTCGAGTAAGGCCATTTCACTTCCTGAATTATCAATTTACCCTGTACAGGTAATCGTTCAGAAAACGTCAGACTTTAGCAAGAGAACTGGAAAGTGAGGATTTTCCGGCGTTGCCGTCGGTATCGTACAGTTTTGAGTCCGTTTCGGTCGGGTTTCGCAGCAGATTCAATATTTGCCGCGTGAATATTCGTCCTAATTCAACAATACCCTGATTAATGCGGTTTGCCTGTTGGAATTCCAGCAGGCTGTTTTTTAATGAATCGTCGTAACGTTTCACGATTTCCAGCAGGGTTTTGTCCTGATTGATTTGATTACGGTGTTTCTCGAGCAGGCTACGACGTTTCAGATCGAGTGTTTCCAGCCGGCTTAACAGTGATTGCTTCTCGGCGGTGATTTCATCCAGACGATCCAGATCGCGTTGTTGCAGCGTATGAGTTTCCTGTTCAAGTAACTGGCCAAGCTGATGCAGGCAATCCTGTTCATCAGTGTACAGTGTTGTCAGGTAAGAAGGAGTCATTTACAAGCAGGCTGAAATTTATTTGTCAGAGAGTTTATCGCCGAGCATGTTTTCGAACTGCAGCATCTTGTCTGCAGTTTTTTCAACATTCAGGTTATAGGTACCATCGAAAACTGACTGCTTGATCGCGGCCACCCTGGAATTATCGACCGCTGGTTGCTTGTCGATTTCGGCTTTCAGGCCTTTTAACAGGTCGGCAGTATTTGTCAGGCGTACATCGCTGTTGTCGGCCTGATTTGTACCGGCACTTCGCTCTTTATTCGCCTGAGCGCCGGTTGGTGCATTACCCTGTTTGTTAACCAGGTTGTTGACCAGACCGTGTGCATTACCTTTGATTTCATTAACCATAGCCGTCTCCTTTAAAACTGACAGTTCTTTATCGGCATTCTGAACTGTAACTTTAGCACTTACTCTATATAAATGATTTTACTGGATTTTACCACGCCTTCAATAATGCGTTGTGAACGCGTATTTTTGACTTTAATGCGTTGTCCAACGCTGCCATCCATCATGGCCTCACCTGCCATGCGCACCTCATAGGTGTCTGCCTGCGCCATTAAAGTGACTTGTTGTCCACGTTTAATGATAACCGGTGTCTTAAGATTTCGCTTGCCGACAATCATGCCGATTTGCATTGAGTGTACCAGTTGCTTGCCGATTATCTCGTCTGCGGATGTGAAATAGTCAGCGCTGTAAAAACTCAGGTTTTTTCTCTGTAATTCGATATCTTCCAGTTGAATCACGGTGCCACGTTGCAAGGGCCGCCTGGTAACGAACACGTCATCATAAAAATGCACCTTGACCGGAACATATAATGACCATGGTTTGGCACCGGTACAGCGCACGCCGACAGTCACGTTACCGGTGCGACGTCCCTGTCCGGGAAACCAGGCAGTTAATGGATGTTCGCATTGACTCAGGCGCAGACGGGAGTCAAGCCGATCTGTCGTTACGGAGTATTCGATATCATTTCGCACCGGCAGTGAGGCCAGCACATGTTTGCGTGCAACCTGGCGAATATCATCAAGCGGGTGTACCGCTTTGGCCAGGACACCGGTCACAGCACCGAACATAAAAATCAGGCCGGTGCAGCAACCGATCAAAAGCCGGTTTAGGCAGTAAATCTTCCTGTCTGCAGGTTTTGTCATTCAAGTATGTTGTTGTGGTAGCAGATTTAAATCGTTTTGTTCCATTGCCTCGCCGTCGCGCGCGGCATCGGCGATCGATTCCAGCGACAGCAGGGTGAGCGAGTCCTGATTAAAATTTTCAGCACGGGTTTCTGACGCAGCGGCAGGTTTTGTCGCTGGATTTACCTGGTTCGTCGTAATTAGTTTGCCTTGTGGTTTCATCCTGTTATCCGTCATAAGACCGGTTAACAATTCTAACTATCTGAATCAACAGATAATTCATTGTTCTGCCAGGTTACTTTTCAGGGGTCAGCAGCCGAGAATGGCAAAGTCATGACCCGCTTCGCTCTAACATATATGCAAATGCCATGCCCTGAATCCCGGGTTAAAGTCCGGGCGAAATCAGGTCGATACGAATGTGAATCAGAATGAGCCCGGGGAATCCGAAAATGACTGCAAGCGTAATGGACGGGGTTGATGCCCGAACACAACTGGTGGGTAGAAACCGGCTGGAGTTGTTGTTGTTTCATCTCGGTGATGGACAACGCTTCGGTATCAACGTTTTCAAAGTGCGTGAGGTGATCAAGAGCCCGTCATTGACTCTGGCCCCGCATTCACATCGGGTAATCCGGGGTATGGCGAATATTCGTGGACAAACGATCACGATCATGGACCTCGGCATGGCCATCGGTAAAACCCCGGTTACCGAACTCGACCAGTCTTTTTCAATTATCACGGAATATAACCGACAAATTCAGGGCTTTTTGGTCAGTGCTGTCGATCGCATTGTGAATCTGAACTGGGAAGCTATCAAACCGCCACCCGCAGGTATTGGCAGTCAGAACTTTCTGACAGCAGTAACGAAGCTGGAAAATGAACTGATTGAGATCATTGATGTGGAAAAAGTAATGGGTGATGTCCTCGGTTTTACCTCGGAAATTTCGGAGTCGGTAACCGCAACCACTGAAAAAACCGAACTGGAAGGGTCAAAAGTACTGGTGGTGGATGACTCGGGCATGGCACGTAAACAGATTGTCAGCGTGCTTGAGCAAATGGGTGTTGAATACATTGTGGCCTGCAATGGCAAGGAAGGGTATGAAATTCTGGTCGACTGGGTCAATAATCATGATCAACCGGTAGAGGAGCATTTTTCCATGGTGTTATCCGATGTAGAGATGCCCGAGATGGACGGATATATCCTGACGAAAAACATCAAGGATCACCCACAGCTCGCACCGTTGTACGTGATGTTGCATTCATCATTAAGTGGCTCCTTCAATGAGAATATGGTGAAAAAAGTCGGAGCCGATGAATTCCTGGCGAAATACAATCCGGATGATCTGGCGACACGCGTGCTGAACATATTAAAGTCCCGGAAAGGTCCGGTAAATCAGGCTGCCTGATTTCATTTTCCGTAACGATTTAAATTATTTTAACTTCCGAAACTGATGCAAGTAGCGCCACAATTTAACCCGGATCATTCATCTGCGAACAACGTGAGCGAGGGCTACGAGGCATTTTGCCGCTATCTGGAAACGACGTGCGGGATCACACTGGGAGCGAACAAACAGTATCTGGTAACAAGTCGCTTACGAACCATCATGCAGGACAACAATATTTCGGATCTGAATCAACTGGTCTCGATGTCGCAGGCGTCATCTGTAAAGAAACTGTCAGTGCAAATAGTCAATGCAATGACAACAAACGAAACCTCCTGGTTTCGGGATGTGTATCCTTTCGAGTTTCTGAAAGAATCCATCATGCCTGAGTGGCAGTCAACGTCGGTAACAAAACCCCGCATCTGGTCGGCAGCCTGCTCCTATGGTCATGAACCCTACTCAATCAGTATTGCTATAGAGGAATACCTGGAGAGGAATCCAGGGCAATTATCCGGCGGTGTCGAAATCGTCGGGACTGACATCTCCACCCGGGTACTGGAGCAGGCGAGAAAAGGCGAATTTGACGACCTGAACCTGTCACGAGGTTTATCCGCCGAGCGACGGCAACGTTTTTTTACCCGGAACAATCACCTCTCTACGCTCAGCGAAAAAATTCGTGAACGCGTGAATTTTTACGAACTCAATTTATTAAAAGGTTTTGCGACGCTGGGACAATTTGACCTGGTGTTCTGTCGAAACGTGTTGATCTATTTCTCGAATGAAAACAAGAGCAGGATCCTGTCGAATATCGAGTCGGCGATGAAGCCGGGAGCCTGGCTGTTTCTCGGTGCGTCCGAACCGATCGCCAACTACTCCGATTCGTTCCAGATGATCAACTGTCCCCGCGGTGTGGTTTACCGCAAAAAACGCTAGCTAACCCGCCTGACCCTTTTTTGCCTTCCCGCTTACCAGCAAGCGGCATTCGCTTGCCGCTTGCTGCCGTGTTCCTGGTCTTCGTTTACTCAAGTGTTTGAAACTAATGACTAAAAAATCTTGGCACGCCTAATGCAGACTTGCAGGTATTCCAATACCTTGAGGCACGCATATGAATCTCGACACCGCCTTTGGCATACACGCACAAGCGCTGGTCATGCGGTCCCGGCGTGCCGAGTTGCTCGCCTCGAACATCGCCAATGCCGATACACCGAACTACAAGGCGAAAGATGTCAACTTTCAGCAAATCCTTGCCGGTCAATCAACATCCATGCAAACACTGGCAAGTACGAATGCAAGACACATGCAAGCGGGGCAGGACAACCTGGCAGACAATCGTTTGTATTACCGGGTTCCGAATCAACCGTCGGTCGATGGCAATACGGTTGACAGTCAACTTGAGCGTTCCGCGTTTATGGAAAATTCGATCATGTATCAGACCAGCCTGCGCTTTTTAACCGGACGCATCGGCGGCCTGTTGACGGCGATCAAGGGAGAATAACAATGGCACTGTTTAACATCTTTGACATCGCCGGTTCGGCCATGAGTTCGCAGTCGGTGCGCCTGAATACAACGGCCAGCAACATGGCGAATGCAGACAGTATCAGCAGCAGCACCGGCGAGACCTATCGGGCACGACATCCGGTTTTCTCTACCGTTTACCAGGACGCACTGCAGAAAGATGAATTCAGTGCCAGCGTACGTGTTGCCGGTATTGTCGGGAGTGACGCGCCGTTACAGAAGATTTACCAACCGGAACATCCACAGGCGGACGGTTCCGGCTATATCTACATGCCGAATGTGAACGTGATGGAAGAAATGGCGAACATGATATCGGCATCCCGCTCGTATCAGAATAATGTGGAAGTGATCAATGCATCCAAGGAAATGTTGTTACGGACATTGACGCTGGGGCAATAGCACGAGGATAGCACTATGACTACACCGATTAACGGATTACCACCTGAACTGTCGCATCTTGAAGTCAGGCAACCACAAGCGGATGCGAACCGCGGCCTGGGGCAATCCGATTTTCTTGAATTAATGATGACGCAACTGAAACATCAGGACCCGTTAAACCCGCAGGAGAGTGGTGAATTCCTGGCACAACTGGCTCAGTTTGGCACCGTTAATGGTATCACCGAGTTGCAAACCTCTTTCAGTGACCTGGCTTCTTCACTGCAATCCAGTCAGGCCCTGCAGGCATCAACTTTAGTCGGTCGCTCCGTTCTCGTGCCGGGACAGGTTGTCTCGGTTACACCCGGGGAACCGGTTCATGCCGCAGTTGAACTGGACGCAACTGCCGACCAGTTATTTGTCCAGGTCGTCGATCCAGCCGGTCAAATAGTCAACCAGTTGAATTTTGGTCCACAACCGGCAGGCGTATTTAATTTTAGCTGGAATGGTCTTGACAGCAGTGGCAATCCGGTTGCCGCCGGCAAATACCAGGTACGTGCAGTCAGCCTGACGGGAGAAAACGAAATCGCCCAGTCTACGCTGGTACAGGCACGTGTTGACAGTGTGACACTGGCCAAAGGCGGACAGGGCCCGTTATTGAACCTGGAAAACATCGGGGTCGTTGCATTAAACGATGTCATTGAAGTTCTCTGATGTACTAATAAATTTTACATGTCGAATTATTACGACTCATACAAGAGGTAAATTAACATGTCATTTCGCGTAGCAATCAGTGGTCTAAAAGCAGCATCCGGTGATCTGGATGTGATTTCGAACAACGTTGCAAACTCGAATACAACCGGTTTCAAAAAATCGCGTGCCGAATTTGCAGATGTATTCGCAGTGACCGATCTCGGTAGCAGCAGCAGCACACCGGGCAGCGGTGTTCGTCTGGCCAATGTCGCCCAGCAGTTTTCACAGGGTAACATCAGCTTTACCGATAATAATCTTGACCTGGCGATCAGTGGCCGGGGATTTTTTATCGTCAATGATGGTGGCGCAAACGAATACACGCGCGCTGGCGCTTTCGGTGTCGACCGGGACGGATTTTTCAGTAACAGTTCCGGCCAGCAACTGATTGCATTCGGTGCGGATCCTAATGGCATTATCAGTGGTGCGGCGGCACCGTTACAGCTGAACACGGCGAACATACCGCCCCAAGCTTCCACCAATATGACGCTGGATCTGAACCTGGATGCATCCCAAGGGGTACCGGGCGTGGGCGTGTTTGATCCGAATAACCCGGGCAGCTACACGCATACCACTTCAACGACGATTTACGATTCGTTGGGTAATTCACACCTGGCGGCGATGTATTTTGTAAAAACCGCTGTCGCTAACCAGTGGCAAGCCTACACTTACGTCGATGGTGTCGATGTTGGCGGTGGTGCCCAGGCACTGGCGTTTTCTACCGCCGGTGCGTTAACAACACCGGCTACCGGCACGATAACCACACCGGCATTTACCCCGGCCGGTGGTGGAGCCGCCCAGACGCTGACGCTGGATTTCTCCAACACGACACAGTTTGGTGCTGATTTCTCGGTGAATGCCTTGTCGCAGGACGGCTTTACGACCGGTCGACTCAGTGGCATCGATATTGACCCCACCGGAGTTATTTTTGCCCGGTTCACGAACGGTCAATCCAGTGTACAAGGCCAGATTGCGTTGGCTGACTTCGCCAATCCGCAGGGGCTACAACCATTAAGTGATTCCAACTGGGGTGAAACGTTTACATCCGGTTCTGTCGTCATCGGTAATCCGGGCACAGCCAGCCTCGGCTTGATCCAGTCAGGCGCGCTGGAAGACTCCAACGTGGAAGTCTCGGAAGAACTGGTCAACATGATCATCGCGCAACGTACGTTTCAGGCGAACGCGGAAGTGATCCAGACCTCGGATGCCATCACACAAACGATCATCAACCTGCGTTAATCAATTAATTCAAAGTAAGGGATAAAAAATGGATCGTATGCTTTATCTGTCCTCGTCTTCTGCGTCGAATGTCATGACGGCACAGGCAGTGAATAGTCACAACCTGGCGAACGTGAACACGACAGGTTTTCGTGCAGACCTGTCGCAATTTCGCAGCATGCCGGTTTATGGTGACAGCCTGCCAAGCCGTGTTTATTCGATGGAAGAGCGACCGGGGATCAATTTTGATCACGGCACGATCCAGCATACCGGGCGTGAACTGGATATCGCCATCAACGGTGACGGCTGGCTCGTCGTACAGGCAGACGATGGCACCGAGGCCATGACACGTGCCGGTGATTTACGCGTCTCCAATAACGGTTTACTCGAAAATGGAGCCGGTCGACTGGTCATAGGCGATGGCGGGCCGATTGCGATGCCGCCGTACCAGTCGATCGAAATAGGCAAGGACGGCACGATCACTATCCGTCCGGTCGGCCAGGACGAAAAAACACTGGCCAGTATCGGCCGCATCAAACTGGTTAACCCCGATCAGAACGATCTGATCAAGGGTGAAGACGGGCTGTTTCGTCTGCGCGATGGTAGCCAGCCACCGGCGGACGCGAGTGTGCAGGTCACGGCAGGTTCACTGGAAACAAGTAATGTGAATACCGTTCAGGCATTGGTAAAGATGATCGAACTGTCGAGAAAATTCGAAATGCACATGAAGGCCATGGCTGCGGTACAGGAAAACGATGAAGCCGGTGCGAGGATGTATCAGCTGAGATAAACCGCTGCATATTTATACAATCTAACAGACAGGTATTCGGAGAAACATAATGACACAGGCACTTTGGGTAGCAAAAACCGGACTCGATGCACAGCAGACGCGACTCGGCGTCATTTCGAACAACCTGGCGAATGTGAATACGTACGGCTTTAAAAAAGATCGGGCCGTGTTTAACGATCTGCTTTATCAAACCGTGCGCCAGCCCGGGTCCTCCTCATCGCAGAGTACGGAACTGCCGTCCGGCCTGATGACCGGTACCGGCGTGCGCGTTGTGGCGACGGAAAAAATTCACTCGCAGGGCAGTTTGTTCCAGACGGAGCGTGCGCTTGATATCGCCATCTCCGGTAATGGTTTTTTTGAAATCCTGTTGCCTGACGGAAGCACCGGGTACACACGCGATGGTTCGTTTCAGCGTGACTCGCAAGGTCAGATGGTGACATCGAACGGGTTTCCGATTCAGCCGGCGATCACCATCCCGGCAGATACACAGACTGTGTCAATTGGTGCAGATGGTACGGTTAGTGCATTAATCAGTGGTAGTTCGACACCGACGCAAATCGGTTCGATACAGATTTCGGATTTTATCAATCCGACCGGGTTGCAACCAATCGGCGACAACCTGTTCAAGGAAACGGCATCCAGTGGTACGCCGCAATCCGGCACTCCTGGCCTGACCGGCCTGGGACAACTGGCACAGGGATCACTGGAAAGTTCGAATGTGAACGTGGTTGAAGAACTGGTCAATATGATTGAGACGCAACGGGCCTATGAAATGAATGCAAAAGCAATCGAGACCTCGGATCAAATGCTGCAATTTGCCAGTAACACATTATAGGTACTTATGATGAAACAGACGGATACGGCAACACCCACGAGAGTATTATTTGTCATCACTTTGCTGACGACGTTAACTGCGTGTCAGTCACAGTTGAAACGCGATCCGGAATTCGCATCAGTACGGCCACCGTTACCGCCAGCGCAACCGGAGGCGAACGGGGCCATCTATCAAAACGGTTTTGACACGCGTTTGTTCGAGGACGTAAAAGCGCGTCGGGTCGGTGATATTTTAATCGTTCAGCTGGACGAAGCGACGAATGCAGATAAGTCGAATGAAACGACATTAAATAAAAATACTTCTACCTCGATTGATAATCCGACTATCTTCGGGACATCACCGGAATTCAATCTGCCGGGTTTTTTCCCGCTGGCAAATACCACGGATGTCAATCTTGAGACCAGCCTGAGTTCAGATCATTCGTTTGGTGGAGATAGCTCCAGCTCGCAGGATAATTCACTAACGGGAACGATCACGGTGTCCGTCGTCGAGGTGCTTCCGAACGGCAACATGATCGTGCGTGGCGAGAAACGCATGACATTGAACCAGGGCAATGAATACATTCGCATCTCAGGTATTGTTCGCCCGACCGATGTGCAGGCCAACAATACGATTCTCTCCACACAGATTGCCGATGCCACGATCAGTTATACCGGAGAGGGCAGTGGCAATGACAGTAACGTCATCGGTTGGCTGGCACGGTTTTTTGTCAGTGCTGTGCTGCCGTTCTAGAACATGTTCGGGGTATTGACGCTTATGAAACGCTGGTTGAATTCAATAACAGTTACGCTGCTGGTTTGCCTGTTACCATTACCACAGCTTGCCCGGGCCGAACGTATCAAGGACCTGGCGCATGTGGCCGGGGTACGCGAAAACCAGTTGGTCGGTTACGGTATTGTCGTGGGTCTGGATGGTACCGGTGATCAGACAAGCCAGACACCGTTCACGATTCAGAGTCTGGAGAACATGTTCAAGCAACTCGGTCTGACTTTACCGCCGGGGACGAATCCGCAGTTGAAAAATGTCGCCGCGGTTATGGTGCATGCCAATCTGCCGCCTTTTTCCAAGCCCGGGCAGACAATCGATATCACGGTCTCATCCATCGGTAATGCGAAAAGTTTACGCGGTGGCAGTCTGTTAATGACACCGTTAAAAGGTATTGACGGTAATGTCTATGCAATCGCCCAGGGTAATCTGATTGTTGGTGGCTTTGGTGTGGCATCCAGTGACGGTTCCTCGATCTCGGTCAACATCCCCAGTGCCGGCCGTATTCCAAACGGTGCGACGGTGGAACGCACTGTGCCGACGGCGTTCGCCCGAACCGACTCGATTATTCTGAACCTGCATAAACCGGATTTCACCACGGCCAATCGCATGGTCGAGGCGATCAATGAATGGATTGGCATGGGCACGGCCGTTGCGGTAGACGCAACATCCATCAAGGTTCGCGCGCCGCAGGATACATCACAACGGGTTTCATTTACTTCACTGGTTGAAAATATCACGGTTGAGCCGGATGCCGGACCGGCCCGGGTGATTGTGAACTCACGTACCGGCACCGTCGTGATTGGACAGCATGTACAGGTAACCCAGGCGGCGGTGTCACACGGCAGTTTGATCGTGACGATTACTGATAACCCGACCATCAGCCAACCCGGCCCGTTATCCGGTGGTGCCACGCTGGTCGTACCGAACCAGGAAATCGATGTGGTGCAGGAAGACAGTCGCATGTTTTTATTCGATGCGGGTGTGTCACTTGATGATCTCGTCCGCGCGGTGAACCAGGTCGGTGCCGCACCCGGAGATCTGGTTGCGATACTGGAAGCGTTGAAGCAGGCCGGCGCGTTAAAAGCTGAATTAATCGTGATCTAGGCCAGAAGTCGAATGAATAATGATTTTTCCTCGGCGCGCGTATTTACCCACATGCAGGGCCTGTCACAGCTGAAACTGGCGGCGAAGAATAATGAAGAGGCTTCTTTGCAGGAAACGGCAAAACAGTTTGAATCACTGTTTATACAGATGATGTTGAAATCCATGCGCGATGCCAGCCTGCAAAGTGATTTATTCGGTTCTGATCAGATGCAGTTTCATATGGACATGTTTGACAAGCAATTGTCACTGGAACTGGGTGCGAGGAAGAGTCTCGGCATCGCGGAAATGCTGGTTCGTCAACTGGGTCGTGATCAGGATAAACCATCCAGTGCTTCACCATTCAGTGAAATGATTCAACCGCTTCGAAGTGAGCAACCTGCTACCTCGATACGCGAGAAAGCTGATCAATCCGACTCGTTTGCCGGCCCGCTTGAGTTTATTGAACGCCTGCGTCCGTTGGCAGAACAGACCGCGGAAAAACTCGGTGTGAATGCCGAGGCGTTAATTGCACAAGCGGCACTGGAGACCGGCTGGGGACAAAAAATCATTCATGATACTAACGGTAACAGCAGTCATAACCTGTTTGGTATCAAGGCACACAGTGACTGGCAGGGCCATCGTGTCAGTGTCAACACGCTCGAGTTTGAAGATGGCACGATGGAAAAAACGCGGGCAGAGTTTCGTGCCTATGATTCCTACGCCGAGAGTTTTGATGATTATGCCCGCTTCCTGCAATCGAATCCGCGCTATCAATCTGCACTCGATGAAACCGAAAATTCCGAAGCCTATATTTCGGCATTACAAACTGCAGGTTATGCAACTGATCCGCAATATGCAGAAAAAATCATAGACATCATGCGTCGTTACGAGATACAGGGCGGAGGCTGATACTGACATGAGTATTCTAGGCACATCGGTAACCGGCCTGTTGGCATCACAACGGGCGCTGGCGACAACCAGCCATAACATCGCGAATATCAATACGGACGGTTACAGCAGGCAGCGTGTTGATTTCAGTGCGCGTCCACCACAATTCACCGGCTTTGGTTATCTTGGCAAAGGTGTCGATGTCGGTTCGATTACACGGGTACACAGTGAATTCCTTACGGCACAGGTGCAAACCAGCACCTCGGCCAATGCTGAAAACGAGGTCCTGTTTCAACTGGCTAACCGGATCGACAGCATCCTCGCTGACGAACAATCCGGTCTGAGTCCGGCGCTGCTGAATTTTTTTAATGCTGTGCAGGACGTCGCCGATCAACCGGGATCCCTCGCCGCACGCCAGGCATTGATAACCGAGGCGGAGACGCTGTCGGCACGATTCGGGTTCGTTGATGATCAATTATCAGACCTGATAAACGAGGTACGGACATCACTCAAGCAGAATATCAACGAGATAAACAGCCTGGCCCGGGCGGTCGCCGATATTAACGATCGTATTATCAGTTCGTCCGGTGACTCAAGCCTGTTACCGAATGACCTGCTTGACCAACGGGATGAACTGGTCAGGAGGATCTCCGAACTGGTATCGGTACAAACGCTGGAACAGGATAACGGTGCTCTCAACGTGTTTATCGGTAATGGACAGACACTGGTGCTGGAGAAAACAACGAACACCGTCTCCAGTTCGGAAACGTATCTGGGGAATTTTGAAATCTATATTGCGAACAATTCGGCGACGGTGAACATCACCGAAAGCATGCGCGGCGGTAGCCTGGGTGGGCTGTTACGGTTTCAGGAAGAACTGTTAATGCCAACACGGAATTCACTCGGTCGTGTCGGGATAGGTCTGGCCGATACATTCAATACACAACATCAGCTCGGTCTCAGCCTGGATGGGGATTTCAATACGGATTTTTTTAATGTTCCAACCGCCGATGTCCTGGCGTTAAATGGCGCAGGTGGTAATGTCGCCGCTGCATTTGTCGATACAACGGCGTTATCCAACAGTGATTACAGCCTCGTGTATAACGGTGGTAACTCGTATACGCTGACGCGTTTATCCGACAGCCAAACGACTGCGATCAATACCGGCGGTGCTTCACCGTACACCACACCTGCGATCGACGGGTTTGCGCTGACAATCACCGCCGGTGCAGCGGTCGGTGATGAATATATTATTCGTCCGACCGTCAATGGCGCGCGTGATTTTACCGGCCAGATTACTGATCCTCGCAAGGTCGCTGCCGCCGGACCGTTACGGTCCGCACAGGCGGTTGACGCCAACGGACTGCCGACGAATACCGGTAATGGTGTCATCTCCCAGGTTGAGATCAATTCGACAACCGGCTTGCCGCTGGCGTCGTCTATTACCCTGACGTTTGACTCAACATTAAACCAGTTTACCGTGTCGGCTCCGCCCGGTGGTACGCTGGCCTATAACCCGGCGACCGAAGGCAGTGGCAAACAATTTACCCTTGCCGCTGCCGGTAATGCGACGTTCACCGTTTCCGGCACACCGTCGGATGGCGATCAGTTCGTGATCGAAAATAATGTCAATGCGGACGGAGACAACCGTAATGCACTGGCACTGGCCGGGTTACAGTCTCAAACCATATTACAGAACGGCACTGCCACGTTTCAGGATACGTATGGCCAGATGGTGGCCGATGTCGGTACCAAGGCCAGGCAGGCAGAGATCACCAGTCTGGCGACGTACAGTCTGCTCGATCAAGCCATCGCGGCACGTGAGAGTCTTTCCGGTGTCAACCTGGACGAGGAAGCCGCTGACATGTTGCGATTCCAGCAGGCCTATCAGGCTGCCGCGCAAATGATCTCAACAGCGGATCGCTTGTTTCAAACATTGCTGAATTCATTCAACTAGTCATGGCACGCATTTCCACAAGCTATTTTAATCAACGCTCGGTCAACAACATTCTCGATCAACAGGCGTTGTTATCTAAAATTCAGGAACAGATCGCAACCGGCAAACGCATTATCCGGCCGTCTGATGACCCATCCGGTGCAACACGCATCTTGCGCCTGACGCAATCAATTGAGCAGAACCAGCAGTATCAACGTAACCTGGAGATCGCCGAGAACCGCCTGTCGCTGGAAGAATCCGTACTCGATTCCGTGCAAAACATGCTGATTCGAATTCGGGAACTGGCAATCCAGGCAAATAATTCAACCCTGACCCATACGGATCGGTCCGCGATTGCACAGGAAGTCAATCATCGTCTGGATGAGTTACTGGCACTGGCGAATACGAAAGATGCAAATAACGAATACCTGTTCTCCGGTTATCAGGCGACTACCGAGCCGTTCTTGCTGAACCCGAACGGGACGTATGCGTACCAGGGTGATCAGGCACAACGTTTCCTGCAGGTATCGGCCGGTCGACAAATCGCCGATTCGGATTCCGGCAGTCATTTATTCATGGATATCGTCAATGGTAACGGCACATTCAGTGTCAGTGATAACCCGTTAAATACCGGCGATGGTGTTATCGATCCAGGGCAGGTTATAAATCCGGCTGCCTGGGTTGAGGATACGTACACGATTACGTTTGTGACCAACGCGAACGGTAACCTCGGTTACAACGTGGTCGGTGCAGTCTCCGGACAGGTTATTCCGCCGTTACCGCAAAACCCGGTCACGAATGCGCCTGACTTTGTTGATGAGGCGGTGATCGCGTTTAATGGTATCCAGACCCGAATCCAGAATCCACCGGCGGTCGGCGATACGTTTACGATCGCCCCGAGTGTTCGCGAAGATATGTTCGCGACCGTCCGTGAGCTGGCCACGGCTATGGAGGGTGGCAACGTCGCAGCATCCGATACACATATTTTTAACGCGATCAGTCATTCGATCCTGGAGCTGGACAATGCGTTTAATCACGTGATCGAAACCCGAACCAGCGTTGGAGGACGACTGAATTCACTGGATGACCAGCGTGATCTGAATGAAACCTTTTTACTGGAACTGGAAACAACGTTGTCAGCGACGCGCGACCTGGATTACACCAGTGCAGTGACCGAGTTGCAATTGCGCGCCACTTCACTGGAAGCCGCACAGGCATCGTTCAATCGCATCCAGGGACTCTCGTTGTTATCTGGTAACACGCACTCAATCGCATCCGGTGAATATTTTCAAAACCTGTTACTGTTTTCACAATAAAAGGGAATTTACACAATAAAGTTTCAAGTGGCCTGCCAGCAGGCCCGGGTTTGCCCAGCGGCATCCAGCCCGGATATTGTGGTCCGGCCCCGCTTTCCATTGGCACGCCGGCAGACCCGATACTTTCTCTGATTTTCCGCTAAAAAAAATTCAAGGTTTGATTCAGTTGACCGATATCCACACTGGAAGCGGTGAATACGGGATTCTGATCCGGTATATCCGCTAGTGTTTAACCTGTGAGTCGGTAGCAGGAATTTACTTTCCTCGACTCAAAAGGAGAGAATCAATGCCTCAAATTATCAATACAAATATTTCCTCGTTGAACGCACAGAGAAATCTGAATCGTTCACAGGACTCCCTGGCGGTGTCCCTGCAAAGACTGTCTTCCGGTCTGCGTATCAACAGTGCCCGTGACGATGCTGCGGGACTCGCAATTTCAGAACGTTTCAGTACGCAGATTCGCGGCCTGAACCAGGCGATTCGTAACGCCAACGATGGTGTGTCACTGGCTCAAACGGCAGAAGGTGCCTTACAGGAAGCCAGCAACATTTTGCAACGTATTCGTGAACTGTCAATTCAGTCTGCCAACTCCACGAACTCGGCTTCTGACCGTCAGGCGTTGAACTCGGAAGTGAATCAGCTGAAAACCGAGTTGAACCGCATTTCCAGCACAACCACATTCAATGGATTGAACATTCTGGATGGTACCTATCAAAACCAGGTATTCCAGGTGGGTGCGAACTCAGGTACTGCGAACACCATCGCAGTGTCGATCACCGATGCCAGTTCTTCTGGCCTGGGTAATCATTCGAACATTGCCAGCAACGCGACTGACAGCGAAGGTACCGGTGCGACTTCTGCCCCGTTAGCCGACGTGGCGACCGCCAGCAATACGACTAACCATACAGTAGAAGCCCAGACTCTGACCATTGGTGGTCAGGCAGGAACGGCGACCGTCTCTATTGCTGATGGTTCCAGTGCTGAAACGATTGCAACCGCAATTAATAATGCTACGGGTACAACCGGTGTTTCTGTAACAGCGGAAACGACAGCAACGCTGAACACACTGTCTGCAAACGGTACGGTGACGTTCACAATCGTGACCGGTACCGGCTCGGCGACAGTCAGTGCCGCCGTGACCACGACCGATTTGTCAAACCTGGTTGAAGAAGTAAACAATTTCACCGGTACGACAGGTGTCACTGCCAGTGAAACCGGTGGTGTGTTAACGCTGACCGAATCAAATGGTAAGGACATCGGTATAGAGAACTTCGCGCACTCCGGCGACGCTGGTGAAACCATCGTATTTACCGGTAGCACAGAAGCAACCGGCGCAACCCTGACGGGCCCGACCGGTGGTACAGCTGCAGCGACGGATTCTGCGATTGCAGTGGGTGAATTAACATTCAGTTCATCCAAGGCTTTTTCGATTGAATCAAGCGTGGCAGTTGGCGCAGGTAGCATCCTGAACGTGGCAGCGGATACAAGCGTATCCTCAACACTGACGGCGGTGTCTTCAGTGGATATTTCAACTGCTTCAGGCGCAACGACCGCACTGGATGTCCTGGACCAGGCACTGGCAGCGATCTCCGGCATTCGTGCTGATCTCGGTGCGATACAAAACCGGTTCCTGAGTACGATTGCCTCTCTCAGTTCTGCTACTGAGAACGCTTCGGCAGCCCGTAGTCGTATTCGTGATGCTGACTTTGCCTCTGAAACAGCCGAGCTGACACGGTCGCAGATCCTGCAACAGGCGGGTATTTCCATCCTGACGCAGGCAAACGCGCAACCGCAGTTGGCTTTGGCCTTGTTACAGTAAGTTGAAACCAACTTCTCTGTTGTCCGGCCGGGTATTGCACCCGGCCGGATGAAGGGTTAACGATATTTGTAGGAGGTTGTGACTATGCCAACCGATATTTCTACAGCCTTGAGAAGCACCGCGAGTCGTGCAAGTAATGAAAGCGGCCAATCCAACACGGCAATCTCCGTCGCAGAGCAGCGGCAATCCTTGCCGCCTGCAGCAAAACCGGCTGCCTCCGAGAAATCTGAAAGCACAGATAAAGAGGTAGGAAAAATCGTGGAAGAACTGAATATCAAGGTCCAGAATATTCGTCGCGAACTGCAGTTTTCCTATAACGATTCGACCGGACACACCGTGATCTCCGTTATTGACAGCAATACAAAAGAGGTAATTCGCCAGATTCCTGAAGAGGAAGTCGTCGCGTTGGCGGAACATTTTGATGAACATACCGGTGTATTGGTACAAACCAAGGCGTAACCGTAATAACTGGTGCGATACGTGCATATGGCACCCTAACTCAATCATTTTCGAGAGGCACTCATGATCTCGTCACCGGGTGTAGGCACTGGCCTGGATATCAACAGCATTGTTCAGCAACTGGTTGCCGCTGAAGGCGATGCAAAAACATCACAACTGGTAAATCGTCGTTCGACCGTTGAGGCGAAGGTCTCTGCCTTTGGCAATCTGCAAAGCACGCTGTCTTCGTTTCAGTCGGCCCTGGAAGTGTTGCAGGACGAGGATACGTTCCAGGGAAGCACAGTCACCGTCGGCGATTCCGACGTGTTTACCGCCTCGGTTTCCGGCAGTGTGGCGAACAGCACGTACCAGGTTGAAGTACAAACACTGGCTGAAGCTCATCGTATTCTCTCCCAGGGGTTTGCCGATGCCGATACGGTAGTCGGCACGGGAGAAATGACGATTCAGGTCGGGGCAGAATCTTTTACGCTCACCATTGACAGTGAGAATGACACATTGGCCGGAATTCGCGATGCAATTAACGCAGCGGATGATAACGATTATGTTACGGCAACGATAATCAACGTCGATGATGGATTCGGTGGCACCGAGTCAAAACTAATCCTGACTGCAAACGCAACCGGCACTGATAACGAGATCGTCGTCACCGTCGACGACGATGATTTAAATGATACTGACACAAATGGTTTGTCTGCACTGGTTTATGACCCGGACGGCCTGGCGGTCACTAATATGAGTGAGGCAAATGCCGCTGCTGATGCGGTCATATTGATTGATGGCCAACAGGTAACCAGTTCAGACAATTCAATCAGTGATGCGATCGATAACATTACGATTAACCTGAAAGAAGCCCGTCCGGGTGAGACATTCGATTTAAAACTTGAGTTAAACAAATCCAAAATCACGAATGCAGTGCAGACACTGGTTGATAATTTCAATATTCTGGCAAACCTGATGCGCAACCTGTCGTCATACAACGTCGACACCGGGGAATCCGGGGTTCTGCTTGGCGATCTGACGTTGCAATCATTGAATTCAAGTCTGAGACGCGAATTAACGGCAACAGTAAGCGGTTTAACCGGTGACCTGACGAATGTTATCAGTCTGGGTATTACAACGAATGCGGATGGTACCCTGTCACTGGATTCGACCAGATTGTCTGATGCGATTGATTCGGATCTGAACCAGGTTAAAGAAATATTTACAGCGGACGATGGAATAGCTAATCAACTGGATGATTTACTCGCTGGCTATCTGGGTACGACAGGAACCATTCAGGGAAAGACAGATGGCCTGAATAATACAATCAAAGATATAGATGAGAGCCTGCTCAAACTGAGTCAGAGACTGGAAACTCTGGAACTGCAGCTTTTACAAAAATTTTCTGCGATGGATGCACTGGTGGCCAGGTTGAACACAACGAACAGTTTTTTAAGCAGTCAACTGGCCAATCTGCCGACGCCAGGTAGATGAAATAATTAATCACAGGAGAGTCAAATGAACGCAAGATGTGCAGCGAATATCAAGGCCCTGAAATTATATAATCGGGTTGATGTGCAGATCGGTATTGAAGACGCCAGTCCACACCGTCTGATTCAGATGTTGATGGACGGTGCGCTACAGCGAATTCGCAAGGCGAAATCAGCGATGCACAGGAATGAAACGGAAGAGAAAGGTGTAAATCTGAGTATGGCTATCTCAATCATTGGCGGTCTGCGTGACAGCCTGGACCATGATGTAGGTGGTGAAATTGCAGCGAATCTTGACAGTCTGTATGAATACATGACGATCACGTTGATCGAAGCAAACGCCAGCAATGATACCGTCAAGCTGGATGAAGTTGCCAAACTGCTTGTGCAAATCAAATCTGCCTGGGATGCGATTGAGGGTCAGGAGTCGACACCGACACCGGCGCATTCAGAATCCCGAACATTGATGCAGCAGGCTGGCTAGTTTGCGGTTTTAAGGCCTGATAACAAATGGATTCAAACAATCAAATCATGAAAGCCTGCCAGTTGTTGAAAGACTCGTTGTCACTCGACATCGATGAGCAACTGGAGCAAATGCAAACCGATATCACACACGCGGCAGAATTAATTGATGGCTTCCTGTCGGGAAAATCGCTGCAACAATGCAGTGCGGCCGAGATCGATGTATTGATGCAGTATCTCTCGCTCAGTCAGTCAGTAACATCAAAATTGAAAAGCCTGCGCGGCCAGGCACACGCCGAGCTGATGCAAGTCATAAACCGGTCACGTATCCAGGATCACTACACCAGCGCCGCCTAATCCGATTTTTGTCGCAGCATAAGTGGCGACAAAATTTTGACATGCCCTGTGTTTACTGCTTAACTCATTACAGTAATGCAGTTTTGTGCATTGCGTCACACACAACTGATGGGGGAAGTCAGTGGAAGGTGTTCTGATCATCGAGGATGACAGTGCGGTCAGGCAGCAAATGGCCGAGGTTATTGTATTCATGGGCTACGATCCGGTGTTGCAAGCTGACAGTTCTGACTGGCAGCAACAACTGGAGGACCAGGCCCAGTTGTACATGGTTATTCTGGGTCAGTGCAACAGCAGCAAAACCTTGCTCGATGTATTTCGCGGTATTAAATCATTCGATTCGTATTTGCCGGTAATCCATGCAATCAACCCGGAAGTCCGCGCAAAATACATGCAGGAACTGGAGAATGGGTGTATTGGTTCTGTCGATGTTCCCTTCCGTCTGAATTCAATTTCAAAAGTTTTCGAGCAAGTTAAATTATACAAGCGGGATCGACACCAGGATGGTACACCGCGTTCACTTGAGTTGTTTCGCAGCCTGGTAGGCAGCAGTAAAAGCATTCAACGTGTGCGCAAGATGATAGAGAAAGTCGCACACACGGATGCGAACGTATTGATTATCGGTGAATCCGGTTCGGGCAAGGAAGTCGTTGCCAGGAACATTCACTATCATTCCTCCCGTCGTAGCAAACCGTTTGTACCGTTAAACTGTGGCGCGATCCCGTCCGAGTTGCTTGAATCGGAGCTGTTTGGTCACGAAAAAGGCGCATTTACCGGTGCAATCAGCGCCCGCCAGGGACGCTTTGAAATGGCCGCCGGCGGCACGTTGTTTCTGGATGAAATCGGCGACATGAGCCTGTCGATGCAGGTGAAACTGTTGCGGGTGTTACAGGAACGCACGTTCGAGCGCGTTGGCAGCAACAAAAGCATTAACGCCGATGTCCGGATTATCGCCGCGACACATGTCAACCTGGAAGAAGCGATCGCTGCGGGCAAGTTTCGCGAGGATCTTTACTACCGCCTGAATGTATTCCCGATTGAAACGCCACCGCTACGTGACCGCACAGATGACCTACCGACATTGATTCACGACCTGGTCGAGCGACTTGAGCATGATGAAAATGTGTCGATCAGTCTGACCGAGGCGGCAGTCTCGTCGCTGGCACAATATTCCTGGCCGGGCAATGTCCGTGAACTGGCAAACCTGATTGAACGTTTGACGATTTTATATCCGAACGGTGTCATAGATGTTCAGGACATGCCGGACAAGTACCAGGCGGATGGCGTGATGGGCTCACCGGTAGCGGAGGGTAATGCCATTGTCGATACCAGTCTGAAGATGCCAC
>JBHIXH010000005.1:0-8110 GCA_041984885.1 Gammaproteobacteria bacterium
TTCCTTGCCGCCACCGAGATACTTCATGAATTTTTTCCGGTTTTTAAACCGTGATTCATCACCGATGTCGAGATTGAATGTTTTAAACGTGTCTTTTAACAGGCCATAGGAATTGATAAGAAAACCATCAAAATCGAGAACGAGTAAATGTTGTTTGCTATCCATGGGCCGAAGACGATGGCTCTATTCAGGGTTTGCAGTCAGCGGTTCGAAAAGAGTGCGACGAGGTCTGCAATTATTCATTAAGGCGGCTATTACAGCAATCAGAAAAGTTGTCAGCATACAAGGACGGAACTATAGTCAAAATATGACAACTGTCATCCCTTGAACCTGACTGATTTGGAAGCATAAATATGAATGACGACACAACCAATCCAACAGTACATAAAACGCTCTGGTCAGAGACCTTGATTGAAATGTTGATCGTTGCACTGAAGAAAAACCGTGCCGACGAGGAAGTAAAACAACTGTTACGGGAAATCCGTGCGAAAAAATTTGAAGCCAAGTATGTGACCGACAAGGTGCGGAAGGAACTGGACGAATCGAGTGCAACCCGAATCAAAATGTTAATGCGTGAAATTTAATTTCACTCAGATTACCAATACAGGTAGCGAATTCGTGGAATTGAACTACACTTAAACGTGAGGAGTGCAATCACTTGTATGTCGCCAACCGCGACATTGACCCCCGTGCTGAGACGTTTCGGGGGTCACTTGCGTCAGGACGAGAGGTATTCCAGTCAATCCTTCACTAGTTTTGCTAATTGTCTGAATTCATTTGTTTATGTAAAATCAACTCCGATTTTGTCCTGTACAAATCAATGTAACAATAACAATAAATAACAACGCAAAATCTGCGATTTTTGACCGGGGGTAGTTTTGTATGTCATTGCGGATCGGTGACGTGGCGCCGGATTTTCTGGCCAATACGACGGAAGGCGATATTAAATTTCATCAATGGATTGATAAAAACTGGGTCATGCTTTTTTCTCACCCAAAAGATTTTACACCGGTATGCACGACCGAAATCGGTTGCGCAGCCAGATTGCAACCGGAATTCGAGAAGCGTGGCTGCAAGATCATTGGTCACAGTATCGACACGGTAGACGATCACCTGATCTGGAAGGATGACATTGAGCAAACTCAACATGTCAAACTGAATTTTCCGCTGATCGGAGATCCACAACTGGATATCGCCAAACGCTATGGCATGATTCATCCGAATGCGATCGCCAGCGGTTTCGGGCGCACGGCAAAAGATAATTTCACCATTCGTTCGTTGTTCATTATCGATCCTGAAAAAAAAATCCAGGCAATTATGACCTATCCGATGAGCACCGGACGTAATTTTCATGAGGTCTTGCGTGTGCTGGATTCATGTCAACTTGCCTGCCAACACCAAGTTGCGACCCCTTCTGACTGGCAGTATGGTGAGGATGTTTTTATAAATCCAATGATGTCCGATGAAGATGCAAGCAAGGCATTTCCACAGGGATGGGATGCACCGAAACCGTATTTACGCATGGTTAAACAGCCGAAATAACCACGTATCTCCGCCTGATGCGCGGCGGGTTAGCTGCGCAAAAACCGAACATTCTGCTTTGTCCCCGTGTTAACGACGCGTGATCACGACCGGTCTGCAGCCGGGCTTATGTATGTATATCCGGTTCTGTCACGACGCTCCGGCGGTCTTTCCATCGGTATCAATCTCAACCCGAATAATGCCTGTAATTGGCGTTGTATCTATTGTCAGGTACCCGACCTGCAACGAGGTAGTGCGCCGGAAATTGATATCGCGTTACTCTCAGATGAGTTGAGTAGCCTGCTGGATTCAATCGATGACGGCTCATTCAGCAGAAAATTCCGGATGCCGGCAGAGGATATTCAGGTACGTGACATTGCCTTTTCCGGCAATGGCGAACCAACCAGTGCGCGGCAGTTCACGGAAATTGTCCGCACCGTAGGGCAGACCACAACCGTCAGGCTAGCGTCGGCAGTGCCACACGTATTGATCACCAATGGCAGTCTCATGCATCAGGCTGAGGTGCAATCAGGCGTCCAGGAACTGGCAAAGCATAATGGTCAGGTCTGGTTCAAACTGGACCGGGCCAGCACGGAGGGATTGAAATCGGTAAATAATGCTGCCATCTCACTGGATCGGATGAAACAGAACCTGCAAATCTGCAGTCGCCTGTGTCCAACCTGGATTCAAAGCTGTTTTTTTCAACTGGATGGCCGCGCACCGAGCGAGACCGAGTTGATGACTTACCTGGATTTTCTCCAGACCATCCAGGAAAGCGGGATGCGAATTCAAGGCGTCCAGTTGTACGGCATAGAACGTCCATCGATGCAGGCAGAAGCTGCCAGGCTGGACAAGGTGTCGGCCGACTGGTTGGCCGAGGTGGGCGAAAAAATTGAAAAAATCGGCTATACCGTCATCATTAAAATCTAGAAAGTTTTTAATAAAAATATATAAATCATTGTAATATATATAAAATAAAGAATATTGGCAGACTATAAAAATAATTAAAATATATGTTGCATCGCAATAATATCTTGCTATACTGCATTGCAACATTAACCAATATCTTAATGGAGATATGACTATGAATACTTATTTCGAAAGTTATTTAGCTCCGGCTAAAGCAATCAATGAACTGACTATCAAGAACATTGAAAAAGTCGTTAACCATCAGGTTAAGACGATTCAGGACAATGCCAAGATTGGTCTGGAATCACTGAAGTCTGCTGCTGAAATCAAGGACGTAGATGGCTGGAAAGCTTATGTAACCGGTCAGTTGGACGTTGCTCGCAGCGCTTCTGAAAATCTGGTCAGCGATGCCAAAGCATTTGCTGAACTGGGTCAGGAATATACGAACGAAATCCGTTCTATCGTCGAGAGCGCGATTCCTGTTAACAAGTAATTCTTTGCCTCTCCTCTGCTGATGTGAATCAGCAACTACGAAGCCGCTCGCAAGAGCGGCTTTTTTATTGCCTTGGCAAAAGTGCTGTCTGGCTCACTTGAACAGGGCAAGAAACTCGGCGTAACCCTGTTGTGACAGTTCTTCTTTCGGGATAAATCGTAAGGCGGCAGAGTTAATGCAGTAGCGTAGCCCGGTCGGTTGCGGACCATCGTCAAACACATGACCGAGATGTGAATCGGCCATCGCACTGCGCAATTCAGTTCTGACACCAAACCAGCTTCTGTCTGCATGCGTGATCATCGATTTGGCATGGATTGGCCGGATGAAACTGGGCCAACCGGTACCTGACCGATATTTATCTGTTGAACTGAACAGAGGCTCGCCGGAAACAACATCCACGTAAATGCCGTCACGTTTGTTATCCCAGTAGATATTTCTGAATGCGCGTTCGGTGCCATCTTCTTGCGTGATTTCGTATTGCAACGGCGTTAGCGATTTTTTCAGTTCGGATTTTGTCGGTTTTTTGAAATCGGGGTTCGCCGTTAACCAGGCTTCATACGCCAGGCGTGCAGTTTCAGTCCCGTCGACGCTGCCGATAGTATCGGCAGCATCGTCTGCCGCCTGGATGCCGGAGGTCAGGTAAAAAGCAGACATGGCTGCGATCAGCAATACTGACAGTCTGGTTATTCTCATTTGTCCCTCCACGTGCGTTTTTACTCTAGACCCGAACGACGTGACTCAGTTCCGGCTTTATGCAGAATATAAAAACTGCTAACCCGATTTCCCCGGCGCATCGTTTCAGGATGACAAGTAACACAAACAGTCGAATAATAGTTCTTACCCAAAGGAGTCAACGATGAAGCCATTAATAACGCAACCCGTTTGTAAAAAAATTACCGCATTACTGCTTTCCATATGTGCATCCATGGCGACGGCTGCCGAGAAGGAGATGTTAACGACACTGGATGATCAAAAGTCCGTCGCCGTTACTATCTATAATGAAAATCTGGCGCTGGTCAAAGACGCACGATCGGTCGTGCTGGAAAAGGGGTTTAACCTGCTGGCTTTTCGTGGTGTCAGTGCCCGCATGCGGCCGGAAACCGCTTTGTTACGCAGCCTGGATGCGGCCGGCAAACTGAATGTGCTGGAACAGAATTTTGATTTTGATTTGTTAACACCACAAAAATTACTGGAAAAATACGTCGGCCAGTCAATACGCGTTGCGTCGATGAACCCGGCAACCGGTGTGGAGACTATCGAAGATGCCGTTGTGCTGAGTACCAACAACGGTGTTGTGTTGAAGATCGGTGATCGGATCGAAACCAACGTCAGAGGTCGTTTTATCTTCGATCGTGTTCCAAGTAATTTAAGGGATAAACCGACGCTGGTCATTCAATTACAAAACAGACTGGATAAAAAACAGGACGTCGAGCTCAGTTACCTGACCGGTGGTCTGTCATGGAAAGCGGACTACGTCGCCGAGTTATCAGCGAAGGATGACAGTATTGATCTGCTGGGTTGGGTGACGTTGAATAATGTTAGCGGTACCGCTTATAAAAATGCACGTATGCAACTGGTCGCCGGAGATGTTAACCAGGTGCGGCCCGAACCGAAGGCGCTGATGAAAATGGCACGGGCCGAGATGGTGATGGAAGACGCGGCGGGCAGTATGCAGCAGGAGAGCCTGTTTGAGTATCACCTGTACACGCTCGGCCGCCCGACCACGATTGCGGATAATCAGAAAAAGCAGGTGTCGTTATTGACGGCGAACACTGTGCCGGTGAAAAAGGAATTCCTGCTCGAGGGGCAGGATTATTATTACCGTAGCAGTTATGGCGACATCGGTCAGAAAATGAAAGTCGGTGTATTCGTCCAGTTCAAGAACGAGGAGGAGGCAGGATTAGGCCTGCCACTACCGAAAGGTGTGGTACGGGTTTACAAAAAAGACTCGGCCGGTAACGCCCAGTTTGTCGGGGAAGACCGCATCGACCACACGCCAAAAAACGAATCAGTAAATCTGAAACTCGGTGACGCGTTTGATGTGACTGCTGACAAAAAACAATTACATTTCAAGAAACGCACCGCGATCGCGCAATACAACTACGCGTTTGAAAGCGCCTATCGCATAACGTTGAAAAATGCGAAAACAGAGGCTGTTACGGTGACCGTACGCGAACCGGTCCCGGGCGACTGGAAAATGCTGAACTCAACGCACGACCATGAAAAAGTTGCGGCCGGGACAGCGGAGTGGCAGGTTCCGGTTCCGGCAGAAGGGGAGGTGACACTGGAATACAGCGTGCTGGTCAGATATTGAGAAGGCTGTCCCGGGAATTCTGTGGCAAATTTGGGGAACATTTCACAGTATTATTGCCTGGAAAGCGACTATACTAGCAGCCGGAGGGGTATTGGGGGACACATAGATAAGGAACTTCTATATGCATTACCTGATCTACACGAGCCGCTCCACTTTACCGACTCTACCGGAGTCGGCGTGGTTTCACCTGCTATCTGAATGCGCAGCCAACAACCGCGCGCAGCACATCACCTCCGTGATTGCCTACCGGGACGGTGTTTTCATTGGATATATGGAAGGTGACAAGCCCCGGGTGACCAGTCTGTTTCAAAAGATTCTGGAGGACCCGCGCCATATGCGCTGTGAATTGGTGAAACAGGGCTGGCACAGGCATCGCTGGTTCTCGCACATCTACATGGGCTATCTGAACATGGACGAAACAGCAGCATTCAGCAATCTGTTCCAACGACGACTGGGTGAACAGAATTATCTGGAGATAATTCGCATGTATAAAACCGCTAGCCAACATCCGGAATACATACAAAACCGGGGAGAGCAAACGACCAGTTCAGCCTGAACTGACGGGCAGTTGCGAACATGATGGTTGTTGCTTTTCGGTTTGTACTGTAACCGGAATTTTCCTTGCTGGCTTTTCAGCCGGCAAACCACTAAGGTGCAGTTGAATACAAAAAGTGATATCGGCTTTTAATTTGCCTGTCTAAATTCATTCCCATTCCCTCTGCATCAATATGTCCGTATCAATTGTCTGGTTTCGAAATGATTTTCGTCTGAATGATAATGCCGCGTTACACCATGCCTGTAAAAACTCGCAAGTGGTGTACCCGGTTTATATTCTTGAGACAGAAAATTATACGGACTGGCCAATCGGCAGCGCGGCCAGGGTCTGGTTGCATGCGGCTATCAGGTCACTCGTTGACGAGCTGAACGAAAAAGATTCAAAACTGATCCTGCGGCAGGGCGAAGCCGCTACAGTACTGTCAGAGCTAATCGAGGCAACCGGTGCCGATTCGGTTTACTGGAACCGTCGCTATGAACCGGCCTCAATTGAGCACGACAGCGAACTGAAAAAGCAGTTGCGTGATAAAGGTATTCAGGTCGAAAGTTTTGCTGGCAATTTATTACGTGAACCGCAAGAGGTGAGTAACAAACAGGGTAATCCGTATAAAGTCTTCACACCTTTCTGGAAGTTTTACCAGTCACTCGGCACCCCGCAGCCACCGCTTGCTACGCCGAGATCGTTAAAGCCGCCCCAGACATGGCCGAAGTCGTGGCAACTTGAAGATCTGGATCTATTGCCATCGCTGGACTGGTATCAATCGATTGAACAACATTGGCGCCTGCACGACGACACGGCAACAAAAGCGCTGTCACGGTTTTTAAACAGAATCGAGCAGTATGATGACGACAGGGATTTTCCTGCCGTTGACGGGGTTTCCGGGTTATCACCGTATTTGCATTCTGGACAGATCACGAGTCGCTATATCTGGCATAAGGTATTGCAACAGGAACAAAACGCCGGTCGTTTATCGCCATCAAAGAAGGTCTTGCAGTATTTGCGACAACTGGTGTGGCGTGAGTTTGCCCATCACTTGTTGTATCACTTTCCGCATACAACGGATCAACCACTGCGTGAGGAATTCAGGCATTTCCCCTGGAAAGAGAATTCACGCTTGTTAAAAAGATGGCAAAAAGGCCAGACCGGTTATCCGCTGGTCGATGCCGGTATGCGGCAACTCTGGTCGACCGGCTGGATGCATAATCGCGTGCGGATGATAGTAGCCTCGTTTTTGATCAAGGATTGTCTTATCCATTGGCGCGAAGGCGCGGCATGGTTCTGGGATACACTGGTTGACGCAGACCTGGCAAATAATTCACTTGGCTGGCAGTGGGTTGCCGGTAGCGGGGCTGACGCAGCACCATACTTTCGCATATTTAATCCGGTAACACAGTCGGAGAAATTCGATAGCGACGGGGAGTACATTCGACAATGGGTGCCTGAACTGAAAAAACTGGACAATAAATGGATCCATAAACCATGGGCAGCACCGGATGACGTTCTGGAAAAAGCACAGGTAAGATTGGGCAAGACTTATCCTGAACCGGTCCTCGATCATGCCGAGGCACGCGAACAGGCCCTCGCTGCATTACAACAAATGAATGAATTGAAAGACTGAAAAGGCTACAGGGCAACCGGGCCGAGAACGCGATTGATGAACACACCGACATAATGTGACACGCCGATCACAGCCAGCGTAATCACACAATGTTCAACGACAACAGGTGTAGCGCGGGTCTCCTGGTTACGCGCAATGCCTATGCTTAGCATGACTATAATCAGCAGCCCCCAGACCACCGCTGCAACAATGGCAGTGCTTAACGGTAACAACAGCACGGGCACCAGAAATGAAATCGAGACGATAAACTTTGAAATGAAAGTCGACAATGTTGCCAGCCAGACTGTCCGTTCGACAATATTCGGATCCGCTTCCTGTGACAGGTGAATGCCGGTGGCGTCAGACGAGGCATCAGCGATAGCGATTAATACAATTCCACCGACGACCGCCTGCAAGGAATGTGTGCCGGAATTCAAACCTACGATCAAACCGAGTGTCGTTATCACACCCGAGGTAAAACCGAAATATAAACCGGTGCGAGTACCTTCGTTATTTATCATTAATGCATTTCCTGGTTAGCCGGTCACCTTGTTTCGCAAATAAACCGGCATCGCCTGTTCAGCAGAAATGATGTTGCCGAGTTCAAATTCATGTAATGCCAGCGGTAGCATATATTCTGCAGATGGCCAGGCTGGACCGAGAAAGCCACTGCAGTTTTGCGAGAAACAATCGAGTAATCTTTCGCTATACGTCTGCCAG
>JBHIXH010000005.1:8120-31272 GCA_041984885.1 Gammaproteobacteria bacterium
CGCATCGAAAGCAGCGACAATATGCGATTGCTCACCAGCCAGCGATTGTGCCAGCGTGGCCAGCGAGGAGATCGGGATCAGAGGTTTTCCCAGTGCGTAGGCCAGGCCCTGGGCAACACCGGTCGCTATGCGCACGCCGGTAAACGCACCCGGACCACGTCCATACGCTATGGCATCCAGCTGTTCCAGCTGCAAGTCTGCCTGTTGCATTAAATTCCGGATCATCGGCATGATCAACTCGGCGTGTTTTCTTGGTGCGAACTCGTAACAATCCCGGCTATTGCCATCCACATACAATGCGGCCGAGCAGGCTTCGGTTGATGTGTCAATTGCAAGCAGTTTCATACAAGCAATATAAGTGACTTCAATTGGTGAAACCAGTGTTGGCAATTAACCGATTTTCAACTAAGACAATTACGCAAGCCGTCGCTATAATGCGCGCATGTATCAACCATTTCAGGCGTTTGTTGGTCTGCGTTATGTACGTGCCAAACGCCGTAATCACTTCATCTCGTTTATTTCCCTGACGTCAATGCTTGGAGTCGCGCTTGGCGTGATGGCATTGATCACCGTGTTATCCGTGATGAACGGCTTTGAAAAGGAACTGACCGGCCGGATTCTTGGTATGGCCTCACACGCGACAATATTCCAGCAAGGTGACGCACTGGCTGATTGGCGCGGGCTTGCGGACCAAATAAAGCAGCATGAGCGTATTGTCGGTGTCGCTCCTTATTTTCGTGCCGAGGGCATGCTGGTGAATGGCCAGCAAGTGAACGGTACGATAATCCGCGGTATTTTGCCGGAGGAAGAACCACAAGTCTCCGTCATCGCCGACCGCATGTTGGGCGGGAAGTTTGCCGACCTTCAGGCAGGCGGCTTCGGCATAATTATTGGTACCGAACTGGCACGCACACTCGGTGTCGTGAATGGTGACAAGATAACGTTGATTATTCCCCAGGCCAGTGTGACACCGGCCGGAATTATTCCACGTCTGAAACGCTTTACCGTGACCGGTATCTTTGAAATCGGCATGCATGAATTTGATTCGGCCCTGGCATTGATCCACCTGGATGATGCCAAAAAACTGTTTCGCCAGCAGGGCATATCCGGACTGCGATTGAAGACAGACGATATATTGCAGGCACCGATCGTCAGTCGCGAAATTGCCCGTGATTTACCGGGCGCCTATGCTGTGGTCGACTGGACCCAGCGCCACGCAAACTTTTTCAAGGCACTGAAAACCGAAAAGACGGTCATGTTCGTCATACTGACGCTGATCGTGGCCGTCGCTGCGTTTAATATTATTTCCACGCTGGTAATGGTCGTGACGGACAAACAGGCTGACATCGCCGTACTGCGCACACTCGGGGCGAGTCCGGCGTCGATCATGCAGATATTTATCATTCAGGGTGTGGTGATTGGACTGACCGGCATCGTGCTTGGGGTTATCGGCGGTATTGCACTGGCAAGTAATGTCGAGACCCTGGTGCAGAAGATTGAACAGACGTTTCAGGTTGAGTTTCTGCCCTCGAGTATTTACTACATCAGCGAATTACCCTCGGAGATAAACTGGCCGGATGTGGCTGCAATCACGATTGTGGCCTTTCTGTTCTGTCTGCTGGCAACCATCTACCCGGCCTGGCGGGCGGCAAAAACCCAACCGGCCGAGGCGTTACGCTATGAGTAGCCCGGTATTACAGGCGATCGATCTGCATAAAAAATTTATCCAGGGTGATCTGGATGTCACCGTGTTAAACGGTGTGCGACTGGACGTGGCCAACGGCGAGTCAATCGCCATCATCGGTGCTTCTGGTTCGGGGAAAAGCACATTATTGCATCTGCTCGGCGGACTGGATGTGCCGACCAGCGGAGAGGTCAGTATCAACGGTCAGCCGTTATCGAAATTGCCGGAGTCAGAACGTGGGCGATTACGTAATGATGCGATCGGTTTCGTTTATCAGTTTCATCATTTGTTACCGGAATTTACCGCGCTGGAAAATGTCGCGATGCCGGGGTTAATTGCGAAAGAGCAGCCGGGTATCTCATTGGCAAAGGCGCAGGCCTGTCTCGACAAGGTCGGCATGTCTCATCGTTTACATCACAAGCCGGGCGAGTTATCCGGCGGCGAACGGCAACGCGTAGCCATCGCCCGCGCGCTTTTGCGAAAACCGAAACTGCTGTTGGCCGATGAACCAACCGGCAACCTGGATGAAAAAACGGCGAACCAGGTGTTTGACCTGATGCTTGAGTTGAACCGTGAGATTGATACCAGCCTGATCCTGGTTACGCACAATCAACAACTCGCGGAACGGATGCAGCGCAGTTATCAACTGCATGAAGGCAGCTTGCAGGCCGTCTAGTCGGGTTGCTTTTGCGCAGCCAGACGGCGGCGGCGCGCCTCCTTACGTTCCTCCCATTTCCGGATTGCGGCAAAACGCCACAAAATACGCACGCTCGCATAGCCAAGCAACGCGCTGATACCACCGAGCAGCAAGCAGCCAAGCAGCAGCGGTTCCCAGATATCGAGCATCGTGCTGGTAAACCATTGCCAGCTGATCTCGAAGTGTACGTGCCGTGGGTGGCGACCGAGAAGAAAGCTGCCGGTTTTATACGAGGCATAAAAAATCGGATAGATGGTGATCGGATTCGTTAACCATACGGCCAGCAACGAGATCGGCAGGTTGATTCTTGCCTTGATCGCAACGGCCGCAGCGAACAGCGTCTGTCCCGGAAATGGCATGAAGGCCCAGAATATGCCATTCGCCATACCACCGGCGGCGGAATATCGGGTGATATGCCATAAATTCGGTTCATGCAGTAATTTACCGAACACGCCGAACCGGCCCTGGCTTTCGATCTCCGAGCGGGCAGGCGTATAGCGCTTGAATAAATTTTTTAATCCCATACTGCAATTGTGATTGAATCAAACGGCGGCACATTATAGCGAAACGATGCGTTCTGAAAATGTATAATTTCGTGTGAATAAGTTTTACTTGACGTAGTATTTACGTTGCAGTTCTGACAGAAAGGAAGCGACACAATGATCAGGATGATCGCCTTTGTCCTTGGCATATTCAGCGCCATCCAGTTGCCGGGTTTACCGGCAACATTGACCGGCGTTTTGCTTCTTGGCGTTTTAATAGCCGCACTCGCTTTGCGTTGTTATACGGTCGCCGCTTTTTTCTCCGGCTTGATATATTGCCTGTTGCACGCCAGTCTCGTCCTGTCACATCGACTGCCCGTTGACTATGAACAAGTGGATTTGCTTGCCCGGGGCAGGATCACTGGTTTGCCGCAATACTTCGATAATCGCGTGCGTTTCCAGTTTGTCATTGATTCTCTGGAGGACGAGCGAGGACGGCTCATTCAATCTCCCGGACGTGTACTGCTTGGCTGGTATACAGGCAGGATCAAACTTCAGCCGGATGAGAGATGGCAACTGTCCGTACGCATGAAACGGCCTCACGGTTTTAGTAATCCGGGAGGGTTTGATTATGAACGCTGGCTATTCATGCAGCGTATCAATGCGACCGGCTATGTGCGTCAGAGTGGAAAAAATCGACGGCTGGAATCACCCCGTTTTTCATTTGATCGCGTGCGCGTACAGTTGATTGACAGATTACATGAATTTTCATCGGATCAATCGGCTGCCGGTATTATCATTGCACTCGCTACCGGGCACAGGGGTTTTCTCGCAGAGGAAGACCGCGACAAGCTGGTACGTACGGGCACAGCACACTTGCTGGCTATTTCCGGCTTGCATATCGGCATTGTTGCCGCCTGGTTTTATGTTATCGGTCGTTACTTATCCAGCGCCTGCTATTGTCTGGTTCATCGGCGACCGGCGCAGCATATCGGTTGTCTCATCGCATTGCTGGCGGCGTGGTTGTATTCAGCGCTGGCCGGCTTTTCCGTGCCGACCCAGCGCGCGTTCATCATGCTGGCCGTCGCATCTGTATTTATTCTGTCGCGACGGCAGACCGAACCGATGCGCGTTCTTCTGGTTGCGCTTGTGGTTGTCCTGTTGTTTGATCCGTTTGCGCTGTTATCTGCCGCATTTTGTCTGTCGTTCGTTGCCGTATTTATTATTCTGTACACGTTGACAGGGCGCCAGCGTCAGACAAAGACTCTTTGGCAAAGCTGGGGGCATATACAATTTATTTTATCGCTGGCGCCGATGCCGGTTGTCATATTCTGGTTCCAGGGGGCGTCGCTTGTCAGCTTGCCGGTAAATTTAATTCTTGTTCCCTATGTCAGTTTTCTGCTGGTGCCACTGGTTCTGCTGACGACGGTATTCTCCCTGTTACACTTTCGGCTGGCGGAATTTCTTTACCTGTTGGCAGAAAAATGTGCACAATTTCTAGAGCTGATTCTCGACTTTTTTACCCGGCTGTCGTTCTCATGGTTCTCTATTCACGCAGTCTCATTTCACGTTGTCTTGATGGCAATGGTCGGTATGTTGCTGATGTTTGTGCCGAGGGGATTACCGTTACGGTTAACCGGTGTCGTCTGGATTTTACCGCTGTTTTTCATCGACCATCCGCGACCCGACCCGGGTGAGATGCAATTGACCGTGCTGGATGTTGGTCAGGGACTTTCAGCAATCATACAGACACATAGTTCGACTCTGTTATTTGATACCGGTGCCAGGTTCAGTCAGCGATTTAATGCCGGTGAGGCTATCGTTGTGCCTGTGTTGCGTCAACTTGGCATTCAACATCTGGATACAATGATCATCAGCCATGGAGACAACGATCATGTCGGTGGTGCCAGTGCCGTTTTAAAGCAAATCTCAACACGGCGCGTACTCTCCGGCGAGATGAATCTGCCTTTGGCTACCAGCATTCAACCGTGTCGCGCTGGCCAGAACTGGATGCGGGATCAAGTCCAATTTGAAATTTTGCATCCAAAAGACAGGATATACGCGGATAATAACAACCGCTCCTGTGTTGTAAAAATATCGACCGGCGATCAGAGTTTCCTGCTGACCGGTGATATTGAATCGGTAGCCGAAGGTGAGTTGGTGCGGCGTTATGGCGAGCAATTACGCAGTTCGGCGATGACGGTGCCGCATCATGGCAGCAACACCTCATCAAGCCCGTCGTTTCTTGATCATGTCCGGCCTGCACTGGCTATCAATTCGGCCGGATTTCGCAATCGATATGGTTTCCCGAAACAGGCTATAATGTCGCGCTATCAGCAGCGTGGTATCCGTGTGCTGGAGACGGCTAAACTTGGCGCGATCACTATTCGTTCAGGTCCGCAAGGCTTGCAGGTCGACAGTCACAGGCAGTCGCGGCCACGACTCTGGCATAAAAATTTGTAATACGGCAGGAGAGAAGTTGAGTGCTTGAAATGATAAAAGCAGGCGGCTGGTTAATGTGGCCGATCCTGATTTGTTCCGTTCTATCGCTGGCCATTATCGCTGAGCGATTCTGGTCACTGCAAAGAAAACGCATCATTCCGAAAAATCTCGTTACCCAGGTATGGCAATGGCAGAAAGTCGGTCACCTTAGCGCAAAACGCGTACACGATCTTCGCCATAGTTCACCACTCGGACGCATACTGGCAGCCGGTCTGGTGAATCGTCATCGAGAGCGCGAAGTGATGAAGGAAAGTATTGAAGAGGTTGGTCGTCATGTGGCGCATGAACTGGAACGTTTCCTGAATTCGCTTGGAACCATAGCTGCCATCACTCCGTTGCTTGGTCTGCTCGGTACCGTGATCGGTATGATCAAGGTATTTGCAGTGATTACGTCACATGGTGTCGGTGATCCAAGTATTCTTGCGGAAGGTATATCAGAGGCACTGGTGACGACGGCCGCCGGGCTTTCTGTTGCGATACCTTCATTGATGTTTTACCGGTTCTTTCGCGGCCGGGTTAATGAGTATGTCATCATCATGGAGCAGGAGGCGTTGAAACTGGTCGAAGTCATGTGTGGTTTGCGTTCACGTGAAGTGCCGCATGAACCGGCAAAAGATAGGGCGACGAAGGAAGAGAATCAGGAATGAAGTTTCGCGCGCAAAACACCGAAGATCTGGATATCAACATCACCCCGTTGATCGACGTGGTGTTCCTGTTGCTGATATTTTTTATGGTATCAACGACATTTGAGCGAGAATCAGAAATCAATATCACTTTGCCTCAAGCCAGCGAAGAACTCACGGAAGCAAAACCGGATGCGATTAACGTCGCGATTGACGCCAGGGGTAATGTATTCGTCAATGACCAGGCATTACTCAACAGCCAGCTGGGTTCGATAAAAGAAGCCATTTTCGACAAGCTCGGACAGCGTAATGATGCTCCGGTCATTATCAGCGCCGATTCGGAAACCGACCATCAAGCTGTAGTCAAGGTAATGGATGCGGCCCGCCAACTCGGGTTGATACGAATCACGTTTGCCACCCAAAAATACGAAGAGGAACCGTAGACCGCCTGCAAGGAAATGTCACACACAGATCTGATCGAAGAAGTCTGGTACGGTGAGCATAAACTTGCCTGGTTACTGTCACCACTCAGCGGGCTCTATCGCACAATTGTTCAAACACGCAAGCTGGTCTACCAGTTTGGCCTGATTCCGATAAAACGCTTTCCGGTTCCGATTATTATCGTCGGTAACATCACCGTGGGTGGTACTGGCAAGACACCGTTAACCATCTGGCTGGCGAATTATCTGAAGTCAAAAGGCATGAAGCCGGGCATTGTCAGTCGTGGCTACGGTGTGAAAAGTCGACAACCGCAGCAGGTGAGGCCGGATTCAAGTCCCTTCATTGTCGGTGATGAACCGGTCCTGATTGCCCGTCGAACGAAATGTCCGATGGCGGTCGCAGCAAATCGGGTCAAGGCTGTCGATGCGATGCTGGAACATTATGACGTCGATATCATCATCAGTGATGATGGACTGCAGCACTTGTCTCTGCACCGGGACCTGGAGATTGCCGTGATCGATGGTGACCGACGTTTTGGCAATGGCCGTTGTCTGCCAGCCGGCCCGTTACGTGAACCGGTGAGTCGACTGGAACAGGTCGACCTGGTTGTTGCCAACGGTAAAAACGCCAAGGGCGAGCACCTGATGGAGTACACCAGTGCGGACTTGTATTCCGTCCGTGATCCGGCAAGAACGCTATCACTTGAACAGCTACGTGGCCAGTCCGTGCATGTCATTGCCGGCATTGGCAACCCGACGCGGTTTATCTCGCGACTGCGCCAGGCCGGCATACAGGTAATCAAGCATATTTACCCGGACCATTATGTCTATACCAAATCCGAGCTTGATTTTGCCGATGATTATCCGATAGTGATGACGGAGAAAGATGCGGTAAAATGCGAAAACCTTGCTGATAATCGTTACTGGTATCTACCGATTCAGGCGAAATTGGCAGAAACATTCACTTTTCGACTCGATAAATGTCTGGCGCAACTAAACCATGGATAAAAAACTACTCGACATACTCGTTTGTCCGGTCACGAAGGGCCCGTTAATCTATAACAAGGACAAACAGGAGTTAATCTCGACCTCGGCAAAACTGGCCTATCCGATTCGCGATGAAATACCGGTGATGCTGGAAGATGAAGCACGCGCGCTGAGCGACGAAGAAATCGAACAGTACTCCGGGTGAGTTCAGAATTTACCATTCTGATCCCGGCCCGCTATGCCTCTACACGCTTGCCGGGCAAGCCGTTACTGGAGATTGCCGGCAAGTCTTTGTTGCAACACGTGTATGAATCTGCCAGAACCAGCGCGGCCAGAAACATTTACATCGCTACCGACGATGAGCGTATCCGGGATCATTGTGAGTCTTTTCACGCGGATGTGGTCATGACAGCGGCGACACATGTCTCCGGCACTGACAGACTGGCAGAGGCCGTTGATCAATTACAACTGGATGACAATACGATTGTTGTCAATCTGCAGGGCGACGAAATTGGCATGTCTGCAAACGTCATTAACCAGGTCGCGCAGCTATTGTCAGGGTCGGATACCGCCGGCATGGCCACCGTCTGCGAACCAATAGCGGATACCGGTTTGATTGCCGACCCGAATGTCGTCAAGGTCGTCGCCAATATCAATCAAGAAGCACTATATTTCAGTCGTTCTGTTATCCCGTCCAACATCAGGGCACGCGCGACGCAGTGTTACAAGCATATTGGACTGTACGCCTACCGTTGCGGTTTTCTGCGCAGGTTTACCCGGTTACCGGTATGTGAACTTGAGCAGCAGGAATCGCTGGAGCAACTCCGTGCCCTGTATCACGGTGAAACAATTCTGGTCGAAGCGGCCTGTGAGCCTACCGGCATCGGAGTGGATACGGCGGAAGACCTGGAACGCGCGCGACAGCAGTTCAGCGAGACCTAACGATTAGCCGTTAATTATTCGGGCAGGACTTAGCGGGCGCGGTAGGTGATCCGACCCTTGCTCAGATCATACGGTGTCATCTCGACGGTCACCCGATCGCCGGTCAGGATGCGAATATAGTGTTTACGCATCTTGCCGGAAATATGTGCAGTCACCGTGTGACCGTTATCGAGTTCAACCCGAAACATCGTATTGGGCAGCGTCTCGACGACAGTGCCTTCCATTTCAATATGGTCTTCTTTAGGCATAAATCAGTTAGTGGTCAAAAAAGAAGGGCGAATTCTGCCTGAAAACCACGCGGCTGGCAAAATCCGGTGATCAGTTCGTCGATTCCAGCCACTGATTATTCAAATAACACTGGTACGGTTTGTATTCGGTCTTGTAACTCATCTTGTTGCAACTGCCTATCCAGTAGCCAAGATACAGCCAGCGATATTGATATTCCCTTGCCAGACCGATCTCGTACAGGATGGCATAACGTCCGGGGCTGCGCGCAGCCTCATCCGGATCGAACCAGGTATAAACGGCAGACAAGGCATCATCCATTAGATCGATAACGGCTACGGCGATCAATTTGTCACCACATCGAAATTCAAGAAACCGACTGTCGGCCCAATCCGCTGTGAGAAATTCCAGGTAGCTGGATTCGGTCGGGTTATCCATACCGCCGCCGGCATGGCGACTGGCAATGTATTTTTTATACAACTGAAAGTGCTCAACATGAAATGCGGTTGTCCGCACATGGCAATGCAGATCCTTATTGAGTTTCAGATTGCGTCTTTGATTGCGACTTGCCCGGAATCGATTGACATCAAGACGAATCGGCACACAGGCATTACATCGTTGACAATACGGTTGATAGACATGCTCGCCACTGCGACGAAAGCCGATGCTGGCGAGAGCAGAATACAGTTGCTTGTTTTTCGGGTAGTTCGGGTCAGCAAATAACGTTGTTGCTTTTTGTTCCGGAAGATAACTGCAAGCGTGTTCCGGTGTCGCATAGAAACCAAGTTGTTCCGGTTGCTTACTCATAGTTCAACTCGGTCGATGGCCAGTTTGCCGGTATGGGCAGATCGCAATAATGCTCCAACAGGTTGGAAAACAGTGGCCGGGCAATCGGCTTGGCGCCGAGACTGCGCAAATGGCCGGAATAGATCTGGCAATCAATCAAACGAAATTCCAGTTGCGCAAGATAATGACACAGGTAAACCAGGGCGACCTTGGAGGCATCGCTGCGGCGGCTGAACATGGATTCACCAAAAAAGACACGGCCAATCGCTATGCCGTACAGACCCCCGACAAGTTCATCGTCGGCATAACACTCAACGGAATGTGCATGACCGGCGTGATGCAACTGAACGAAAGCCGCGCGAAGCTCGTCAGTAATCCAGGTATCGGCAGATTGATCGCGTGGTGCAGCGCAGGCGTGTATGACACTGTCAAAGTTCGAGTTTAACATGACCCGGAACGGGCGTTTGCGCAGTGTCTTGCGTAAACTACGACTGATCCTCAACTCGTTTAACTCGAGAATACAACGTGGATCCGGTGTCCACCACATGATCGGCTGACCTGCGTTATACCAGGGGAAAATCCCCTGTTTATATGCATGGAGTATGCGTGCGGGTGTCAAATCACCTCCGATCGCCAATAAACCATCCGGGTCCCGTAATGCCGACTCGGGCGGCGGGAAATCACTGGCGATAATATTGTCCGCCACCCAGTACAACTGGTTCTGACTGTTTGTCTGAAAAGTCGTCATAGTGAAAATTTTCGTGCCGTCTGACTATTATAGGCGTTATGTTGACGTAACACCGATAACTGGTGATCTACCTGCTGTGACTCCTGCCGAAAATATTTGTTTATCGCATCGTGAAATTCAGGGCGGTGGAAATAATGCATTGAGGTGGCGCGTACCGGTACAAACCCCCGCAATAATTTGTGTTCGCCCTGTACGCCGGCATCCAGTGTCGTCAGTCCGTGCTGTATGCAGTAGTCAATTGTCTGGTAGTAACACATTTCAAAATGCAGATTGTTTAACCAGCGATCACAACCCCAGTGACGGCCATATAATGTCTTGTCAGATTTCAGCGTGAACGAGCCGGCGACCTCGGTGCCATCCACCGAGGCCAGGAATAACACGATGGCAGACGGCATGGCCTCGGTCAGGCGCAGAAAAAATTTACGGGTAAAACGCGGCTCGCCCCATTTACGCGCAAATGTCGAACAATAGAAGCGGTAAAACGTATCCCAGTGGTGTTCCTGAATCTCGTCTCCATGCAACACGTCAATACGAATATTCTGGTCAACGATACTTCGGCGCTCACGTTTTATCTGTTTTCTGCGCTTCGATGACAGTGTCGCAAGAAACGCATCAAAGTCCGCAAATTGATCGTTATGCCAGTGATACTGCCAGGTATGACGTGGTATGAATTGTTGCTGGTTGAGTGGCCGGATGGTCGAATTGTCGACAAACAGAAAATTGATACTGGAGAGTTGCTGCTCAGTACTGCATTTACATACATAGTCGACCAGCGAACCCGCGACACCGGCCGTATCATTCACTTCGTCAGCAAACAGGATCCGGCTGCCGATAACGGGCGTAAACGGGATAGCTGAAACGTACTTGGGATAATAGGGTATTGCTGCCTGGTGGTAGGCGTCCGCGATCATCCAGTCGAAGACAAATTCTCCGTGCGAATTCAGTTTCGAATAGAGCGGGATGGCAGCCACGAGTTTTTGCTCGTTATAGGCGACCACATGTGCCGGCAGCCAGCCGTGATAGTCAAGGTCAACGCAGTGTTCCAGTTCGGCCAGAAAACGCCAGTCCAAAAACGGGTTGCCATGCGTCTGCAGTCGTTGCCAGTCGGCCTCGTTTATATCAGCGATGGTTTCTACCTGACGGAACGTCAGTGTGTCAGTCACAACGATGGGTACGGTTTATGAGCTGGTTCTTCAGGGTACGACCACGTTAAGATCACCAAGCGCCGCCGTCAATGCGCGGCTGGATCCGAGCAGGGAAAAACTGGTTTTGGCATAGCCGCCGGATTCAAGCATGAAGCGGTATTCTATCTGGTTGCCATTTTTAACCGAGTTGAATGCACTCGATTCAACGGTTTCATTGATCACGTAGCCGAGTACGAATTCGGCCCATTTGCGTTCAGCCAGACAACGCGCTTCATTGATCGAGGTATTACTGATCAATCGATCATCAATCTGGTACGTGGGACAGACGGCTGGCGAAAAACGATGGTCGACCTTGTTAGTGCTGAAACGGGAACGGATCGCGCCATTGCTGTCCAGGTAGACCTCGAGGCTGTAACCTTCCTCGTTTTCGGTGTAAGCCACGCGGGTTTCGGTATTCGAGTCGATGTCCGTATGCACGACGACGGACCACTCGGCACGTGACGAAGTCGATGCCAAAATCAGGATAATAATCAGTAGTGTTCTACTCATTCCTGCAAGAGTACTCTAGCTTTGACTGGCAAATATAGCATAATCAAGCAATCGCTGAAGAATTGACCCAAGGTAAACACGAATGGACCGACGACGTTTTCTGTCTCTGACTACTTCTGCGGCAGCGGCCACGCTGTTGTTACCGAAAGCTTTCGCTGCAACGGGGGCAGGGCGTCGCACGGGGTTACTTTATGATAAACGATTTCTAAATCATTGGTTACAACCGGGGCATCCTGAGTCACCTCAACGATTGCAGGCCGTGGTGGCCGCGCTGTCTCAGGCCGGATTGTTCGACTCGACGACCGCGGTCAAGCCGCAGATCGATGCGGACCGCTGGATTCACACTATCCATACGGCAGAACATATCGCTTCACTTAAACAGCGACACTCGCAGGGACAAAAGATCACGCAACTGGTGGTCTCTGGCGTACTCGAAGCCGTCGATCAGGTCTGTCGCGGTGAACTGGCTAATGCCTTTTGTGCGACCCGTCCGCCCGGTCATCATGCCGAGAATACGGGCCGGGTCGAGGGCTTCTGTTTTTATAATCACGTGGCCATCGCGGCCCGCTATGCGCAGGAAGTGTTTGGCTACGAACGCGTGTTGATTGTCGACTGGGATTACCACCATGGTAACGGGACCGAATCGGCGTTTTATTCTGACCCCTCGGTACTGTTTTTTTCCACACACGATGTGAATGCGTACCCCGGCACCGGTCACCCGGCGCGGCAGGGCACAGGTGCGGGCAAGGGCTATAACATCAACATCCATTTGCCCTGTGGTACAACGGATAAAATGATCGTCGATACGTATCAGCAACGTCTTGTGCCGGTCGTGCAAGCGTACAAGCCGGATCTGATTTTACTGTCGTGTGGTTTTGACAGTCGTCAGGACGACTTGCTCGGCTGTTATGATGTGACCGATGCCGGCTTTGTGACGTTGACCCGAATGATGTTGGAACTGGCCGATATCTATTGCCAGGGAAGACTCGTTTCAATCCTGGAAGGCGGCTACACGCCGGACGGACTGGCCAGCGCATGCGTGGCACATGTGCAGTCGCTGCTTGCTGGTAACCCCGTCTAGTCGTATTCCTGTCTACGCTGTTTTCGAATGATTCAGGACACGCTGCATGTATTCTCTACGCTTGATGGCATAATTGGTGGCGCGAACAATATGCCACTGTTCAACCTCTCCTTTCACCAGAAAATCCTGGGCGCCACTCTCCAGGCAGTGTAATGCAAATTCCGGGTCATTCACCCCGCTGTAAATCACGATCGGAAGTTCCGGTGCTACTTCCTGGATCCTGAGTAAATTGCTTAACCTGGCGTGATGGCTGTCGGGCAGGAAAATATCAAGAATGATGATGTCGATTTCTTCATTTTTGATAATCGTTACTGCATTGTTTAATGTGCTGGATGAACTGATCTGATACTGGAAGTGCGAATTGTTGCGGAAGGCATCCTTGATTAAAAACGTGTCTGCAGAATTGTCTTCTATAATGAGAAGCTTCAGTTTTTTCCCGTCTGGCATCATATATACCCCCTGTTTGGCGTTTTTCGTCCCTGATTTTTATGCATACCTGCGTATGCATCAGAAAAGTGACGATCTTAACAACCAGATCAAGTTGATATACTGCCCGAAAACCTTACCACCCGGACGCGGATATTTCCCGTAGTTTTTCGTGGGTTTTGATGAATTCGATTAGATTCAATCGAATTTGCAGGGATGAGGGCTAGCTTTTTGCGTTATCGTTTTTGGAATACACCGGGAATGGCATGACGTTCCCGTCACTGCCGGCCTCTGTGATTTTGGCCGTGCCTTTTTTCTGCACCTGATCAATGCGAATGATCGAATGCATTGGTATGTACGTGCGTTCAACCCCGCTGAATTCGGTCTTCAGATTTTCCTCGGTTGGATCAACCACGACTGACGTGTTTTCACCAAAGATCAGTTTTTCCACCTCAACGAAGCCAAACAGACCGTCGTGCGAGACGTAAGCGGCATAGATCTCGAAGATCTTGCCCTGATTGTGAAAAATGATCTTGTAAATCGGTTCTTTTGTCTCAGTCATTCTGTTATTTCCGCACACTCAGTGGATAAAGGCGGCGCATAGTAGCATATTCCGCCTGGATTCAGGCAGTGTAATGCAGCGGCCCAGCCGGCCCCAGCGGCAGGTCTAGGGCAATCCATGTCAGCAGCAGCGCGATCCAGACGATGCCGAAGCCAATTGTATACGGCAGCATGGTCGCTATGACCGTGCCCAGACCGGAATTCTTCAGATATTTCTGTACCAGCATGACAATAATAATCATGTACGGGTTTAACGGCGTGATCACATTCGTGACCGAATCACCGACACGATAGGCCACCTGCGTCAGTTCCGGGCTGATCCCGACCTGCATCAGCATCGGGACAAACACGGGTGCCAGCAGGGCGTATTTCGCCGAGGCGGAACCGATCAACAAATTCGCCAGCATTGCGAGTAGTACAAATGCGACCACAAACAGACTGAGCGGAACCGGCAAACTGGCCAGCCATTGGCCGCCACTGATCGCGAGCATTTCACCGAGACCGGAAAACTTGAACGCCTCGATAAACTGCGCGGCAAAAAAGGCGAGAACGATATACGGTCCAAGGCCAGCCAGCGTTTCGCCAAGCATGCGGGCGATGTCCCTGTCATTTTTAATGCTACCTGTCGTGACCCCGTAGACCACGGCCGGGATAAAGAAGAAGAGAAACAGCAACGGCACCGTGACCTCGATCCAGCGCGGGAAAAACCGTCCATCGCCATACAGGGGACCGGCCGAATGGAACGTCGCCAGCAAAACCAGCAGCAGGAGCAGGAAAACACTAATAAATGCAAGAATAAATCCTTTTTTTTCAATATTTTGTAATTTATTATTAATGTTAATAGTAGATATGTTCTCGATGCCACTTTGGCCCAGTCTCGGTTCCACAAAGCGGGCGGTGATATACCAGCCGGTGAAACTGAGCAGGAAGGTCGAGACAATCATGAACCAGAGATTCGCCGTCGTTGCGACCTGGTAGTCTGGATCCAGTATTTCCGCCGCGGCCTGTGTCAACCCGGCCAGCATCGGGTCAAGCGCCGTGATCGTAAGATTGGCACTGAAACCGGCCGAGATTCCGGCAAAGGCGACCGCGATACCGGTGATCGGCGAACGCCCGGATGCGGCATACAAGGCTGCAGCAATCGGTGGGAGTACCACATAACCGGCATCCAGCGTGATCGATGACAGGATACCAAGTAACAGCGTCAGCGGCGTCAACAACATCGCCGGTACGCGTTGCATCGCGGCGCTTAACAATGTCGGTAATAAACCGGAGCGTTCGGCCAGGCCGATGCCCAGCATGCCAACGAGGACGATGCCGAGAGGAGGAAAACGAATGAAATTTTCAACCAGGTGACTGATCAGCCACCAACTGCCATCGGACCGAAGCAGGGAATTCGCAGTTATTTCTCCATTGAGCGGTCTGACGACGGACCAGTTGAACTGCACTGCTATCTCGGATGCAACGATGACGACCAGCAAGCCGATGACAAACAAGGTCGCCGGATCCGGTAGCCGGTTGCCGATGCGTTCAATTCGGGCCAGCCAGTCCATTCGCTTTCTCAACGTGTGTTGAAATAAATTGCTTCAGTGTATTGATATAACCTGTCCCGCTGACTAAAAAACCGTCATTGTGTCCGCCACGCATGCGAAAAAACTGCTTCGGTTCGTTCGCTGACTGATACAACTGTTCGCCAAAGTGAAACGGAATAATTTCATCGTCGGGGCTGTGTAAAACCAGGATGGGGCAGCGAATGGTTTGAATACGACCTAGCGTGTCATACGGGTAGCGCGTTAACAGGTTTGCCGGTAACAGTGGATACAGCATTTTGCCCATATCGGTAACAGACGTGAATGCGGATTCAAGGATCAGTGCCCTGGGTGCATGCTGTGCGGCCAGCCAGGCTGCAACCGCGGCACCCAGCGATCGGCCGAAAATCAGGATCATCTCTGGCGCGATCTGTTTTTGTTCGGTCAGAAAACGCCAGGCGCTGAGCGCATCATCGTAGGTGGCCGTCTCCGACGGTTTACCTTCGCTCCGGCCATAGCCCTGATAGTCGATGATGAATACCGACAGCCGCAATTGATGGAAGATGTTTATGCTATCCAGTCGATGTGAAATATTGCCGCCGTTACCATGAAAGAATAGTAACGTTGCCGTTGCTTCGGGATGAGGAATGAACCAGCCATGGATGGTGTTCCCCTGGCTACTTTCCAACTGCACATCTTCGTAGGGCAACTGTATATCGGTTGGCGAACTGACCAGCGTTGCAGAGGGGAAATAAACAAACTTGTGTTGCAGGAAATACAGGTAGGCACACAGCAAAATGTACACCAGAGCCACGATGGTCAGCGTCGAGGTCAGCATGCGCTTTAATATTGCCAATGGTTGCAAGGAATCATTCAAATCGTTTTCGTATCCGTATTTCCAGCGCCGGAAATAACAAAATCGTCGCTGAATCGTCGAGTTTTTTTACAATCTCATTAGTTTCAATCTAATGAAATCAAGTTATTGAAAATATGTATAAAATTTCTCTCAACCACCCAAACGAAGGAGTCGGTAAACTTTACAGTCGAGATTTCGATACATTTTAACTTATTGAATGCCTTATAAAAAAATATTCTGGTACCAAAATTGCCTTGGAGTCCGACGAAATAAAAATAATAAAGGAGATAAATGATGTTTCTATCGAGTCTGTGCAAACCGCTTTTAGTCGTGAGCTTCATGTTGCTGGTCCCGCTAGCTCATGCGAAAACATTCCACTACCTGTCTGATCCCTCACTCGCTGGCCGTCTAGCCGGCCCGGACCTGCTCTGGGACAGCGGCGACGAACTGGGGCCAGGAGAGGAAATTTTTCCAGGTGAAAGTTTTAATCCGGGCGGTCATGGTAGTGGGTTTTTGTTCAATAATGCAGGTTTATTTGGTTCCATCGGCGGGTCATTTGAAACCAGTGGCAACTCGGTTATCAGCTATGACGTGACCGGGAATATTAACAGCATCGATGGCAATGGTGCATTGACGACCGGTGATCCGTTGGTCGAGATGCTGGCTGCCGGATTTAGCAGCACGTTTACCGTTAATAACGATAACACGGCCACCTCAGACATGGTGTTGAATGTCAGTGATGGCGTGAGTCCGGGTTCGGAGTTTGTTTTGTTCGGCGATTATTCACACTTTAATAATGGCGATGATCATAATGTAATATTTGCAGGTTCTGCGTTTGATGACTTGCGCGCACAGATTGATTTCTTTTTGCCCTTATTACCCAGTGACTGGGAAACCCTGTTTCTCGGGATCGAGACGTTTGTCTTTTTTGAATTATTCGACGAGCAGGGGACTCAATTGCAAGGCAACCAGGGGGCCGTGTTCTATACCACATCTGCCGATGTGCCGGAGCCGTCTGCTTTGGCATTAATCGCGTTTGGCTTTGGTTTGATGAGCCTGCGCAAACACAAGAGAAGCTAGGATCCCTTGCCACGATGTTTGAAACCCCGCTTATTGCGGGGTTTTTTACGTCTGTTGTGACTCCAGCCAGGCCTCTGCGTCGAGTGCCGCCATGCAGCCACTGCCAGCCGAAGTGATTGCCTGACGATAGACATGATCAGCGACGTCGCCGGCAGCAAATACACCGGGGATGCTGGTTTGTGTCGCCATCCCCTGGATGCCGCTATTGATTTGGATGTAACCGTTCTTCATGTCAAGCTGTTCGGCAAAAATCTGCGTGTTGGGTTGATGGCCGATGGCAATAAACAGGCCCTTGACTGGTAGTTCCCGGGTCTCGCCACTCTCGACCTGTTTGATACGGATGCCGGTGACACCGGATTCGTCACCGAGCACTTCTTCGAGCACATGATGCCATTCAACGGCGACATTGCCGCCATCGGTTTTCGCCAGCAGGCGATCGGACAGAATTTTTTCTGAACGGAATTTGTCGCGACGATGCACCACGGTGACGTTCGCCGCAATATTCGATAGATACAACGCTTCCTCGACGGCGGTATTACCACCGCCGATGACAGCGACATCCTGACCCTTGTAAAAAAAACCGTCACACGTGGCACAGGCTGAAACGCCCTTGCCCTGAAACGCGGTCTCAGAGGGCAGACCAAGATATTTGGCGGAGGCACCGGTCGCGATGATCAAGGCATCGCAGGTGTATTCGCCGGCATCGCCGACCAGGCGGAACGGTTTTTCATCCAGCTTTGCCGTGTGAATGTGATCAAATATGACATCAGTATCAAATCGTTCGACATGCTGTAGCATGCGTTGCATTAACTCAGGACCTTGCACTCCCTGCGCATCGCCAGGCCAGTTGTCGACGTCGGTGGTGATGGTTAACTGACCGCCTTGCTGCAAGCCGGTGATGACGACGGGGTTAAGATTGGCTCGGGCCGCGTACAAGGCCGCGGTATAACCGGCGGGGCCGGAACCGAGGATCAAGACACGACAATGGCGAGTTTCGGGCATGCAGAACTCCAGTTGATAACGCTGAGGACAAACGAAAGCGCGTTATGGTACGTTAATCATTTGGTCGAATCAAAACGACCGGGCACAATATTTAGACTGTCTGGCTATAACTTTTCTGATAAAATAATTTCTTATTTTACATATCACTAGCGATTGTTCCGATAAAAAGGATTAACTCCAGAATGCAGGCCACAAAGAAGCGCAAACTGACGGATGAGATGGATACCGATTTGCTCGGCAACTTGCGAGAAGTCGCGATCTTTGTCTTGTTGGCGCTGGCGATTTTTATCTTTATCGCATTAGTCAGTTACCACCCGGATGATCCGGGCTGGTCACACGCTGTCTCGAACGCGCAGATTGAAAACAGTGCCGGCAAGGTCGGTGCCTGGATTGCCGATGTGTTCTTGCTGATTTTCGGTTATTTCGGTTATTTGATCCCCGTATTACTCGCATTCGATGGCTGGCGCTTGTTCGCAGCCAAACGGGAACAACGGCTGATCACGCCATTACACTATGTTATCCGTGGCGTCGGTTTAATCATGACGTTTCTCGGCGGTTGTGCACTGGCCTGGGGACACGTGCATGCGGGTTCGGCATTACCACACGAAGTCAGGGGGTCCGGCGGTATTCTCGGTGATGCGTTCGGCTCGATGATGTATCCGATTGGCGGTCATACCGGCAGCACGCTGATTTTGCTTTGCCTGTTTATCACCGGTATCACCATGTACACCGGTTTTTCATGGTTACGATTGATGGACATCGTCGGTCAAAAGACGTTGCTGTGGATCACGCTGGCAAAGAACAGAATGAATGAATTGAAGGTGCAATCACAAGGTCGTCAGGCAAAACGTGAACGCGAGGAAGTGGTAAAAGTCGAGCAGGAAAAAAATATCGAGCGCGAACCGGTAGTCATTAGCGAGCCGAAAATTACCGAGTTTGAACCGAGCAAACGTGCCGAGGCGGAGCGACAGGAGTTTTTATTTGAGCCGCCAGCCGATTCGGTTTTACCAACATTAAATCTGCTTGACGGTCCGGCACCTTCGAAAGGGCAGTATTCGCGCGAATCGCTCGAGGCGATTTCACGCACGGTCGAGTTGAAATTAAAGGATTTCGGCGTTGAGGTGCAGGTTGTGGCCGTGCACCCCGGGCCGGTGGTGACGCGCTTTGAGCTGGAACCGGCACCCGGCGTGAAAGTCAGCAAGATAGTCAACCTGTCTAAAGACCTGGCGCGCTCCCTGTCTGTTGTCAGTGTCCGTGTGGTTGAAGTGATACCCGGTAAATCGGTTATCGGTCTGGAGATACCCAACGAGCATCGGGACCTGGTCACGTTGGGCGAGATATTCAATTCAGCGGAATACGAATCAGTGAAATCCGGTCTGGCACTGGCCTTGGGCAAGGACATCAGCGGCAAGCCGGTCGTGACGGATTTGGCCAGGATGCCACACCTGCTGGTGGCGGGGACGACCGGTTCCGGCAAGTCGGTTGCATTGAACGCGATGATTCTCAGTATTCTTTACAAGGCTATGGCGCGCGATGTGCGCATGATCATGATCGATCCGAAGATGCTCGAACTATCGGTCTACGAAGGCATTCCGCATTTGCTGGCACCGGTGGTGACGGACATGAAAGAAGCTGCCAATGCATTACGCTGGAGCGTGGCGGAAATGGAGCGGCGCTATAAATTAATGGCATCGCTGGGTGTGCGTAATCTTGCCGGATATAACAAGAAAGTGACGGAGGCGAAAAAGAAAGGCCAACCGATCCCGGACCCGTTTTATCAGCCCATCAGCGAAGAAGACAGCGTGCCCGAACTGGAACAATTGCCTTCCATCGTCGTCATCATCGATGAACTGGCTGACATGATGATGACGGTCGGCAAGAAAGTGGAAGAATTAATAGCCAGGCTGGCTCAGAAGGCGCGTGCCGCCGGCATACATTTAATCGTTGCGACACAACGTCCGTCCGTTGATGTCATAACGGGTTTGATCAAGGCGAACATTCCATCCCGCATCGCGTTTCAGGTGTCGTCGAAAGTCGATTCACGCACGATCCTCGATCAGATGGGCGCGGAAAATTTACTCGGTCATGGTGATATGTTGTTTATGGCGCCGGGGTCAAATATTCCGGAGCGTGTGCACGGTGCGTTTGTGGGTGACCACGAGGTGCATAATGTCGTCAACAACATAAAAGGCGACAGTGAACCGGATTACCATGAAGAAATCGTGCGTGGCCCGGAAGACGGCGGTGCTGAGGCAATACCCGGCATAGAGACCTCGAGTGAGGACATGGACCCTTTGTACGATGAAGCGGTCAAAATCGTTACCGAAACACGCAAGGCGTCGATCTCTTACATACAGCGCCGATTAAAGATTGGCTATAACCGTGCGGCGCGCATTGTCGAGGAAATGGAAAACTCGGGTCTGGTGGGACCTTTGGAATCAAATGGCAGTCGTGAAGTATTAGCCGCGCCACCACCACCGGTGGATTAGAACCATGACAAAAATTCATTACACATTACCTATGAAAAGAAAATTTCGAACAATTATTTTATTTGTTTGTGTCGTACTTACTCCATTGACTACACAAGCAGAAAAGAAACCGGATCCGTTACGCGCATTTTTATCCGGGCTGGAGTCGTTAACTGCTGATTTCACCCAGACGCTGATTGGCACAAAAGGCAATGTGCTGGAAGAGGCGGCCGGGGTTTTGCAGATGCAAAATCCCGGTCAGTTTTACTGGTCCTACACGACGCCTTACGTGCAGTCGATTATCACCGACGGTAGTACGCTATGGATTTATGATGAAGACCTGGAACAGGTCACGATCAGGAATGTATCGGGTTCGCTTGAAGACACGCCGGCTGCCGTGCTAAGCGGTACAGAAAACCTGGAAGCGCATTATCAAGTGATCGATCAGGGCGTGATAGAAGGCCTGAAAATGTTCCAGCTTAACCCGCTGAATGCTGAAAACCAGTTTCAACGTATCCATATCGGGTTTCATGGCCGCTTCTTATTCACGATGGTTATGTACGACAACCTCGGCCAGGTTACCCGCGTTAATTTCAAAAACCCGAAACGCAATGCAGACGTTGACCCGTCAATATTTAAATTTACTGTCCCGGACGGGGTTGATGTTATTGATGATCGTCAGGGCAATGTTAATGAATAATCAGTTAATTAATGTCGGACGAATCTGATTATCGACCACTGGCCGAGCGGGTTCGACCACAATCAATCGAAACCTGCCTTGGCCAGCAGCATATTCTTGCCGAGGGTAAACCGCTAAGACAGGCCATTGATCGTGGCCAGTTACATTCGATGGTGTTTTGGGGGCCACCGGGTACCGGTAAAACCACGCTGGCACGGCTGATAGCGAATCAATGTGATGCGCAATTTCTGACGTTGTCTGCGGTCTTGTCCGGAGTGAAAGATATCCGGGCGGCAATCGAAAAGGCGGAACAATACCGCCAGGTGTATCAGAAAGACACGGTATTGTTTATCGATGAAGTACACCGGTTCAATAAATCACAACAGGATGCCTTTCTGCCTCATGTTGAGAATGGCACCGTTACTTTTATTGGCGCCACCACGGAAAATCCATCGTTTGAATTGAATAATGCATTATTGTCACGCGTGCGTGTGTACGTGCTGAAGAGTCTCGATGCCGATACCATCAAGGAAATTTTATTACACGCACTGGCAAACAGGGAAAACGGATTGGCGGATGCGTCGGTAAGCTGTAGCGAAGATGCGTTACAGTTACTCGCAAGCTCCGTCGATGGTGATGCACGTCGGGCATTAAATGTACTTGAGATTGCGGCTGATCTGGCCATTGCCAGGGAAATCGATGCCTCGTTAATCAACGAAATTCTCTCCGGCGGCAGTACGCGCCGTTTCGATAAAGGCGGCGAGGCGTTTTATGATCAAATATCGGCGCTGCATAAGTCCGTTCGGGGATCTGCACCCGATGCGGCCCTGTACTGGTTCTGTCGTATGATCGACGGTGGCTGTGATCCGTTTTATATAGCGCGACGTGTTGTTCGAATAGCGTCAGAAGACATTGGTAATGCTGATCCGCGTGGTTTGCACCTGGCGATTGATGCCTGGGAGGCCATGCAACGACTCGGCTCGCCGGAAGGCGAACTCGCCATTGCCCAGGCGATTGTCTATCTGGCCAGCGCAGCGAAAAGTAACGCCGTTTACAAGGCGTATAACCAGGCGATGGACGACGCCCGAAAACACGGTTCACTTGAAGTGCCGTTACATTTGCGTAATGCACCAACAAAATTGATGAGTGACCTCGACTACGGCAAGGACTATCGCTACGCGCATGACGAGCAAAATGCCTATGCCGCCGGGGAAAATTATTTCCCTGAAAAATTACAAGGGACACGTTACTATTACCCGGTTGAGCGTGGGCTGGAAATCAGGATAAAAGAAAAACTCGATCACCTGAGAAACGAGGACGAAAAATCCGGCAACTGAAAACCGGGAAACGCAATACGCAATATTTCAAGATACTATTCTCAGAACTACTTTTATGACTCACTATCTGTATATCGCCGCCGGTGGCGCCGCCGGAGCAGTACTTCGATACAGTATGTCCGGATTCATGCAGCAGTGGCTGGGACGTGGTTTTCCGTATGGCACATTATTTGTGAATGTGTCCGGTTCAATACTGATTGGTGTTCTGTATGTGTTATTTGTCGAACGATCTGAACTGGACACTTCATTACGTTTAGGGCTGATTGTCGGATTACTGGGCGCGTTTACAACGTTTTCAACGTTCTCTTTTGAAACAATAAATT
>JBHIXH010000005.1:31282-91049 GCA_041984885.1 Gammaproteobacteria bacterium
AATTTAATCGAGGCCGGCGCCTGGTTTAAAGCCGGAATGAATATTTTTATCAGCGTGCTGCTCTGTGTCGCCGGTTGCTGGACTGGTATGGCAATGACACGTGTACTCTAGTTTTTCTTTATCAGGGTTTATTAATGCTTGATCCCCATCTAATCAGAAACCAACTTGATGACGTCGTTGCTGCGTTGGGTAAACGTGGTGTGCAACTTGACGTCAGTAAAATCAGTCAGCTCGAAACTCAACGTAAAGACCTGCAAACGAGAACGCAGGAGCTGCAAAATCTACGCAATACCCGCTCGAAAGAGATCGGCAAGGTCAAGGGGCAGGGCGGCGATATCGAGCCGTTACTGAAAGAAGTAGCCACGCTGGGCGATGACCTGAAAACCTCCGAACTCGAGCTGGCCGAATTACAACAGGAATTGAATTCTTACCTGATGGGCATCCCGAACCTGCCGCACGATTCGGTACCGGCTGGCAACGATGAAAACGATAATCAGGAGCAACGCCGGGTCGGCACCCCGCGCGAATTTGATTTTGACGTTAAGGATCATGTTGCGTTGGGAGAGACCTCCGGGCTGCTGGACTTTGAGGCTGGCACACGTATTACCGGCTCGCGTTTTGTTGTCTTCAGCGGCGCGCTGGCTAGATTACATCGAGCGTTGATTCAGTTCATGCTGGACACGCATACACAGGAACATGGTTACACCGAGATCAATGTGCCGTATATGGTGAATGCGGACAGTTTGCGAGGAACCGGCCAATTGCCCAAATTCGAGGAAGATTTATTTGCCATCGCAGAACAGGGGTATTACCTGATCCCGACGGCCGAGGTACCGGTGACGAATATGGCACGGGACCAGATTATTGATGCCGAAGAGTTACCGCTGAAATTTGTATGCCACAGTCCCTGCTTCAGGAGCGAAGCCGGTTCCTATGGCAAGGACACACGCGGCATGATCCGCCAACATCAGTTTGAAAAAGTCGAACTGGTGCAACTGGTAAGACCGGAAGTGTCTTACGCTGTGCTGGAAGAATTGACCGGCCATGCTGAAATCATTCTGCAAAAACTCGAATTGCCTTATCGAGTCGTCACGCTGTGCGGTGGTGATCTAGGCTTTTCCGCTGCAAAGACGTACGACATTGAAGTCTGGCTGCCGGGACAGCAGACATATCGCGAGATTTCATCCTGCAGTAACTTTGAAGCGTTCCAGGCGCGACGGATGAAAGCACGCTGGCGTAACCCGGCGACAAACAAACCGGAATTACTGCATTCATTAAACGGGTCTGGACTGGCGGTGGGACGTACCTTGATTGCGGTAATGGAGAATTATCAAAATGCAGACGGCAGCATCAGCGTGCCGACTGCATTGAAACCCTACCTGAACGGGCTAGATAAGGTTTAAATTACTAGGGAAGCGACTTGAACACGGCTTCCAGACTGTCTTTTGCATCACCGAACAGCATGCGGGTGTTCTCCTTGAAGAACAGCGGGTTGTCGACACCGGCATAACCACTGGCCATGGATCGTTTCAAAACGATCGTCGTCTTGCCCAGCCAGCACTCAAGTACCGGCATGCCGGCAATCGGACTATTAGGATCTTCAAGCGCTGAAGGATTAACAATATCGTTTGCACCAATCACGACAGAGACATCGACGTTCGGGAAATCTTCATTGATCTCATCCATCTCGTAGACGATGTCGTACGGTACATGTGCCTCGGCCAGTAACACGTTCATATGCCCCGGCATACGCCCGGCCACCGGATGAATACCAAAGCGGACATTGACGCCAGCATCGCGCAGATGCTTGGTAATGTCATTGACCATGTGCTGGGCCTGGGCGACGGCCATGCCGTAACCGGGCATGATCATGACTTCTTTTGCATTCGCCAGCAGGGTAGCGGTTTCCTCGGCCTCGATGGGCGTTACTTCACCCTGTTCACCATCAACCGCCGCCACGGCAGTGCCTGTGCCCGTACCGAAGCCACCGGCGATCACGCTGAGGAAGTGTCGATTCATCGCTCGACACATAATGTAGGACAGGATCGCACCACTACTGCCGACGAGGGCGCCGACGACGATTAACAGGTCATTCGACAACATAAATCCGGTCGCTGATGCGGCCCAGCCGGAATAGCTGTTTAACATTGACACCACGACTGGCATGTCAGCACCACCGATCGCCATCACCATGTGAACTCCGAATGCGAGTGCAACCAGGGTCATCAGCAGCAACGGCAGCGTGCCACCCCCGGTCTCGGCCTGGGTTACGAACAGGTTGCCGAGCCAGATTGCGAGTAGCAGCAGGCCGAGATTTAACCAGTGTCTGGCCGGCAATAACAACGGTTTGCCATCGATCTTGCCGCTGAGTTTGCCAAATGCGATGACGGAACCGGAAAACGTGACCGCGCCAATCAGGACGCCGACATAGATCTCGATTTCATGAATGACTTTTTCGATGCCAACCAGATGACTCTCGCCCATAAAATTGACATAACCAACGAGTACGGCAGCAAGCCCGACCAGGCTGTGCAGGATCGCTACCAGTTCCGGCATCTGTGTCATCTCGACTTTTTTCGCAAGGATGAGCCCGACACTGCCGCCGAGTAACATGGCGATAATGATCAGGGCGTAGCTGCGATTACCAACGATCTCGGGACCGAGCACGGTAGCAAGTACCGCGATCGTCATGCCGATCATGCCATACATATTACCGCGTCTTGCGGTCTCCTGGTGGCTGAGCCCACCCAGCGTCAGGATGAAAAGAATCGTCGCGCCGATATAGGAAACAGTAACCAAACCTTGTGTCATTTTCTGTCTCCTTTATTTACGAAACATTTCCAGCATACGGCGCGTGACGGCAAAACCGCCCGCTATGTTAATGCTGGTAATTAATGTGGCGAAAAATGCGATGGCAACGAGTATGAAACCATCGGACGATATTTGAATTAACGCACCGATAATGATGATACTGCTGACTGCATTCGTCACACTCATCAATGGTGTATGCAATGATGGCGTCACGTTCCAGATCACCATGTAGCCGACAAAGCAGGCGAGGACGAATACGGTAAAATGTTGCAGGAACGAATCCGGGGCGCCGGAACCGATGACATAAAAAATACCCGCACCGGCCAACATCAATAACATCGACTTCACTGCGGGAGGCAGTAAAGGTTTTTTGGTTTTCGGTGCTGCAACTGGTGCGCTTTCTTTCGGCCTGGCCGGGGCCGCCGAGAGTTTGGGGGGCGGAGGTGGCCAGGTGATTTCACCGGCCTTGATCACAGTCGTACCCCGGATGACTTCATCTTCCATGTTGATGTTGATGTTGCCGTCTTTCTCCGGCGTCAGATCTGTTAACAGGTGACGAAGGTTCGTTGAATACAACTGGCTGGACTGCGTCGGCAGGCGACTCGGCAGATCGGTATAACCAATCAGTGTCACACCGTGTTTTTCCACGACCTGGCCTTTCTCTGTTAACTTGCAGTTGCCGCCTTGTTCTGCCGCCAGGTCCACAATGACACTGCCGGCCTTCATCGACTTGACCATGTCTTCCGTGATTAACTCCGGTGCCGGTTTACCGGGGATCAAGGCGGTGGTGATGATAATGTCGACATCTTTTGCCTGTTCGGCAAACAGCGCCATCTCTGCCTTGATGAATTCTTCGCTCATTACTTTCGCGTAACCGCCTTCACCGGAACCTTCTTCTTCAAAGTCCAGTTCGAGAAATTCAGCGCCCATACTCTCGACTTGCTCCTTGACCTCAGGACGCGTATCGAAGGCGCGGACAATTGCACCCAGGCTGTTCGCCGTACCAATCGCGGCCAGACCGGCAACGCCGGCACCGATGACCATGACTTTGGCCGGTGGAATCTTCCCGGCGGCGGTGACTTGGCCGGTAAAGAAACGACCAAAATGTTGTGAGGCCTCAATGACTGCCCGGTAACCGGCGATATTGGCCATGGAACTGAGGGCATCGAGTTTTTGCGCGCGGGAGATGCGAGGGACGGAATCCATTGCCAACACATTGACTTTCTTCGCTGACAACTTCTGCATCAGCGCTTCGTTCTGGGCGGGCCAGATAAAGCTGATCAGTGTCTGGCCTTCATGCAGCTTGTCGATTTCGTCTTCCGTCGGGGCGTTCACCCGTAACACGATTTCGGCTGACCAGGCTTCATCGCCGTCGACAACGCTGACATCTGCCGCCGTGTAATCCTGGTCTGAAAAATTCGCTGCCTGACCGGCACCTGATTCGATACAAAGCTGAAAACCGAGCTTCTGTATTTGCCCTGCAGTATCAGGTGTCAGGGCGACACGTCTCTCTCCGGGATGCGATTCCCCGGGAACACCAATCTTCATCTGGATTTCCCCCGATTTCTGAAAAGAAATGCACTGGATCTTGTTCTTATACTGACGCCCACCACGGCACGTCAGACTGCCGGATGCTAGCATGATTGTCAGGGAGTGTCATACAGGCTGAAACCGGTTTGTCCGAGAGCATAAAAAAACCCCGGTTCAACCGGGGTTTTTAGGAAACAAGGGTTAAACGGGGTTAATCGTCACCAAATGCTCCGAGTAAATGCAACAGACTCGTGACCAAGTTGTAGATGGCGATATATAAACCAACCGTGGCCAGCACATAGTTGGTTTCACCCCCGTGTACCATTTCACTGGTCTGATACAGGATGTAACCAGCCATTAACATGATAAACACAGCGGAAACGGCCAGCGACAGGGCCGGCACCTGGAATATCGCGGCGCCTATACCGGCAACGAAGGCAACCAGAATGCCGGTGAACAGGTAGCCTGCCATAAAGCTGAAATTTTTACGTGTGGTCAACGCGTAACCGGACAGGCCAAGAAAGATCACACCGGTTCCACCCATTGCTGTCATGACAGTCTGGGCACCGTTCGGCATCGACAGGTAATGCGACAGCACCGGGCCAAGGCCAAAACCGAGTAAACCGGTTATCGCAAACGTGACCCAGATACCGGCTGCTGAATTTGCCAATCTTGGCAGGACAAACCAGAGCAGGCCAAGTGAAACAAGAGAACACACCATGCTGGCCATCAACGGCAAACGCACAGCCATCGCCACACCTGCCATAATCGCACTGAAGATCAGTGTCATGGACAGCAACATATATGTATTTTTAATCAGTTTGTTGGTCGCCAGGACCGATTCCGAAGTTTGAGCTACAGCGTATTCGCGACTCATGGGTCATTAACCTCCAATGGATGAACTGTGTACTAATGTAAGTGCTATGACTTGGAAATTCAAGGAAGATTCCGCCGTCTATGATAAGAAAATGTCATAAAAAATAGAGAGATATGGAATCTCGATACATTATCGTGGAAAGAATTCCTCATCTCCTCGGCAGAGGGCCGGGGAGAGAGGCTACCGTGGTGCTGTAACTTTGGCGACATCCCGCCCGGGCCGCTATGCTCACCGAATTTACCTGAGTGATGAAAACCACAGGGACGGTTTATCCGCCCAGAGGCATGAATCCATGCCATCCCCATCACCATTAAAAAAGGCCCATAATGGGCCTTTGTGTATTTGGCGGAGGGGGTGGGATTCGAACCCACGAAGGGTGTTAACCCTTGCCGGTTTTCAAGACCGGTGCATTCAACCGCTCTGCCACCCCTCCGAAATCGTGTTGAAAATAATTTAGTTTAAATTGAATTAAATTTACGCTACTAATCGTAACTCCGTGACTTATTGCAAATGCTGGTGGCTCTGCCCGGAGGCGGGATGTTACCTGAAAGGTCACGTGCTTGGAAGAAATTGAGTGAAGCATAATTCCTGTTACGGCTATATCATCGGTCTTTTTGATCGACGGAATTATTCGATTTCACTAATGTTCCCCCGGGTCTGAGACAGACGTCGCAGTACAGGTCGGAATACACATCAGCCCTGCCTAGAAACTGAAATATAAAACTCCCTTTTTCTTCGCCTCATACATTGCAATATCGGCAAAATGTATGAGTTCGTGCATGTCGTTACCGTGATGAGGATAGATCGATATTCCGATCGCAACGCTGATTTCAAATAATTTGCCTTTCACAGTGACCGGTTCTTTTATGGTGTTGCCAATTTTTTCGGCTACCTGTTTGGCATCATCCGTCGTTTTCGTGTTTGGTAAAATGACGACAAATTCGTCACCACCATAACGCGCTATTGTGTCTGCCTCACGGGCGGAGTTAGCCAGCCTTTTCCCTATTACAGAAATGATTTCATCACCAGCCGAATGGCCATGATTATCGTTGATTTGTTTAAACCCGTTCATATCCATGAACAGTAATGCGAAGGCCAGATCATTACGTTTTGCGCTTATAATCGCCTGCTGCAGGCGGTCATAGAAAAGATTCCGATTCGGCAGTGTTGTCAGTCGATCATACAAGCCGAGTTTCTTCAGGTTAGTCAGTTGTTTTTTTCGGTGACGTTGCTTCGTGATTTGTTCAAGTGAATAATCAATGGCTGAACGCAAGCTCTCGGGCTTCAGCTCATCTTTTGGCAAATAATCAATTACACCCAGTTTCATAAGCTCGACTGCAACTTTTTCACTGCCGGCTGCGGTTATGGACAAGATCGGTAGTAACAGATCCAGGTTTTGGTCTTTCAGACATTGGATGATTTCGATCGCGGTCATGTCCGGCAGATTGAAATCCATTAATATCAAATCAAATTCATTTTCCTTGATCAGTTTCAGGGCCGTCTCACCATTGTCAGCCACGATTACTTCGTCACACTTGACATTTGCCTTGTCGAGACAGTGCCTGATTAGAAAGACATCGTCAGGGAAATCCTCAATGATCAGTAAACGGCTGATTGCTAATGGGGTATTCATATATGGTTAAAAGAAAATAATAAACGAAAGCACAGGATCAAATCAGGTTGTTTTTTGACCTTAAATATTGATACTTAACATAGATAAACAGCCCGTTTGATGCAACTGGAAACATATACAATAAGGAATCCTGAACATGAAAAACCTAATCTCTCCTGAATTCATGCCTCACGGTATGTGTTATGCGTGGAAGCCTGAAGTATTATTCCTGAACGTGGTGTCTGATGCGCTTGTTGCCGCGGCCTATCTTTCCATACCATTTGCCTTGCTGGTATTCATTAAAAAACGGGAAGATCTCGAGTTTTCCTGGATATTTCGCTTGTTTGCCGCCTTCATTTTCTGGTGTGCGATGACACATATTATGGGCATCTGGGTTGTCTGGAATCCGGATTATTTTGCACAAGGCATGGTCAAGATGATTACAGCTATTGTCTCCTTGATCACTGCTTTCATGCTTTGGTCATTACTCCCGAAGGCACTAGCGCTGCCCAGTCCGACTTCAATAAACAGGGTTAATAAGCAATTAAGACATGAAGTAAATGAACGCCAAAATGCGCAGCAGCAACTGGAAGAGATGAATGCCACGCTGGAGCAACGTGTTCACGAACGCACCTCCGAACTGGAGAAGATCAATGTGAAATTGCAGCTCAGTAACCAGAGCCTCGAAGAGTTCGCTTATGCAGCGACTCATGATCTAAAAGAACCGTTACGAGGTATCAAGACCCACGCCAGCTATCTGAAAAATCAGTTCGATGGTGATTTTCCTGAAGAGGCGAAACAAAAAATTGAACGTATCAATGAACTGACTACCCGCATGCAAAACCTGATGAATTCGCTTCTGCTGTATTCGAAATTCGGTAGCGGTGAAATGACACTTAACCGGGTGAATACAGGAGAATTGGTTCAGGAGATCAGGGAGACGTTGGAAGTTATGTTATCCGAGAGAAACGCGGAGCTGATTATCGATGATAATATGCCGGTTGTGAATGCGGACCGTTCACGGTTGATGACGGTGTTTCAGAACCTTGTTGTGAATGGTTTGAAATTCAATGAAAGCGAAAAGCCGATTATTGAGGTAGGCACGGAAACCAGCCGGAAGACATTAAAATCTGTTCCGGAACAGGTGAATGAAGTCGATACGATATTCTATGTACGGGATAACGGTGTCGGCATTCCGGAACGGCACCATGGGAGAATTTTTCGTATATTTAAGCGTCTTCATGCTGATTCCGAGTACGGGGGCGGTTCCGGTGCCGGATTGACAATTATCAAGCACATCATCGAGCGTCACGGTGGATCAATATGGCTGGAATCCGATGGCAAGTCCGGGACGACGTTTTACTTTTCCATCGCAGCTGGCTGAGAATATTAACCCTGCATGATAACGATATCATGGCATCACATGATATCGGATTCAGCCGGTTTTAAAGCTGCCTACCTGTTGTTTTAACTGATCCGACATACGGTTCAGGGCTGCAATTTCTTCCAGTGTCGTGCCACTATTGCTGGCAAATGTTTCTGATACTTCCCTGATATTCAGAATATTCTGATTAATTTCATTAGCCACGTGGCTTTGCTGCTCGGTTGCCAGAGCAACTTGAGCATTCATTTCATTTATCCTGGTTATTGAGGCGGTGATCTCGGCCAGCGCCTGTGAAGTCTCGTTGGCCTGATGAACACTTGCCTCGCTTTTTTGCTTGTCTTTTTCCATTGTTGAGACCGCCTCTTCAACGCCGGTTTGCAGGCGCTCAATAATCTCCTGGATTTCAGTAGTGGATTCCTGTGAGCGTTGAGCGAGAGTTCGTACTTCGTCTGCAACGACAGCGAAGCCGCGACCCTGTTCCCCGGCACGGGCAGCTTCGATTGCCGCGTTGAGCGCAAGCAGATTGGTCTGCTCGGCAATGCCGCGAATCACATCCAGCACCGTCCCGATAGCGACACTTTCTTCCTTGACTGAATGGATCAATTCCGAGGCCATGCCGATCTCATGTGCAACGTTTTGAATAGTTGCAACAGTAGACGTCATAACCGTTTTGCCATTTTCCGCCAACTGATCGGTTCGACGGGTTTCTTCAGAGGCCCTGATTGCAGAATTTGCGACTTCCTGAACAGAAGCTGCCATTTCATTCACCGCACTGGCCAGTACTTCGGTTTCTTTCTGCTGACGATGCATGCCATCGCTGTGATCGCGGGCAGAATTCTCGAGATTTGCCGTCGCTTGCGACACGGCAGAAGCCGCATCAAGCACACCGGTAACCAGCGTCTGGAAACGTTCGACCATCTCGTTGATATGTGCACCAAGCGCACGAATCTCGTTGCCGGAACCGGTTTGTGATGTGGAAATTTTATAGCCCGAGATATCAAGTTTTTGTGTTAAATCACCTTGCCCGATTAATCTTAACTTTGGAATGAAGTCTTTCAGCGGTTGCAGCTGTTTTTGTAAAATCACATACATCATTGCAGTCATCAACGCACAAACAAGTAAACTGATCAGGATTAATTTATTACGCAGACTTGCGCTGGCAGCAGACAGCTCTTTTTCCGATGCTTCAACGACAACGACCCAGTTCCATCCGGGCATGTATTTCCACGTAGCTAATCGCTTGCCATCATCGCCCATCGCCGCAGACGGGGTATAGGTAACAAGTCCGTTTTTCTCGGTTAATAACCTGGATAATGTTGACCGACCACTGGCACTGGCAAGATCGAGTACTGGTTTCCCCTCCATGGTCGGGTGTGATACCAGCATGCCCTTGTTTTTGCTGTTGTTGTCTACAACGTAGGCAAAACCGGTTTCGCCAATTTTCATTGAACGCACGGTATCTTTAAGCGACTGTAAATCATTTGTGAAATCAAAACCGATAAATAAAATACCGATTATCCGGCCACTGTTGCCCTCGATCGGTATGTACTCGGTCATATATTCACGACCAAACAGGCGGGCGCGTCCAAAATACTTCTCGCCATTTAATATTTTTTTATAGCCCGGATGTTTTTTCCCGAGGTACGTTCCGATTGCCCGATCACCGTTTTCTTTTTTTAATGACGTGGTGATGCGGAGGAAATCGTCGTTATCACGGACAAACACGGTCGCAACTCCACCTGTCATGCTTGTAAAGTAATCGACGTTTTCAAAGTTCAGATTTAAGGGCTCGTCATCATGGAACATAACAGGGCTGGCCTGACCAGAGACCAGGGTCGTTTCAAAGCCGGAAACTGAAAACTTTCCGGGGAACAATGAATAAAATATCTCGCCAAGGCGATCCGTATCATGTTCAAGCGTTACCCCGAGTAACTCGAACATCTGGCTGGTCATGTTGGCTTCCTGCTGCATACGATATTCAGATTGTTGCAACATGCTGCGATTGGTGTCCCAGGCGACATAGCCGGTGAAACATGTGAACGCCGCGAGCGTGACAGAGAAGAGTACGATGGCGGTCTGGTGCAGGATAGACAGCCGATAAAATGCTTGCAGCATAATATTGTCCTTGCGTTAAACTGGAATTAAAAATATGGCAATGGCAATTATTTCGACCAGTTGCACAGGTTTCTTTAATACCGAATAAACGCATAGAACGACACTGAACAATGTTATGTCAAGTTTCCAGATAATGCTCTAAATGCCTGTAATAAAAAGATTTATTTCGCTGATTTGTAACCGGTATACAGCCATAATCCTGCTTACTGCGGTCGTGGTTTCCGGTTTTTTTCTGAGCAAAATCGCCGAACCGCAACCGGACCTGAAACGACTGTTCGCGGATTCCCGGAAAGTGTCAGATCAACCGCCGGTCATATTTATCCACGGGGTGCTCGGCAGTAAATTACGTGACCGGGAAACCGGCGAAGAGGGCTGGTTTCATTCGCCCTGGAAGTTACTGTTTGATGAATTTGCTCATCTTGCTCACGAGATAGATCCATCCACGCTCGAGATAAAACCCAACCGCTATGAAGCCTATGAATTGGCCGGCGATATCATCGGCAAGGATTTCTACGGCAATATCATCAAGACACTGGCAGAGTATGGTGGATTCCAGCTGACCACGCCCGGACAAAAAGTCGATCCCGGTGAGAAGCACTACTATGTCTTCTTATATGACTGGCGCCAGGACAATGTCAAAAGTGCCGCGCAACTGGCGGATCTGGTCGACCAGATAAGACTTGATTATAACGATCCCGATTTAAAAGTAGACCTGGTCGCCCATAGCATGGGTGGTCTGATTTCACGTTATTACATTCGTTACGGTCGCGAAGACGTGACGAATGATAACGATTTCCCGGTGAACCTGTATGGCGGTCAACGGGTCCGCCGTGTGATATTGCTGGGCACGCCAAGCCTCGGCTCGGTTGAGATGCTAAACGCGTTTATCGGTGGAATTGAACTGGGTCTGAAACGCATCAACAGTGAAACACTGGTAACGATGCCAAGCCTGTATCAGCTGTTACCACACCCGTTAAATGACTGGATTGTCACTTCAACCGGTAAGTCACTGGATAGGGATTTGTTTGATATCGACACATGGCGGCGATTCCAGTGGGCTATCTTTGATCCTGCCGTGCGAAAACGGATTCGTAAAAATTTTGTTGATCCTGACTCTGCTGATCAGTATCTACAGACACTGGAACGTTTCTTTAACAAGTCTATCGAAAGGGCAAGACGTTTTGTCTGGTCGTTGACGGTACCCTTGCCGAAAAACCATCCGACACTTATCGTATTCGGCGGGGACTGCCATCTGACACCGGCGCGGATCATTGTGGAAGAAGTGGAGGGCGAATCAGTTATTCGAATGTACCCGGATGAAATTACACAACCGGTAGCAGGCATCGATTATGAAAAATTATTGCTGGAGCCCGGTGATCGATCAGTGACCAAAGCATCGTTACTCGGTCGTAATGTGCTCGATCCAACCGTGCCACGTCACCAGTATTCATTTTTCCCCATTAATTACGGCGTGTTGTTATGCGAGCAACATAACAGCCTGACAGGCAATATCAGTTTTCAGGATAACTTGTTAAATGCATTATTAATTCGCGACTAGAATTAAACCTGAGGATATTCATCTATGAATCTGCATCGTTTATTCCGCAATCCGGTCGTACCCGTATTCCTGTTATTTGTTTCTATCAGTGCACACGCAATTTCTGATGTGCAAGATCCGCAAGCGTTAAACCTGAACGAATATATTCACCTGGAACAAAACTGGGATGCCGATGATCGTGACTGGTTTTATTTTACCGACCAGGGTTCGCGACTGATATCTTATGAAATATTTATCAATCTGGAGCAGTCAGATAGCGAGGTATTGTTTCGGGACCCGCTACACCTGTTGAAATACGGCATCATCCCGGCTGCTAAATCAAAACGCAACCCGGACGGTTTGCCACTCGGGTTCACCGAAGCGGACGGGTCTCTGGGGCTGAATTGTGCGGCCTGCCATACGCAACTACTCAAATACAATAATAAATTTATTCGTATAGACGGCGGCCAGGCGATGCTTGACCTGCAGGCTTTTCTCCTGGCACTGGAGAACGCATTACTGGTAAATCTTAATGACGAGGAAAAATTTATACGTCTGACGAAACGGATACTCGGCGATACACCTGATGCAATGGAGCAACAGCGGATTCGTTCGCTATTACAGGCCGAGCACTCCAGGCGCCAGCATAATAACAGGGCAAACGCAACGGACGTGCCTTATGGTTACACACGACTGGATGCGTTCGGTGCAATTCTAAACAAGGGGTTATTGCTGACCGGTGTGAAAGATAATTTTGTCTCGCCAAATGCTCCGACCAGCTATCCGTATATCTGGGACACACCGCAACATGATTACGTCGAATGGAATGGCTCTCAGTCCAACTCGGACATCGGTGCTTTGGCCCGCAATGTCGGCGAGGTCATTGGTGTGTTCGGCAACGTGCAAACGAAACCGGTGAAATGGATCGGCGTAATTGATGGCGGCTACCGCTCATCGATACAAGCGAAGAACCTGCGCGAACTGGAAAAGAAAGTCGCGGAATTATATTCACCGCTGTGGCCTGATATTTTCCCGCCAATTGATACGGTAAAAGCAGAGCAGGGCAGAGTATTATTTGAACAGTATTGCCTCAGTTGTCACCTGGATATTGATCGCACTGATCCGGACAGAAAAATCAAGGTCCGCATGAGTACCCTTGACGCGATAGAAACCGATCCGTTAATGGCGTCAAACGTACTGACAGCCCATGGCAAGACCGGGGTGTTCAAGGGCAGAAAACGTTTTTACACGGTAGGCGCTGTGCTCGGTGATGAAGCGCCGGCGTTATTTATTGTGAATAACCTGATGGGTGGTGTACTGAAAAATAATCCGATCCAGAGCCTGCGCGCCATTCGTGATTCGAAAAAAATGGGGCATCCGCAAGAAATTCATCCACCCAAATATGTGGATGGGGAAATCATTGAACGTGGGCAGGAAGTATCCGATCGGGCATTACTGGCGTACAAGGCCAGGCCGATGAATGGCATCTGGGCAGGCGCCCCGTATTTACATAACGGGTCTGTGCCAAACCTGTATGAATTAATGTTGCCGGCCGAGGAACGTTCGAAAACGTTTTATATCGGTGCCTGGGAATACGATCCGATCAAGGTTGGTTACGTTGATACACAACGCCCCGGTTCTTTTTTATTTGATACCCGGTTGCCCGGTAACAGTAATGCCGGACACGAGTATGGCACCGGCAAGGACGGTCTGAGGGTGCTGGATGAGAATGAAATCCAGGCCGTTGTTGAGTATATGAAATCGTTGTAACCGGATGCGCTGGCTCAGCTATTGTGTAGTATTAGCGGTGTGCCTCGCAGGGTTTATTGGTTGGCACTGGCATGTCCCGTCCGAGGTCACAACCGAGGAGGTATTCAGGGGAGATGAAGCCGAACAAACCGAGCGTGCAATCAACAATTTTCTTGCTGTAGTCACAAAAAATCAAACTGACTACGTTGCCAGGGGTGCGCATGCGAAGGGTCATGCCTGCGTCAAGGCATGGTTTGAGGTCAATACGGATTTAACCACTGACTTTCAGCACGGCATATTTTCCAGACCAGGCATTCGCTATAAAAGCTGGATCCGGTTTTCCAATGGTGCTTCAAGCGTGAAGGCCAACCATGATGCAAACAGGGATGCCCGCGGTATGGCCATCAAGTTATTCCGGTTGAGGCAGGATGGTCTGCCGCTGAATAATGATGAGTCGAATACGCAGGATTTCCTGATGCACGATCACCCGGTATTTTTTACCGAAGACATCGATGACTACAATCAGTTCGTCGAGAGTGAAAACAAGGTGCTGTATTTTGTTGCCAGCCTGAATCCGTTCAAATGGAAGTTGAGGGAAATGCAACACGGCCTGGCAACGCTGAAAGAACCACCACCAAGCCCGCTGCATAATCAATATTTCAGTAATACTGCGTACAAACTCGGGCCACATAATATAAAATTTTCTGCCAGTGCCTGCGGCACCATGACTACACCTTCTCCGGACAGGTCAGACCCGGACTTTCTACGCAAAACAATGACCCGGGAACTGACAGAATCAGCAAGCTGTTTTCGCTTCAACGTGCAACAGCAAAATCCCGACAGGCTAATGCCAATAGAAGACCCCAGTGTACGCTGGCAGGAAGAGGAGTCGCCGTTTATTCCGGTTGCGACAATCCGGATTCCGCAACAGGAGATCGATTCTTCCGAACAGCAGCAATTTTGTGAGAACCTGTCATTTTCACCATGGAATAATCTGCCTGCACACCGTCCGATCGGTCAATTAAACCGAATCCGCAAACAGGTTTATGCGGCAATCGCCCGGTTTCGTCTGGAACAAAACCGGCAGCAGGTACCGACTGACTTGTCCTGGTAAAATAAAAAATCCGGATTAAGTATCGGTTTTGATTGCGGTAAACTTCCTCGATGAAGTTTGATCCTGCTTGTACAAAATGTCCGCGCCTGGCCGCGCACCTATCAACTGTTCGCCAGCAATACCCTGATTATTATGCAGCACCAGTGCCTGCCTTTGGTGTAAAAAAACCGGAGCTGCTGATTGTTGGGCTGGCCCCGGGCATGCACGGCGCCAATGCCACAGGTCGTCCATTTACCGGGGATCATGCCGGCATCATGTTATATCAGACCCTGCACGACTCCGGATTTAGTAGCAGACCGGTTTCTGTTTCCGCGCAGGACAAATTGAAATTAAAACGCTGTCGTATCACGAATGCGGTGAAATGTTTGCCGCCTGAGAACAAGCCGACAACGGCCGAGATTAAAACCTGCAATGCTTATCTGAAGTCGGAACTGGAAGCGCTGTCAAATCCTCTTGTGATCCTTGCTCTGGGCAAGATCGCGCACGATGCCATTCTCAGGGCGCTGCAATACAAGCTTTCCGAGATGCCCTTTCGTCATGGTGCCGCTTATTCTATTGAGCAGGGAAAATGGTTGCTCGATTCCTACCATTGCAGTCGGTATAACACGCAAACCAGGCGCCTGACGCAGAAAATGTTTTCCGACGTATTCTGTCAGGTCAGGGAATTACTGGAGCAGGGCAGTTGATATACAAAATCAACAAAGACAAGGATGCCGCGCCAAAACGACTGCCAACACGTCCCGGTGTCTATCGGATGTTGAGTAAAGACAGCGATATTCTCTATGTCGGTAAAGCCGGTAACCTGAAAAATCGTCTCGGTAGTTATTTCGGTAGTAGCACAGCGATGCCGGTAAAAACGCGCGCGTTGATGTCGAATACGATTGCCATTGAAGTCACGATCACCCGCACCGAGGCAGAGGCCCTGGTGCTGGAGAATAACCTGATCAAGCAGCATCGCCCACGCTATAACGTTTTATTGCGTGACGACAAGTCATATCCGTATATCTATCTTTCCAGTCAGCAGGACTATCCGCGTTTGCGTTTTCATCGAGGAGCCCGCAAAGGCAAGGGGCGTTACTTTGGGCCGTTCCCGAATGCGGGATCGGTTCGTCGTACGTTGAACCTGTTACAAAAATTATTCCAGGTGCGCTCATGTGAGGATTCGGTATTTAAAAATCGGTCACGCCCCTGTTTGCAATACCAGATTAAGCGTTGTTCAGCGCCCTGCGTCAATTATATTTCAAGTGATGCCTATCAGAACGACATACGCCATGCCGTTTTGTTTCTTGAAGGCAAAAATGAAGAAGTGATCGAGTCGCTGTATGCACCCATGCAGCAGGCATCCGATGCGCTGGATTTCGAAAAGGCCGCACATTACCGCGACCAGATACAGCATTTACGAAAAATTCAGGAACAGGAATTAATGCACGGTGTGGATGGCGATGTGGATATCGTTGCCTGTGCAACTGAAGGAGGGATTGCCTGTGTGCAGATGTTTTCCATACGCAATGGTCTCAACCTGGGTAGCAAGGCATTTTTCCCCAGGCAGGCAAAAAACGCGGATGTCGAGGACGTGTTAGCCGCTTTTCTGTCGCAATATTATCTTGACCAATTACAAGACAAGTCGATTCCAGGTGAAATCCTGATCAGTCATGCCTGCGAATTCAGTTCCGCTCTTGCCGAGGCACTGAGTAATGAAAGAGGTATAAAAACCGATGTCAGGCACAGGGTAAAAGGTGAACGGCGCAAGTGGCTGGATATGGCGATGGAAAATGCCCGTAGCGCGATCGCCGCGCAACTGGCAACAGAGAAAAATCAGACACAAAGATTGCAACAGCTTGCAAAAACACTGAAGCTGGCCGAACTGGAACGAATAGAGTGCTTTGATATCAGCCATACGCAGGGTAATGAAACGGTTGCCTCCTGTGTCGTCTATACACAAGGTGGCATGGCAAACAGTGAATATCGAAGATTTAATATTCGTGATGTTAAGGCGGGTGATGATTACGCAGCAATGCAGCAGGCACTGCAGCGCCGGTATCTGCGCGTCAAGAAAGAAGAAGGTGTGTTGCCGGACCTGATATTGATTGATGGAGGCAAGGGCCAGACACGTATCGCCAGGGAAGTCATGATCGAGTTGCAATTACCGGCGGTTAAAGTAATCGGTGTATCCAAGGGACCGGATCGCAGGGCCGGGCAGGAAAAATTAATTCTTGTTGATGAAAATGCTACGATGCAACTGGCTGCGGATACGCCAGCGCTACATCTGATTCAGCAAATACGGGATGAAGCGCATCGGTTTGCTATTACCGGCCACAGACAACGACGCAAGCAACAAGCGACACATTCGACGTTAGAGGATATTCCCGGTGTTGGTAGTAAACGGCGGCAAGGTCTGTTGAAATATTTTGGTGGGATGCAAGGTGTTAAACGCGCCGGTGTGGCTGACTTGTCCTGTGTTCCCGGTATTAACAAGAAACTGGCGCAATTAATTTATGACCGCTTACACGACTGATGTTTAATATCCCGAACTCCCTGACACTGCTGCGTATCGCACTGATTCCGGTATTCGTGCTTATATTTTACCTGGATATTCGTCACGCTAATTTTTATGCCTGCGCAGTTTTTGTGCTGGCAGCACTAACGGATATGCTGGATGGCTACCTGGCAAGAAAACTGGAACAAACGTCAAAGCTGGGTGCGTTTCTTGATCCGGTTGCGGATAAATTAATGGTCGCCGTTGTACTTGTGCTTTTGGTAGAGAAGCACCCGACACCCTGGCTGGCATTGCCCGCAGCCGTGATCATTGGCCGTGAAATTACCGTATCGGCATTGCGTGAATGGATGGCAGAGCTCGGTGCCAGAAGCCGGGTGTCTGTTTCGAATCTCGGGAAATTTAAAACCGGCTGCCAGATGACATCGTTAATCCTGCTTATCCTGGGACAGACGCTATTTTTTATCCCGTGTTATGACGCGGGCTTAATCCTGTTGTACATAGCGGCATTATTGACGCTTTGGTCCATGTTCGACTATCTCCGTAGTGCATGGCCAAAATTACTTGAATAATCAAGAATATACAGTGATAATCGGATGGCAGTTGACTAACAAGTAAGCACAGCTACAATAGCGCGCCTGTCGTTCATCTCTTCTGCGGGAATAGCTCAGTTGGTAGAGCACAACCTTGCCAAGGTTGGGGTCGCGAGTTCGAGTCTCGTTTCCCGCTCCAAATTCTCACGGCAACGCCAATTTTTATACTCATTTCGTTCAATGGGTTGTCGGGCGATTGCTGTCTCGCCCCCACGATCCCGGAAGTGTTCTCTCGACCGTCCTTTACAAATAAGAAAATATCTCATCATTGTTGTATTGAACCGTCAGCACTATTCTTGTTGACGATGAGAACGAATATAGTTGTATTTGATTGACTAAATGAACGTTCACCGGGCTGAATTGCCGCTGTAATCATGACTGATCCAACGAAAACGACGCTCGTCTATGACGGCGACTGCAGTATTTGCCAGGAATGGGTCAATCACTGGCAGGTTTTGACCAACAATGAGGTTCAGTTCGAGCCGTATCAGTCAGCAAAACACAGGTTTCCGCAAATCTCCGAGCAGGAATTCAGGCGATCCATCCAGTTAATCGATTCAGATGGCGGCGTTGCCAGCGGGGCAGAGGCGACGTTTCGTTTATACAGGAATATATTCCCGTATTCGCTATTGATTTTTCTCTATCGACATTTCCCCGGGTTTGGATCAACCAGTGAATACTTTTACACTTTTTTTTCAAAACGACGGGGCTTGCTGGCATTTATCAGTCACCTGTTCTGGGGCAGAAATTTCCAGCCATCTGACTACATTGTCGTAACCCGAATTTTTTTGGGCTTCCTCGGGCTGATCTATTTTTCTGCATTTTTTTCTTTTTTGATACAGGCACAAGGACTAATTGGTAGTGATGGGGTGCTGCCATTACATTATTTTGTGGCACGACTGACAGAGTTGTTCGGTGAGACTGCCTGGCTTAACGCGCCAATGTGGTTCTGGTTGAGCACATCGGACGCTATGATTCAGTGGGTGTCTGCAAGCGGTTGTGTATTATCGTTGCTTGTCATCTTTAGCCGGTTTGTCACACCGGCGTTAATTTTACTGTTTTTCTCATACCTTTCACTGTATTACGCCGGGCAGGTTTTTATGTCCTTTCAGTGGGATATCCTGTTACTGGAAGCCGGATTTCTCGCCATATTTCTTGGCAAAGGCTCAAGGATCATCGTCTGGCTGTATCGATGGCTTTTATTTCGTTTCATGTTGCTCGGCGGTCTGGTCAAGTTGGCCAGTCGTGATCCAACTTGGGACAACCTGACAGCGTTGACCTTTCATTTTGAAACCCAACCATTACCGACCCCGCTGGCATGGTATGTACACCAGTGGCCGGAAATGATACTCATGGCCATGGTAGCACTCACATTTATTATTGAGTTGCTGGTTCCGTTCCTGATATTCGCTCCACGAAGAATTCGTTTTATCGCCGCCTGGTGTTTTATCATTTTTCAAAGCGGCATCATTCTCACTGGCAATTACAATTTTTTTAATTTGCTTGCGATCGCATTTTGTCTGTTTCTGTTTGACGATCGGGCGATTCTACATGTTTTGCCGACAAGGCTTTCCAGTCGATTACTAACGAGCCGTCATCTGCCACGGCAATACGAGACACATTTGTCAACGAAAATGTTCCTGCGTTCGTTCCTGCTCGTCATTATTTTATTTGTCTCAACCGAAAAACTGCTAACGTTTATTCAATCAAATCGGAGCAATGAACCCTCTTTGCTCTCCCGACTGGTCGCACCTTTGAATATTGTCAATAACTATGGTCCGTTTGCCGTAATGACAACGGTCCGGCATGAAGTCACGGTTGAAGGCTCAAACGATGGCATTAACTGGTTTGAATACAGCTTTCATCACAAACCGGATAGACTGGATAAGCCGCTGCGCTGGATCATTCCACACCAGCCGCGACTGGACTGGCAGATGTGGTTTGCTGCGCTGTCAAATGCAGAACGCCAGGTCTGGTTTCGACGTCTGTTATATCAATGCCTGGATGGCAGTCCTGCCGTATTAGACCTGTTCGCACATAATCCTTTTCCGAACACACCGCCGACCTTCATGCGTGCCCGGTTTTTTGAATATACATTCACCGACAGGGAACAGCGTGAAAAAACCGGCAATATCTGGCAACGAGACTATGTGAAAGACTATTTGCCTGCATTAAGGTTAAGAAAAACAGAGTGAATTTACAGTCCCTTTCGCTGTCAATTTATTCTATAGATTGAGTTTAACGTTATGCCAGAACTTTATCGTGTCTACATAGCTTTTATATTGGCCCTGTTGCCTCTCGCAACCTCAGCCCGTCAACTGGAGGATTTACACGGAAACTGGCAGGAGAGTGAAACGCTGGTCGGACAGGGCAGATGGGTGGTGATGAACGTGTGGAGCCCGACCTGCTCATTTTGTGTGCAAGAGCTGCCGAATATACGAAGGTTTTATCAAAAAAATAAAAACTCGATCGATGTTATTGGACTTACGGTCGATTTCCCCAGCTTTGAATATGGCAAAGCCGACGTCATCCGTAACTTTATAAAAAAACACCCGATTGAATATCCACTCTACCTGGCCGATCACAAAATCGCTTCTGATGTGATTGACGGATATCTCAAGGCGATCCCGTTAACGGTGATCTTCCATCCGGATGGCAGGGTGCTGGGGCGATGGCCAGGAGAAATTGATGCAGAGGAAATCGAGCGCTTTATTCAGGAGTATGACCAATATGGCACCGAGAATTGGGGACTGGACTCCTGAATAGTCCCGTTTAATCAGACATATGCAGTCATCCGCCGCAGTTTGATTGTTTTGGCAAATGCGCTACCATAGCGCGCCTTTGAGACCACGTATTCCCCAATGGCTGGGTGGCAGAGTGGTTATGCAGCGGCCTGCAAAGCCGTGGACGCCGGTTCGATTCCGACCCCAGCCTCCATTTTTACCTGTTATTAGCGCTATCTTCGTCGCGGTAATCCTTTTTGTGTTTTTCCTTTTTTCGCTTGTCCTCGTGCGGACCGGATTTTTTCAATATCTCCGGTGGCCTGGGAGATTGCCTGGAGTGACGTTTTTTCAAGATACTATCGACTCTGCAAGAGGATATTTGCTAGGATTGCGCGCTTGATTCTACTGCCCGGGTGGTGGAATTGGTAGACACAAGGGACTTAAAATCCCTCGGAGGCAACTCCGTGCCGGTTCAAGTCCGGCTCCGGGCACCATTTATCACCTCAAGTCAGACTAGTTGTTGAACTTGATGATTAAATCGAAGAAGTCGTCAGCAGGTACGGGTTTCGAAAACAGGTATCCCTGCGCATAATCCAGGCCTGCGTCCTTGAGTAAGGACAACTGCTCCTCGGTTTCAACGCCTTCCGCCACCACCTTGATACCAAGCTTGTGCGCCATCAGGATCATGGCCTCGCATAACACCAGGTCATTTTTGTTTTTTTCCAGCGTGCTGACAAAGCTACGGTCTATTTTCAGGTAGTCGACGTCAAATTTTTTCAGATATGAGAGAGAGGAGTAGCCTGTGCCAAAATCATCTATGGCTATAGGCATATTGGCTGCACTCAGTTCACCGAGCTTCTGGTTGGTCACCTGGTTACTTTCGAGAAACAGATTCTCGGTGATCTCGATTATCAGACTTTCTCCGGGCAGCCCTCTTTGTTTCAGTTGTTCTGCCCATTTTTTGGGATCAAATATATTGTCCTTGAACTGTGCAGGAGACGAATTGATACTGACCTGAAAATCCGGATTTACGCTGCTGCGCAATTCATTTGTCATCTGCAATGCCTGATTAAACACCCAGTTGCCGATTTTCGAGATGACACCGCAGTTTTCGGCTATATGGATAAAAGAATCCGGTTTTACCTCGCCCAGCAACGGATGCTCCCAACGCAGTAACGCTTCGGCCTTGCAAATATTACCGGTCGTCATATCAATGATGGGCTGATAATGTAATATGAAATCCTGTTGTTCGACCGCACTGCGTATAGCAGTAATCATTGCCGTGCGTTTTCTCGCACTATCCTGCATTGATTGGGTGAAATAGCTGATTTGACTGCGACCATGTTGTTTGGCGCTATACATCGCCTGGTCGGCATTTTTCATCAACTCTGCAACGTCTTTGCCATCTTTCGGATAGAAGGTGACGCCTATACTGGAGGAAATAGTGACGTCTTTCTGCGCCAGTTTGAATGGCGTATTGATTTTCTTCAGTATCTCGGTGGTCACTCTCTCCACGGCATAGACATCTTCAAGTTCATCCATGATGATCGTGAATTCATCACCGCCGATTCGAGATGCTGTGTCGGTCAGGCGCAGGCACGACTTGATCCGGTTGGCTACCTCTTTTAGTAATATATCACCCTGATCGTGACCGAGCTCATCGTTCACATTTTTAAAATAATCCAGATCCATAAATATCAGAGAAAAGGGCAGGCCGCTGCGATCTGACTTGATTGTGGTCTGCGACAGTTTTTCCATAAACATGTTGCGGTTTGGTAATCTGGTTACATGATCAAAGTTTGCCTGTTGCCAGATTTTCCTTTCGGCATTTTTTTCGTCAGAGACAATCTCAAAAGTGTAAATTCTGAAAGTGGCTTCGCCAAGTTCATCGTACAGGGATACGATGTCGACCCAGAGCAGTTGATCATTGTCCGGGCCGGAACGAACCCACAGTTCACCCTGCCAGGTGCCTGATTGCTTTATCGCGTGTTCCTGGGCATGTAATAACTCCTTGTCATTTTTATACGAAATGACAATGTCAATATTCTTGCCGTTGATCTCTTCCTGGTCGAGGCCGGTGAGAATATTAAATTTTCGATTGCACATCACAATATAACCGTCGGCGTCAGTAACAAGCACGGACTGGCCAAGTGCCTGGAAAACCGTGTTGTTCAATTCCAGCCTGGTTTGCGTGTTGAAAAGTTTACTGTCGTCACGCAAATACATCAGGAAAGCAGGCGGTTCATTATTGACCGGTGTGCAACAGGAGATTTCTATTTCGGCGTGAAACTCCTCGCCATCTTTCATGGCAACCAATGTCTGTTCACGATGGTTGCGACCTGACTTGACCATATCCAGGATCATGTTCGGCTGAATGGCCACTGCAGCCGGTTTTGCATACAGGCAGGAGAAATGCCGACCGATTATGTCTTTTTTGCTGTATCCGAGAAAGCTTTCAGCCGTGTCATTCCAGTTGGTAATGTTACCAGCGTTATCGAGAATGAGATAAACGCCGGATTCAAGCGCATCAACAAATTCCAGTCCAAGTGCATTACGTGAACTCAGATCAATACCAGAGTCGTTCGCACTAGCTGAACCGGTGGCAGGCGCTGTCTTCAGCATTGAATAATTTGTACCAGATGTCATAGGTCAATCAGAATTCCTTTCCATTCATTGATGTATCGACCTGAACGGGAAAATTCTTAAGCAGAAATACCGGTGAAACAGCCCGCCTGAATGCGCGCTATTTACTTGGAAAATAAATACAGAAAGGAAGGTAAATTATTGTATAACGGGGAATTTTAGTGTAAACGTTGTGCCGCTGCTGCCGTCAGAGGTGCAGCTGATATTGCCGTTATGCCGCTCCATGATCCGGTCTACGACGGCAAGACCGATACCCATACCCGCGTACTGCTGTCGTGGATTCAGGCGCGCAAAGATTCGGAATATATCTTGTGTCTTGTCTGGATCGATGCCAATGCCATTGTCTTTGACATCGATTAAATAATATTCACTTTCCATCCTGAATTTAATCTCGATCTTAAGCGGAAAAGTCGATTTAAAACGAACGGCATTGACCAGCAGTTCCTCAAGCACCTGAATGATCTGTTTTTCATCACAGACAATGTCGGGCAAGTTGTCAACAATGATTTCCGGATCCGCTGTTTCCAGCAACTCGGCAATATTATTTCGCGCCCTCTGTAACATCGAGTTCAGGCTGATGCGTGTCATGTCCTGACCACGCGTGTTCACCCTGGAGTATTCCAGCATGCCGTTTTGCATTGTGCCGAGTCGTTCCAGAGACTGTTTCAGCATGTCCAGGTACTCGACAGATTCCTTATCACTGCTCTGTTTTACTTTTTCTTCAAGCAGTTCAATGAAGCTGGACATATTACGCAGCGGCTCATTGATATCATGGGATACAGCATAGGCATAGGACTGCAGACGCTGGTTTTTTTGAATCAGGTCAGCCTTTTCGCGGACGGCGTTGATATTCACAAAAGTCACAATCAGGCCATCCATCTTGTGATGTTCATTGATGAACGGATCAATGCCCATCAGGTACCAGTTGCCGTCCAGGTCCTCGACCTCATATTCTGCATGTTTCTCCGATTGCTGAACCTCGGTCAACATGCCAATAAAGTCATTGGCCTTGATATTGCGGTTTAAATGGGTGATTGGGCGACCGATGTCCTGGTTCAGCAGGCTGAATATCCTGGCGACAGCCGGCGTAAATTTACGAATGTTCAGATCCTGGTCAAGAAAGATTGTGCCAATATCGGTGCTGGCCAGCAGATTATCCATATCCGATGTCAGTTGCGAGAGTTCAGAAATTTTTTCCTCATGTTCGCGATTTAACGTATGCAATTCCTCATTGACGGAGTGTAATTCCTCGTTTGTGCTTTGCAGTTCTTCATTCGAGGCCATCAGTTCCTCGTTTGTACTCTGCAATTCTTCATAACTGGTTTCCAGTTCTTCGACCGTCGATTGCAGATTTTCGCGCGTGTAATGCAGTTCCTGTTCCAGGTTAACGATCTGATCCATGGCCGCTTCCTCGGAGTTGAACCCCTGCGGCAGCCTGGCGAGTTGAGATGTAGTTACTGCCGGTGGTTGTCCTTCAGGCGCGTCCGGTTGCTGATCAATAACCTTATCGGCCTCTGCGAAATTAATCAGGATCAATTTTTGTGTTTTTGCGCTGCTGATGTGGGTGAATGTTACACGTAGTATCCTGACATCTGTTTCCGACAGGTTGACTCTAATGCCGCCATAGCTGATCGGGCCTTTTTCGTCTTTCATTCGTATCAGCCCGGTTGAAATCGCCATGCGTAATGACGGGTGAACCAGTCGGTTCAGGTTCATGCTGGTCACTCCACTGGGCATGTGGAAATAGATGGAGGCGTTGCCAAAGATGTGCAACAACTTGCCCTCGGTGCTGACGAGAACGCTCTCGGGGGCAAATTTTTCCAGCATGAAATCGTATGCACGTATCAAATCCGGATCCCTGCCTATCGTCCGCGTATCGCTGGATTTTTCCGCGTCATTGGTGAAGATAACCTTATGTTCTTTTTTCTTGTCCGAATTATTGAAGGTGAAACGGTTGGCAAATGTCGAGATCCGGATGTCGCGCCGCTTTGTATAGATACGGTGAATATTACTGACCACATTAAATTCATTCTTGATGTCTGCCAGTGATTCGCTCGGCCCGAGAAATAAATAGCCGCCGGTTTTCAGCGCGAAGTGAAACGAATGGATTGCCATTCTCTGCGCATGCGAACGAAAATAGATCAGAAGATTGCGACAGCAGATTAAATCGATCTTCGTGAACGGGGGTTCACTGATGAGATTTTGGCGGGCAAACACCACGATCTTCCTGATTTCGGACGAGATACGAAATGAGGTTTCGTCAATACTGCGGAAATACCGACCAATACGTGCCTGTCCGAGACCGGATAATGACGTTAATGTATAAACACCGTTGCTCGCAATCTTTAATGAGGGTTCGTGCACATCGGTGGCAAAGATACGTACGTTCACCGGACGTTGCATCTCGGTCAGTTTTTCATGGATCAAAATTGCCATGGTATAGGCTTCTTCGCCGGTGGCGCAGCCGGCAATCCAGATGCGTAGCTCATCACTCGTCGTTACTTTTTCGGCGAGTGCGGGCAGGGCTGATGTCTGTAATTCTTCCCAGGCACTCTGATCACGCAGAAATTCGGTAACCCCGATTAACAGGTCAAGATAAAGATTTGTCTGCTCTTCTGTGTCTTGCGTGACCAGCTCAATGTACTCATCCAGCGCGCGTAACCCGAGCAGGGCCATGCGACGTTCAATACGTCGATTGATCGTGGCAGGTTTATATTCCTCAAAATTGACATCAAAGACTTTATTCAGGACCTCATGAATCGGTGAATACAGTTCATGAAAATTCTCATCATTTTTGTTAGCGGTATCCTTCTTATCGCTGGTAGATGCATGTTTTACATAGTCGACAATTAACGCGGGCATATCCTGTGCACGCAACACACGATCGACGGCGCCGGTCAGGATGGCGCTGTTCGGCATGCTGTCGAAATCCGCCGTCGATGGTTCCTGCGCAAGCACCAGGCCGCCCTGCTCATGGATGGCGCGGATACCGAGCGCGCCATCACTGCCGCTGCCGGAGAGTATGACGCCGATTGAGTTTGGGCCGGCTTCTTCCGCCAGAGATCGGAAAAAGATATCGATGGGCAGATTGAGTACGTTTTTCTCGCGATCCGACAGCTGCAGCCTGCCGTCCGCGTAACGGATTTCCTTGTTCGGGGGGATCAGGTAGACCGAGTCCGGCTTCACCTCCATTCTGTTTTCGGCCAGTTGAATCGGCATCTCCGTATACCGGCCCAGCAATTCATCCATGATGCTTTTATGATCCGGTGCTAAATGTTGAATGACGATATACGACATCCCGGTATTTTTCGGGACATAGCTAAAAAAGGATTCAAGCGCTGCCAGACCGCCAGCTGAAGCGCCGATCGCAACTATAAAATGATCTTTTGAGGTGGTCATTTTACTTCTCCCTTCGGATCAGCCGTCATCCTGATTCAGGTTCCTCAGCCAGTTCCTTCGACAGAGTCTAAATTAAATCGGTTGAATAGTCTGAATTTTTTCCCGGATTTTTCTGTTTCTATTCAGGCCTTAACAGTTTTTGTTAATTTTATGATACAGATTAGGGACAAGTCTCGAAAGTTCAACCGGGTCTATCGGTTTGCTGATTGTGCCATTGACATGCTCGTTCTCCTGGCAAAGTTCCAGTACATGGGGAAACGGCGTTGGACTCAGCAGCATAATGATTTTAGGCAGCCTGTTATTCAACCGTTCCGCCGATTCGCGAATGAAGTCCCAACCATCCATGCCGGGCATATTGATATCGAGCAGAATCATATCCGGGAAATTCGGTGTGTCCTCTGACTCCAGCAGGTACTCATACGCCTGCCTGGCATCCAGAAAGTCGAGCAGTTGTTCCGTCAGGTTGGCCTGACGGATCGCAATCTTGTGTAGATATAAATCTGCCTCGTTATCGTCGACTAACAGAATGGAATCAAGCATGGCCATTCGCAGAAAAAGGGCAGGCCATCGGACGGTGCTGCTGTTGCAGTCGACTCAGGTTAATCATGAAAATTCCCTGTTCCATCTCTTTATTGTAGTCGTATTAACTCCACAGTGAATGTAAAAGCGTATCGGCATTTCTGAAACAGCCCGGCGACATTCCGGCCAGTCAGATGTGACTGTTCTCAACAATGTCGGAAAACAGCGGTACAAGCCGTTTCAGCAACCGGTTCTGTGCGCCGGTTGGTACACCGACTGCTTCCATTGCCTCGATCAGGTTTTCCGAGACCGCATAAAAATCCGCATCATCGAGTTGCATGCCTTTATGCGTACGTGCCATTGTGTCACCCGTGTATTCACATGGGCCATCCATTAAATGACACAGATGTTCCGTTGTTTTTTCCATGAAACGGTCGATGTTCGACTCGGCCCAATAATGGTTAACTCGTGCGTCATCAGCAAGATTCCAGACAAATTGTTCCATAACCGCATTCAGTGTCTGCATGCCACCAAAATCATCAAACAGCGTCGTCGCACTCGCTGGTATTGGCATGATGCAAAAACCGGTGTATAGGATCAGGTTGAGCTTTACGGTTTTACACATAATAAACTCCCGGGTTAGTACGCAATTTCCAATGACAGGTACCAGCCTTGCTGGTCATCAAGCGTGGCGACGGTACCAAGGTCTGCGTAGGCACCGACAATGGAGACATGCTTGTTGGGAAAGATGCCAACAAACACATCGAACCAGTCGTCCTGATCGGTAAAGCCGAGGTTGTTCGGATGTTGACGATACTCGGCGCCGACGGCGATATAGCGGTTGAGAAAGATGCCGGCTGTGCCTTCAAATACCAGCTCCCGATCGTCATCGCGGTCACCGCCAAAACCGATTAATCCGCCCTGGTTGGCCCGGGTCCAGCGTACGGTAGCGTTGGCAAAGATGTTACGGTCAAACGGTCCGGCCAACCACAGCTTCGTCGCACTGAGATAGTATTCGAAGTCGCTGTCACGCACGGCACCGACGGCGCGTGGTACAAAAAAATCCAGATGGTGTTTGTACTGTACACCGAATGTCACCTGGGGTAATTGTTCCAGGATCAAGTCACCGAACAGTCTTAACTTAAATCCGTAGATGTTCTGTCTTAATTCGGTGTCAGGCAAGCCCAGCGCATCGGCAAGTGTGCTTGTGTCAAACTTTTGATGCGCCACCGACAGTTCCACGCGGTTGTTATAACTGACAGATGCGCCATACGCTGACAGGGAGTAATCGTCGAGTTGCAGGTTAGTGCCGAATGCCGCCGCACCGAACTCGTCGATTGAACCATAGCCGGTCAGCACGGCCCAGGGAACGATACCACCGCCGGCCTGACCTTCAATCTGCGTGGCTCCACCGGTGGCCAGGATACGACTGGTCGCATGGGATACAGTTGGGCCTGAAAGCACTGCCATGCAGACGAGGAGAGAATAACAACGCTTGATGTCGAGATTCATCTTATGCCGCCTCGCTCTCGTTCAGCTGATACACACCGTTTATCTTTTTGTACCAGTTGGTAAATTCTTCAGCGGGCAGGGGTTTACTGAAGAGGTAACCCTGTCCCTTGTTACACCCGTAAGCATGCAAAATACTTGCCCCGGTCATTGTTTCCACGCCTTCTGCAATTACCTCGAGACCTAATGAATGGGCCAGGTCAATTGTCGAGTGCACAATCTTTTCATCCTGGCTGCCCGGTTTCAGGTTCAATACAAACGACTTGTCTATCTTCAATTCATCAACGGGCAGAGTTTTTAACTGAGTCAGGGAGGAATAGCCGGTGCCAAAGTCGTCAATCGAAATGCGAAAACCCTGCTGACGTAGATTGGTCAGAATCTTGTGCGCTGTCTCCGGCTCGTTCATGACTGCGCTTTCGGTAATCTCAAGCACCAGTTGTGTCGAGGGCAAGCGGTGTTTGCCGAGTATTTGATTGAGTAATGTTGGCAGGCTTTTATTTAATAAATCGTTCGCTGACAGGTTGACGCTGATTTGCAAATTGATGCCGGCGTCAAGCCATTGACGACATTGCTCGGCAGATCGGGATAACACCCATTTGGTTAACTGAAAAATCTTGCCGGTCGACTCAAGTACCGATATGAACTCATCCGGCGGCATGAAACCGTATTTTGGGTGCATCCAGCGAACCAGTGCCTCGGCATGTTCTATCGCACCGGTTTGCAAATCGACCTTGGGTTGATAGTTGAGTACAAATTGGTCAGCTACCAGTCCTTCTTCAAGGTCAGCAACGACCGCCAGTTGACGCCTGTGGTTTTTATCGCGCCCGATTTCGTACACGGCAGTATGCTCATGATGTTCTTTTGCATCGTATAACGCGATTTCGCAACGTCGCAGTAACTCGGTTCCATTCTCGGCATGGGTCGGGAATTCGGCGATGCCGTAATAGAATTCAAGGTCAATCTGCATGTCTTCCAGTTCGACAGGAGCCGATAGCATTGGTCGTAATTTCCTGTTGAGCAGTTCCCTGGTTTGCTCAAGCCCGGTATTTTCCAGAATCAGCAGAAAATCATCGCCACCCAGGCGAGCCGCGGTGTCCGATTTACGCAGCCGTTGCGCCAGTCTGCGGGCGGTTTCCTTTAATATTACGTCACCGACATGATGACCAAGTGAGTCGTTGATTTGCTTGAAGCGGGACAAATCCATGATTACCAGCGTAAATGGTGTGTTATTACGTCTTGAACGATGGATTGCGCTTTTGATTCTGTCCTGGGCCAGGTAGCGGTTTGGCAGATTTGTTAAATCATCATGATAAGCCTGGTGAATGATACGCTGCTCACGATCGGCAATTTCCCGCTGCATCGTGTTCAATGTGGTAGCGAGATCACCGATTTCATCGTCGCTCCTGATCTCGATATTGACATCATAGTTACCTTCACCAATCTGCTTTGTTGCCTGAACGAGATCACGAATCGGGGAGAGCAGATGACTGGCGTAATAGGTTCCAAGTAATATGGCACAACCTAATGCGGCCAGAAAAAACAGGATTAATTTGTTCTCCAGTTCCTCATAGGGGGCCAGCTCCTTTTCCAGCGATTTTTGTAAAATCACATACAGTTGATTATTTGAGAGTGACAAGGGTTTGATCCGCGTAAGAAACATTTCACCCTCAAACAGTGAAATCTGCTTGGTTGTTTGCTGTGTTTCCTTGAGATACTGCGAACCAAACAACGTCGTGATGAGCTTTTTTTCATCACGAATATCGAGTGTTGAGATAAACTGGTTATGATCAGTGCTACGGCCGTCATACATGGATATTTCCAGGCCGGAGACATGCTTGATTTCCTCGGCCAGGCCGTCGTCAACGGCAAAACCCATCAGCAACCAGCCGATCTTGTCCGGCGCTGTTACCGGCACACTGACGATCTGGTAATAGAGTCCTTCCAGAGACAGGATTGAAAACAGGTAATCCTCTTGTTGCAACTTCAGCACGAGCCTTATCCAGCTCGGTTCCAGTAAATAATCGATTGAAGTTAATGTGTTGCCTTTTACCTTGCCTTGCAGTCCGATAAACATGGCGACTGATGCACCGGCCCTGGCGGCATGGTTCTCCAGTGCCGAGGTAATCGTCGGCATGTCTTCGGAAGTAACGGCAGACTTTAGACCAAAATCATCGGCAAGGACCTGAACCGATTCTGATAACTGGTAAAACCGTTGTTCCAGCAATTTATCAAAAATACTTTCTGTGACTTCCAGATCATCTGTTACCGACTGAAGGATGGTGGTTTCCGTCGTGACCAGTGTGGCCAGCATCGTCACGGTCTGCGCCGCGCACATGCAGACAATCAGTAATAACAGTATCTTCTGGCGAAAACTGAGTTTAATCACGGCGCAGCGACTTGAATTTTTTCTGCAACTCACTCAGACCACTTTCTTGCGTCGCTTTCGCCTGAACATTAAGGGTTAACTTAATCGTTTTTGCCGCACCATTATCGACATGGACTTCTGTCGAATCGGCCGGATCAATGGAGGCATGTTGATGATAGACATCGATACGGTAGTTACCGCTGGCCAGGTCACTGAATTCAACCTTGCCGTTATCTGTCTTGCTGAACGTATTCGTATCCAGCACATAGATGATTCCACTCATCGTATCGTGGATGTTGCAGCCAATGACCACCTTCCCGGTTGATTCGAAATTCACCGGAAAGCTCGATTCCCCGCCGTACAGCGGTAATTCAAACGGCCTGGTTTTGGAAAAGGAATAGACGTGGTGACGGATGTTATCGCTGTTCGGAAAATTCACCTCGGTACCGGTCTGGATCACACTGACCTCGGGTAAGAAGCGCTTGTTGACCTGGTCAACCACGGAATTCGTTTTATCCGGCTGTCGTGTGCTGTCACTGTCGAGTGAACTGACGGCCACCACGGCGTTATTCAGGGGGACGCCATTCTGGTCGACGATCTCGACAGTTAAAGCCGGCAAGGGTGAAGTGAGAAACAGGCAAACAGCGGAGACGATGGCGCAATTGAATGTTTTCATACCTGAAATCCTTAATTTTATGCGTTGGAGTTAGGCCAGAATTTAACTGAAACCGATAGCGTCAGGGACTGGATCTGTAGCGGCAGAGGAGGATAAAACTTTATGAAAAATAGAAGGGTAGAGGGGAGGGCAAAAAAATGAGACTTCCTTGTCTCTAACGTTTTGCTGATGAATATCTCGTTGATTTGGTCCAACGAGGAGGAGAAACAAAACCTGTTACTGTAAATAAAAAACTATATTTAACAGTAATTTAAACTGTAATCATAAGATAGTCTATTAATTGTAAAATATCAAGTATATTTTTTAATTATTTGATAATATTAAATTTATTATATTTTCTCCAGGATTGAAATGTCGTAGTCGGAACGTTTTGCCGCACTCCATCTCATACCTGTAAGTCGCATTCAGGGGTATTAGATGAAAGGGTTGACGGTTGTCGGGTTGTGTTTGCTGTTCGGGGCCGAAAGTTTACTGGCAGAGACACAGGACTTTTCCAGTTTGGCGAAGCAAACCGGCTTGCTCGAACTGTATACATCGGAGGGCTGTAGCAGCTGTCCTCCAGCTGACAAGTGGTTGAGTACATTAATAAAACGGCCAGAACTATGGCAAAAATTTGTTCCGGTTGCGTTTCATGTGGATTACTGGGATTACATCGGTTGGCAGGACCGATTCGCGAAACCGGAATACACCGGCAGGCAACGTGCATTTGCCCGTCAGCAGTCATTAAAAACCATCTATACGCCCGGATTTGTGTATAACGGCAGGGAATGGCACAACTGGTTTGTAAAACGTTTGTTTGATTTTCCGGAAGGAGGGAATCCAGGCGTACTCAACCTGTCAGTTCAGAACGACATCGTGACGGTGCAGTTTCAGCCGATCCAGGCAACGGCTAGGCCATTATTTCTGAATGTGGCACTGCTCGGTTTCGGAATCGAAACAAGCGTCAAGGCGGGGGAGAATTCCGGGAAAAAATTACAACATGACTTTGTTGTGCTGCAACTGGATCAAACCAGGTTGCGGCAAAGAGGTGATAGTTACCGGACAGACTTGGCGCTACCGAGCAGCGACATCGCCGCCAAACGCTATGGAATTGCCGCCTGGATTAACAGCCAGGCCGATCTGACGCCAATCCAGGCGACCGGTGGATTTTTAAACTAATCGAATAATCCTTTTAGCAGTTTACCTGCCCCTTCAGTTACATCCTTGACGGCATCGGCCGCCGTGTCCGTTGCTGTTTCAACGGCCGATTTTTCACTTGCTGGCGCTTCCTCAACGGGTTCCGGTTTTGCCACTTTACCGAGCGCGATATCACATGGGTTGCCTTTGCCGGTGGTTTTGGAAAACAACCCCTGGGCCAGCAACGACAGCCCGCCGGTGGCGACGGCTGCACCGGCCGATATTCCGGCGGTCAATGCCCCCTTGGCGCCCACACCAATGGAAGGATCAGATAACGGACCGGTGATCTGTACTGCATCGACCAACGTCCCCAGGTTAATTCCAAGTCCTTCACGGGCACGCGGCTTGACGGCCAGGTTTAATAGCTCGTTTTTCAGATCTATCGTGCCGCTACCGGATATGTTGATGCGTTCGGTGCGGAAGGCGATGCCGCGGTCTGTCGTGGCCATACCATCCTTGACGATAAAATTTAATACTGCGCATTCCAGCGAAGTATGCGCCTCTTTTTCCGACATCGGATTGATCTTGTCTAACGCAGAGAAGACGACATCGGCGCCTGCCATATCGACGGACTGATTCGCCATTTTGCCAGCACCGGTATTCAGCAGGATCTCGCCGTTCAGATTGCCCGCGATAGCCGCCACGCTTTGTCCACTGCCGGACAACTTGATATCGACGTCGGTCTTGCCGCCGGACAGGGCCTGGTTTTTCCTGAAATTGGGTAGTTGACCAAGTTCCAATTGGCGGACAGTTAATACCTGGTTCAATGTTGCGGTTTTGCCGCTACTCGCATCCAGCGTGGTAGCGATTTGTAACGTGCCGCCAGCCACGTTGGCCGTAAATGGTTGCAGTTTCAGCTTGCCGTTTTTTAATGAGAGGGACAGGTTGACGTCCGACAGCGTTGCGTCTTTCGTAATAAACTTGTTGACCTGCATCTTCAGGTCGAGATCAGCGGAATTCAAACCTGCCAGCGGCAGGGTATCGGGGGAAAACACCCTGGTTTTTTTCTGTTTCGGTTTGGCTTTTTCGTCCGGCTGGAAAGGGGAGACGTCCAGTGTGTCGGCAGACAGGTTGGCAACCAGGCTCGGTCTGTCGCCAGCCATCGAGACACTGACATCACCCTTGATCTCGAATTTCAGCAAGGTCGCGACAAGACCGCTGACCGAGTAGCCGTTATCAGTATCCGTTAATTTGCCACCGACCTTGATCGGACCGGCCTGGGGCAGTTCGGAACCAGCGACGCGATTCAGATGACTGAGCGAATCGATGTTAAAAGCGACATTCAGGTTCATACCTTTGCCTTGCATCGGTTGGTCTATCTGACCATCAATGCTGGCCGAAGCCTTATCAACGAGGGCCGATAATTTAACGGGCCAGGATTGATTCGAGGTTAGATCATTCAATGAGCCCAGCTCGGCGTCGACGCTGATCGGGCTTTCGTTCAACGCGGCACGGACTTTCAGGTTCAATGGATCGGAAAAACTGCTTGAGCGTGCCGAGATTTCTTCAATATGAAGTTTTGTGGTTTTACCTTTTTGTCCGTCAACGTAGGTCAGGTTCGCATTTTCGATCACGACTTCATTGATATTCAGTCCCGGAGTTCCGGACGGGCTGTTATCTGTATCTGTGGCTTCTTCCAGGTCGGCCACTTTCCCGGGTTCAGCAAAGATCCAGTTTCCCTGGCCCTGTTTATCTGTTTCCAGCAGGATATTGGGTTCCAGCAAAATTAACCGGTTCACCTGGATATTTTTTCTTAATAATGGCAGCAAGGAGACTTCCGCCTCGAACCGGCGCACACTCAGCATGTCGGGTTCGCTGCCCCATTGGGCATTACCAAACGTGACATCGCTGACTGCGATCGTGGGTAGCAGGGAGGGAGCAAGGTGTAATTCCCCGTTAATTGAAAACTCCCGGCCGGTTTTATCCTTGATGAGTTTTACAATCTCTGGTTTGTATTGGTTGACATCCAGCGACACAACGATGCCGGCAATGACAGTAAAGGTCACGACGACAAAACCGCAAAGAATAATCAGTATTTTTTTCATAGCTGTTTAATGTAAGAAATTTTGATGCAGATAAAAACCGCACATTTATCAGATTAACACATCAACTGGCGTAAATTTTATTCTTCACTGAATTATTCAATTATATCGATATGCTTGCTCATCGCGCATCGGGAACGGAAGAGTGATGTCCTGCGGATCAAAATAACTAACCGACATACCGTGTTCACTACGCGTTGGAATTAAAGATGACATCACCTCGGAACTCGCTATTCAGAACGCGGATTTTTTGCGCAAAAAATAAACTGCGAAAAGGATATCCAGTCGGCGAGGGCAATCGTCTCTCATGCTTTTACGCCTTCACAGCCGCACTGAAGAAACTGGCGCTACGAGCTATGACTATCGTTAATCACGATGCTGCTTACGTGTCATTATCCATTCATACATAAAATTTAACATAATATACATTATACGTAGTAATAAAAGCATGGGAATACCGATCAGAGAATAGAATAGTTTTTAAATATATCTTCTATTTCTTTGTTTTTATTATTTTTATTTACTGATTATAGCTCACCTGGACGGCAGCAGACTTATTTCAAATTCGTGTTGGCCATCAGGCGTGTACACTGTTGTAATCATTTTATTTCCGACAATCTTTCGCGTTGTCGCGCTGGCGTCTGTATAAAATTCCGGTCCATCCTCGGTTTCAACCAGCAGTATGTTTCTGGCAAATGTCCGCCAACGAACCCGGTTTCCGTTTTTCAACACAAATTCTCCGCGCTGCCATAACCAGACCTTGCCAAATCCCATTAGCGGGCTTATGCCGGCTCTTTGAAAATTGTCTAACCGGTTTAATAACGAAGCGTCGGTATATATCTGGACTGTTTGCTGGGGTTGCTGTTCCAGCACGATATGATCGATGTCATTTATAAATGGCAAACCGGACGTGTTCGATTCAGCCAGTGCCTGGCCGTTAAAGATACCAGCCACGAACCACAAACTGACAAACAGGATAGAAACGGCGGACGCGGATGCAGCGCGCCCTGCACCACCTGTGCCGTTATAGATTAAGACTGCCTGACTATTCATGAATACGTACAGTCATCGCTTCCCGGTAAAGTCATTTCAAAGTGCATCTGCGCAGTATGAGACTGGTGCCTTCCCTGGCGTGAGCCCGGAATGATGCAATTGCATCCTGTGTTTGCGGTTAATACAGAATATCAAATGGGCGCGACCACTTGATGTAGGTCAGGCAATAATCTTCGGCATCGCAGGTAATCGCATGCTTTGGCGCATTGCCGGGGAAGCTGATGTACCCCGTGCCACTGCGAAAGCTGTGCTTTTTGCCATCCTCGGAAATCAACGTGTAGGCGCCTTTGAGCCATATATAGGTTTCATCGCTGGTATGCGTGTGCATGGCAACGTGATAACCCGCCGGGATTTTCAGGACTACTTCACTTCCATCTTTGGCCAGATCGCCACGTATCAACGCGATCTCCACACCCGGGTCCAATCCCTCCACATCGAGTGGTTGCCAGGCGACCTTGTCAAAGTCAATGATGGTCTGATCATTCCCGAAAGCGATCGGTTTCATATTCGACCCAAGTTCATGTGCCATGGCAGCCGGCAAGGTCAGCGTGCTCAGCATCAGTCCAGCTAGGGTCTTGTATAACGCGGTTGTCTTCATCGTTCCTCCTCAGGTAAGTCATTCTGCCGCGGTTAGCATGCATGCAGGCCGGCACGAATGAATTAGTTGGCTTTAATCTTGTAACCGGTATTGATTGAGCAATCACAATGCCAATCTGCTGAAAAATTGAATTATTCAATAAAAACAGGGAGATGTATGATGATTCAGCGCAATTTCAGGCAGGCCATATTTATTAATTTAAATAAAACAGGATATTTCATGCACTATTTCCCGTTTAATTTAACAACTTTAAAACGATAATAAACAAGAAAAAATGGTGGATTTCAAAGATACTGGTTCCCACTGTACGAAATTTCCGAGTAACAGCATGTCTGATACCGATGCGATAAATCTTGATGTCATGCCGAACATGGCATGTATCACCGACGTGCATGCTGGCATACAACGTATGAATGTGCTGTTTTCAGAATATTTTCAGCCATCTGCTGGGCCGCTTGTGGGACAAACGCTTGTGGCATTGCTCTCTCCTCGTGACCGTATTCTGAGTTGCCTGAACGCAACCGGAAATAAAAAAGCCGTGGAGGCAGGCATCCAGCTGTACATGCAACCAGACAAGCAGTGTAAATTTTTGGCGCACATCAAGCCCTTGCAACTGCGTACAGGGCCGGTATTTCTCTGGAGTCTGGTCGATATATCCCGACTACAGAAAAATGTATTACAAAAGGAGAAGCAGATCCGGGAGTTGGATGACGTGAACAACCGCCTGGTACTGGAGCGTGATTACCTGCGGGAAACCGCTTTACCTATTCGGGATATCGATCAAATGGTCGGGCAAAGTCTTGTTTTTAGACAGATGATCGAGCGCATCGAATCTGTGGCCGCCACGGAGGCATCCGTTTTAATCAGCGGTGAATCCGGTTCTGGCAAGGAGCTTGTCGCCAGGATGATTCATGAGAAGAGTGTCAGGCGTGAGGAGCCACTCGTGACGGTTAATTGCGCCTCCATTCCCCGGGAACTGTTTGAAAGTGAGTTTTTTGGTCATATCAAAGGTGCGTTTTCAGGCGCAGTGCAGGACAGGATCGGCCGATTTGAAATGGCCAATCACGGCACCTTGTTTCTCGATGAAGTCGGTGAGATACCCTACGAGTTGCAAAGCAAACTGCTTCGTTCCATTCAACAGAAATCGTTTGAGCGGGTCGGTGAAAATGTTACTCATGAGGTAGATATACGCATTATCGCTGCGACGAACCGTGACCTGGAAAAAGAAGTGGAACAAGGAACGTTCAGGGAAGATCTTTATTATCGATTGAGTGTCTTCCCTGTTTCAGTACCCCCGTTACGCAAGCGAAAAGATGATGTTGTTGCGCTAGCAGAATATTTTCTTGACGAGGCATCCCGCGAGTTTCGCAAGGAGGTGGTCGGATTCACGGCCGAACAGAAAACAATGCTGACCGAGTACTCATGGCCTGGCAATATTCGCGAACTGAAAAATGTCATTGAACGTGCGGTCATTCTTTGCGACAGGCAACTTCGCCTGGACCTGGCCATGCCAGAACTGGCGTTAAAACAAATTAATTCAGATATGACGACATTTTCCGGTTCGGAAGCGCGTGGAATCTTGACGGACAAACAGATCAAGCAGTTAGAATTTTACAACCTGATCCATGCCCTGGAGAAAACCAGCTGGAGGGTATCAGGAACGCGCGGAGCCGCTGCACTTCTCGATGTAAACGCCTCCACATTGAATTCCAAAATGCGTGCATTAAAAATTAAAAAACCGGCTACTACCTCGCTGTATTCTCATCTTGGCGGGATTCAGGGAATATCCGCCGTGATTGATGACCTGTTGCCGAGGCTCCGCTCGGATGAGCAACTCGGACGCTTTTGGCAAGATCGGGGGGCAGACAGCATCCGCAGGGAAAAACAGTTATTGGTGGAATATATTTGCATGCTAACTGGCGGTCCGTTCTCATACTCAGGCAGGAGCATGTTGCAGGTACACCAAGGCATGAATATTACCCCGGATGACTGGGATCACTTTCTGACGATTTTAACATCGTTGCTGTCTGCGCACGGCGTCACTCCTGAAGACCAAAAAACATTTCTCATCATGATAAAAAAGCTTGCTGGAGACATTGTCGAGACCGCAGATTAACCAGTGATAGCTGATTGGCGTATGACATGGCAATTTATCCGGACTTTCTGTTGTAATAAACCCATCCAGCAGACGCTACGCAGTTTTTCTACCGGCCCTGTTTTATTTTTCACTTGAGCCAGGTAACAAAATGGACTAATACTTTTAAATGCGGATATTATTATTTTTTATCGTCATGTGTGTATTCTCCACATCTGCCGCAGTCGACATCTATCACTGTGGCACAGATTCTACGCAACTTTCTTTCCAGGATTTTCCATGCAGCGGGGAAGGACAAAAGCTACAGCCTAGCTATAACAATTATGTGACACGGGGAGCCGGATTACGTGACTACGAACTGCAGTGGTTACAGCAAATCCATGAAAGGAATCAGTTAAAAACCCTGAACCAGGCAGACCGACGCGATGGCATGATGGCCGGATATGCTTATGCTGATCCCGTGCAGTGTCACGGTGCTAGGCTTCATCTGGCTTATTTCAACCATGCCACGCAGGCTGGCAGCCTGAACCTGGCCAGCCGATTTCTTGCTGATCTATACGATCAGCAGTATGAGAAGCTGTTGCAGTATTGTCGCTAGTCTGGCTACGGGGTTTCCTGGCGCGCATAAACCTGAACGGGAAAATATTCAGACAGGATTATAACCGGCACAGAATCCAGCAGAATGCTGTAGCTTCGCCTGATGACATCTCCCCGGGTTACAAGTAATGCATTGATGTCCGGTTCATTGGAAAATTCAATCTCTGATATCAATCTCTCGGTATTCAGTCCCCTGCCCTTGATGATCTCGCCGATGCCCAGGTTCGTGTTCATCAGGTCGTTTTTGATTTTCCTGTCGAGTTTGTCGATACGAATCCTTGAAGTTGCGTAGAGATAGATATGCCCGGATATTGAACCCTTGATTAAAACTTTACGTTGCAGGATCTTTTCTCCGGCACCGGCTGCCGGCCAATCGTCGGGATGCAACTTGATGAAATCCTGTTGCAATACTTCAGTGGTTACTGATTCCTTAAAATTTCTTTCCAGTGTGTGGATGACCAAATCCGTTGAATTCAGTAACTCATCCAGGAACGATGGCAGGGTCGGTTTTTTTTCAGACATGAATATGCATAACTAATATATTACTGTTCGGATATCTCAGGGGATCCCGGTTTCGGTGATATGATCGAGATATCCTGTAGGACAATATAACTGCGATATAAAAAATATAAAATGACTTCCACCGTTGATATTGACAACGAATTTCCACTCGAGAGCAATTTACTTTACCTGAATCACGCAGCGGTCTCTCCCTGGCCGAAAAGAACCAGCCAGGCGGTTAAACGCTTTGCCGAGGAGAATACGGTTTCCGGCGCGGCAAATTATCCGGACTGGTTAAAAAAAGAAAATGAATTGCGGCATCAATTAAAGGATCTGATCAATGCTGGATCGATTCAATCGATTGCGTTATTAAAGAATACATCCGAGGCACTGTCTGTCGTCGCTGAAGGAATCCGCTGGAAGTCCGGTGAGAACATTGTCACCTCGGCTCAGGAATTCCCGTCCAATCGTATCCCGTGGCTGGCACAGGCGAGGCATGGGGTCGAATTACGTGAAGTCGATTTAAACTCCGGTGAATCCCCCGAAGCGGCATTAATGCTGGCCTGTGATCGGAATACACGCCTGTTGACGATCAGTTCGGTACAGTACGGCACCGGCCTGAAAATAAATCTGGAACAACTGGGGCAGTTTTGCCGCAAGAAAGGCATACTGTTTTGTGTCGATGCAATCCAGAGTCTGGGTGCGCATGAATTTGATGTGCAGGCCTGTATTGCGGATTTTGTCATGGCCGATGCACATAAATGGATGCTGGGTCCGGAGGGCATTTCATTGTTTTATTGCGATGAAAATCGACTGGATCAACTGGAGTTGCATCAATTCGGCTGGCATATGGTCGAACATGCCGGGAATTATGATTTAAAAGAGTGGTCGCCTGCGTCTGATGCCCGACGTTTCGAATGTGGCAGCCCGAATATGCTGGGCATACATGCATTCAGTGCCAGCCTGTCGCTGTTGCTTGACTACGGTATAACGAACGTTGAACGGGATATAGATGCACGCACCCGGATTATCGATGACGCCTTTCGATCAACGGCCGGATACCGAATGATATCACCGGAACAAGCAGACAGACGCGCCGGCATCGTTAATTTCCAGCCGCTTGATACAAATGTGGTCGCGTTGCATAAGCAACTGATGAAGAGAAACCTGATTTGTGCGCAGCGCGGCGGCGGTATTCGCCTGTCGCCGCACTTTTATACAGACAGGGATGCGATTAATCGCGCGATTGAGTTGATTAAATCGCTTGATTAATTGAACGGCTGATATTAAACAGCCGAAAAAAATTATCTGTCGTTACCTCGGCGACCTGTTCAAACGGGATGTTCCTGAGTTCCGCTATGCATTCGGCGACATGTTTTACATAAGCCGGTTGATTGGTCTTGCCGCGAAACGGTACCGGTGCCAGGTAAGGGGAATCGGTCTCTACCAGCATTTTCTCCAACGGGATCTGTCGAGCGACGGCTTGCAGGTCTTGCGCATTTTTAAACGTCACGATGCCGGAAAAGGATATATAAAATCCCAGTTCTATCGCTGCCAGCGCCGTAGCATGGTCTTCGACAAAACAATGCATGACACCGCCGACCGTCTCCGCGCCCTCTTCCTGTAACAGTCGAATCGTGTCGTCTTTCGCCTCGCGACAATGAATAATTAACGGTTTGCCGGACTCTTTCGCTGCCTGGATATGTGTACGAAAACGCTGACGTTGCCATTCCAGGTCGCCGTCGCTACGAAAATAGTCAAGACCGGTCTCGCCGATGGCAACGATCCTGGGATGGCTACTGGCGAGCTGTACCAGTTCATCGACAGCCGGCTCCTTATTTACCTCGGAGTTTGGATGCACGCCCACCGAGGCAAAGATATGATCATGTTGCCTGGCGGTCTGCAAAACAGGTTGAAACGAATCAAGATCGATACAGACACATAACATGTGGCTGATGTCGTTGGCCTTGGCGTTGGCAAGCACCTCGGCTTCCGGGATGCCCTCGATCACCGGGATATGACAATGCGAATCGACTAACGTACAGCTATTGGTCATGAGCGAACAACAATTTATGAGGGGTCAGGGGAAAATGATCACCACGCACAGCCAATAGCGATCTGCTATCAGCGAGTGTTTCTAGAGCGTATGTGACGGGCGATCCGACTTCAGCGCGCCGGCCAGTTGATTTTCAATCTTGTTCTTCGTCGCGCCCTTGTCGAGTTCACTGAACTGCACACCAATGCCAGCTGTTTTGTTGCCTTGTGCGCCTTTCGGTGTAATCCAGACAACCTTGCCGGCGACCGGTAATTTGTCCTTGCTGTCCATTAACGTCAGCAGCATGAATACTTCATCGCCGAGACTGTACGGTTTTGCAGTCGGGATGAACAAGCCCCCGTTTTTGATAAACGGCATGTACGATGCGTACAAGGCACTTTTGTCACGGATCGTTAACGAGAGAATGCCTTGTCTTGGGTCACGACCACCAGGAACACTCAATGCTCGACTCCTCTACCGGTTTTGGCGGATTGCCAGTTATACAAAAACCCTTCTATCAACGCCTGTGTATTGTAACTGACAGTGCTGTTGATCTGTGAATACATCGTCGCAAGTACCTGACTACACGATAGTATTTGATGTAAGTCTAACTGATTTATCAGCCTGCGCAAACGTTCAGTTACATCGATATTACGCAGAGCAGGCGGATTATCTGCAATTTTCAGTTTCAGCATGTCATGAAACAGGCCTTGCAACATTGCAATCAATTGGGTGGGCTCGATATCTGACCAGCGTTTCGCGGTCGTCAAAAGCGATTGCCGATTGTCAAAACAGAGTTCCAGGTCCTGAATGACCTGCTCGCGTTGCTCGAACCCGTCGCCGTTCGCCAATTCCACCGCAGATAACGGTGAACCGGTGATCGCCAGCACGGTTTCGGCATCGATACTCTGATTCTCGATATGATTCCGGGTCCAGTCGATGACTTCTGCAGAATGCTGCACGGTAAAATCGAGAGTCTGGCAGCGACTGCGGATGGTGATCGGTAAGCGGGATGGCTGGTGCGCGATCAGGATAATCAATGACTGCGGCGGTGGTTCTTCCAGCGTCTTCAGCAAGGCATTGGCTGCAAAGCGATTCATTGCGTCTGCCTGATCGATAATTGCGATCTTGTATCTTCCCGCATGGCTTTTCAGAAAAACGAACTGAAGCATATCGCGGATCAGGTCAACGGTGAGTTGCTTGCCGGCAGCTTCCGGCTCGACCAGCGATAAATCCGGATGGCTGCCACTCCGGGTTAATGCACAGGCACGGCAACGATGACACGCGTACTCGGAACCTTCCTGTTCACATAACAGTTTTCTGGCAAAAGCTTCTGCGAACTGGCGCAAGCCTGCACCTTCGACACCGGTGAATAACAACGCATGCGGCAATCGCCCTGCTTGCCTGCTCGTATTCAGGTGTTGCCAGTGTGACTGTTGCCAGGGGAAAACACTCATAGTAAGCGGAGGGATTTCAACAGCGCGTCCAAACCGGACTGTATTTCCTCAATCGATTGATTGGCGTCTATGACAGCAAACCGATCCGGTTCTTTGTCTGCACGCATCATGTAACAACGGCGCACGGCATCAAAAAATGTTTCTGCTTCCGCCTCGAAACGATCTTTTTCACTCCGTTTACCGGCACGTTCCAGCCCGGTTCTGACCGGCAAGTCGAATAATATTGTCAAATGCGGGTCCAGGTCCGCATGCAGCCACTGTTGCAAAGCCTGAATGCGATTGGGTTCCAGGCCGCGCCCGCCCCCCTGGTAGGCAAAACTGGAATCAGTAAAGCGATCACAAATAACAATTTTACCTGCATGCAGGGCCGGTCGAATGACCTGATCCAGATGTTGGGCACGTGCGGCAAACATCAACAGTAATTCCGTGTTTTCACCGAGTTGCACGTGATCATTCCTGGTCAGAAGAATATCCCGGATCATCTCTCCGTATTCCGTCCCGCCCGGTTCCCGGGTGGTTACGACTTCGTGTCCGGCGGCAGAAAGTATTTCGGCCAGATATTTCTGATGCGTACTCTTGCCTGCGCCCTCGATCCCCTCGAGAGTAATAAAATATCCATTACCGGGTTGATAGCTGGAAAGGACCATTACTTTTTCAACTGGTATTTGCGCACGGCGCGATTATGTTCTGCTAACGTTTCCGAGAAGTAATGTGTGCCATCGCCGCGCGAAACAAAATACAGGCTTTTGCCTGACTCCGGATTTAAAGCCGCGTGTATCGCGGCCCTGCCAACTGCCGCGATCGGCGTCGGTGGCAACCCCGGATAGACGTACGTATTAAATGGCGAATCTATTTTCAGATCCTTGCGGCGTATGTTGCCATCGAAATTTTCTCCCATTGCATAAATAACCGTCGGATCGGTCTGCAACTTCATACCTTTATTCAGTCGCCGGACAAAAACCCCTGCGATCTGCGGACGCTCTTCAGCCACACCGGTTTCTTTCTCAATAATAGAAGCCATAATCAGTGCTTCATAGGCAGATTGGTAGGGTAATTCACTGGCGCGCTTTTCCCATTCCTGCTGCAGAACAGCTTGTAAACGATCATAGGCACGTTGCAGAAAATCCAGATCCGTTGTGCCACGGGGAAAATGATACGTATCCGGATAGATCAGTCCTTCTGCAGAAGCGTGCGGGATATTCAATAGCTTAATCAGATTAGCCCCGGACCAGTCAGTAATCGTCTGTTCCAGTATTTCGGACGATCGAATCGCATCCTCGATCTGGCGCAGATTCCAGCCCTCAACCAGCGTCAGGCTATGTTGAATCACCTTGCCTTCGACAAATTGATCGAGAAGTTGCAACGGGGTTGTGCCTTTGCTGATCGGATATTCGCCAGATTTGATCTGGTTGGCCTTGCCAGTGCGTCTGGCAGTAAAGATTAGATAGTTAGGGTGTGACAGCCAGCCATTTTCAGTCAGCCGGTGAGCCACATCGGCCAGGTTCTGTCCCGGTTGGATCACAAAATGGGTGTCATCTGCCAGGGTGATTGGCGTATTGAGTTGAGTTTGCATGTGCTGCCAGACAAACCAGAGGCCAACGACAATCAGAACCGTAATCGTAGCCCCCAGTAACAAGACACTGCGAATCATAGGGCTGCGATTTTCTTGTCCTGAATTAACTTTTCCCGCAGCAACGAGATCAGCTCCGGCATTTCATATTGGGTCGATCTAAATTTTTTCACCGGACAAATACCCATGAGGCTATTACACATGAACATGCCGTCCGCCTGTTTCAAATCGTCCAGATGAATTTTACGCACATGCACATCAATTTTCAGTTCTGCTGCGATATTCAGGATCAGCTTGCGGACAGTCCCCTGAATACCACATCGGTCGAGTGCCGGGGTGTGTAGCGCAGAATCGCTGATTATAAAAATATTGCTGGCACAACCCTCGACAACATTATCATCAATATCGAGCATGACACCTTCTGCCACTTCCGGATCATTCCATTCATTACGAGCCAGAACCTGTTCAAGCCGATTGGCATGCTTGATACCGGCCAGGCGCGGATTGTGCCCAAGCCGGGTGTCACACAGGCGCACATTGATGCCTTCGGCAATCATTGTCGCGTTGTATTGTTCCGGCCAGGGATAGCGCCAGACTATCCGGGTTGGTTGCACATCGGCACGCTGGTAGCCACGGCCGCCGACGCCGGCAGAAACAATGATTTTTAACACTGCGGTAGATGCGTCGTCAGTCAGCGTGGCGATGTCATCCAGCAGCGGTGCAAAATCGGGTTCAGTCAGACCAATGGCACTGGCCGAGGTGCGCAGGCGTGCAATATGTTCTTCCAGGGCGAGTGCCTGTCCATTACTGACAGCAACCGTTTCAAATACGCCATCACCGAACTGCACAGAACGATCGTGGACAGAAAGAGTTGTTTCCGGATTGCCATTGACTAGAACGCTGGTTTCGCCCATAGCCGGCACTGTATCAGACTTTTTTGAAAATCACGGTACCGTTCGTGCCGCCAAAACCAAATGAATTCGACAGTGCAACATCAATGTCCATTTGTCGGGCTACGTGCGGGACATAGTCGAGATCACAACCTTCACCCGGGTTTTCCAGGTTAATCGTAGGTGGTGCAACCTGATCACGGATGGCGAGGATGGAAAAAATTGCCTCAACCCCACCGGCGGCACCAAGCAAGTGACCAATCATCGATTTCGTCGAACTGATTGCCAGGTCATTCGCCGCATCACCAAATACGGTTTTCACTGCGGTTGTTTCTGCTACATCACCGGCGGGTGTCGATGTGCCATGTGCATTGATGTAATCGACCTGCTCAACATTGATGCCAGCATTGTTAATCGCGTTTTGCATACATCGGGCTGCGCCGTTGCCATCTTCAGATGGCGCAGTCATATGAAAGGCATCGCCGCTCATGCCATAACCAATGATCTCGGCGTAGATATTTGCACCACGTTGTTTTGCGTGTTCGTATTCTTCCAGCACGATGACACCGGCACCATCACTTAGCACAAAACCGTCACGATCCTTGTCCCACGGTCGGCTGGCTCGTTCCGGTTCGTCATTACGCGTCGATAATGCCTTGGCATTGGCAAACCCGGCCAGTCCGGTTGGCGATGTTGCCATCTCGGCGCCGCCAGCAATCATGACGTCGGCATCGCCATACTCAATAATGCGAAACGCATCACCGATGTTATGTGTGCCGGTTGTGCAGGCAGTGACGATAGCAAAGTTGGGACCTTTTACCCCGAAATGGATCGAGAGATGTCCGGAGATCATATTGATGATGTTACTCGGCACGTAGAAGGGTGAAATCTTGCGCGGACCACTCGCCAGGATTTGCTCTGTGCCCTTCTCGATTCCCGGCAGTCCACCGATACCGGAACCAACGGCGACGCCAATGCGACCAGCGTTCTGCTCGGTGACCTCAATGCCGGAATCCCTGAACGCCTGGATGCCTGCCGCCATGCCGTAGTGAATGAACGGATCCATTTTACGGGCGTCCTTTTTGCTGATGTATTCAGTGATATCCAGCTCACGGATGGAACCACCAAAACGTACCGGAAAATCGGTCGTATCAAAGTGGCTCAATGGGGCGATACCGCTTTTACCAGCGAGGATCTTCTCCCAGCTGTCTGCTACGGAATTACCCAGCGGACTGACCATACCAAGGCCGGTCACAACGACGCGTCGTTTACTCACGTTGTTTACCTGTTAGCTTTAAAAAAAACAAAGGCCGCTGGAGTCGCGGCCTTGTCGGGTTGAACGGATGCGAATTATTCGAGATTGGCAGAAACGTAGTCAACCGCTTGCTGCACGGTGGTAATTTTTTCTGCTTCTTCATCAGGAATTTCGGTCTTGAATTCCTCTTCCAGTGCCATCACCAGTTCAACGGTGTCCAGTGAATCGGCTCCCAAATCATCGACAAATGAGGCCTCGTTTGTGACCTCGTCTTCCTTAACGCCTAGCTGTTCAACGACGATTTTTTTTACTCGTTCTTCAACACTACTCATGATTAATTTATCCTCCCGTGTCGGTGCTGGACCGAAAATGCGTGTGTAAGTTTAGTGATTTAAAAGCATCTTGCAAGCGATGCCGAATCGTTATATATAATTCTATATTAATCAATTATATATAACATTTAATTAAAGTTTAATATAGATATTTTAAGGCATATACATACCACCATTTATGTGAATGGTTTCACCAGTTATGTAGCTTGCATTGTCGCTGGCGAGAAAGCTGACAGCCGCAGCAATGTCTTTGCCCTCGCCAAGTCGCGCCAGCGGTATTTGCTTTAATAAGGCGGTTTTTTGTTCCTCACCCAACGCATCGGTCATGTCGGTTTGAATGAAGCCAGGAGCCACTGCGTTGACAGTGATACCGCGCGAGGCGACTTCCTGCGCCAGCGATTTGGTAAAACCGATCATGCCGGCTTTGGATGCGGCATAGTTACATTGGCCTGCGTTACCCGATACACCCACGACCGAGGTAATGTTAATGATCCTGCCCCAACGCGACTTCATCATCGGACGCAGACAGAAACGTGTCAGTCGAAACATGGCAGACAGATTCGTTTCGATGACCGCATCCCAGTCTTCGTCTTTCATACGTAGCATCAGGTTATCGCGGGTGATGCCGGCGTTATTCACAAGGATTGACGGCAGTTGATCGTCTTTTGCCAAAGACCCGGTAAAGGCGAGCATCGATTCAGAATCGGTGACATCGAGTTGCATGCCGACACCGCCGGATTCCTGTAAATAGTCACTGATAGATGCAGCGCCCTGCTCTGTCGTTGCCGTGCCGATGACCGTTGCCCCCTGACTGGCCAGTTCAACGGCAATGGCTTTACCTATGCCGCGACTGGCACCACTGACAAGTGCGATTTGATCTTCTAAGAACATGTTCAGGAACCCTTTAGCGTGGCGACAACGTTTTGCAATGAATCCGGCTCGGACGTGCTCAGGCACTGGAATGAACGATCGATACGTTTGATCAAACCCGACAGTACCTTTCCTGGCCCGCATTCAATGATCGTGGTCACGTTATTATCACTCATGGATTTGACACAACCGGTCCATTGAACCGGTTGATATAATTGGTTCAACAATGCGTCTGTGATCTTCTGCTGGTTGGTATTCGGTGTGGCATCGATATTATGTATGACAGGGATTGCCGGAGTGTCAATGTCAATTTCCCTAAGGGCTTCACCCAGGCGTTCAGCGGCCGGCTGCATTAACGAACAGTGTGACGGCACACTGACCGGCAACACGATTGCACGTTTTGCCCCGGCGGCTTTCAATGCCTCAACGGCACGTTCAACCGCCTGCTTGTGCCCGGCGATCACAACCTGGCCGGGTGAATTAAAATTGGCCGCAGAGACAATGGTGTCATTACTCTGCTGTTCGCATATGTGTACGACCTGTTCGTCTTCCAGTCCGACTATCGCCGCCATACTGCCGGTGCCGGCAGCAACGGCCTCTTGCATATATTTACCACGCAAGGCGACGAGTTTTACGGCGTCGGTAAATTCAATCGCGCCGGCACAAACCAGTGCCGAGTACTCGCCCAGACTGTGACCGGCAACAAACGCAGGGGACAAATCCATTTCCGATTGCAACACTTTCCAGATGGCAACACTGGCGACGAGTATTGCCGGCTGGGTAAATTCAGTCTGATTCAGTTTTTCATCCGGCCCGTGCTGGACAATGTGAAACAGATCGTAGCCAAGTGCATCCGCTGCCTGTTCGTAACATTGTTTTACTTGCGGATAGTGGTCGGATAGCGCTGACAACATGCCCACCGATTGCGACCCCTGCCCCGGGAATACCACTGCATACGAATCAGTCATTATTCAGATCCTGTATTAACATTCTTCTAGAATTTCAGCAGCGCCGAACCCCAGGTAAAACCGCCACCAAAGGCTTCCAGCAATAACGTGTCACCGGTACGGATACGCCCGTCACGCACGGCGACATCCAGTGCCAACGGAACAGAGGCAGCAGAAGTGTTACCGTGGTTTTGCACCGTTAGTACGACCCGCTCCATCGGCATATCCAGCTTCTTTGCCGTAGCTGAAATGATTCGGGTATTCGCCTGATGCGGCACCAGCCAATCTATGTCGTGTTTTTGCAGATTGTTATGTTCAAGTGTTTCATCAACGATTCGTCCAAGTGTATTTACCGCCATTTTGAATACTTCGTTGCCCTGCATACTGACATAGGGTTCCTCGGTCAACTTTGCCGACTCGGTCGCTGCCGGTCCCGCGGGTACCTGTAACAGCGAATGATAATTACCATCGGCATGCAGATGAGTTGACAATATTCCGGGTTCTTCACTGCTCTGTAACACAACCGCACCCGCACCGTCACCGAACAATACACAGGTACTGCGATCTGACCAGTCGAGAATTCGTGAATATATTTCTGCACCCACAACCAGTGCGTTTCTGGCCGCGCCAGTCTGGATAAACTTGTCGGCAATACTCAATGCGTAAATAAACCCGGTACATACCGCTTGCACATCAAAGGCCGGGCATCCGGATATATTCAGTCGTTTCTGTAACAGGCAGGCGGTGCTGGGAAAGATCAAATCCGGGGTCGTCGTGGCAAGGATAATCAAATCAATGTCTTCAGGAGATGTTCCGGCATTTTCAATGGCCCGTCTCGCTGCTTGCTCGGCCAGGTCGACAGTCGTCTGATCATCGGCCGCGATATGCCGCTGGCGTATACCGGTGCGGGAATGAATCCACTCATCGGTCGTATCGACAATCGATTCGAGTTCCTTGTTTGTCAGAATTTTTTCCGGGAGATAACTGCCGGTGCCGATAATACGTGAGTAAGTCATTTTCTATTAGCGCTCACTTAATAACTGTTCCAGCTTGTCACTGATGCGATCCGGCACATTGTGTTCGATTTCTTTTACGGCTTCCTTGATAGCATTGGCAAACGATACCCGGTCGGCGCTGCCATGACTTTTAATCACAATCTCTTTCAGTCCAAGCAGACTAGCACCGTTATAGCGACGCGGATCAAGACGTTTACGTAATCGTTTCATGACCGGCAGGGATACGACGGCAGCGAATCTTCCGTAAACGGATTCCTTGAATGCAGCTTTCATATTATGTCCAAATAATTGTGCCACACCCTCACTGGCCTTGAGTGCAATATTGCCGGCAAAGCCATCACAAACAATCACGTCAATATCACCGGTATAGATATCATTACCTTCGGCAAAGCCAACGTAGTTTAAATGGCTGTCCGCCAGTAGTGCCGCAGCCTGTTTGACCTGATCGTTCCCCTTGATTTCTTCTTCACCGATGTTCAGCAATGCAACGGTTGGAGACTCGATGTTATCCACTGCCGAAGCAAGTTCACTGCCCATCGCAGCAAACTGGAACAGCTGTTCCGAACTGGAATCCACATTGGCACCGAGGTCGAGTAACCGGGAACTGCCCGTGATTCTTGGCAACGAGGAACATATTGCCGGGCGATCAATACATGGCAGCATCTTTAACAGGTATCGCGATGTTGCCATCAAGGCACCGGTATTACCGGCACTGACACAGGCGCTGGCCCTGCCCTGGCGCACCATTTCAATCGCGATCCGCATTGAAGAGTCTTTTTTATTACGCAAGGCTTGCGAGGGGGGTTCATGCATCTCGACCACTTCGGATGCATGCTCGATTTCAATTCGATTTGAATCGTGAATATTGTGCTCTGAGAGAGCTGCCTGAATCTCGCTTTCGATGCCGACCAGGATCAGTTTCAAGGCAGGAAATTTTTTCAGGGCCAACGCGGCGGCCGGGATGATCTCTTGCGGACCATAATCACCGCCCATCGCGTCTAGCGAAATCGTAGTATTCAATTGCGTGTGACCGGCATTCTGTTGACTTTGAACAGTCAGAATGCGTTCAGGCTGGAATTATTCTTCGTTATCTTCGTAATTGTCGTTTTGAACTACCTGACGACCACGATAGTAGCCATCCGCGCTGACATGATGACGACGATGCGTCTCGCCCGAGGTTGGCTCAACGGATAACGTCGGTTTGCTCAACGCATCATGAGCACGTCGCATATCACGACGTGAGCCTGATTTTTTATTCTGTTGAACCGCCATAGTTTTTTTACTCCTGGTTTAATGTTTCAATTTCTCTAATATCGCAAAAGGATTTTCTCTTTGCCCGTTTTCTACTGTCTCTTCTTCAGCATGACACATCTCGGTCTCATGTAATGCCGAGAACGGCATGGATAACAAAACTTCGTCCTCTATGGTGTCGCTCAGCCGTACTGAATCTTCGGTTACCAGCAACGGCTCATACTGATCCGGAATCTGGTTCGCCGCTGCCTCTGAATGCACCACCATCAAATTTATATCCGAGTGAACTTCCAGCGACATTGGCTGGAAGCAGCGCTGACAGGCCACCACCAGTGTTGTGTCACATTGTCCGGTCACAATACAGTTGCCATTGTCATCCTGAGAGAACCGCAACTCGAATTCAACTTCACCGTCTTGCTCAAGTAACAACGGTTGCAGGCGATAGAGTGTCCCCAGTCCAATACTTCCGCTCAGATTTTCTGCCGCCTTTGCCAGGCGCACCGGATTGACGGTCTGGGGTAAGTCGGACGGCATCAGGCGCGCAAGTTTAGCCAGAGCGGTGCAGGCTGTCAAAGTCGAAAAAGCACTTATAAGATATTGACCTTGCGAAGAATTATTCGATCTCATCGGTGACAGGCACTATGATTCCGGACTTATGACGCAACCACGCCTGATCCTTGCCTCCTCATCGCCTTACCGGGCCCGCTTGCTGGAACGTCTGCAACTGTCTTTCGAGGCGATTTCACCGGACGTCGATGAAGCCGAAATCGACTCGGAATCCGCCAGTCAAATGGCCGCTCGCCTGGCCAGATCCAAGGCACTGGCTGTGGCCTCGGTGTACCCAGACGCGTTTGTGATCGGATCCGATCAGACTGTGGCCTGTGACAATGAAGTGCTGAACAAACCCGGGCAACATGATCAGGCCCTGCATCAACTTAAGAAACTGAGTGGAAATTCTGCCGTCTTTCATACCGGTCTGAGCCTGTATCTGCCAGTTTCAGCGTCCACCCAGGATACGGTAGTCGATTTTACTGTCACATTCCGACAACTTGATCCGGAAGAGATCGCACGCTATTTACACGTAGAGCAGCCGTACGATTGCGCCGGCAGTTTTAAATCCGAGGCACTTGGCATCACGTTACTGGAGAAAATGCACGGTGACGATCCAACCGCCCTGGTCGGATTACCCTTGATCGCCTTGTCTTCGATGTTACGCCAACACGGCTTTCAATTACCGTAGTTGTACCAGTGAATGTTTGTAGATGGTATTCGCCATCGCTGAGCCCAGTTTACGGGCAAACCTGTCGAAGACATTTTCCTTGCGGGTGAAGTCGATGATTTCCTCGGCACCAATGACCTCTCGCGCAACCTGCCCCGGACTGGCCAGTTCATCGACCAGTCCAATGTCGATTGACTGTTCCCCGGTCCAGACCAGACCGCTGAACAAATCTTCTGAATCGGTCAGCACATCGCCTCTTCCCTGCTTCACTACATCAATAAATTGTTGATGTACGGCTTCAAGCAAGGTGGAGATATGACTGACCTCATCCTGTTTTAGTGGTGAGAACGGATCCAGAAAGCCTTTATTGTTACCCGCCGTTAGCAAGCGTCGTTCGATACCGAGTTTCTCAATCGCATCAACAAATCCGAAACCGGCCATGATGACGCCAATCGAACCGACAATGCTTGCCTTATTCGCATAAATCTTGTCTGTTGCGGCGGCGATGTAATAACCGCCGGAAGCGCAGATGTCACTGATAACGGCATAAACCGGGATATCCGGGTTTTCCTCTTTAAGTCGGCGGATCTCGTCGTTAATGTAACCTGCCTGTACCGGACTGCCTCCCGGACTATTGATGCGTAAGATGATGCCGGCGGTATTTTCATTCTCGAACGCTGCGCGCAAACCGGTAACGACATTGTCCGCACTGGCTTCCATGTCTTCGGCAATGATCCCGTTGATGTCGATCAGTGCCGTATGTTGCTCATCGCTGAGACCCATTTCAGCGATATTTTCATACACATAAATAGCGAAAAAACCGAAAAAATATAAGGCAAACAGACCGTAAAAAAAGTTACGCCAGCGACGCGCCTTGCGAATTTCGCTGATCGTTTCCTTCGCGATTTGATTTGCTAGTCGATCATCAGCATTTCCGGATTCCGGGGACATCTTGTTTAAGCTCCAGCCAAAAGTAGATTGATATAGTTAAACACTGGTCTGTACCAGACTCAATATAGATTATTGCATCGCCGTTACAGTTCAGGGTTTTGCAGGATGAATTGCAAGTCCTCCGGCAAAGGAGCGTGTATGTTTAAACGGATCCCGAGCTCGTCCAGATCACATTCCAGCCGACTCGCGTGCAGAAACAGCCGCTTTAGCCCCAGCTGTTTCATCTCCTTGTTAAACAGCGGATCGCCATACTTATTATCCAGTGCCAGCGGATGCCCGAGGTGGCTCGCATGTACCCGAATCTGATGGGTGCGGCCGGTTTGCAGCCAGACGTCTGCAAGTGCAGCTTGTTTGAAACGCTGCTGAATCGAAAACCTGGATTTTGCCCGTTTCCCATCGGCATCAATTTCCGACATGCGTTCTCCGCTGCGCGAGTGTCCGCGCGACATGGAAACATCGACATCAAAAACATCGTCACCGGGCTGACCCTGCATTAATGTCAGATAGTTCTTTTTAAATCGCTGCTGTCGCAGGGCTTCGTTAGCAACGCGTAATGCCTGGCTGTCTTTTGCAATCAGAAGACAGCCGGACGTCATGCGGTCAAGACGATGCACGAGCTGGTACGAACCTCGATTGTCACCGGTTGCCCGCAGCGCCTCAATAACGCCATTCTGATCCCGGCTGCCACTGTGAACACTGATGCCAGACGGCTTGTTCAGCACAATGAAACGCGGGTTTTCAGTCAGGATGCTGTTTTCAACCAGATCGACCAATGACCGGGATGGCGGGATTGTCGCTGCGTCGGCCTGATGGACAGGCGGGATACGGATCACATCACCGGTATTGATCCTGGCACTTTGTTTCACCCTGCCCTTGTTGACCCGCACCTCGCCTTTGCGCAGCATTTTATACACGCGTGTTTTCGGTACATGTTTCAGGTAGGCAAACAAAAAATTGTCGATCCTTCTGCCTGAATCTTCAGTTCCTACCGTAACATATTGAACTGACAAATATTTTTCACTCATGCTTCGAAGGTCTTCGTACTGTATAAGATTGCCGCAGTACGGCATTCTTGCTATGCTTGCCGGGTTGAGTTTGCATTTTTAGCAACCCCACACTCGATTCGGAAAGTTGTCTGGATACAGACAGTTTGCTGCATAAGCGCTCTGTTGCAAAGCAATATGAGAGATTGCACCCCGATTCGACCCGAACAGAATTATTGTCGTGCGGACTAACAGTCACGCGCGGCAGGTGGCAGAAACCATTCTGCCAGACAAGAACAAGCACACTCCGGTATACAGCGTAACGCTGAACCGTGCGGAACTCGCACTGTAGCCGTAGAGTGACCAGAAAGGATAATACAATGAAAAGAATATTGATTAACGCAACTCAACCGGAGGAGTTGCGGATTGCCATGGTGGACGGGCAGCGTTTGTACGATCTGGATATCGAATCTACCAACCGCCAGCAGAAAAAATCCAACATCTATAAAGGTCGCGTGGTTCGCATAGAACCCAGTCTGGAAGCGGCGTTTGTCAATTACGGCTCGGAAAGGCACGGTTTTCTTCCGTTCAAGGAAATTGCCCACGCACTGTTCCGTGATAACGAAACTGGCGACAAACGCGGCCGTATCAATGTCCGCGATGAGCTGAAAGAAGGTCAGCAATTTATCGTTCAGATCGAAAAGGAAGAGCGCGGGAACAAGGGCGCCGCACTGACCACATTTGTCAGCCTCGCCGGCCGTTACCTGGTGCTGATGCCAAATAATCCACGTGCCGGTGGCGTCTCGCGCCAGATTGAGGGTGCGGACCGGGCCGAGGCCAGAGAGGCAATGAGTTCACTCACCGCCCCGAACGGCATGGGCATGATCCTGCGGACAGCTGGCGTCGGCAAAACCAGCGAGGAATTACAGTGGGACCTGGACTACCTGATTCAACTCTGGGATTCGATCAAGGTTGCCGCCGATGAGCGCGATGCCCCGTTCCTGATTTACCAGGAAAGCGAGGTCATCATTCGTGCCATCCGGGATAATTTACGCAAGGACATAAACGAAATCTGGATAGACGATGAAAGCGTCTACCAGCGCGCACATGATTTTATGACGCATGTGATGCCGCATAACCTGAACAAGCTAAAGCTGTACAAGGAATCCGATCCGCTTTTTACCCGCTATCAGATTGAAAGCCAGATTGAATCGGCTTTTTCCCGTGATGTTCGCCTGCCATCGGGTGGTGCGGTCGTGATTGACCATACCGAGGCATTGATCAGCATCGATATCAACTCGGCGCGCTCCACCGCCGGCAGCGATATCGAAGAAACTGCACTGACAACAAACCTGGAAGCAGCTGATGAGATTGCCCGGCAATTACGTCTGCGGGATATTGGCGGTCTGATCGTGATCGATTTTATCGACATGATGAACGGCGGTAACCAGCGGGAGGTGGAGAACCGACTGAAAGAGCAATTGAAAGTGGATCGCGCGCGGGTTCAGATCGGGCGTATTTCCCGCTTCGGTTTGCTGGAAATGTCGCGTCAACGTTTGAAATCGTCTCTGGGCGAATCCAGTCAGACGACGTGCAGGTTGTGTGAGGGCACCGGCCAAATCCGCAGTATTGAATCGATGTCATTATCGATCCTGCGTTTAATCGAGGAGGAATCGATTAAGGAAAAATCCGCCAAGATCGTTGCACATCTGCCTGTGAAAATGGCGTCTTATCTATTAAACGAAAAACGAACAGCGATCATTGATATTGAATCACGCAATTCAATCGAGGTTATCGTTGTGCCAAATCCAAGCCTCGAATCACCACAATTCGAGATTCAACGGATCCGTGAATCGGATGTCGGTAAGCGTGAACATAAACAGGCCAGCTACAACCTCAGCGCCGAATCAGAAGAAGAAAATACGGTCCAAAGTACACCACCTGCACGACGTGCTATCGAGGAACCTGCCCTGAAGCAGGTGGTTCCATCAAGACCTGTGCCCGCACCGAGAGCGGTCGAAAGCAAAGGGCTGATATCAAGATTGTTTGGCAGCCTGTTTGGCGTGCCGGACAAGGATAAGGACGATGAGAAATCGACGTCAAACGAGTCGAACCGGGGGAATCGGTCCTATTCCAACCGCGGTCGCGGACAAAATCAGAACCGAAATCGTAACAGGAACCGAAACCGTTCCAGCAAAAACCGGAACCAGGATAATTCCGGTCGCGAGCGAAACAATCGCGATGGCGAATCTTCCGGACGTAACCGGTCGCGACGTGGAAATGATCAACGCAATCGCCGTGGCGGTATCCGGAATCAGAAAAAGAAACCGGATACCGAGACTAAAAAAGAGTCAACGCAGGCCAGTGACCAGCAGGATGTGAATCGTGCAAATGAGTCATCAGGGAACAGGCCGGTCGAGGCAACAACAAAAAACAATTTACCGGCAACCACGGGCAACCAGGTAACACCTGTAGCCGACACTGGCAATGATCAATCGGGGGCGAAGCCTCAAACGCCACAGCCAGCAAAGGAAAATTCGTTTGAGTCAGACGCAAGCATGAAACAAGAACCAAAGCAGGATACATCCGCTGTCGTTACCGGGAAGAAACCGGTGACTGAGTCTTCAGAGAGCTGATTTCGCTGGAACGGTCAACGAAGCCAGCGAAATAATCCGGAGTTTTACAGCAGTTATCAACTCTCTCGAGTTGCTTTAAAAGTGATATCCGGCCATTTTTCGATCGCGAGATTCAGGTTCACCATCGATGGTGCCAGGTAAGCGAGTTGTTCTGCGCCGTCAATAGCAAGATTAGCCTCGGCTTTTTTTCTGAACTCATTCAGTTTTTGTTCGTTCTTCGAATCGATCCAGCGGGCAGTTGCAACATTGACTGATTCATAAGTGCATTCAACGTTGTACTCGTCTTTCAACCTGGCGACGACAACATCAAATTGCAGAATGCCGACAGCACCGAGTATCAGATCATTACTGATAAACGGGCGGAATATCTGGGTCGCCCCTTCTTCACAGAGTTGCACCAGCCCTTTTAGCAGGGCTTTCATTTTTAACGGGTCTTTCAGGCGAACGCGTCTGAATAATTCCGGGGCAAAATAGGGTATACCGGTGAATGTCAGTGACTCCCCTTGCGTGAACGTATCGCCGACCTGGATGGTGCCATGATTATGCAAGCCAATTATATCACCGGCACTGGCGTGTTCGGCATTGGCGCGACTACCCGCAAGAAAATTGACGGCATTGGATACCTGCACGTCCCGCTTGATGCGGACATGATGCATTTTCATGCCTTTATTATATTGTCCCGAGCACAGGCGTAAAAAAGCAATGCGATCCCGATGGGCCGGGTCCATGTTCGCCTGTATCTTGAAAACAAAGCCGGTTAGCCTGTCTTCAGTCGGCTCTACCGTACGCTCAAATGCTACCCTTGGCTGCGGTGCCGGCGCATGCCCGGAAAAGTAATCCAGAAACTCCTCGATACCGAAATTATTTAATGCAGAGCCGAAAAATACCGGCGTTTGTTTTCCGGTTAGAAATTTATCCGGATCAAATTCAGGACAGACCTCGCGAACCAGTTCCAGTTCTTCCAGTAAATGTTTCAGCGAAAGATCGGGAAAGCAATTAAACGAAGAGTCATCGACATGATCGATATATTTCTGGTTATCAATCTCCCTGTACAGTCGCAGACGTTTTTCCCTGAGATAATAAATACCACGCAACTGCTTCCCCATGCCAACCGGCCAGTTCATTGGCACACACTGAATATTTAATTCCTGTTCAATTTCATCCAGAAGTTCAATTGGTTCCTTGCCTTCACGATCCAGTTTGTTGATAAAAGTCAGAATGGGCGTGTCACGCAAACGACAGACATCCATTAACTTTCTGGTTCTTTCCTCCACTCCTTTAGCAACATCAATCACCATAAGCGCAGAGTCTACTGCTGTCAGTGTTCGATAGGTGTCCTCGGAGAAATCTGCATGGCCGGGTGTATCCAGTAAATTAATGACACAGCCGTTATATTCGAACTGCATAACAGAACTGGTAATTGAAATCCCCCGCTCCTGTTCCATCTGCATCCAGTCAGATGTTGCATAACGATCGGACTTGCGTGATTTCACCGTGCCGGTTGTCTGAATGGCGCCACCGTAATAGAGCAACTGCTCGGTAACCGTTGTCTTGCCTGCATCCGGATGTGAAATAATGGCAAAGGTGCGACGTCTGCCGACTTCTTTAGTTAACGACATAATAAAATGATAAATAAATCAGATTTGTTCCAGAACAACCATGGCAATTGCGTTATCGGTTTCGTCGGAGATGCTAACATGAATGGAATTAATATTTTTTTGTTCAAGCAGATATAAGGCCCGATCCGTGCAGACGAGCACTGGTTTGCCAATACTGTTATTGTCAACAGTTATTTGTTTCAGAGTTAACGAATCACGGAAGCCGGTGCCCAGTGCTTTTGCCATTGCCTCCTTGGCAGCAAATCTTTTGGCGAGAAAGCTTGCCGGCTTTTTACTGGTTTTGAAATCATCATACTCGGCCTGGCTGAGTATTTTTTCAGCAAAACGGTCACCAAAGCGTAACAGCCCTGCATTAATACGACTGATATTCACCAAATCAACACCGATGCCAGCAATCATGATCTCGCTGCCTCCATCAGCTTTTTCATACGTTCAACAGCTTGAGTTAAACCGGTGAATATTGCCTCTGCAACTATGGCATGACCAATATTCAGTTCCGTAATACAGGAATTTGCAGCAATTGGTGTGACATTATCATAATTCAGACCGTGTCCGGCATTAACCTGCAGACCACGTTTTACCCCGGATTCGGCAATCTGGCTGATTTTGTTTAATTCTTTTTGTCGTGCCTGCTTATCCGTCGCACTGGCAAAATGTCCGGTATGAATCTCAATCATATCCGTTTCCGTTGCTATCGCTGCATCCAGTTGGGCCGCATCCGCGTCAATGAATAATGACACCTTGATTCCTTTATTTTGCAAACCTGAACAAATGTATTTCAGATTATCAACATTATTGACGACATCCAGGCCTCCCTCAGTAGTCAGTTCCTGCCTTTTTTCCGGAACGATGCAACAGTAGTCAGGCTGAAGTTGTTTGGCAAACTGAAACATTTTGTCTGTCGCTGCCATTTCCAGGTTCAGTGGTGTATCTGCCAAGGCCCTGATTGCAACGACATCCGATTCCTGGATGTGTCGTTTATCTTCACGCAAGTGAACGGTAATGGAGTCCGCACCGGATTCTA
>JBHIXH010000005.1:91059-95002 GCA_041984885.1 Gammaproteobacteria bacterium
AGCGATTCGTGCACGTGTCCCGGGCCTCCCGAGCCCGCCCAGGCCCGCGACTGCTCGCTCTGCAGACGATTGGCCGTGTTGCGCACGGCCAGCCTCGCGGCTCGCAACGGGTCTGGATAATCAATTAACCTTGCCTGCCTGAGTGTGGCTACATGGTCGATATTGACTCCAAGTAGTAGTGGTGCGTCTGGCATATTCGGTAGAGGTAAAAAGCGGGAATTCTATATCCGGTTGACGATTGCGTACAGATTTTATTGGTATTTTACATATGACCTGTACAGGTCCCGACTGGCCAGCGGTTTGTTATCCAGCATGGAGTTAAGGATCACCCGCATTAATCGTCTGGATTCTGTCAGTGCCAGCTTGTCGTTCAAACTCTCATCCAGCAGCGCGAGCAGCGTACTGCCGTGAACTTTCGGCAGCTTGTCCCGGTTTGATTCCGGTGTTTCTGTTGGGCCGGAATCCATTTGATAATAGTAAATTTGATCTTTAATAATTTTCTTTGTTGTGTTCACGTCATGATCAAGAACAAGCCCGTAACCAATACACTGTAGCAGTCTTTTTTCGAACAGCCTTAACACGATTTGTTCATCCATCTTTTGACTGAGTCCGGACAAGGCCTGTTCATAGGCAGAGAACAGTTCTATGTGCGGTTCGTGCTTGTGCAGCAGGCGCATAATCAATTCATTGACATAAAAACCCGAGATCAGGCGTGAGCCGGTCAGGGAGAATCCGTCCTGCAATGATTCTGCGGAATTGACCGTACCTAATTCTCCCTTGCCATACCAGCCCAGTAAAATTTTTTGATATGGCTGATAGAGAGATGACTTATTGTTTTTTTTACCTGTCCTCACTCCCCGGACAACAAGAGTGAAACGACCATGGTGCTGTGAAAAAATTTCTATGAGCAGGCTGGTTTCTCTGTAGGGTCGAGTATGTAATATATAACAGGGGCCTGGTTCAACTCGCATCGTTGCCTAAATCTGTTGCAGCAGGTTTTTTGCCCGTTCATCACTCGTCCAGTTGTGGCGGATTTTAACCCATGTCCGTAAATAGATTTTCTTTCCGAATAATTTCTGCATATCCTTGCGTGCCTGTTCGCCGACCTTTTTCAGGATTGCCCCGCCGGTCCCGATAATAATCCGTTTATGTCGCTGCTGCTCTACCCAGATCGTCGCGGAAATATTTGTACATTTTTCTGCTTCCTTGAACTCGTCTATCGTAACAGCCAGTTTATATGGCAATTCATCTCCAAGCGATTGCATCAGTTTTTCACGTATGAATTCTGCTGCAATAAAACGGCTGCTTTTATCCGTGAGCTGATCTTCTGGAAAAACCGCTTCTGACTCGGGCAGGTATTTGATAATGGTCTGCTCCAGCCTGGTCACATCTTTTTCCTGTTTGGCCGATATTGGCAAAATCTCGGCAAATGAATATTGCGAAAAGGACTGAATAAGCGAGAGTAATTTTTGTTTGTCTTTCAGCCTGTCAACCTTGTTGATTACCAGCACAGATTCACACTCGCTCAAATTACTGATCTTGTCCCAGATGATTTTATCGCTGTCTGTCCAGCCACTCGCTTCAATCATAAAAAGGATCAGGTTTGAATGCGGTATAACGCTGACAGCCTCACGATTCATGAAGCGGTTAACCGGATCTTTCGGGTCAATCTGGATACCCGGGGTATCCAGAAACAATAACTGGGCATTATCAATCGTCTTTATGCCAAGCAAGTGATGACGGGTAGTCTGGGGTTTCCGCGAGGTAATGCTGAGTTTTTGCCCTAATAGATGATTCAGCAATGTGGACTTCCCCACATTGGAACGACCGGCAATGGTTATATAACCGCAACGCATCCGTAGATAAGATCCGGTTCTATGAAATATTTAAAGCTTGTTAACATCGGATTTTATTGATTTCAGAACTTTACTGGCCGCCGCCTGTTCGGCATTACGTTTGCTTTTGCCGCTCGCCGTAACCGGGACATCCAGTACCTCGGTAACACACTCGACGGTAAATTTACGATTATGTGCCTGCCCTTCTTCGGCGATCACAGAGTATTCGGGCAACGATAATTTTCTGGCCTGCAGAATTTCCTGCAGCGTTGTTTTGGGATCCTTGGCAATCGACTCTACAGAAACCTGTTCCAGCCTCTCCCTGAACAACTCGCAAATGAACGTTTTACTCCTGGAAAAATTTGAATCGAGATAAACGGCACCAATGATGGCTTCCAGCGTATTGGATAATATTGAATCCCTGCGCCAGCCCCCGGTTTTACGTTCACCCTCGCCCAGCCTGATTTGATCACCAAGTTTCATCTCGCGCGCAATACTCGCCAGCGACTCACGCTTGACCAGCGTGGCACGCAGACGAGTCAGATCACCTTCAGGTAAATCCGGGAATTTCAGGTACAGTTGCTCGGCGATAACCGCACCGAGAAGTGCGTCGCCAAGGAATTCAAGCCTTTCATTATTACTCTGGCCGACGCTTCTGTGAGTCAGGGCCTGCTCAAGATAGGCTGAATTTTCAAACTGATAGTCGAGAACAGTTCCTGAACCGGAAAATGTGTCTTTAAGTCCTATTTTCCGCTACCGTCCAGTGGTAATCGCTCATCAAAATTCATGACCAACTCGATATTATCGAAGAAGGGACTCCTTAACTCATACACAAGCACCAGCATTTTGGGCTCGCTCCTGGTTTTTTTCGAGACCGACATGTATTTCTTGATATTGGCATTCTTGAAGCGGTTTATGTTTGTCGTTGCCGTCAGGTTCTTGATAAAAAGGTCTCGCAGTTCCTTCGGTGTCTTGTCCTTTGCGCCTGGCTGGTTGACAACGGTTTTCATGGCAGACATGACCTGGAACTTTTCATAGTAGATGGGATAGAGCCGAAGGCCGAGGAAGACGACAAGGCCGATGACGGCCAAAACGATCAAGAATCCGAGAAAAGTGATTCCCCGTTGCTGTTTCATGCAGTTAATCATCGTAATCTCCTGTTTTTAAAGCATTATTCAAGTATTGTACCAAGCCTGTGCCAATCTATCCCGCCATTTTTTATATCCCAGTTCATCCAGATCATAAAAGCGCGACCGATCAGGTTTTCGTCCGGGACGAACCCCCAATAACGACTGTCCTTACTGTTATCGCGGTTATCGCCGAGGACAAAATATTGCCCTTCGGGAATAACAACGCGCACATTATGCGAGGCGCGTCGCGGATCTTCCAGTATTTCGTAATCAACATCGCCGAGGTGCTCGATCAGCAGGTTGGCGCCGAGCATCGCGATGAAGATCGGAACGAGCACGCCGTTGGTGAGCACCACCGCGCTGGCCTGGTCGACGCTGGAGCCGCTGGTGCGCGAGCAGCTCGGCTACCGCTTCGACGAGAACTGGGTCTTCAACAGCGAGATCGAGTTCGAGCACGCGACCGTCGCCGACACGGACACCGACGGCAGCGACCCCGACACCTCGCCGGGCTCGGTGTCGGTCGAGTTCGCCTACCTCGACTACCTCCACACGGAGGAGCTCAACGCGCGCGCCGGCCTGCTGCTCGTGCCGATGGGCCTGCTCAACGAGCTGCACGAGCCGACGACGTTCCTCTCGGCGGACCGGCCGGAGACGGAGAAGCGCGTCCTGCCGAGCACCTGGCGCGAGAACGGCGCCGGCGTCCACGGCACGGTCGGCGAGGTCGTCGACTACCGCGCGTACGTCGTCAACGGCTTCGACGCCTCGGGCTTCTCGGCGTCGGGCCTGCGCGGCGGCCGCCAGAAGGGCGGCAAGGCGCTGTCCGAGGACGTCGCGGTCGTCGGCCGGCTCGACTACGTCGGCACGCCGGGGCTGCTGGTCGGCGGCTCGGCCTACTACGGCCAGGCCGACCAGGAGGCCGGCGGCGGCGTCGAGGACGTCGACGTCGCGATCGCCGAGGTGCACGTCGACGCGCGGATC
>JBHIXH010000006.1:0-76831 GCA_041984885.1 Gammaproteobacteria bacterium
ACCTTGAACTGGTACTGTCTCGATTTCTGGTCCAGGGAACTGCAAATCGACATCATGCGTATCAAGGAGGAAATCAGGGAACTGATAAAGATTCGTAAAGACGCGATCGAATTTTTACAGTTTCTTAACAAGACAAACAAACAGGTTGTGATGGTAACGAATGCGCATCACGATCTGGTCAGAATGAAATTTGAACATACCGGTATCGGTGAATATTTCCAGCAGGTGTACTGTTCTCATCAGTTTGGTCATCCCAAGGAAGATGAACAGTTCTGGTATGCGCTGAATGACGCTTTTCAATTCAACAAGGAACGGTCTGTGCTGTTCGATGATAATCTGAATGTATTGAAATCGGCACAGACGTATGGCATCAGGACGCTTGTATCAATCGTGCAGCCGGATAGCAGCAAGCCGCAACGTACAATCGATAATTATCCGGCTATCGATCTGTTTGCCGAGGTGATGCACAGCGATTGACCGCATATACCAGGTCAAATACCTGGTGGCCGAGTCTCTCGCCGCGTGTTTCGAACTTTGTCTGTGGCCGCCACCGCGGTCTTGGAGAAAACCGGGCATTACCGGCGAGATTATTCAGGCCGGCAAACGGATCAAGTGTTGCAATCATATGCAGTGCGTAGTCTTCCCAGTCGGTTGCCAGGTAGATTCGAGCCTGTGGTTTCATGGCAGGGATCAGTCTCTCCAGAAACCTGTCGTTGATTAGCCGTCTTTTTTGATGACGCTTTTTAGGCCAGGGATCCGGGAAATAGATCAGGACCTTGTCAAACGCATGGTGAAACGCATCTGACGACAACAAATCCATTACATCACAATTGGCAACACGGATATTCGTGATTGAGTTTTTCTGGATCAGGTTTAACAGGTTACCGATGCCGGGTCGATGAACTTCAACAGAGATGAAATCGTAGTGCGGAAATTGTCGGGCCAGTGCCAAAGTGGTTTCACCCATGCCACAACCAATATCCAGCACCCTGGGAGCGGAACGATTAAAAATCCGGTCCGGTAAAAGCGGTTCGCTGACGACTATGCCGAACTCCGGCCAGAGTTTTTCCAGTGCTTTCTTCTGGCCGGTCGTCATGCGGCCTTCGCGCCGAACGAAACTACGGATACTGCGATGTTGCGGGGTCGCTTCGATCAAAGACTCTATGTTAATCGGATGACTGTCAGAAAAAGGTACCGTCAATCGGGGACGACGCGCTGGCAAACGCCTTTCTCGGGATGCGTCCGGCGAGATATGCCTCGCGGCCGGCTTGCACGGCCTTGTTCATTGCACTTGCCATCAGTACGGGGTCATCAGCACCGGCAATGGCGGTATTCATTAATACACCATCGCAACCGAGTTCCATCGCGATCGCGGCATCCGAGGCAGTGCCGACCCCGGCATCAACGAGAACAGGCACATTCGCATTTTCTACAATCGTGCGAATATTGTAGGGATTACGGATACCAAGGCCGGACCCAATCGGCGCCGCCAGCGGCATAACAGCAATACAGCCCATGTCTTCAAAACGTTTTGCCATAATAGGATCATCGGTCGTGTAAACCATGATCCTGAAGCCTTCCTGGACCAGTAACCCGGTTGCTTTTAAAGTTTCAGGGATATCCGGGTACAGGGTTTTTTCATCGCCGAGCACTTCCAGTTTTACCAGGTTATGCCCATCAAGTAATTCACGTGCCAGGCGACAGGTACGCACGGCAGTATCAGCATCATAACAACCGGCCGTATTCGGCAATATGGTGAACTCATCTGGCGGTATGACTTCCAGCAGATTCGGTTCGTCCTGTTTCTGGCCAATATTACTGCGTCGAATTGCCACGGTGACTATCTGTGCACCACTGGCCACGATCGCGTTTCGCGTTTCTTCCATATCACGATATTTACCAGTGCCAACGAGCAAACGGGATTCGTATGTCCTGCCATCAAGAGTAAGTGGTCTGTCTTTGTGTTCAGCGGCCGGGGGCATGGTAAATAGTGAAAGCAGTTATTGGAAAAAACGGCCTAGCCACCGCCAACAGCATTGACGATTTCGATCCTGTCGCCGTCATTCAGTTGATGTTGACCGTATTCGCCACGCGGTATGATCTGTTCATTGATTTCTATTGCGAGTTTACCGCGTAATGACAACTGTTTGACCAGGTCAGACAGCGCCAGACCGTCGTTCAGATCACGGGGTTGACCATTTAGCAGGACCTGCATCTAACCGAAACAGGGATCAGTCGATGTCGACAACCAGACCTTCTCTGGCTATATGGCATTTCAGATCAGCGTTACGCTCGGCGATGATCTTTAACGAATCCCTGTAGATCCTGTCGATCGCATCGTCATCATAATTGGGATCATGATGATACAAATAGAGTTCTTTTACGCCGGCATCGATTGCCAGGTTCACCGTGTCGATGTAACACGAGTGTCCCCAACCGCGTTTTAATTCGTAGTCTTCAGAAGTGTACTGCGCATCGTGAATCAGGATATCGGCATCCTTGATCAATTCCAGCTCTGCCTGGTATTCCTCTTTTTTCATCTCCTCGAAAAACTCCTTTTCCTCGTTGGTGAACTCCTGTGTTTTCTGGTTAATCGATTTTTCCAGGAACCGGCATTCATTGTCGGAGATATAGATGATCGTTTTTGAACGAACGTTGATGCGATACCCGTAGGTGACTCCCGGGTGATGTACGTTGCTGAATTTCAGCGAGATAGGACCATGCGTGACCATACCGTTATTGGCCGTCATGTAATCAACATCGGCCAGCCAGGTTTCGGTACCGACCGGGAAATACGGTGCCTTCATCTGGTTCGCGAACAGTTTTTGTATTTCCTCCGCATTTTGTCCTGGCCCGAAAAAACGGATTTTCCAGTCCGGTGCAAACGCAGGCACGAAAAACGGCAGGCCGCTGATATGGTCCCAGTGATAATGCGTCAGTATGACCATCATCTCGCGCAGTTCCTGCTGCTGCATCAACTGGTTGCCAAGCGGAATGATGCCGGTGCCGGCATCGCAGATGAGCAGGTGATCACCGTCGCGGATCTCGACGCACGAGGTGTTACCACCTGTTTTCAGGTGTGTCTCGAAGGGAGCGGCATAGGAACCACGCACGCCCCAGAAACGGAGATACGATTGACTCATCGTTGAGACCGGATGTAAATCAGTGTTTGTTTTGGGCTTCCGTGTATTTTAATACGACATCCTTGATTGTCTGCATCGGCATCGGCTTGGTAATAAACTCAAGTGCATCAAGCTCGGTAGCGACACTTCTGTCCTGAGCATAATCCTTGGAACTGATCATGACAACCGGCGTGTCTTTGTGCAGTGGTAGTTCACGCAATTCGCGCAAGTAGGTCAGGCCGTCTTTATCCGGCATGATGATGTTCAGGAACAGTAAATCCGGCTTGTTGTTTTCCAGGAATGAGAAAGATTCGGACGCGGAGTTGTACATTTTTAACTCGATACCGAGCGCTTCCGTGCTACGCTGAAACAGTGCGCGAAAGGACGGACTGTCGTCGATCATTACGATTACAGGCGACTTGTACCCCATAAACTCTCCAACCCTGGCCTCTGTTCGGTAAAAATTTTTATTATATTATTTTTCCAATTATCGTATATAAGTGGATGAATTAAAAGGACTTATTAACCTATCTACAATTCGCCCACGGCACTCCGCCCTGTTACGGTCACTGATACTTAATTTTCTATCGGCCGGTCGGGATTTGGCTTTAATATCAGTCAGTTAAGCTGTGTTAATGCGCCCCTGCATCGGGTTCTGCAGGTGAAAGTTGTCCGGGCCCGTATTAGAGATCATCGACTGTCAGCTTCAGGATTTTAAAATCCAGGTTATTCGATAACAGCCGTCGCTGTACCTTTTCCAGGTTCACCGCATCGTTATAGGGCCCGACCCGGACCCGGTGATAAACATCCTGACCATTGATGACGACACGCTGAATGTCGGCGTTGACGCCGAGCAAGGCAAGCTTCGCCTTTACTTCGTCAGCAGCCTCAAACTGTTTAAACGATCCGACTTGCAGGATATACGTAGACGGGATGTCGGTGGACTCTTCCGTGACCACCGGCGCTTCATCCTCGCTGACATATTCGGATACGTTGACTTCCATGTTTGGCAAAATGCGATAGAAATCAAACGTTGGCTCGGGCAAGACTTCCTTTGCAACCGGTTTCTCTGTAGCAATTTCTTCATCGGAACTCGCATGATCGATAATGTAGGCGGAAAGCGATGGCAAATCACGGGAAAGATAGACGGACAGGGCCAGCACGAGACCGATTCCAAGTCCTGTGCCGAACGAGACCGGATGAAACCAGGGCGGCTTCGCCGGTTTCTTGCTGGTGACATGTTTATAATCGCGTGGCATTACATGGATTCGGGTGCCGAGACGCCCAGCAGTTGCAGGCCATTTGCAATCACGATCTTTACCGCTGCGCACAGTGCCAGACGGGCAAGTTTGGTCGATTCTGCCTGATCCATAATGCGATGCGTGTCGTAGAAAGTATGGAACTGGTTTGCCAGGTCCTTTAAATAATAGACGAGTAAATGTGGTTCGTGTTGTACCGCTGCCGTATGTACCAGTTCCTTGTACTCGCCCAGTTTCGCTATCAGGGCTGATTCTTTTTCACTGTCCAGTTGTTGTATATGAGACAACATGGTTTCCATGTCGCAGGACATATCATCCTGTTTTACCTTGTCAAACAGCCGGCAAATTCGTGCGTGGGCATACTGTATGTAATAGACCGGATTATCCTTGCTGGAAGAAGTGGCCAGTTCCAGATCAAAGTCAAGATGTTGCTCACTCTTGCGCATCACGTAAAAGAATCGTGTGGCATCACGGCCGACTTCATCGCGTAAGGCACTTAAAGTGACAAACTGTCCGGAACGCGTCGACATCTGCATCTTTTCGCTGCCGCGATACAGACTGACAAACTGTACAAGTAACACATCCATGTCATCCGGATTCAGGCCGGATGCCTGTAGCGCAGCACGTACCCTGGCAATGTAACCGTGGTGATCCGCGCCCCAGATATCAATAATCCGGTCGTAACCGCGTGAAAATTTTTCAACATGGTAGGCAATGTCTGCAGCGAAGTAGGTCAGGTTACCATTTTCACGCACGACGACGCGGTCTTTCTCGTCACCAAGTGAAGAAGATCGAAACCACTTTGCACCATCTTTTTCATAGATATGACCGTTGTTTTCCAGTTGTTCAATCGCAGCGCTGATACGATCTTCATCGTGCAGGGTTCGTTCGGAATACCAGCGGTCGAAGCTGACGCCAAAGTCATCAAGATCGGATTTGATTTCATCCAGGATCGTATTCAGCCCAATCGCATGCACAACCGGATAACGGTCAGCAAGTTGAGCCTTGATTTGATCGATGAGCATATCCAGTTTTTCATCATCATTTTCAGCATCGACAGGTTCTTCCAGCTGAACGACAAGTTGCTTACCCTGTTGCTCGAATAACTCTGCGGCAATTGTTTTTATGTAGTCACCCTGATAACAGGCATCAGGCAACCCGATCTCGATATCACAACATTGCAGATAGCGCAGGTACACGCTGAGCGCGAGTATGTCCATTTGTCGGCCGGCATCATTGACATAGTATTCACGATCGACCCGGTACCCGATATTTTCCAGCAGGTTGGCGACAGTGGCGCCATACGCCGCCCCGCGGCCATGACCGACATGCAGTGGTCCGGTCGGGTTTGCCGAAACAAATTCGATCAAGATGCGTGAGCCTCGGCCGAACTCACTGCTGCCAAACGTCTCCGCTTGCTGCAATATTTCGCTGATCACAGCATGCTGTGCATCCTGTTGCAGAAAAAAATTGATAAAACCGGGGCCGGCGATCTCGGTCTGTCTGATCAGGCCGGAGTCAGGCAGATGCCTGACAATGAGTTCAGCCAGTTGTCGAGGTGCGGTTTGCAGTGGTTTCGCCAGGACCATCGCGATGTTGGATGAAAAGTCACCATGTGCCTTGTCACGCGTTCGCTCGATTTTGATCTCTGGCAAACCGGTCTCTGCTAGATCACCCTGGTGTTGTAAAGATTGCAGGCTGGATGCGATAAGTTTTTGCAGGTCTTCTTTCAATTGGACAGTTACGTATGGATAACAAAGAATAAAATCGCGCACATTCTAGCGGCTAGTGCGTCTTGTCGAAACCGGAAAAGCGGGAAAGGAAGGAATTATTTGACAACAGTGAGGCCGAGACTCTCCCAGGCCTGCATACCGCCACGATACCATTTCAGTTTTTCGGCCGGATAGCCAAAACGTAACAGGGTTTTGATATTAGCAGGCGATTGACCACACCACATGCCGTTGCAAAACAGCACAAGTGTTTTTGCATCGGAGAAATCCCATAGTCCTTCGGTAGGACTGGCACCGAAGCGGTTCTCGAGAATATCAGCAATCGTAAACGGATCGGCACCGGCTTCAGGTTTAAGCAGGGTCCAGGGGATATTAACGGTTCCCGGTATTGTGCCTTTTGCGACCCAGTCCGGGGTTCTGGAGTCAATCACCAGGATGGAGCCATCACCATCGGATCGGCGTTTCAGGTAGTCGATGAGTTCAAGTTCGGCAATTGTCTCAACACCCTCGGCCAGCTTGTAGGGTTGAATGCAAAACGGAGGACAGGGGCGTGACGTTTTCGCGTAGTTCGGGTTAACGGTATTGCTTTTATCCTGGTTGCGTTGAATACGTACGGAATTATCGTCATGCATGACATCAACTGAAAATATTTCGTCCGAGATAGCGACATCATTCGCCAGCACGGGCTGGATTGATGCTGACAACGTAACCAGAACACAACAGAGGTAATATCGAATACTATTCATTATCCGTTTTGACGATGTTTTTACCCGGGTGTTTCATTTAATTTCAGTTTACATCATATCCTGTGGATCAACATCGATAGACCAGCGCACCGAGCGTGTCTGTTTTAATTGTTCGACCTCTGCCAGCCACGGTCGAAGAAATTGATGCATGGACTGCCTGCTGGCGCTCTGAATGATCAATTGCATTCGGTATCGGCCCGCCTTGCGCGCCAGCGGCGCTGTTATAGGCCCTATAAGCTGTATGTTGGATTTTTCTGCGTTATCCAGATTTCTGACCGTGCGTAAAAATGACTCCACCTGTTCCGGTTGATTGGCCTCGGCACGTAAAACCGACATGAAAATACCTGGTGGTAACCCGGCCTGTTCTCTCTCCTGCAACAAACGCTCGGCAAACGATCGATAACCCTGTTCGAACAAACATTGCAGCAGGGGATGTTCAGGGAAATTCGTCTGAATGATGACATGGCCTTTTTTGTCGCTGCGTCCGGCGCGACCGCTGACCTGCGTAACCAACTGGCCGAGTCGTTCGGTCGCGCGAAAGTCCGTGCTGTACAGGCTGCTGTCGATGTCAACAACTGCGACCAGGGTCACGTTCGGGAAGTGATGACCCTTGGCCAGCATCTGCGTGCCTACCAGTATATCGGCCTGACCGGACAAGATATTTGCATAGTGTTTTTCCATACTGCCTTTTTGGCGTGTTGTATCGCGATCAATGCGTATTATATTTTTACCAGGAAAGTGATCGGCCAGTGTTTCCTCAATGCGCTCAGTCCCATGACCAACCTGGATCAGTTCACCGGAATCACAGCCCGGACATTTTTCAGGTATTGGGATCTGTTTATCACAATGATGACACCATAAACGTTGCCGACGTTTATGCATGGTCATTAATTTATTGCAACGTTCGCATTCAGCCAGCCATTCGCACTCACGACATACCAACGCCGGGGAGTACCCGCGCCGGTTCTGAAATACCAGGACCTGTTCCTGACGGTCCAGCGTTTTACTGATCAGGTTTTTCAGTCTGTCCGAGATCGCCTGACTGCCCGCCACTGTCTTCATGTCGTAGATCTCGATGTCGGGTAATGTCGCGTTAGCGGTACGTTCTGTCAGACGAATTTCACAGTATTGTTTTCGCTTGAGGTTGTGTAACGATTCGAGCGAAGGCGTCGCAGTGCCAAGCACGACAGGACAAGCCGATCGTTTTGCCCTGACCAGCGCGATATCACGCGCGTTATAGCGAAACCCTTCCTGTTGTTTGTAAGACATGTCATGTTCTTCATCGACAATAAACAAACCGGCAGATGACAGAGGTATCCAGATCGCTGATCGGGTCCCGAGAATCACATTGACCTTGCCGTCTCTCGCCTCTATCCAGTGGTTCAGCCGTTCACGATCGCTCAAACCGGAATGATAAACGGCGACCGCCTGTTCGATACCCGACTGCATACGCTGGATCAGTTGTGGAGTTAATGCGATTTCGGGGACGAGTACGATCACCTGTTTACCGGCCTGTAGTGTCGCCTTGATCAACCGGATGTAGACCTCGGTCTTGCCGCTACCGGTCACACCATCCAGCAGAAAACCCTGAAACCGGTTTAATGATTGAATTATGGTTTGCGTCGCCTGCTGCTGTTCGCTATTGAGCAGAATTTCGTTGTTTGTTTGTATGTCAACCCGAGGTGGAGTCAAGGTTGCGGTTATCAGTTTTTTTTCCGTTAATGCCTTTAACGCCGACGCAGAATACCTGGTTTCCTGTTTTAACTGTTCATCAGGCAAGCCTTCAGGATATCGCTTCAGATGTTCAAGTATGGCAAGTTGTCGCGGACTACGACTCAGGCTGTCAACGTTGTCTGTCCAGCCGTGTTGCGTTACTTTCCATACCGGAGGCCGGTCTATTTCGTCAACGCGGCCTTTGCGCAACAACGTTGGCAGACTGTTGAATATAACTTCACCGACCGGGTGCTGGTAATAATCGCTGGCCCATTGCAACAGCGCCAACTGCTTTTGATTTAATACCGGCCTCGTATCAATATACTTTTCAATATATTTTAATTTTGCCCGCGGAACGTCGGTATGGTCGCTGCCTGAAACTATGATGCCAACGACCGACCTGCGACCAAATGGCACCTGAACACGTTGGCCGGGTTCAGGCGCTATCTCCGGACCGCTTGCAACGGGCAGGTAATCAAAGACCCGCCGCAGTGGCGTCGGGATTGCGACCTGGATATAACGGGGTTTTGGCAATCTGGTTCTGGTTTATTCAGAAATTTCTGTTTCGATCATTGACTGCAAGCGGTTCGCTTTTACCCGTGGCATGGTTTTGCCATCAGTCGGGCTGAGCGGGCTTTGATTCATTTTTTTCAATGGAAACACGGTTAAAGCGACGGCCTGTTCATTGACGAGAAACTGGTAGCAAGGGTATATCTGCTCAATACCTGTCTTGAATTTCGCCGGTCTGTCGATCAATTCATACGGGATACCACGGTCATCAAGGAAATAATCCACTTGTTCGGCATTATCCGTATAGGCAATTAACTGTATGGTTGAATATTCCGTTGCCGTGCCTTTTAACACGGCACCGACAAGAAACGGGTTAAACCCGGCAAAGAATTGCATTGCCTGCAATGCCAGCCGACGTTTTTTCTGTACCATGCCCGGTTGACTGTCAGACTGAAACAGCTGCTGATAATGGATCAATGCGGTCTCGATTTCCCTGTTGCTGGGCAGATGTTTTTGTTCAGTGACGCCGAGGCGCGAGGCCGCTTTCTTCTTCGCGCTGAGATAATCTGACACCCCGTCTACCGCCATTAACCTGGCAGCAGTTTGTGCCAGTTCTACACGCACGGTGGAGTCGGTTTTGGTTCGCGACATTTTTTCTTTGCTGACTAAAACAAATCCGGAACGGTGTTCGTGGAATTTTCGACATAAGGATCAACAGCCCCCCCGGATGGCAACGTTGATGGTGCGTATTCACTACGAAACACTTCAAACAACGCATCCGTGTCATTGGCCGAGGCCGGTTTGCCGGTGCTTTTATTGATACGAACGTTCACCAGTCCATCCGGTCTGGCGAGAATATTTTCCGGTTTTCCCTCCAGCGCGGTCTTCATGTAATCGATCCACATCGGCAACGCAGCCTGTGCGCCTGTCTCCCGGCTGCCGAGAGGCAGGAATTTATCGAAACCGACCCATGTGATCGCAACCACATCGCCGTTAAAACCTGAAAACCAGGCATCGCGTTGATCGTTCGTGGTACCGGTCTTGCCGGACAGATCCCTGCGGCCGAGCGACATTGCCCGACGACCGGTTCCGGCCGTAATCACATCGCGAGTGATTGAATTCATGATCCAGATGTTACGCGCATCCACGACCCGTTCGGCATAACGTATCGGAGCAGTCTCCGTAGCAATGTCGGGATCGGGTTCAGCTGTTTCTGTTACCGGTTCTGTATTCTCAATAACGTCAGCAGACATAGGCTCCTCTTCTGTCTCTTCCGCTGCCATCGTTTCGATACAATGTTCGCAAATGACTTTCGGTTCATAGGTATACACGGTTTCACCGTTCGTATCGACGATCGACTTGATGTAGTGCGGCTCGATCATGAAGCCGCCGTTGGCAAACACGGAGTAGGCGCGTGCCTGTTCCCACATCGAGATCTCGCCGCTGCCAAGCGACAGAGACAGGTTTTTCGGTAGCCGTTCCGGGTCAAAGCCGAAGCGTTGTACGTGCTCCAGTGTGAATGGCACACCGATTTTATTCAGCAGGCGTATCGAGACCAGGTTACGTGACTGGGTTAATGCCTCACGCATGCGCATCGGGCCCTTGTAATCGTGCCCGTAGTTTTCCGGACGCCATTCATCCTCGATGCCGGGATCGGAAAATACGACCGGTGCGTCATTAAAAATGCTTGCTGCGGTCTCGCCGGCAGCAAGGGCAGCCGAGTAGATAAATGGTTTGAATCCGGAACCCGGTTGTCGAAACGCTTGCGTGACCCGATTGAATTTACTGTGGTAAAAATCGAAGCCGCCGACCAGCGCCAGCGTTGCGCCGGTTTTCGGATCAAGTGAAACGAGTCCGCCTTCAACCGCCGGTATTTGCGATAACCGCCAGTTGCCCTCTGCATCTTCAAGCACACGGACGATATCACCTGTTTGCACGATCTCATCTGCCCGTTTCGGCGCGCCGCCGCGACGGTTTTCAGTGATGTATTTACGTGCCCAGGAAAGCCCGCTCCAGTCGATGTCAATTATACCGATGCCGCCCATGTAGACGCCGATCGCCTGTTCAGCAACATGGATAACAAGTCCCGGGTATAAACCATTCACGACCGAATACTCTTTCAGCAACTGACTCCAGTCGGCCTCGGTCAGATCAGAGCGTAACTCGATATGGTTTTCAGCACCGCGATAGCCATGCCGAACGTCATAGTCGAGTAGGGCTTTTTTAACCGCATGGTTCGCTGCAGTCTGGTTGCGGTTGATCAGTGTGGTATAGACATTAAAGCCACTGGTGTAGACATCTTCACCATATAACTCGATCAGATCCTTGCGCACCATCTCTGCCACGTAGGGCGCATTCAGTTCTATATCCGTCGAATGCAGGCTTGCACTTAATGGCTCAGCACTTGCCTGTTTGAACTCATCTTCATTGATAAATCCGACCTTCAACATACGATCGAGCACGTATTGTCGACGTTGTTTGGCAGCGTCGGGGTTGGTAATCGGGTTTGTAGACGAGGGAGCTTTCGGCAAGCCGGCCAGCATGGCGGACTGAGCCAACGATAACTCAAACAATTCAGAACCGTAATAAACCTGTGCGGCGGCTTGTATGCCATAGGCGCGTTGCCCCAGATAAATTTTATTCAGGTACAGTTCAAGAATTTCGTCCTTGGTTAACTCGCGTTCGATCTTGAACGCAAGAAATATTTCGTTCAGTTTGCGCATGTAGGTTTTTTCCCGACTAAGAAAAAAGTTGCGCGCAACCTGCATCGTGATCGTGCTACCACCCTGTTTTTTCTCCCCGGTTTTCAGCAGTGCAACGACAGCGCGTGTCAGTCCCTGCCAGTCCACGCCGGGATGTGCATAAAAGCGATCATCTTCAGCGGCGAGGAACGCAAGGATGATCGGTTCGGGTACCTCGTCGATTGCGATCGGGTTGCGCCGTTTCTCACCAAATTCAGCGATCAGTGACTGATCGCTGGAATAGATACGCAGCGGGATTTGTAGCTGAACATCGCGCAAGGTATCGATTTCCGGCAGTTTCGGCACGACAAACCAGGTCAATCCGGCACCAAAAGTGACGATCAGGGCGAAAAAAAACAACAGACTATAGAAGGTAAAGCGCAACATATTGCGTAGTCTACACGTCAAAAACGCCAGATGTACCGCTTTTGAAGATAATTGCAATAATTAAAGTAATTCATAAAAAAGTCATAAAAAGCAATTGTTTTTTAAATTTCACTTGGCTATAGTTGCCAAAGCTAGTTAATGTTATTGTACATATATGGCTCATAACTAATGACATTAAAAGGAAAAAACAGTGTTCCCATTTAAGAAAAAGTCAGTACCTTTAGTTGGCATTGATATTAGCGCCACCGCAGTTAAGTTGTTGGAACTGAGCCGAAGCGGTAGCAAATACCGTGTGGAAAGTTACGCTGTTGAGCCATTACCGGCGAATTCCGTCGTAGACAAGAATATAAATGAAATTGAGGCCGTCGGCGAGGCAGTCGGACGCGCCTGGAAAAAGTCCGGCAGCAAGACTAAACATGCTGTCGCTGCCGTTGCCGGTTCGGCTGTCATTACCAAAATGATCACAATGCCGGCTGACGTATCCGAAGATGATATGGAAACCCAGATTCAGTTAGAAGCCGATCAGTACATCCCTTTCCCGCTTGAAGAAGTTGCTCTTGATTTTGAAATTATCGGTCCGTCAGAATCCAACCCGGATCGTGTTGATGTATTACTTGCCGCTTCACGTAACGATGTTGTTGACGCACGCATTGCAGTTCTGGACACCGCCGCGTTAACCGCGAAAGTCATTGATGTCGAGGCGTTTGCCTTGGAAAACACGGTCAGGTTGCTGGCCGATGATATTTTTCAGGGTGCAACTGATCAAATTATTGCCGTTGCCGATGTCGGATCATCGGTGACCACTTTCAGCGTGCTTGAAAACATGAAGATCATTTATTCACGTGAACAGCAGTTCGGCGGGCACCAGTTGACTGAAGATATCCAGCGACGCTACGGGCTCTCTTATGAAGAGGCCGGGCTAGCCAAACGTCAGGGCGGCTTGCCTGATAACTATGAGCCCGAGGTCCTGGAACCGTTCAAGGAATCTCTGGCGCAGCAGATCAGCCGGGCACAACAGTTTTTTTACTCATCCAGTTCAATCTCGAACATCGACCACCTGTTACTGGCAGGAGGCTGTGCATCAATACACGGAATTGCGGAACTGGTTGAATCCAAAATCGGTATACCTACCAGTGTGGTGAACCCGTTTGCCAACATGTCCCTGTCTTCAAGAGTACCCCCGGATACTCTGGCCAACGATGCGCCTGCATTGATGGTGTCATGCGGTCTAGCCTTAAGGAGTTTTGACTAATGGCAAAAATTAACCTGTTACCGTGGCGCGAGGCGCTACGCAAGGAAAAACAAAACGAATACATCGCGACGATGATCGTATTTGCGTTGATAGCGGCAGGCATCTGGGGCGCAGTGCATTTCTATCACGGCGAAGTCATCAAGTACCGCAAATCAAGATTAAGTTACATCGATAATCAAATCGAACTGCTCGACAAAAAGATTGAAGAAATCAAACGACTCGAAAGAGAAAAGGAACGTCTGCTCTCCAGGATGCGCGCGATCGAGCGGCTGCAGGGCAATCGTCCACTGGTTGTACGCTTGTTTGACGAGGTAGTGACCAGTCTTCCTGAGGGCGTCAGTCTGGAGAAACTGTCGCAGAAAAATAACACAGTCACCATTAACGGCGTGGCGCAATCTAATGCACGCGTGTCTTCCTTTATGCGAAAACTCGATACTTCGCAGTGGTTACAGAATCCTGAACTGGACATCATTCAGGCGACCAACCAGGACGGTACCAATGTCAGTAATTTTACCCTGAAGTTCAAACAGGTCATACCGAAGCAGGGCGAAGACGAAGGGGATGAGGCATGAGTCTGATTGACGACATTAATAATCTTGACCCCCAGAATATGGGTGGCTGGCCGCTGCCTATCAAGATTGGTCTGATTGTAATTATCTTTGGCGTCATCCTGTTTCTCGGCTGGCAATACGACGTCAAGGGATTGCGAGAAGAGATTGCCAAGCTTGAGAAGAAAGAAGTTGAACAAATTGGTGTTCTCGAAGTAAAGCAGAAAAAAGCCTCCAACCTGAAAGCACTGAAAGTGCAGATGGAAGAAATGAAGCAGTCTTTCGGCGATATGCTGCGCCAGTTGCCGGATGAAACCGAGGTGGCCGGGTTACTCGTTGATATTTCGCAGACAGGTCTGGCAGCAGGCCTGGAGTTTGAGCTGTTCAAACCAAAGAAAGAGAATCCGCAGGAGTTCTATGTCGAGTTACCGATCGAGATCAAGGTGGCGGGCCAGTATCATGAGTTTGGCGAATTTGTCAGTGGCGTCGCCGCGTTGCCGAGAATTGTCACCACGCACGACATCTCTATATCCGGTGGTAAGGAAGCAGGGCTGACAATGACGGCAACGGCAAAAACCTATCGTGCACTGGAAGAAGAAGAATACGCAGAGGAGCAGTCCTCGAAGAAGAAGGGGAAACGTTAATGGTTAATTCATTCATCAGACGCCTTCTTGTACTTCTGTCTCTGCTTGCACTGACTGCCTGTGTGTCAAATGACATAAGTGACCTGGAGGCACAGGTCTCACAAATCCTGGCGCGACCCGGTGGTGAGATCGAACCATTACCCGAGATCAAACCGTACGAAGCCTATGCCTACCAATCGAAAGAGCAGGGAGCAATCGATCCGTTCGAGCCATTTTATGACGAGAAACAGGTCGTGGCTGAACAGGATCCGGATGCCGGGCTGACTGAAGAGATGGAGCGTGAAATTAAAAACCGTAACAGGGAAGAACTTGAAGGCTACGAGCTGGACAGTCTCAAGATGGTGGGCACGCTGGATGGCGTAGAAGATCAATGGGGCATCATCAAGTCTCCGGATGGCACGGTACACCGTGTCAAGGTTGGCAATTACATGGGACGCAACATTGGCAAGATTACCAACATCTTCGAAGACAAGATTGAACTCAGAGAAATCATCAAAAACAGTCAGGGTCGATGGGAGGAACGCGTCGCGGCAATAGCACTTGCCGAATAACGTAAAAGAGTTATGACCAAAGCGAACAAATCAAAATATTTAACCGGGGAAAGACGGATGAGCAAGCAACTGATATCCAGAAGTCTGCTATTTATACTGGCCATTTTCAGCCTCAACGTGCATGCCCAGTCATCACTGGAAGGAATCAGTTATTCAGCATTACCGGGTGACAAGGTTCAGGTAAGGATCGACCTCAGCACACCACAGGCAAGTGAACCGTTGAATTTTACGATTGATAATCCGGCCCGAATTGCGCTCGATTTTCCGAACACGGTACTGGCCACGAGTAACAGAAATGTCAGCATCGGTCTGGGTGTGGCACATAGCGTCTCAGCGGTTGAAGCCGCCGGGCGTACCCGGGTTGTCCTGAACCTGGTTGAATCCGTGCCTTATGACATCTCGACAGACGGCAATGCCGTTCTGGTGACGCTCGGTGCGAAGTCAGTGGCGTCTGCCGACAGTGGCAGCACGTTTGCCGCAGGTCCCCGGTATCACTCGTCCAGTTCGGTCGACAACATCGATTTCCGTCGCGGCTCCCAAGGTGAAGGCAGGATCCTGGTTACGCTGTCTGATCCTTCTATCGGTGTCGACATAGGTCAGGAAGGAGGCAAGATCCTGATTGATTTTCTCGATACCAATTTACCGGATCAACTGGACAGGAAACTGGACGTAATAGATTTCGCAACACCGGTTAAGGAAATTGATACAGCACCGCGTGGTAACGGTGCACGCATGGTGATCTCGACCATCAATGATGAATACGATCATCTTGTCTATCAGTCGGATAACCTGCTGACAGTGGAAGTAAAGCCGCTGACGAAGGCCGAACAGGAAGAACTGAAGAAGCAGAAGTTTGGCTATACCGGCGAGCGACTGTCACTTAACTTTCAGAACATTCAGGTCAGGGCAGTACTGCAATTAATCGCTGACTTCACCGGCTTCAACATGGTGGCAAGTGATTCTGTGTCAGGTAATGTCACCTTGCGTTTGAAAAATGTCCCCTGGGACCAGGCGCTCGATATTATTCTGAAAGCACGCGGTCTCGGTATGCGTAAAGACGGCAATGTCGTTCTGGTCGCACCGCAGGAAGAACTGGCGGCACGTGAGAAGCTGGAACTGGAAGCAGAGAAACAACTGGAAGAACTCGCGCCGTTACGTACAGAGTTTATGCAGATCAACTACGCCAAGGCCGCGGACCTGGCCGGGTTGATTCGCGCCGATGAAAACAACCTGTTATCCGAGCGTGGTAACGTCTCAATCGATGAGCGAACCAATACGCTGATCGTTCAGGATGTGAGCAGCAGCCTGGATAGCATCCGTTCGCTGATTACCAAACTGGACATACCGGTAAAACAGGTATTAATCGAATCAAGAATCGTCAATGCTGACGAGAGTTTTACCAAGGATCTGGGCGTCAGATTCGGTTACAGCAAGGATACGGACAGAAACAACAATATTGCCAATGACAGTACGTTTGCCGCCGTCGGCGGTGGCTTACCGGGCAATGTCAATGCCGGTGGTGGTACATTTATAACCCAGGGCGATAATGAAAACCTGATTGTGGATCTGCCGGTCGCCGGTGCAGCAGGTAGCCTGGGACTGCTGGTGGGTAAAATTGGCACCTGGTTGCTGCAGCTTGAATTATCCGCTGCCGTTGCTGAAGGTCGCACGGAAGATATTGCCAATCCTAAAGTGATTACCGCCAACCAGCGCGAAGCGATTATCGAAAATGGTGTGGAAATTCCATTCCAGCAGGCAACATCCAGTGGCGCTACCTCGGTATCGTTCAAGAAAGCGGTGCTGTCGTTGCGAGTCACCCCGCAGATTACACCGGACGATCGTGTACTGCTTGACTTGTCGGTGAACCAGGATAGCCGTGGTAGCCCGGATGTGCTCGGGGTACCGCCAATCAACACGCGTAATGTCAGCACGCAGGTCCTGGTCGATGATGGAGAGACCGTTGTACTGGGTGGTGTTTATTCGCAAACCGATTCAAATAGTATAGATCGGGTACCCTTTTTCGGTGACCTGCCATACGTCGGTTTCCTGTTTAAACGTACCAGTAACGAAAAAACCAAATCTGAACTGTTAATATTCGTCACGCCGAAGATTCTGAAAGAAAACTTTCAGATCTGATCCTGACGACATTTACCAGACCCGAAGATGTGGCCATGTTCAAAATGGTCACATCTTTTTTTTATCTGCTATTCTGTGCCTGGATCTGAAAGATGAATTTGGGTGTGAATATCCGGTGCCTGCGACTAAACTCACAAACCTGTATCTGGTTGGCCCAATGGGCGTTGGTAAAACGACAATTGGCAAGCATCTGGCCAAGGTTCTGCGACTCGAATTTATTGATTCCGATCATGAAATAGAAAATCGAACCGGGGTTGCTATCCCGACAATTTTTGATATTGAAGGTGAAGACGGATTTCGTAAAAGGGAGGCTGAGGTCCTGGCGCAACTGGTTCAACAGGACGGAATTATACTCGCTACAGGCGGCGGTATAGTCCTGCTGGAAGAGAACCGCGAGATGCTGAAAGAAAACGGTTTCGTTGTTTATCTTAAATCCAGCCCTGATCTGGTGTATTCACGCATAGCCAGGGACTCGCGCCGGCCACTTTTGCAAAACGACGACCCGAAAGCCACATTGACGAAAATTATGCATGACAGGGATCCGTTATACAGCAGCATCGCAGACTTGACGATCGATACATCAAGACTGAACATCAAGCAGGTTATTGAAAGAATATATAATCATAAAGTATCCGTATGAAAACGCTGAATGTCGAACTCGGAAAACGAAGTTATCCGATATATATCGGTGCCGGGTTATTAAACGAGCCCGCCAACATCCGAAAACATATTCGTGGCAAACAGGTTTTTATCGTCACCAATGACAAGGTTGGCCCTCTGTACCTGGACAGGCTTCTCGGATTGTTGGCCGACTATGATTGCAAAACCATTCAGCTTAAAGACGGTGAGCAGTACAAAAACCTGGATAGCCTTTCAGAAATTATCACTGCGTTGCTGGAGAACAGGCTGAATCGCGACGTTACGTTAATCGCTCTCGGCGGTGGTGTAGTTGGAGATATAACCGGTTTTGTTGCTGCCTGTTATCAACGCGGTGTGAACTTTATTCAGGTACCGACAACATTACTGGCGCAGGTTGACTCATCTGTGGGCGGGAAAACTGCTGTTAATCACCGTCTGGGCAAGAACATGATTGGCGCGTTTCATCAACCGGTTGCTGTCATTGCCGATATCGAAGTATTGAATACGCTGGAATCTCGTGAGCTAGGTGCTGGCCTGGCTGAGGTGATCAAGTATGGATTAATCCGGGATTCAGCGTTTTCTGGTTACAGGAAAACATTCAGGCGCTGCTAAACCTTGAGACTGACGCACTTGTCAGGGCAATCCAGACTTCCTGCCAAAACAAGGCTGACATTGTCGCTGCCGATGAACGTGAAGGCGGCATTCGCGCGATACTGAATCTGGGACATACATTCGGCCATGCAATCGAGACAGCGCAGAATTACACGGGATTGTTACATGGAGAGGCAGTCGCGTTGGGAATGTTGATGGCTGCCAGACTTTCAAGCCAGATCTATACTGTTTCGAAGGACGACTGTGAAAGCTTACGCTCGCTACTCGAGACAGCCGGTTTGCCCGTGCAGTTACCGGCAGGTGTTTCTGCAGAAACAATGTTGCAACATATGGCCGTAGACAAAAAGAATCGAGAAGGAAAGATAACCCTGATACTGCTGGAAGAAGTCGGCAAGGCAGTCATACGTAATGATATTGATCGCGATCAGATCATCGAAACGATCAACGCCTTCGCCTAGGGGATAACCTGACCATGCACGCACTTGCCGATTACGCTGCGAATCCGGAGCAGTCGAAAGGGCGGCAATACAAGGAAAACAAGCCGGCCCATCGCGATGAATATCAGCGTGACCGGGATCGGATTATTCACTCGGCCGCATTTCGTCGGCTCGAGTATAAAACCCAGGTATTCGTCAATCATGAAGGCGATATGTTTCGCACACGTCTTACGCACTCAATCGAAGTGGCGCAAATCGGACGCTCCATCGCCAGGGCATTACACGTCAATGAGGACCTGACCGAGGCAATCTGCCTGGCACACGATCTCGGTCATACCCCTTTTGGCCATGCCGGTCAGGATGAGTTGAATGATTGTATGCGTACCTATGGCGGGTTTGAGCATAACCTGCAGTCACTCAGGGTCGTCGATCTACTCGAGGAAAAATACGCGGAATTTCCCGGTCTGAACCTGACTTTCGAGACACGCGAGGGAATTTTAAAACATTGCTCGCAAAAGAATGCGCGTGAGCTGGGTGAGATAGGCCTGCGTTTTTTAAACAAGCAGCAGCAAAGCCTGGAAGGCCAGATAGCGAATGTGGCCGACGAGATTGCCTACAATAATCACGACGTGGATGATGGCTTGCGAGCCGGATTAATTGTCGTCAACCAGTTGCTTGAGTGTGAACTGTTTCGTACAGCGCATGAGCAGGTTATGCAGGAATATACCGGACTGGATCAAAAGAAGGTGATCCATGAGGTCATCCGTCGCATGATTAATCGACTCGTCTGTGACCTGATTGATACAAGCCAGTCATTGATTAACCAGGTGGCACCGCATTCAACCGATGAAGTTCGAACAGCCGGAGAGAGCCTGGTTCAGCTCGGAACCGACACCGTTGATATCAATCGGGAGCTGAAAACCTTTCTGCGCAAGAACCTGTATCAGCACTACCACGTACATCGAATGACACATAAGGCGCGCCTGATAATACGTTCGCTGTTTGATGCATTCATAGCCGATGTGAGGCTGTTACCGCACGATGTTCAGGCAAAAATGGATCAATCAGAAGGCGAACAATACTATCGATATATTTCAGACTATATTGCCGGCATGACTGATCGTTATGCTATCTCCGAATATGAGCGGGTATTCGGATCTGTTGTTTATCCGCAAGGGTTAAACAGTTAACCCGATTCAATGTCGAAAAAAGCTGACAACCTGGACAGATACTTTTCTGCCTATGATCTGGAACAGGATCCATTCCCGGTTGAAACTGTCGATGACACCTACTATGCCATCAGTGAGCTCGAACATCGTCTTGAACTGACTCAACACCTGATCAATTTCAGCGATCGCATCCTGTTATTTACCGGCGATTCGGGGTTGGGGAAAACGGCGTTCCTGAATCGACTTTCCAGTGAAGCGGAACAACACTGGGTGTTGAGCCGACTGGATATTACCGGTGGAGAGACACAACTACAGATCCTTGAATCCTTGTTTCAACAAAACCAGCTGGATTTCCATGCCGGGTTGCTAACAGAGTCGGCACTGCAACAGTTATCTGCCCGGTTTGAAAATAATATTCAAAACGGTTTCAAAAACGTGCTGTTGGTTGATGATGCACAGCTGTTGACGGCCAGCGCGCTGAACCTTTTATTGTTGTTAAACAGGCCGACAACAAATGATCAGGTGGTACACCTGGTTATCATGAGCAGTGAAGATATTTCCTCATTGTTGGTGCAACAGGAAAACGATTACCTGCATAAACTGGAGTTGCCGTTGTTATCCGAAGAGCAAACGTTCGGTTATATTCGCCATCGAATGCGGAATGCTGAACCGGGTTTTGATCAACTGTTCAAACCGGATCAACTAAAAAATATTTATAAGACTTCAGGTGGCAATCCCGGCCTGATCAATCAACTGGCAGCCAGATCCCTGCAGGATCCCTCCATCGCCGGCCAGCAGAAGCAGACCCGGTCAGCGTTATCGTTTGCCACAGCGTTACTGGATGGCAGGGTAACGATCATTATCAGCCTGCTTCTTGTTACCGCGTTTGTTGTCGTCGTGTTGAACCAGGAAACAGAAGAGACGAAAGAAAAAATTGATATTGCCCTGCCGCAAACGCAGTCGACGCCGCCACAACCACCGAAGGCAGAAGTGATTCGGCCTGAAGCGGATGAAATTGTAACGATAGAGGAGCCCGGCAAGCGGCCAAACGAGTATCTGGATGAAACCGCGGAACCGGCAGAAGATTTGCCGGCGCCGATGATCGCGGAACAAAACCGGCAGCCTATTGAACACGCTGCCAGTGCAACGGCAGAACCGGTTGAGGTGCCGGTCGTAGCTGAGCCATCAGCCACGGTCGAACCCGAACCGGAATCACCGGTCGATACGGTCGAGACGATAGCCGCAACCTCACCGGAACCCGAATTGATCGCAACTGAGTCCGGCCCGGAACCGGCCAGCTCAGAGCCAAAGCCGGCAGCGCAAAACACATCCGGTTTTAAAGGAGCTGACTGGCTCAAACAACAGGCCGCGAGTAAATATGTGCTGCAATTGATTGGGGCTCATGACCCGGATGTCATCAACAAACTGCTGGCGGCAAATCCTTCCATCTACGACAAGGTCGCCAGGTTCACAACAGTGAATGACGACAAGCGCTGGTATGTACTCGTCTACGGCTTATTTGACGGTCGGGATCAGGCCGCCGCACACGTGCCCAAGTTGCCGAAAGGATTGCAGGCACTGGGCCCCTGGCCACGCTCGATCGCAAGTATTCAGCAGGATCTGTAATAGAAACCCGCGAAAATGTTGCAGCACAAAATCAGTTATTTTGCGATAAAAAGCAGATAAAATACGTCAAATGACTCTAAATGCTTCAAAATTCAATAATTTAAACTGTAATATAATTGTCCGATTTCGGTGACATCAATGCCTCTCTTGATTATAATTTCGCGTCCCGCTTGGGGGTGGGGTGCACTGCAATATTTATAATAATCACAAGGTGTTAGCCGGGCAGGATGTCGGCCACCATAACAACCATTGCGCAGTAAACATTAATTTCTCAAAACAGGTCCTGCGGCTTGCGGTGCCTGTTAGCACGTGGATGTACTAGATATGAAGTTTTCACAAAATAATTATTCACAATCCGGCCAGCAGACCGGTCTTTATGAGCCGAGCACGGAACACGATGCCTGTGGTGTCGGTTTTATCGTGCACATGAAGGGACAGAAGTCACACTCGATCATCGACGATGCCCTGACGCTGCTGAAAAACCTGTTGCATCGTGGCGCCTGTGGCTGCGAGGAAAACACCGGTGACGGTGTCGGCATCCTACTCCAGAAACCGGATAAATTTTTCCAGCGCGTCTGTCGCGAGATCAATATTGAATTACCTGAATCGGAAAACTACGGCGCGGGCATGGTCTTTCTCCCCGTGGATCCGGAACAATCAAAAGAATGTCAGCAAATATTTGAAAACATCATAAAGGAAGAAGGACAAACACTGCTCGGCTGGCGCGATGTCCCCACCGATGACAGCCTGCTGGGCCCTTCTGCAAAAAAAGACGAACCAACGTTTAAACAGATTTTTATTGGCAAGGCCGATGGCATGGATTCAGCCGCGTTTGATCGCAAGTTGTATGTCATTCGCAAGCGCGTCGAACACCAGGTGTGGGGCTCCAGCCTGTCACAACAAAACCTGTTTTATATTCCTTCACTGTCCTATCGCACCTTTGTTTACAAGGGTATGTTAACCGGTGAACAGATCGAACCGATGTTTCCGGAGATAGGCGATCCGGACGTGGAATCCGCGATGGCATTGGTGCATCAACGTTTCTCCACGAATACGTTCCCGGAATGGCGACTTGCGCATCCGTTCCGCTATGTGGCACACAATGGTGAGATCAATACCGCGCGCGGTAACGCCAACTGGATGCGTGCACGTGAGTCGTTGTGTGAATCGGATTTGTTTGGCGATGATCTGCAAAAGTTATTTCCGATTGTGATCGAGGGCGGTTCAGACTCGGCTACGTTTGATAACGTCATGGAATTTTTACACATGGCCGGCCGACCATTACCACATGCCGTGTTAATGATGATCCCGGAAGCCTGGGCCGGCCATGAAACGATGGATGCAAAGCGCAAGGCGTTTTATGAATATCACGCCTGCCTGATGGAACCCTGGGATGGACCGGCCTCGATTGCCTTCACCGACGGTGAAGTGATCGGAGCCGTACTGGATAGAAATGGTCTGCGACCGTCACGTTATTATGTGACAAAGGACGACAAGGTGATCATGGCTTCCGAAGTCGGTGTGCTGGATGTTGCACCGGAAAATGTACTGATCAAGGAACGCCTGCATCCCGGTCGTATCTTTATGGTCGATACCGGCGAAGGTCGCATCATTGACGATGAAGAAATCAAGAGCGAATTTATAAATGAAAACCCGTATGGCGAATGGTTGAAAGACAACATGATGCCAATCGGTAGCCTGCCGGAACCGAAACACATTACCGGTACCGACCTGGACACCTTGTTGCAGCGTCAACAGGCGTTTGGCTATACACATGAAGACCTGCGTATCCTAATGGCACCGATGGCTGCCAAGGGAATGGAACCGACCGGTTCGATGGGCACCGACGCCGCGCTGGCGGTGTTATCGAATCGATCACGCCTGCTGTACGATTATTTCAAACAGCTGTTTGCCCAGGTGACGAATCCTCCACTGGATGGCATCCGGGAAGAACTGGTGACGCAGGTCGGTTCAGTCGTCGGCCCGGAAAAGAACCCGTTAAAACCCGCGCCGGAACATTGCCGCCAGATTAAACTGAATTCACCGGTCATTACGAACGAGGAACTGGCCCGCATCCGCGATATGGATCTGCCGGGATTTAAATCGATCGTGCTGCCCATCACCTATCCGGTCGCCGATGGCAGCCAGGGTATGGAAACAGCCATTGATCGCTTATGCAAGCAAGCCGACAAGGCAATCGAAGACGGTTATACCTATTTTATTCTTTCTGACCGCGACATCGACAAGGACAACGCGCCGATCCCGGCGTTGCTGGCCGTCTCCGCTGTGCACAATTACCTGGTAAGAAACAGCACGCGTTCACAGATCAGCATGGTGCTCGAATCCGGCGAGCCGAGAGAGGTGCATCACTTTGCCGTGCTGCTCGGCTACGGTGTCGGTTGTATCAACCCGTACCTGGCGTTTGAATCGCTCGCGGATTTGATCGGCAAGGGGCATATCCCGCAGATGGATCACAACAAGGCGGTGAAGAATTTTATCAAGGCAGTGAACAAGGGATTGATCAAGATCATGGGCAAGATGGGGATCTCGACGATACAGTCGTATCGTGGTGCGCAGATCTTCGAGGCAATTGGTTTAAACAAGGAATTTGTCGACAAGTATTTTACCTGGACAGCATCCCGTGTCGGCGGTGTGGGCATTGATGTCATTGCGCGTGAGGCCAGTCATCGACATCACAACGCGTTTCCGGATCGCCCGGTGAAACGACCGGACCTGGAATGGGGCGGCGAATATCAATGGCGTCGTGACGGTGAATATCATTTATTCAATCCGAACACCGTGTTCAAGCTGCAGCACGCGACCCGTTCCGGCCAATACAAGATATTCAAGGAATACACCTCGCTCGTGGATACGCAGAATGAAAACATCGCGACCTTGCGCGGTCTGTTTGAATTCAAGTCAGGCGAATCGATTCCCATCGAGGAAGTCGAGCCGATTGAAAACATCATGAAACGTTTTTCCACCGGTGCGATGTCATACGGCTCGATCAGCAAGCAGGCGCATGAAACCCTGGCGATTGCGATGAACCGCATTGGCGGTAAATCGAATACGGGCGAAGGGGGTGAAGACCCGGATCGGTTTATCCCGGACGAGAACGGTGATCTTAGAAGAAGTTCGATTAAACAGGTAGCCTCCGGTCGCTTCGGTGTCACCAGTCATTACCTGGTGAACGCGGACGATATCCAGATCAAGATGGCACAAGGCGCCAAGCCGGGTGAGGGCGGCCAGTTACCGGGCACGAAGGTTTATCCCTGGATTGCCAAGGTGCGCGGGTCGACGGCCGGAGTTGGATTGATCTCGCCACCGCCACACCATGACATCTATTCTATTGAAGACCTGGCGCAACTGATCCATGACCTGAAGAATGCGAACCCCGAGGCACGCATCCATGTGAAGCTGGTCGCTGAAGTCGGTGTCGGCACGGTCGCGGCCGGTGTCGCCAAGGCGCACTCCGATGTTGTGCTGATTTCCGGATACGACGGCGGTACCGGTGCCTCACCGGTGACCTCGCTAAAACATGCTGGTCTGCCGTGGGAACTCGGCCTAGCCGAGACGCAACAGGTACTCATCCAGAATGGCTTGCGCGACCGCATCGTCGTGCAAACCGATGGCCAGTTAAAGACCGGCCGTGATGTCATCATTGCCGCGTTGTTAGGCGCAGAGGAGTTCGGTTTCTCTACCGCGCCGCTCGTGGTCATGGGTTGCATCATGATGCGTGTCTGTCATTTGAATACGTGCCCGGTCGGCGTTGCCACGCAAAACCCGGAACTGACCAGGAAGTTTGCCGGTCAGCCCGAGTTCGTCGAAAACTTTTTCAAATACATCGCCGAGGAAGTGCGTGAATACATGGCGGAACTGGGTTTCCGAACCGTTAATGAGATGATTGGCCAGGTCGACAAGCTGAACGTGAAAAAAGCGGTCGAACACTGGAAGGCAAAAGGTCTGGATTTCTCGAAGATCCTGTACAAGCCGGAGCCAAGACCCGGTGATGAAATCTATTGCGTTAACGAGCAGGATCACGGCCTGGATAAATCCCTTGATGTGACCAAACTGGTACCGTTGTGCAAGGAAGCGTTAGACAACAAGAAAAAGGTCGACATCATCCTGCCGATTAAAAACACGAACCGTACCGTCGGTACAATCCTCGGTTATCACATCACGAAGAAATACGGTGCGGAAGGCTTACCGGAAGACACGGTCAATGTGCATTTCAATGGCTCGGCCGGTATGAGCTTCGGTGCCTTTGTACCAAGAGGCGTGACGATGACGCTGGAAGGCGATGCGAACGACTACATTGGCAAAGGCTTGTCCGGTGGCAAGATCATTGTCTATCCGCCACGGCATTCGACGTTCGTCCCGGAAGAAAACATACTGGTCGGCAACGTTGTCTTGTACGGCGCTACCAGCGGTGAAGCCTATTTCCGTGGCATCGCCGGCGAGCGTTTCTGCGTACGCAACAGTGGTGTGCATACCGTTGTCGAAGGCGTTGGCGACCACGGTTGCGAATACATGACCGGTGGTCGTGTCGTCATCATCGGCAAGACCGGGCGTAACTTTGCGGCCGGCATGTCTGGTGGTGTTGCCTATGTGCTGGATCAAGAGGGTGATTTTGCCATTCGTTGTAACAAGGACATGGTCGATCTGGACCCGTTAAACGAGGACGAAGACCTGGAACTGGTGAAAACGCTGTTAACAAAACACCTGGACTACACGCAAAGCACGGTCGCGAAAAACATTCTCGATCACTGGAGCCGTTATCAATCAAAATTTGTCAAGGTTATGCCAAAAGATTACAAACGCGTGCTCGCCGCGATCAAGCGGGCCAAAGAAGCCGGTACATCGATCGACGAAGCCGTCATGGAGGCCGCTCATGGGTAAGGCCACCGGTTTTATGGAAAAGGGGCGCGTTAAACAACCGTATCGCCCGGTCGAAGAACGGGTAAAAGATTACCGCCAGGTCATGCAGCCATGGCCGGTCGAACCGTTAAAGGAACAGGCCGCACGTTGCATGGATTGCGGTATCCCGTTTTGTCATCAGGGCTGCCCGCTCGGAAACCTGATCCCGGACTGGAACGATCTCGTCTACCGCGATCAATGGAACGACGCGATCAAACGTTTGCATGCAACGAATAACTTTCCGGAATTCACCGGCACCCTGTGTCCGGCACCGTGCGAAGGTTCATGTGTACTCGGCATCAACGATGATCCGGTCACGATCAAGGCGGTCGAACTGTCGATCATCGACAAGGCCTGGGAAAACGGCTGGGTCAAACCGCTGCCACCGGAAAAGAAAACCGGTAAAAAGGTTGCTGTTGTCGGTTCCGGCCCCGCCGGTCTGGCCGCGGCGCAACAGCTTGCCCGGGCCGGGCACGATGTGACGTTGTTTGAACGCGACGATCGTATCGGTGGTTTACTCCGCTATGGCATACCGGAATTCAAAATGGAAAAACGTGTGCTAGACCGTCGCCTGGAACAGATGGAAGCCGAGGGTGTCACGTTCAGGACCAATGCGCATGTCGGTGACAATGTGTCGGTGGAAGAATTAAGGAACGAGTTTGATGCCTTGTTATTAACCGGCGGTGCCTGTGATCGGCGCGACCTGCCGGTCGAAGGCCGTGAACTAAAAGGCATCTACCAGGCGATGGATTACCTGCCGATGCAAAACCGTGTCTGTGAGGGTGATGAACCGCAAGCCGATTTTATCAGTGCCAAGGATAAGCACGTCATCATCATCGGTGGTGGTGATACCGGTGCCGACTGTCTCGGTACCGCCAACCGCCAGGGCTGTGCGTCTGTGCACCAACTCGAGATCATGCCGGAACCGCCGAAGGCACGCGCGGCCGATAACCCGTGGCCGGAGTGGCCACGCATCTTCCGTACCGCATCAGCGCATGAAGAAGGTGTCGAACGTGTTTATTCTGTTTCAACAAAGAAATTTATCGATGACGGCAACGGCAATGTCAAGGCATTGCAACTGGTTAACGTGGAATTAAAAGTTGTCGATGGTCGATTAAACTTTGAAGAAGTCGCCGGCAGTGAACATGAACTGCCGTGTGACCTGGCACTGCTGGCAATGGGTTTTGTTGGCCCGGAAAAACCCGGCATGCTGGAACAACTCGGTTGTGAACTCGACGGTCGTGGCAATGTCATCGCCGATCCCAAAACCTGGATGACCAGTGTCGATGGTGTCTTTGCCGCCGGGGACATGCGTCGTGGTCAGAGTTTGATCGTCTGGGCGATTGCCGAGGGACGGAGCGCGGCTGCGGGGATTGATTCTTATCTGATGGGTGAGACGGATCTCCCAGCCCCGGTTTAGCATACATGCTGACAGAATTATCAATAAATCATACTGAGAGAAATATATTGTAGAGCTTTATATCTTTTTACGGAGAAAATTGAGGAGATACTTGGGATGAGTTTTAAATCAATATTTTTACATGGAATTATTTTCACGGCTATATGTTTCACTGGTTGCCAGGGCCCAACAACTAAAACTATTAAACCCAATGATGCTTCAGTCGAATTAGAAGCGGCTAAACAGCGAGAAATAGCTCTACAAGAAGCACTTCATAGTCATATTAGACTTAATCGGGTCGGTTTCCCAATTCTTAAAGCCGGACTGCCTCTTTGTAAAGATCGAGTAACTACTTCAAACATCGGTATTGCAATCTCTAATAAATATGAGTTTGATGATGAATATAGAGATACCGCTATGTTGATGTTTGATCTAGGGGAACCTTTAAAACTTATTCATGTATATAAAAATTCTCCGGCGGAGGCCGCAGGTCTAAAAAAAGGTGATGTAATTATATCTCTCAATGGAGAAGATTCGCCCACTGGAAATAATGCAAGGAAAAAATTTATAAAATCTATAAGAGATGAATCTAAAGAAAATTCGAATTTATCTTTTAAAGTTAGAAGAGGTCAGGAGGATCGAATTATCAGTGTGGCAACCATAGAAACGTGTGACTATCCATTAAGTGTTTCAGGAGACACTTCAGTAAATGCGTATGCAGATGGCAATCAAATAGTCTTCCATCAAGGCATGATGGATTTTGCCAAAGATGATAATGAGCTTGCCTTGGTCATCGGACATGAACTGGCACATAACTCAATGAGACATATAGATGCCAAACGGATTAATGCTCTTGGCGGGTTTTTAGTTGATTTATTGTTTGCTGCATTAGGAGCTAATACGCAAGGTGCATTTACTAAAATGGCAGCACAGGCATATAGCCAAGAATTTGAGGCGGAAGCAGATTATGTCGGTCTTTATATAAATGAGCTGGCAGGATACGATATTTCGGATGCGCAATATTTTTGGCGGAGAATGGGTGTCAAACATCCTGGTGCTATAGATAAAAATCACGCTGCCTCACACCCATCCACTCCCGAGAGATTTGTTGCAATTGAAGAGTCTGTTAAGGAGATTGAAGCGAAAAAGATAGCTGGCGAAGTTTTAATGCCAAATATAGATGATGAAGTGGTAGCTCAAAGAGATCCACCTCCCGAGGCTGTCGAGTTAGGGTTTAAGTAAACTAAAAGATATCCAGACCACAGCTTTTCTGCTGAATCAGATAGGTCAGCGTGGATTTACTCAGGCAATCAACACCTCTTTCACTTTATTCTGTTTCATCTTGATGATTTGGAACGGTTCGGCGAGTTGGCTGTAACGTTCGTGTTGCGACAGTTTTTCGATGTATTTACAGATGTACGTGATCGCGCCGATCGTGAGCGTGGTGACGTTGTCGAGGTTCGTGACCACCTTGTTACAACTGTCGTTGATCTGCATCATGATCGTCATCGCATTTTCGCTCATCTCGGCTTTATGCATTTCGGTAATCGTTTCTTCACCGTGCAGCTTGCCCATGATGCCGGACAGCACCGGGACTTTTTCTTTAATTACGCCGTTCAGCATATCGAGATTCGATTGAATCTCGCTGATGCAGTTTTCCAGGCGGGTTTCGAGCAAAGCGACGTTATTGCGGACTTTTTCCAGCGAGATATTACCGACGGACTCCGGTAGTGCGTATTTCTTGCCGTCCGTGATCTCCTTGATCTTCGGGATGTCACTCTCGAACAGGCGGATGACGGTATAGACCTTTTCCAGTTCTTCTTGCTGGTTCAGCGCCGAGCCGAGTTCCTCGAACTTGACCATCAGGTTGGCGATGCTTGTCTTCAGCTCCTTGATCTTGTCGGCGCGACTGGCCATCACAGTGATGTCGTCCGAGCTTTCCTGCATCAGGTCGATCAGCTTGAGGATGACGCCACAGCGATCGAGGATGTCGGTCTGAATATTGAACACGTGTTTTCGGCTCTGAATTCGCTCAGATGTGCCGCCTCCCGTTGCTTTTCTTATGCTGACACAGTTTGTTCATTATCCTTTGATATTGTTTTAACTAGAGAAATCAGAACTTTGACGCCGTTTCGATGTCTCTATAACTAGCTAATATTACTCAATTTTTCCTGTTTTGCACATAAAAAACACAGAAAACAGCTTCGGTCTGGTCACGATATTACTGCACTGGTCGATGGCAATATTGATCATCGCCTTGTACGTGCTCGGTGAGGTGATGGCAGACCTGGATTATTACAGCAAGTGGTATAACACGTTGCCGTACTGGCACAAGGCGCTCGGGATGATCACGTTCGCGCTGTTACTGCTGCGTATCGGCTGGGTCGTTGCCAACCCAAAACCACTGGCATTACCGAACTACCTGCGCTGGGAAATCATCTCGGCAAAGCTGGCGCATGTTACGTTTTATATTGCACTCGTTGTAATATCCGTCAGCGGCTATTTTATTACGACGGCCAAGGGCGCACCGATTGATCTGTTTGGCTGGTTTGAGATCCCTGCGCTGACGACGCTGGATACCGACACTGCAAAACTGGCTGGAGACGCACATGAAATATCGGCGACCGTGATCCTGGTATTGTTTGTGTTACATGTGAGTGCCACATTGAAACATCACTTTGTCGATAAAGACGTGACGTTTAAACGAATGTTAATTCCGAATGAAGTAAAGGAGAGGTAACAATGATCAAGCGTTTTACATTTTTGATAATCCTGGGGTTGATGTCGTTACCGTTAAGTGCAGCGGAATACCTGATCGACAAGAAAGGCATGCATGCGTTTATCCAGTTCAAGGTGTCGCATCTTGGTTACAGCTGGTTATACGGTCGTTTCAACGACTTCGATGGATCGTTTACCTATGACAGTGAGAATCCGGCTGCGGCACAGATAACCGTCAACATAAATACGGCCAGTGTTGATTCCAATCATGCCGAACGGGACAAGCATTTGCGTAGTGACGAGTTTCTGCATGTTGATAAATTTCCAAAGTCCCGGTTTGTCAGTACGTCAATCGTCTTGTACGATGACGGTACCGGTGTGTTAACCGGCGACTTTACGTTACGTGGTGTGACGAAGCCGCTCACAATCGACATCAAGTTTATCGGTGAGGGTGATGACCCCTGGGGTGGCTATCGCGCCGGTTTTGAAGGCAGCACGAAGCTGGCGTTGGCCGATTATGGTATTGTCAGGGACCTTGGTCCGACCGCGAAAGAAGTCGAGTTGTTTTTCTCAATTGAAGGCATTCGCCAATAACCGTTTAGGAGTAAATGAACCATGATTCGATCATTGAATATTATAATGCTACTCAGTGTGTTTATGTTGTCAACAGCGCAGGCAGCGACGTATACGTGCACGATTAAAAACACACTGAAGTTAAATCAAAACGGCAGTTTCGTTACGCACGGTTGGGCGGCAAACTATCAAAACCGGGAATTTACCGTTGATGCAGTGACCGGTCAGGTGTTACGCACGACCGCTTTAAAACAACGTTTGACGAACTTCAATAAAGACACCGAGCCGAAGTTGCTGGACCTCGGTCAGGACGACAAACCGTTGCGAGCATTGACGCATTACGCAGAACGCGGTGAGTATGCGCTGCTCGAGATCGATGACTCGGGTAAATATGCAAACGCGGACAAGAAACCGTTTTTTTATCATACCGATGTCGGTCTGATCCTGACCGGCACCTGCATGGAATAGACGCCGGACTATTTGTGCTCGTTATCCGGTGGTTCGTTGATCACTTCCCCTTCGATCGTGTGACCGTCCTCGACTTTTTCGGCTTTTTCCTTTTTCCAGTTCGCCAGCAGTACGGTTAACAGGCCGAGCAGGATTTCATCCACGAACGGAATAAAGTCGGGAATAATCAGGTCGAGCAGGAACAGTCCGCCAATCAGGAAAAACAATTGCTTGTGCTTCAGGTTATCGGCAAATACGAGTAAGGCAGAAATAATCGTGACGTTTTTCATTGGCTAGCGTTGGCCGGTCATGACCAGGAAGATGTCGCGCACATCAAAGACCAGGCTGATCGCAATCGTAGCTACCAGCAACACCAGGTAGACACCATAGGGGGTGTTCGGCCGTGTCTGCTTTTTTATAAATTCAAACGTAATTAAATAGATGAGTAGCGGCGCCCAGACGATCAAATGCGAGATGCCGAGCAGGTGTACCTGTTGTGTTTGTTGAAAGATAAAAACGGCGATTGGCAGCGTCAGTACGAAGGCGGCGAGAATAAAACGCGCCGAGACATGCTGCCAGGTAAATAATACGCTGGTGACAAAGATGACAAACATCCAGTTTGTCCAGAGTTTAACAGTCGGTGAAATCGCCGCGTTCACGGCTGCGCTCATTTCTTCCATTCTGTTTTCCCTTTTTATGACTTACACATTGTCAGGTTGCATGGGAATGCCCTTGCGAATCAATAGATCGCGTACGCGTTGAATCACTTTAAAGATTTCCTGGTTCCAGTCTTCGCCCTGCGCATCAAATGCGGCCTGCTCCATCTCGACCACCCAGCGGTCTTCATTAAAAATGCCGTTGGTGAAATAGATCAGGAACGGCCAGAGCAGGTTTAACAATCCGGGAATACCCGGCTTGCGTACGTTGATCAGGCCAAACGTGTGGTTTTGGCGTTGTTGCCTGTCGATCGGAACATACGTGATCCACAGGTCGAGCGCCGGATGTTCACTTCCAGCGGTCCAGAATTTCAGGATCTGATACGGGTACTCGGTACGCACCGTCATCAGGTCCTTTGATTCTTTTTTCTTGTCTTTCATACGACTCAACATGACTTTCTCGCCGATTGGTTGTCGACCTTCGCGTTCAAACGAGTAATCGACCTCGACATAGTTATCGCCCTCGCGCAGGTCGAGAAATTTTGCCGTGATGTTGGCCATGATGCGCCGGTGTAAAAACTGATGATTCATGTCCATCAGGTTTTCATGCAGGAACGAGTAATGGCAATCGACCGTATGATCCAGGTAACGGGTTTTGTATTCGCCGGTTTTCCATGAGGGTATGTCCGGGAAGTCGACGAAAGCCGCCTTGTCCGCATCGCCGGGAAACACAAAGATCATTCCATAATCTTCGCGGCACGGATAACTGCGTACACCGCGCGGCATCTGTTTACTCTCGCCGACATACGGGATATTGATGCATTTGCCGCTGCAGTTATAGATCCAGCCGTGATAACAGCATTGAATGTTGTCACCGTTGACGACGCCCTGGCTGAGTGGAACCTGTCGATGTGCACAGCGGTCTTCGAGTGCGAACAGCTTGCCGCTTTTCGTACGTACGATGACAATTGGTTCGCCGGCGAATGTTACGCGCGTCGCCTTGCCGGCCTTTAATTTTTTTGCGGCAAGCAGCGGATACCAGTGATCTGGATGCGCTGCCGTTTTGCGTAAATCACGCACCGGTTTGCTGGTTGTAATTGAAGGTGCAGCCTCAGCTAAAGTCATGCCGGATTTCCTGTTATGGGTTTTGAATTCGGAACAAATGTATTGTTATTAGCTATTTGGAGTCGATTACAGTCTGCCGGTTCCGGCTGGACAAGACCCGATCAAAATAGGATTCTAACGCGAATCACGTTATCATTAATGTTAATAATTTCTCATAAAAACAATCAATTATGTCTCACCCCCCGTTACAGAATGATCGCCTGATACGCGCTTTGTTGCGTCAACCGGTCGATCGTACACCGGTCTGGATCATGCGGCAGGCCGGCCGTTATTTACCCGAATATCGCGCCACGCGGGCGAAGGCGGGCAACTTCATGACACTGTGTACGACACCGGAACTGGCCTGTGAGGTGACGTTACAGCCACTGGAACGCTTCCCGCTGGATGCGGCGATTTTATTTTCCGACATCCTGACGATTCCGGATGCAATGGGGCTGGGACTATCCGTGATCGAGCAACAGGGCCCCGTGTTTGAGAAAACCATTCGCACGGCAGACGACCTAGACAGGATCGGCGTGCCGGACCCGGAAGACGATCTCGACTATGTCATGAACGCGGTGCGTTTGATCCGCAAGGAGCTGGATGGGCGTGTGCCGTTGATCGGTTTTTCCGGTAGTCCCTGGACACTGGCAACCTACATGGTCGAGGGCAAATCCAGCAAGAACCACGCAATCGTGAAAGCCATGTTGTATGACGATGCCGCCTTGCTGCATCGCCTGCTTGATCTGTTGGCGGAATCGGTAACGGCGTATCTGAACGCCCAGATCCAGGCTGGCGCACAGGCCGTCATGCTGTTTGATACCTGGGGAGGATTATTGACGACGGCGGCCTACAAGGAGTTCTCATTAAATTACATGCAGAAGATCGTGCAAGGGTTACAACGGGAACACGAGGGCAACCCGGTTCCAGTGACACTGTTTACCAAGGGGGGCGCACACTGGGCGAAAGAGATAGCGGCAACCGGTTGTGACGCGATCGGTGTTGACTGGACCACCGAGCTCGCCGATGTGCGTGCATTAACCGAGGATAGCGTGGCGCTGCAGGGCAACCTCGATCCTGCCGTGTTGTATTCAGCCGCGGCCAATATCGAACAGGAAGTCACCCGCGTGCTTGACAGTTATGGTATAGGCCACGGTCATGTGTTTAACCTGGGTCATGGTATCCACCCGCAGATAAACCCGGACCATGTCGCAGTCATGGTTGAAGCCGTGCAACGGTTAAGCGAACCGTATCACCGCTAATGGTTTTGCCGGGCTTTTACACGCTTACATGAAAGACAGGCTGCTGCTCGTCATCAAGGGCTTTTGCATGGGTGCAGCCGACGTGGTGCCCGGCGTCAGTGGCGGCACAATGGCGTTGATCCTGGGCATTTATCAACGCCTCATTGATGCAATCAAGTCGTTTGACCTGGTCTGGCTGCAATCATTTTTTCGTCTCGATCTCGGGCAAGTGCTACAACGTCCGCACCTGGCATTTATTATCCCGTTGTTTCTCGGCATAGGCAGCGCATTGATCTTTTTTACGCGCATCGTGCCGTTACCGGTATATATCAGGACACACCCGGAGTATGTGTACGGACTGTTTTTTGGTTTGATACTCGGTTCAATCCTGGTACTGATTATTGACTTAAAAAAACCGGCACTGCAGGATTTGGTCGCAATTTTTTTCGGCACGATTTCCGGACTGTATGTGTTCAACCTGGTACCGGCGACTACGCCGGACGATGCCTGGTTTATCTTTATTAGCGGTGCCGTCGCCATCAGCGCGATGATCCTGCCGGGGATCTCCGGCTCATTCATCCTGTTAATGATGAAAAAATACGCCTACATCATGGATGGTATCGGCCATTTAAACCTGATGATCATATTGCCGTTTGGTCTGGGCGTCGTCGTCGGTTTGATATTATTCAGTCGGGTGCTGTCCTGGTTGCTGGCAAGGTATTACAAACCAACACTGTTATTTATTATCGGCCTGTTAGTTGCCTCATTATCTGTCATCTGGCCGTTTCAACAGCGCAGTTACACGTCGGTCAGGGGCAAGGAATACCTGATTGACAGTACCGCCTACCTGCCGGATTCGTTCTCGTCGGTAGTGCTTGTGTCGACGCTGCTGATCGGCGTCGGTTTTCTCATCGTGGTGTTTGTGCACTGGCTGGCGCACCGTAAAAGGGCGTAAAATACCAGCATTCAGCTGTGATCGCGTATAACGACTAAAAGGTAACGCAATTGCCAATATCAGAAATCGTCTTGATCGTTATGGGGCTGCTGACCGTAGCGATGATTGTTGCGGGCATTTGTCGCAACATCCCGATCCCGTATACGGTCATTCTCGTCATCCTCGGCATTGGTTTCGGTCACCTCGGACGTCAGTACGAAGTATTCCATGATCTGCTGACTTTTCAGTTAACGCCGGAGCTGGTTCTGTTTCTGTTTTTACCGGCGCTGATCTTTGAGTCCGCGTTTAACCTTGATGCGCGCAAGTTATTAAAAGACATCGCCCCGATAATGATCCTGGCGATCCCGGCATTGCTGATATCAACGTTTGTTATCGGTGTCGGTCTCTGGCTGGTGCTGCCCATCAGTTTTATCCTGGCACTGTTATTCGGCGCATTGATTTCTGCTACTGATCCGGTTGCAGTTGTTGCCCTGTTTAAAGAGGTCGGTGCACCACAGCGTTTGACCGTGCTGGTCGAAGGCGAGTCTTTATTAAACGACGCCACCGCCATCGTGATATTCAATATTATCCTGGTAATGGCAATCGGTGGTGCGGCCTTCACCGCGGCCGATGTCGGTCTTGCCGTCATTGAATTCTTCCGCGTGTTTATCGGCGGTATTCTTGTCGGTTTTCTCATCGCAGTTGTATTGAGCGAGTTACTGTTTCGTATGCAGGTGGGCGTGAGTGCCTACCTGATCATGTCAATTGTGCTCGCCTATGCCAGTTTTGCCATTGCCGAGCATGAGCTGCATGTCTCCGGTGTCATGGCCGTGGTTGCCTCGGCGATCACAATGGGCGTATTCGGCGTCAGCCGCATACCACAGACAGCGACGCATCTGGTCAAGGAGACCTGGGATGTGATCGCACTGGTGTTTAACTCGTTGCTATTTCTGCTGGTTGGTCTATCGGTGGATGTCGCTTCCCTGTTCGGCCATGTCGATGCAATTCTGTTCGGTGTGTTGTTTGTATTGCTGGCACGTGCCGCTTCGGTTTATACGATGGTGCCGGCAACAATTAAGGTGTTTGGCCTGCCACACGTGACGATGGGTGAGCGGCATATCATGTGGTGGGGAGGATTAAAAGGCGGGCTGGCAATCGCCATCGTGCTCTCGATCCCGCTCGATATGCCGGGACGTGAGATGTTATTGAATATGACGCTGGGCGTGGTCATGTTTTCACTGCTGGTGAATGCACCGACGATTCGACCCTTGATGCACAAACTTGGCATCGACAGGCTGACCGACGATGAACGTTCCGAATTAAGACATGCGCTGGTCAATGCACAGCATCATGCAGAGGACATTCTGCAACGGTTGCATAATATCGGTTTAATCAGCACCAGCACACGCCAGCTGATCCAGAAGAAAAACAAGCAGATTTTCTCGACTGTCGATGTGGGCGGAGGGGATTACACGCAGGATGTTCGGCATATCTACATCACTGCGTTAAGGGTTGAACTGGAAGAAAACAAGTTTCTGTATGACATCGGGTTGATCCAGCATTACACCTACCTTGATATAAAGAATACGTTACAAAGGGACCGCGATACCTGGTTGTCTGATCCTAACAAGCACATGCTTGAAAAAGAGGTATCAAGAAAAAGCCTGTTTTTACAAATTGAGACGATACTGATCAAACGCATGCGAGAGATGGACCTGGTTGCCGGTTTATTATCCCGCTATCAATACCTGCGTCTTTCACAACGTCTGCAACGTGATCTGGCCGGCGTACTGATCGCCAGTGCTGTGCTGGAGATGTTGAAAAATGACGATCATTTTCTTGAAGAACATAAACAGAAAGTCATGCAGATTTATGCAAAACGTCTGCAACGCCGCAAGGAAAGGCTGGAAGAAATATCCGGCGAATACCCGGATTTTTACCTGCGTTTTGAAACCCGCCTGTTCACCAAGGTCGGACTGATAGCAGCCGGACATTACGCCGAGCAGGCATTCCAGCATGGCGAGATAGGTGCGAAAGCATTTTCCCGGATTGAACGCACGGTACGAGAGGCAACAAACCAGTTGCCGAAGATTTCAAACCCGGTTCCGAAAATGAAACCAAGCGATTTGATTGGTACGGTGCCACTATTAAACGGCCTGTCCGATACCGTGCTCGAGCGCTTGTCGAAACATGCCCAACCGGTCACTTTCCTGGCCGGTGATGAGGTTATCGGTGAAGGTGAACGCGGTGATGCGCTCTACATTATCAGTAGCGGTGTAGTCACGGTCAGTCGTGCTGGCGATGAGAAACCGATCGCAGAATTACGCGCCGGCGATTTTTTTGGCGAAATGGCCTTACTCGGTGATCAAAAGCGAACGGCGACAGTCTGTGCGAAAGCACCGTCGACATTATTACGGCTACGCCGCAAGGACGTGCTGGACCTCGCCAACGATGATCCGGAATTGAAGCTGCGCCTGGAGCAGGCACAGCGTAGCCGCAACGAGCGAGACTAGGCCGGTTTTTTCTTTTTCTTGTCCGGGTGTTGGCGTGACATCGACAGGCCGAGCAGTGCAAACATAAGACCTACTATGAATACATTGCCGGATTTACTGTAGGGTGTCATGCCTTCGTACGGGATGACCTGGCCGGCCAGTACGTCCGTACGATGTTGCGGAGACCGGGAAATAATTTTTCCTTTCTCATCTATTAACGCGCTGATGCCGGTATTCGTTGCCCGCAACATGTAGCGCCCGGTTTCAATTGATCGCATCCTGGCCATTTGTAAATGTTGGTGGGCGGCAATTGAATCGCCAAACCAGGCATCATTGCTGACATTGATCAACAAGCTCGCCTGCGGCAAGGCTTTTATGGTGAGTTCACCGAATACATCTTCGTAACAGATGGATACGCCGAGCACCTCACCGGCGGCTATCAGGATTGGTTGTTCCTGCTCGCCGGCAGAGAAGCTCGACATCGGTATGTGTAAAAACGAAAGTATGGGCCTGAGTACCGAATCAAACGGCAGGTATTCACCGAACGGTACCAGGTGTTGCTTGTGATAAAACTGATCTGTCTCACCAAAGCGGATCAGGCTGTTGAAATAATGCGGTGTCTCCGGATCCTTCCAGGCAAGCCCGCTGATTAATGCAGAACCTGACCTGGCACTTCTTTGTCGAATCGTCTTCAGTATCGGTGTTGCCTCGTGATAAAACAGGGGTAACGCGGTCTCCGGCCAGAGTATCAGGTCGTGACCCCAGTACGGTTCAGTCAGGTCCAGATAGAGATCGATCGTTTTTTGCCGCTGTTCCGGTAGCCATTTCAGTTCCTGTGGAATACCACCCTGGATCAACGCAACCTGTAACGTTTTATCTTTCGGTCGGGTCCAGTCAGCTTCCAGGCTTTGCAGGCTGAACGCCCAGATACAAACCAGGCTGACCGCGGCCAGTAGTTTGTCGCGTTTTCTACCGACGATGATCAGCGTGAACATACCGGCGGTCATTGCCGTCAGCCAGCTGGTGCCATAGACGCCAAATATCGGAGCAATCCCGGCAAGCGGGCTGTCCGTCTGGCTGTAACCGAGATTCAGCCAGGGAAAACCGGTAAAGATCCATGAGCGGAACCACTCGGCCAGTGTCCATACGGCTGGCAGGATAACGATCAGTCGGACATAGGTTCGACATCGACGATAACGAAATGTAACCCAGGCAACGAGTGCGGGATATAAAGACAAAAACAGGATGAGCAACAACGTGAAGGCAATGGCCATGATGAAAGACACACCGCCAAACAGGTTGATGCTGATATGTAACCAGCTGACACCGAAACCGAACAGACCAAGTCCAAAAAAATAACCGAGCAATAACGATTGCTTCACCGATGAGGTTTTAACGAGTAAATAAAATACGATCGCGAGCGTGAGTAAAGGAATAAAAAATAATTGATACGGGGCAAACCCCGATACGGTGACCGCACCACAGGTAAACGCTATAACCAGCTTGAGCAGAAACGCCTGTTTATCAGACAAGATCATCTGAAGATATTAAAAAGATGTGAGCCTGACGTTAAAATCAGGTGGTGTCTTCGTTGACTGTTGACGGCGGTTCAAGCTTGATAAAACGCATTAAGTGGATACGCCGTTGATCCGAACGCAGGATTTTTATATTGACACCATCTGTTTCCAGTGTTTCGCCCCGTTTCGGCAAATGACCGAACCGGTTCAATACAAAACCGCCAATCGTATCGAATTCTTCTGTCGGTAACTCAAGCCGGAAATAGTCGTTGATCTCCTGTAATGGTGTGATTGCCCTGATCGTGTAGCGGTTACGCCCATGCTGGTGAATCATGTTTTCATCTTCAAAATCATGTTCGTCTTCTATCTCACCAACGATTTCCTCGATCACATCCTCAATCGTAACAATACCGGCAACGTTGACATATTCATCGACAATGATCGCCATATGGTTACGATTTGCCCTGAATTCCCGTAGTAATACATTCAGGCGCTTGCTTTCAGGCACGAATACCGCCGGACGCATCAGGTCCTTTATTTCGAACTCTTCTTCTTCATCCGAATTAAACGTGGCCAGCAGATCCTTGGCCAGCAGGATCCCTGTGACTTCATCTTTATGACCACTGATCACGGGAAAGCGTGAATGTCCGGATTCGATTACAGTCTCGAGTATTTCTTCGGGTGCAGCATTGTCCTCAATGACGACCATTTGTACGCGTGGCACCATGATATCGCGTACGCGTTGCTCACAGACTTGCAGTACACCCTCGATCATGGCGACTTCATCAGGCTGCAACAGGTTGTCATCCCCGGATTGATGAATGAAGTCGATAAACGACTCCCTATCGGAGGGCATGCCGGAGATGCGATTGATCAGTCGTTGAATAAAACCGATCGTCTGGGTTTGTTCGTCAGCCATCAGTGATCAGCGATCACATAAGGATCGGCGTAGCCAAGTTGTTGCATGAGTTTACATTCCAGTAGTTCCATTTTTTTTGCGTCTTCGTTTTCTACATGATCATAACCGAGCAGGTGCAGGGTGCCATGCATGACAAGGTGTGCCCAGTGGGCTTCTAGCGTCTTTCCCTGTGCTTTTGCCTCACGATTCACAACCGGGACACTGATGACGATGTCGCCGATGACCCGATCTGACTGCAGGTTGTCATCGTTATACAGGAAAGATAAAACATTCGTTGTATGATCCTTGTTTCGATAGCGTTGATTCAGTTCAGTGATCTCGGCCTCATCCACCAGGCGCACGGTGATTTCGGCATGACATTGCTGGTTATCGAGCACAAGTGAAATCCAGTCATAAAACCGGCTCTCCGCCGGGCAGTCGCTATCGGTACTGATAGTTTGCAGTGTCAGCTCAAGCATCAGTCTTTGTCCGTTTGACCGGATTCGTGTTTTTCATACGCGTTCAGAATGCGGGCAACAAGCGGATGACGCACGACATCAACAGATTTAAACCAGGTAAAACTGATGCCCTCCTGTTCATCAAGTATATCGATGACGTGTTTCAGACCGGAGTTTTTGCCATTCGGTAAATCAATCTGGGTAATATCCCCGGTGATGACCGCGGTTGAGCCGAAACCAATTCGGGTCAAAAACATTTTCATCTGTTCATTCGTCGTATTTTGTGCCTCGTCGAGAATCACGAACGATTCATTCAGCGTGCGGCCACGCATAAATGCGAGCGGTGCGATCTCGATCACGTTGCGCTCGATAAACTTCGCGACTTTTTCAAAGCCAAGCATCTCGTATAACGCGTCATACAACGGGCGTAAGTATGGATCGACTTTCTGTACCAGGTCGCCGGGCAAAAAGCCGAGACGTTCGCCTGCCTCGACGGCAGGGCGTACCAGAACCAGTCGACGTGCCCGTTCCTGTTCCAGCGCGGCCACTGCCGAGGCGACGGCAAGATAGGTCTTGCCGGTACCGGCCGGACCAATGCCAAAGTTGATATCGTTTTCCTGGATGCTCTTTATATAACGTCGCTGATTCGGACTTCTGCCCTTGATAACCTGCCGCCTGATCTTGATTAACACTTCCTTGTCACGTTGTTTGTCCAGTGGCATCGCGTGGGTGGCCTCCTGCAAAAACAGGTGTACACGTTCCGGTGACAATGTTTCTTCACCGGTGCTGTCATACAGTTCACGGATCAGTTGTTCGGCCAGCGTGGTGGATTCCGCTGACCCGCTCAGGCTGAAACTGTTACCACGGTTACTGATGCTGACACCAATGCGTTTTTCCACCTGGCGCAGGTGTTCGTCCAGCGGTCCGCACAGATTCGCAAGTCGTTCGTTATCGACCGGTGATAACACCAGATCGATCCGGCTTTGTTCGACTGTGGATTGGCTCAAGGAGAGATCAGTACCGGTTCGTTGGCAGTAACAGTGGTGGCGGTGGTCGTGACGGGTTCGCCACGGAGTGAATTCGGTAATGCCTCTGTGATCTTCAGCGTGACAAAATTTCCAATCAACGAGCTGTCACCGTAGAAATTCACGATACGGTTGTTTTCCGTACGGCCACAGATTTGCTGCGGGTTCTTTCTGGCCGGGCCTTCGACCAGGATCGTCTGCTCGGTGCCAACCATGCTTTCACTGATCGCTGTGGCCATCTGGTTGATGCGGTTTTGCAATAGCTGCAGGCGTTCTTTTTTTACCGGCATCGGTGTGTCATCCGGCAGGTTCGCCGCCGGCGTTCCCGGGCGGGCGCTGTAGATAAAGCTGAACGACTGATCGTAACCAATGTCTGCGATCAGGTTCATCGTTGCCTCGAAGTCGGCTGCGGTCTCGCCGGGAAAACCCACGATAAAATCCGATGACAGGCTGATGTCCGGTCGTATCTGTCGCAGTTTACGTATGCGTGACTTGTATTCGAGAATGGTGTGGTTGCGTTTCATCAGGGCAAGCACACGATCGGAACCGCTTTGTACCGGTAGATGCAAATGATTAACGAGTTGTGGTACCCGTGCATAGACATCGATCAGGGCATCGGTAAATTCCATTGGATGTGACGTGGTATAACGAATGCGGTCGATACCATCAATGACGGCAACGTATTCAATCAATCGGGCAAAGTCGCAAATCTCGCCGGTATGCATCTCACCGCGATACGCGTTGACATTCTGACCCAGCAGTGTGACTTCGCGCACGCCCTGTTCGGCCAGTTGCACAACCTCGGTCAACACATCATCCAGCGGCCGGCTGATCTCCTCACCGCGGGTGTATGGCACGACACAAAACGTACAATACTTGCTGCAACCTTCCATGATGGAAACAAATGCAGTCGGGCCTTCGGCGCGTGGTTCGGGTAAACGATCAAACTTTTCGATCTCCGGAAAGCTGATATCAACGACCGGTTTTTTCCGGGTTAATACGTCTTCGTACATCTCCGGCAGGCGGTGCAGTGTCTGTGGCCCGAAGATCATGTCGACGTACGGTGCCCGTTGCCAGATTTGATCGCCTTCCTGGCTGGCGACACAACCGCCGACACCAATGACCAGGCCCGGATTCTTTTCTTTCAACAGGCGCCAGCGGCCGAGTTCGGAAAACAGTTTTTCCTGCGCCTTTTCCCGTATCGAACAGGTGTTAAACAGGATGACATCGGCATCGGCGGCTTCGGTCGTCGGTTCGAGCGCGTGCGACTGCCGCAGCACATCGTGCATCTTGTCAGAATCGTATTCGTTCATCTGGCAACCGAACGTCTTGACGAAAAGTTTTCCTGCCATGCGTAACCTGAAATTTATAACTAATTGATAATTATAGTAAAAAGTTCGCAATAGACTCGATATGAAGAAGCAATTGCGAAACGGCCGGTTACGTTACACGTTCTGCGACGAGTTTTCCAGACATTCAGACCTGCGTAAGCTAATAATTTTGCAGGGATTTTACGATTTTAGTTCAGACTCGAGTTGCTTGATCCGGGCCAGCGCCTGATCGCGGGATTTCGCGGCATCGGTCAGCTCGGCCAGCGCCTCAAATGCGGATGACTCGGCATGCTCGGCTCGCTCGATCAAGGCCTCCCGTTGTTTACTCAAATTCAACTCCTGCCGACTTGGCCCGAACAGCTTTCTCAGCCAGTCACGCAGCGCCGGCTGGTGGGAATGTATGATCGACTCCAGTTCTTTCTCGTATTCGTTGTCGGCTTCACCGGAGCGGGCAAGAAATGCGACCAGTTCACTGCGCAACTGACTGATCTGCTCGGAATCAAAATGGTCCTGTAACTGGTACAGCTCGACCAGCGACAACAGGCTTTTGATCAAGCGTGCTTTTTTGTATCCGTCAGCAGTGTCCGGAATGGTCAGGGACATGGGTTAGTCAATTATTTCTCGTTGTCTACGATTTTAAGCGAAAAGTCGCTGCAACGGCACCGTTTTACCGGACTGACTGCAATCATAACCGGCTATCCTTGCCGAATATTTCTGAAATTCAACCGAGTTCAATTGCTCGATCAGTTGTTTGCGGAATGGTTTATTCAGTTGCGGCGCCAGTGCCAGGCAGTATTGTTCCCGCACCAGCGGGATAAATCCAAGTTTAAACCTGTCCGCTGCGGCTTTCAGTCCGATACCGACATCGGCCGCGCCACTGGCCACCATCGCGGCCACTGCCAGGTGGGTATATTCCTCATTCACATAACCATTGATGTCCTGACTCCTGATACTTTCCTGTTGCAAAAGCGAATCCAGGAGTATGCGCGTGCCGGATTCCTGTTGTCGGTTGATAAAACGCACCGAGCGCCGCGTTAAATTGGCAAGCCGGTGAATCTTTTTCGGATTGCCTTTCTGCACGATCAACCCCTGTTCGCGGATTGCCAGCTTGATACAACTGGCGTGGGCAAGGCGCAGATAGTGATGAAACTGCTCCAGTTCTGCACCGGCGTATTTCTCCACAGGAAAATGAAAACCGGCGACATCACACTCGTGGTTGGCCAGCGCGCGCAGATTATTCAGGCTGCCTCGAACCTGCACGCTAAATGCTGTTTTACTAATCTCGCGTACTCGCTTGAGCAGCTGTTCCAGCAGCAGGTCATGACTGATGAAGACACGCAGTGTGGCATTCGCGGCATGCTGTTGCAGGTGCTGCAGGCTGGAATTGATGCGCGAGGAATGCTCTTCCAGCAGGGACGCCAGTTGCGTGCGAACCTCTGTATCTTCAATTATCAGGGTCTGACTGAATTCACTCAGGCTCGCTCCCTGTTTTCGTCCCCGGTCAGCCTGTACCAGGGGTTGCTGAAAGTGGTGTTCCCATTCGCGTAGCAAGCCCCAGGCAAAGCGATACGACACGCCAATGGATTTTGCGGCCTGGCGTATCGAACCGGTTGAATGAATTTCACTTAATAATGCAAGCAAACGGGCGTCAATCGCCAACTTGTCGTTGCCCTCGAAACGCCAATGCAGATCCAGCCTAATATGCATAGATAAACATATTACAGTTTATAAATAGATGTATAAAATAATAAAAATAATAATAACAGGCAAAACTTTGCATATTAAGGGGTGAAAAAATGAAATATATATATCGTATTCTTTTCTGTCTGTGTCTGGCTCCGGTGGCGACTGCGGCCGAGAATCAGGCCTTGATGCAGTTACTGAAGGCGCTACATGAAAACGGCACGATTGATGAGCAAACCTATGAACTGGTGACGCGCGTCGCCGACCAGGAATCGCTGGCACAACAGCAGCAGGTGAAGCAGGTAGCGAAAACCGAGTCAGAGCGTACGGCCAGGGAAACCGTCAAACAGGAAATCAGCCAGAACGTCAGTTTGAATAAAAATACCGGGCCGTCGGTACGACTCGGTGGTCGTATCCAGGTTGATGCGGCTGCGTATGACGGTGATGTCAGCAGTCATAATGATGGTACCGAGATACGCCGGGCACGATTGTTTGCCAGTGGCAGCCTGACCGATAACTGGAAGTACAAATTACAATACGATTTTACCAGTACCGGCAACAGCGGCATTCAGGATGCCTATCTCGATTACGCCGGCCTTGACTGGTTTGACATCCGCCTCGGCCATTTTAAAGAGCCGTTCAGTTTGCAGAACATGACCAGCTCCAAGTACATCACGTTCATGGAACGTGGCATGCCGCATGTTTTTGCCGAGGGACGCAACCTTGGTCTGCAGTTACACACGGGCGGAGATAACTGGAATCTTTACGGCGGGGTATTTGGTGATGGCCGGGATGGCGCGGCCAGCGATAACGATGAAGGAATGGGCGTGTCCGGTCGTGCTACCTGGGCCCCATTAAAGTCAGAGCAGCAGTTGGTACACCTGGGGTTATCTGCGTCCTGGCGTGAAACCGGATCTGTCGACACCTTACGTTTTCGTGAACGACCGGAGTCCCATGTCACCGATACCCGGCTGGTGGACACCGGTACGTTTGATGCGGATTCATTCACACGTTATGTCGCCGAAGCAGCCTGGGTCTATGGACCGTTCAACCTGCAGGGGGAGTATTACCACACTGTTGTTGATCGTGAAATCACGGGTAATTCAGATCTGGATTTTAACGGTTTTTATCTGGAAGGCGGCTGGTTTATTACCGGCGAATCGATGAACTACAAACAGTCGGGAAGTTTCGGTCGTGTTAAACCGAATGCCTATGTCGGACAGGGTGGCATCGGTGCCTGGCAGTTGGCAACGCGTTTCAGCAATCTGGATCTGACCGACGAGGATATCACCGGTGGCGAGATTGACAGCTTCACCGTTGGCCTTAACTGGTATGCGACACCGGATATCCGTTTCACTGCCAACTATATCAACGTGCTGGAAGTCGATGGCGGCGGGGCGGATGGTGATGAACCGAATGTGTTCCAGGTGCGAGCCCAGGTGGAATTCTGATAAGTCATTTTAAAACGAACAGGAGCGGTAAACATGCGGTATAGAAATTTTGTAATTTTATTTTCACTACTGTTTTTGACAGTGAACGTACAGGCAGGTGATCGTTTGCGTATGGCAACAACGACGAGTACGGATAATTCCGGTTTGTTGTCCGTCTTGCACCCACCGTTTGAACAGCAACAGGACATCAGGATCGATGTGATCGCGGTCGGTACCGGCAAGGCATTACGACTGGGGCAGCAGGGCGATGTGGATATTGTGTTTGTGCATGCACCTGCAGCCGAACAGAAATTTGTTGATTCCGGTTATGGTGTCGAACGGTTGCCGGTCATGCATAATGATTTCGTCATCATCGGACCAGAAGATGATCCGGCAGGTATGTCCGGCGTGAATGACGCAGGCCAGGCATTAAAGAAAATGGCCGAGTCGCAGCAAGTCTTTATTTCACGTGGTGATGATTCCGGTACGCATAAAAAGGAAATGGCACTCTGGCAGTCAGCCGGCATGCAGCCGGGTGGTGACTGGTACCTGGCGGTGGGTCAGGGTATGGGGGCGGTGTTGAAAATAGCAGACGACAAACAGGCATACACGCTGACCGATCGCGGTACTTTTCTCGCTTACAAGGACAAGATAAGTCTGAAAGTCCTGATCGAGGGTGATGCAGCGTTATTCAATCCATACCACATAATTATGGTTAACCCGGATAAACATTCACATGTTAATTCTGCAGCCGCACAGGCTTATATCGAGTTTATCCGTAGCGAACAGGGCCAGGCGATCATTCGCGATTACAGGGTCAACGGTGAGCAATTGTTTCATCCGGACGTGATTGAATGAGTTTGTCTAAATCAATCAATGCTAATATTGGCGCGTGGATTATTTTCTCTACGCGCTGACCAGCGCGTTTCAACTTATCTTCGGTCTTGATAGTGAAGTCTTTGTTATCGCATCGACTTCACTATTGATATCGACTATCGCAACCTTGCTGGCTGCGGGAGTCTCGATCCCGGCCGGTATTTTCCTGTCTTTGAACGAGTTTCGTGGCAAGCGATTACTGCTGAACATACTGAATACTTTAATGGCGTTACCCACTGTTGTCGTCGGTTTGTTCCTGTATGGCCTGTTGACGCGACAGGGCCCGGCAGGCGATCTGGGGCTGTTATACACACCGGCGGCCATGGTGCTCGGCCAGTTCATCCTGATTACGCCCATCATTACGAATCTGACGCAATCAACGGTTTCTTCTGCTGATCCGCGTTTACTGCAGACATGCCTGTCACTGGGTGCGAATCGATGGCAACAGCTGACGGTGTTCACAGTTGAACTTCGACTCGGACTGATGGCAGCGGTCGTTGCCGGTTTCGGGCGGGCGATTGGCGAGGTTGGTGTGGCGATGATGCTCGGTGGCAACATTGAAGGTTATACACGAACGATGACAACAGCGATCGCTCTGGAAACCAGCAAAGGTGAATTTGAACTGGCGTTGGCACTGGGGATATTACTGCTGGTTGTTGCGTTTATCGTCAATGGTCTGCTATTTCGATTGCAGAGGCGACCGACGTGACACAACTTTATTCAGTCAAACAACTGTCGTTTGCGTATGAGAGAGAAAATATTCTTGACGTTAACGAATTTGAAATCAGCAGCAACAGCGTCACGGCGATTACCGGGGCGAATGGATCCGGCAAGACAACCCTGTTAAATCTGTTTGCCTTACTCCGGCTGCCCACCAGTGGCAGCCTGTCATTCCGGTCACAAGTGGTCACGAAACAGAACCTGACAGCATTACGCCAGGATATCGGTTATGTGCAGCAGAAGCCCTACCTGCTGAACCGTAGCGTCTATGAAAATGTAGAACTTGGTCTGAAGTTCAGGGGTATACCTGCCAGCGAGCGAGCACAAACCGTACGGGCTATTCTGCAAAAGACGGACATAATGCAGCTGGCCGATCGTCATGCCCACACACTGTCCGGCGGCGAATCGCAGAAGGTGGCAATTGCCCGTGCCCTGGTCCTGCAGCCTTCAGTATTGATCCTTGACGAACCGTTTTCTCATCTTGATCGCAGGGCAGTGCAGTTTTTTGAAAAATTCATTCACTCGTTACGACATAGTATTGGTGTAACGATAATATTCTCCAGTCACGATCCGATCGCGGCACAGCTGTTGTCGGATAATGTTTATAGCGTTGTTCACGGACGACTCATAGCCAGTACGATGACAAATCTGTTTTTCGGTCATGTCGATGCCAATAATCGATTATTCAAAACAGAAAAAATACAGATTCACATTCCGGAGAATGCAGGGGTCGGATCACATTTAACGATTGACCCGAATCACCTCGTCCTCTCCCGCAACAAGCTGGATTCGAGTATGCGCAATCAATTTCAGGGCAGCGTAATCGCGGTAAACCAGCAGCGTTCACAAATTCGATTAACCATCAATGCCGGTGAGAAGTTTGATGTCCTGATCACCGCTGATGCAATGCAGGATATGGATATCCGCTTCGGGGATCCCGTCTGGATCAGCTTCAAATCTTCCGCTGTCCGGGTTTTCTAGCCAAACGTGATGTTGTTCATTGCTCTCGGCCGGTCACATTTTTATAATCCGGTTACCAGAACGCACAACAGACCGAAAAATATTAATGAATATCGACAAGGCGTTACTCGACGAAGCAGAGAGTCTGTACGATCCTCGACTGGCATACCATAAATTTGACCATATCAGGATGGTATTCGGCGAGGCGGACAGGATCCTCCAGCGCTGCAAGAAACATAATATCGAGGTGGATGAAAACGTCGTATACCTGGCCCTTTTATTTCACGATGCCGGTTTTATCGAAAACCATGCGCTGAAAGGGTTTGAGTCAAAAGAAGCCTATTCTGCCGATCTGGCCGGTCAGATCCTGCCGAAACATAATTACCCCGATGAGACAGTGCGGCAGGTGCAACAGGCAATTATGTGTACCCACTGCGACCATCGATGCCAGTCGAATGAAGACAAGGTGGTCAAGGCAGCCGATCTTGCCGGATTGGCGGCGGACTTTGACTTTTTTCTGAAGAATACAGTCCGGCTCAGGGCCGAGTACGAGATGTTCAATCAGTCTGAAATCGAGTGGGAACACTGGAAGCAACTGGCGATAGATCGATTACGGATTTTTATCGAGGACGAAATGGAATTGACCGACGAGGAATTTGATGAAAACGGCAATTCGTTATTTAAACTTGCGGTTGCTGAAAACATACAGCGATTACAAGAAGAGCCGGAACCCGACAGGACATAATTAATGATGGATCAGGAGCTGGAATCCGCACAACGGGCTGTCGATATTGCCAGCGAACTGGCAGTGAAATACGGATTTCAGTTCATCGCTGCGATCATCATATTGCTAGTCGGCTGGCAGATAGCCAAATGGGTGGCGAAATTTGTCCTCAGACTGTGTGACAAGGCGAAGCTTGATATTACCCTGTCAAAATTCTTTGCCGGCGTTGCCAAGATCCTTGTGCTTGTCTTTGTCGTCATCATCGCACTGGGAAAATTCGGCATTACCATTGCACCATTTATCGCCGCACTCGGTGCGGTTGCCTTTGGTGGAACGCTGGCCCTGCAGGGCCTGTTATCGAATTATGCGGCCGGGCTCACGATTATCCTGACACGGCCGTTTGTTGTTAACGACACGATTAAGATACAGGGTGTGATTGGTGTCGTTGACGAGATTCGACTTGGTTACACCATGTTAAGCACGGAAGACGGTGAGCACGTGCTGGTTCCAAACAAGCAGATCGTCGGTGAGATCCTGCACAATTCACATGAAAACATGATCGTTGAGTCGGTCGTTGGTATTGATTACAACGATGAGCCGGAGCCGGCTATACAGATCATCCGCGAGGTGCTGCAGGCGAATGATAAGGTCAGTCATGATCCCGCACCGCAAGTCGGGGTACAGGCGTTCGGCGATTCATCAATTGATATCGGTTACCGTTACTGGGTACCGACAAAAGCCTATTTTCAGACGCAATATCAGGTAAACGGCGAGGTGTATGCCCGGCTGATGGCAGCGAATATCACGATTCCCTATCCAAAGCGCGATGTGCAAATGACCCGGGCGGAATAACTTTCGATAATTGGTTCAGGCGTTGTCACCGCAAGCACATAAACATTTAACATATTTGTAACATATTTACTCTAGTCTTCTGATCAATATAAAAAAGTCAGAAGGTGAGAATATGAAAAACTGGATGCGCGCGCTTGCGGATCACTATGAAAAGATTCGCGAAAAATACCCGAACGATAACCTGGTTATTTTGTTCGACATTGACGGGACCATTCTGGATACCCGCTATACCGTCCTGAAGTTACTCCGCTCCTACGACAGGCAACACAATACGCAGTATTTTGATCAACTGCATATTACCGATATTAATTTTAACGAAGAGGATCTGCGCCAAGAACTGGCAATGCTTGATTTAAGTGGCGATGAACTGGACGATGTTTGTCGCTGGTACCAGGAAAACCGTTGGGCCAGTTGGGCCGTGTTCGAGGGCAACAAGCCATTTCCCGGCGTACTTGAAGTCATTCGCTGGTTTCAGCTGCAACCGAACACGGATGTCGGCCTGAATACCAACCGCGGCGAACAACTGCGCGAACACACCCTGGAAACCCTGAATAAACTCGGTATGGAATTCCGTATAGACATCAGGGATGAGCTGTTGTTAATGAACCAGGACCCGGCCACTATCAGTAGTGGTGAGGCAAAGATCAATGGAATTCGCCAGGTCCATGCCAATGGTCAGCGGGTCTTTGCAATGGTGGATAATGAACCACGCAACCTGGAGGTCATCTCGGCCGAAAATGATCTCGACGAGGTGTTGCTGTTACATGCGAACAGTTTTTACACTTTTGATCGCAGTCGTATCAACGACAAACTGGTCAACGGCAAGATATACGATCTGACCGAGTTGATACCGAAACGGGCAATTCCACAACATATCCAGTTCGTCTGGCAAAGTGTCAATAATGAAGCCAGCCTGAATAAATTCCTTGGCTCCAATGTGAGCTGGGCAGATTTATCCGATTTGATTCAACCGGTGATTCAACAACGGCAGATATTACTGGATAAAGCCGGCCGGGATGTGCGCTCTACAAATCTTGAATCAATGTTTGAGCAATACATTAATCTCATGAAGCATAAACAGAGAGGCATCCGTTTATGTTTTGCAAACGACTTTGAAGAAATCGAGTTTATTATCGACATGCTGGTACACGCCGGGGTTGATGATAAACAATTGTGGTTCAGCGCCAGTCTCGATCAACTAACTGAAAACGGTTTTCGTTTCCTGTCGGACAGCTTCCCGAATGCCGTCATCGAATGTCCAATTGATTTTCTCGGCCAGGTGATTACGACCACGCCAACCACCGCAGAACATTTACTCGATATGTACTCGGACTGGGGTATCAATCGATTCGCCATGAGTTGGCGTACCAGCAATATCAAGTCGTTATCTGCGATTATCGAGGGTTGGGGTTTTGAGCTGACGATAAACGACATTCGTAACCTGGAAACCTTCCTGCAGGCGGCGTTGCTGACACCGAAAGCGATCGTATCGAATTTTAATTTTCCTGCCTGGAAGTCAATCAATGAACCGGCTTACGAACGCACGAGCGAGCGAAAACTTGTAAATTAATCAGCCTCCCCCTCTGGAAAAAGCCCGGTTTTTATACCGGGCTTTTTTGTTTTATAGTGCTTAAAACCATGAACCAGACAAATCTTGAAGGAGGGCATCATGCCATTAGTCAATATCTATTTACTCAAAGGCAAGTCAAAAGAATATATAAAAGCGGTCAGTGATGGCATTAATTCTGCGGTTATCGAGACGATGGATTTTCCTGATGATGATCGTTACCAGATTGTGCATGAAGTCGAACCGCACTGTTTGCAATACCAGGATCGGGATGCGGATCGTGTCATGATGCACCTGACGATGCGTGCCGGGCGAGCGAACAAGGCGAAACAGGCGTTTTATGCGAAGGCCGTTGAAAACCTGCAAAAAGACCCCGGCATTGACCCCGGCAACGTGTTAATCACGATAGTGGAAAACCACGATATAGACTGGTCGTTCAAGGATGGTGTCGCCTCGTTTGTAGTCTAGTTGTTAATAACAAATAGCTATAAATCAGGCGAGACCGGCGCGGTAAATTGGTTATCGGATTCATCGCTGTTTAATGCCTTTTGCAGATTAACGATGATGAAAATTATCAGCAGCGCAAACGGTAAACCGACGGATATGGCGGCGGTCTGTAATGCAGTCAGGCCGCCGGCGATTAACAGGATGGCAGCTACCAGTCCTTCTGTTATTGACCAGAAGACGCGTTGAACGACAGGCGGGTTGGCATGGCCGCCGGCCGTGATCATATCGATAACGAGTGAACCGGAATCTGACGACGTGACAAAAAAACTGATGATGACAACGGTCGCAAACGCACCGGCAGTCTTGAGCAGGATATCGGGGAAGTTTTCATAACCGACCACGACCGGCAGCTTTTCAAAGAAAACGAACAGGGAACTCGCGACATTTTTTTGCACCGCGCCGACAAGTTCACCAGCCTGGTTGATCTCAACAAATAATGCGGCGTTACCGAACACGGATAACCAGATAAAGGTCATCAATGTGGCCACGACCAGAACTGCAAAAATAAATTCACGTATCGTCCGGCCATAGGAAATACGTGCGACAAACATGCCGACGAACGGTGACCAGGCTATCCACCAGCCCCAGTAAAATACGGTCCAGCCGTTTTGCCAGTCACCACCGGTGTAGGTTTCATTCCAGAACGCGAGGTAAAAGAATCGATCCAGGTACAGGCCAAGGTTCTCGACAAAGCCATTCAGGATGAACAGCGACGGCCCGATAATAAATACAAACAGCAACAATAAAATGGCAACGAAAATATTGAACCTGGATAAATTCTGAATGCCACGATCAAGGCCGAGCACTACGGAAAGAGTCGCAACCGCGGTAATGCCGGTTATCAATAATATTTGTGTCAATGAACTGACCGGTATGCCAAACAGGTGGTCGAGACCGGCATTGATTTGACTGACGCCAAGACCGAGGGAGGTAGCGACGCCAAACAAGGTTGCCACTGTTGCGATCACATCGATTGCATGACCGTAGAAACCATAAATACGATCACCGAGAACGGGCTGAAAAATACTACGAATACTGAATGCCTGTTTTCGATTATAGGCAAAGTAGGCGATGGCCAGGCCGGTCAGGGCATAGATCCCCCATGCATGCAGCCCCCAGTGTAAAAACGTCGTGCTTATTGCATCTTCATACGCTCTCACACTGTAGGGGTTCGCCCCGTGTGGTGGTGTGATCAGGTGGAACACCGGTTCGGCCACGGAATAAAACATGAGACCGATGCCCATACCGGCAGAGAACAACATGGCAAACCAGCCAAACCGGGAAAATTGCGGGTTTGCCTGCTTGCCGCCCAGGCGTATGTTTCCCGCAGGAGAAAATACAAGATAGATCAGGTAGGCCAGAATCAGATTTACGCACAAGACGAAAAACCAGCCGGTCTGGTTCGCTATCCAGGCCTGGATGGCGTTGATAGATTCAGCCACTGCTGTCAACGATATCAGGCAAACGACCACCAGCAAGGTGATCAGGACGACAGAAGAGAAAAATACAGGCGGATTATAACTTAACCAGACGCGATCATGACGATCGCGGTATTCCTGGATTTTCAGTTTTTGATCCGCATCATTCACGGAAAAGCCCGGTTTTATCAGTCAGGTTTTTGATAGTGCATGATACCCCATGCAAGGTAAGAGTTTTTTCCGGCTTCTATCCAGTGCTCAAGACCCTGGATCATGCGCGTGATGTAATCCGGCGAGACAAACTGTTCCAGTTCTTCACGACGTGACAGTAACTCCTGCCGTACCCTGCCATAATGCGCGATCAACTGGTGTGTCATCTCGACCTGGCGCAGTTTTTTCCAGTTCAGTTTTTCTGCTATCGCCAGATAAAACTCAAAAGAACCGAGCGTATCGAGATGAATGCGATCAAGCACTGGTTGTAACACACCGTCCGGACACGTATCCGATTGCATCGGGTCAGTAAAGATAAATTCACCACCCGGTTTTAAAACCCGATCAACCTCGTTTAATACCTTTTCGCGCTGACCGGAATGTAATATTGCATCCTGTGACCAGGCAACATCAAAAGTGGAATCAGCAATGGACAGATCCTCAAAGCTGCCATCGATCACTTCGATCCTGTTACTGATGCCGAGTTTTTCATTGATGTCACGGTTGCGTGCATTCTGTGCCTCGCTCAGGTTGACACAGGTGACATTGCAGCCAAACTTATGATGTAGCCAGCGTGCTGCACCACCATAACCGGCACCCAGATCAATGACGTTCGAGCCTGGCTGTATGCTTGTCAGCATCCCCGCCATTTTCGCCACGGTACGTTCGGATGCCGCGGCAATGGTGTCCGTTTCGTCTTCATACAGGCCGATATGTATATCTTCGCCGCCCCAGATGTGGAAGTAGAAATTGTCCGCATCATCGCTGTTGTAATACTCTTGCGCGGTTTTAACGACTTCTGAATAGTTTGCGTTCATTAGTCTGTTTGAACATAACTTTTGGATGCCACGTGAATAAAGAAATCAGGCTCCTGGTTTTTAAACGTCTCCTGAAAATCGCCGTATGTTGTCACCTCCTGAAAGCCGACCTCTTTCATCAGCTTTTGCGTGTATTGCTTGCGCAGAGGAAACATGTTCAGGTGAAACGTTGCGCCGTCCTTGAATACGTATCGGAACCGCGCCAGGGTTGTATCCATGTGTTCCGGTGTTGCCGTGATCTCTTCGCCACAATAATAATAATTGTGGCCGGCCTCAATTTTGCCATCCATCAATGCATCGTAGTTTCGTTGATCGAGGATGAGGATACCGTCATGCCGCAGAGTGGCATAATACTCTGCCAGCGTTTTACGGCGATCATTTTCATCATGTAAATGTGTAAACGAATTACCGAGGCAGATCACTGCATCGTAAAGATCATGCACGCTTTTGTTTAACCAGCGCCAGTCCGCATGTACGGTTCTGAGTATATGTCCACGTTTACGCGCGTTTTCGAATGCCTTTGCCAACATGGCCGGGCTGCCATCGGCACTGGTAACTTCAAAACCGGCTTCCATCAGTTGTACCGAGTGGTAGCCGGTACCGGTTGCCACGTCGAGGACTTTTTTTGCCCCGTGCTCCTTTAGTATGTCGATAAAAAAGCTGCCTTCGCTATCGGCACGCCCGTCCCAGTCGATCAGTTCGTCCCATTTATTTACAAACGGGCTGATGTACTCATCGACGTACTTGTCCGAGCTTCGAACCCTGGTCGGGTTCTTGCCGTAATTCTGTTTCTTCGCTGTCTCAATCATAATATGCTCATTGCACCGGAATGCATGATGTCTGGTTAGTCAACGCTTCTCCATCCGGAAAAACGTACATTCAATTCAGTTTATTGTTTTTTTAGTCGTCCCTGCCTGAACAGGAACCTGGATAGATACTGAGCCTCAGGAGTCAGAACCTCAGCCATTGAAACGTGTTGTTACACGCAACGATGTAATCAGCATTGAAGCAAAGCCCACTTTGCAGGGGCTTTTTCTTGTGTCTGATAATTGATGTAGTGCAGGCTGCGCTGCCTACAGATTCCTAACTATATGATAATTTTGAAATATTTTCAATGTCTAATCTCGTCACGGGCTTTAGCATTGCAGATAAGTAAATTCTCAATAATCGTGTATTTAACAGCCAGTTAGCGTATTTATGCCCTGTTTCGGGCGATCATCGTTTACACATTACCGATGTTAAACAGGCACTGCCATACCTTGCTGAACCAGGGCTTTCGGCCTTTCCGAATGCGGGGATAAACGCGCGAATGCGTCACAGGTAACTTGCTGTTGTTGCTTCATGCTTTTTTAACAGTTCAGTCAGGCGGGGCTGTATACAGGACAAGACGACCACTTTTTCTTTTCGCTTACCTGTAGCATGATCAGTCCATGTGCGTTGCTATCAGATTTAAAAATTCCGAGGTGCGCTGGAACGTAACCGGTGCCGCGTTGCCGGTCATGGATAAGGAATCCGGTGAGATCGTCAGTTATCCGTGGGGGCGACGCGAATGGAACGAGCCCGGCAAGTTGTATCCGACCGGTTGGGCCCGACGCGAATCCATCGAGCAGGGCAAGTGGCAACGCTTTCATCCGCTGTCTGTTTTTATTGTTGCCGAATCGTTTATGGAGCGCGATCTCGACAAGCAACCGCACTGGGTCGATTTGCATGCGAGACAATACATCTCCGGTTTGCTTGTTGCATCCGGTGAAGAGAAGCGTGTCTATGTCATTACCGTGCCGCCACCGGAGCCTCGTTTCAAACGTTGGCCGGAGATCGTGAATGAAGCTGGATGAGTTTATTCTGCCAAAAGCGGAGTTATCCAGGCAGGAGATTCCGCTACTGGCAACGAAACTGGTCGCCGGGTTTCCCTCAGCCGCCGATGACTTTATTGATCAAAAACTCGATCTGAATGAATTCCTGATCAAGCATCCGGCAGCGACCGTGTTTGCCTGGGCCAAGGGCGACTCGCTGATCGGTAAGGGCATATTCAATAATGATTTATTGATCATTGATCGCAGTATCGAACCACAACATCACCAGGTCGTCGTCGCTGCGATCAATGGCGAGTTTACCTGCAAGATTCTCGACAAGAAGCAGGGCATGTTACTGGCTGCAAATGCCGAGTTCCCGCCGATCGATATCAATGGTCACGAGGATGCGTTGATCGAGGGTGTCATTATTCACTCGGTGCGAAGTCATATCTGATGTACGCGCTCGTCGACTGCAACAGCTTTTACGCATCGTGCGAGCAAATCTTTCGGCCTGATCTGCGTAACCAGCCTGTTGTTGTGTTGAGTAATAACGATGGTTGCATCATTGCGCGGTCAAAAGAAGCAAAGGCACTCGGTATCCCGGATCTGCATGCGTATTTCAAGGTCAAACCGTTTTTAAAAAAACATAACGTCACCGTGTTCTCGGCCAACTTCTGTTTGTACGGCGATATCAGCTGGCGGGTGATGGAGACGCTACGACAGTTCAGCCCGGCGACCGAGGTATACAGCATTGATGAGATGTTTGTTGATCTGCATGGCAATATTGAACCGCTGGACACGCTGGGCAGAAACATCAAACAGCGTATCTGGCAACATGTACGCATGCCGGTCGGTGTCGGCATTGCACCGACGAAGACACTGGCAAAACTGGCGAATCGTGGTGCAAAACATATCGCAAGAACGCAGGGCGTATGCGTACTGGATACAGCGGAGAAATGGCAATGGCTACAACGTCGTTTACCGGTGGAAAAGGTCTGGGGCGTAGGACAACGCTTTGCCAAACGTTTAAATCGTCTCGGTATATACACGATATTTGACCTGGCGCAGGCTTCAGCAAAGCGCGTGCGCGAACACAGCAATGTAAACCTGGAACGTACAGTAGAAGAACTGAATGGCGTGCCCTGTTATGCACTGGAAGACGCACATGCGAACAAGAAACAGATCTACGTCACGCGCTCGTTCGGAAAAAAAGCGACGACATCAGAGGAACTGAGAAACCATATCAGCCGTTATGCCAGTGCAGCCGCCGAGAAATTGCGTGCGCAAAATTGCAAGGCCAGTGTTGTTACTGTCTTTGTGCAAACCAGCCCGTTTGAAGATAACTATTATGGTAATGCGGTAACGTTACCTTTGCCGCATCCGACCGATGACAGTCGCGACCTGATCTACCAGGCAAGAAAAATGATTGCCTCGCTGTATCGACCGGGACACCGTTTCCAACGCTGCGGTTTCGGTATTGTCGAGATGTTCGATAACACATATCGACAGTTCGATCTGTTTCATTCGGGGCAAACGCAGCAGTCAGAAATAATGATGACGACGCTGGACAGGATCAATCGACGCTATGGGCGTGATACCGCTGTGTTTGGTGCGGAAGGACTGCGCGGCAAATGGACGATGCGACAAAACTATCTTTCGCCACGCTACACGACGAGCTGGAAAGACCTGCCGACAGTGAAGTGTATAAACTGATATTGCAGTAAACAGTATGCAACAAATACTCGTTTATGCGGACAGTCTGTCATGGGGCATCATCCCGAAAACGAGGCAGAGATTTCCGTTTGAAAAACGCTGGCCCGGTGTAATGGAAATGCAATTACAGAAAAGCGGTCATGCCGTGCGTGTCATTGAAAACTGTCTGAATGGACGCAGAACCGTGTGGGACGATCCGTTCAAACCGGGCAGAGATGGTTCGCAGGGGCTGGCCCAGGTCATTGAAATGCATAGCCCGTTGAGTCTTGTTGTGCTGATGCTGGGCACGAATGATTTTCAATTTGTACACCATAATAATGCCTGGTCATCGGCACAGGGTATGGCAAAGCTCATCTCGATAATAAAATCAGCACCGATAGAGCCAGGTATGTCGGTGCCGGAGATGTTGATTATTGCGCCGCCAGTCGTGCAGCCAAAAGGTAATATGGTGGAAAAGTTCAGGAATGCAGAACAAACAGCTAAAGGTCTGAACGAGGAACTGGAGAAGATAGCGAAAGAACAGGCAGTAGCGTTTTTTGATGCTGGCTCGGTAACAGCGTCAAGTCATGTCGATGGAGTTCATCTGGACGAGAACCAGCATCAATTACTCGGTGAGTCAGTATGTAGCCAGGTATTAAAATTAAATTGTCTACAGGATGCTAAATAAATAATCTGACTCACCCGGGACTGAAACAGGGCGATGCCAATGCTATTTACCCAGATGCTGATAACTGAATAAAAATTCATTGCTTTGTAGCGGTGTATGACAGGACACACAGTCAAGATCATTCTCTTTAATACCGCCCCTGGCATCATATATCGCATAACCCCAGTCGCCTGTTCTGTTATCCGCGGAGAACTGTGCATCCCAGTTGTTGCGTTTTTCCATCACTGCGATAGCCGCCAGTTTTGATTTTATAAATAACCCGTCAGCGCCAGTGACAGGATTGCCTGCCTCATCTACCTCGGGTTTATAGACTTCCATGACCACAATGGAACCATCAGACAGCTTGCCGTTTTTAATACTTTCAATGGCGGCTTTATTCGCATAGAAATCAGCGACTTGTTTATTATTTGCACGATTTTGCGTGTGGTACTGAATAAACTGGTTTTTGTAATCTGCAGGAAATGGTACGAATTCCGGGTTGCCACCCGCGTAAGCAAACATTGAAACTAATGCAATACAAGTAAAACCGGTTACATACTTCATCAACATGTCCTCCACAGGGTGGCACTTTTAATAAACATGTATATAATATACATGTTAATGGAGTGTAGTGGATGAAAGTAAAGTTGTCCAGATGTAATACGGTTGAATTCGGCAGGTAATGACGTATGCAATTAACGAGGCAGTCTGATTATTCTTTAAGGGTGCTGATCTACCTGGCCCTGAATCCGGATCGACTTGCGAATATTGCTGAAATCGCCGATGCCTTTAACGTTTCACGAAACCACCTGGTTAAAGTCGTCCACCAGTTGTCTAAAACGGGATACATACGCACGGTTCGTGGACATGGCGGAGGTATCGAGTTGGCGTATTCTGCAGAAAAGATATCTGTCGGCTCAATAGTCAGAATGACAGAGAACACGCTTGAAGTGATTAACTGTAAACAACCCGTTTGCCCTATCTTGCCGGCCTGTCGATTAAAAAGAGTGTTGAATGAAGCAACGGAAGCATTTATGCGAACACTTGACGCTTATACGATCTCTGACTTGATACGAAATAAAAATAAATTAAATCGCTTAATTGCCTGAGCTACAAACATCAGGTAAATGAGTGGCAGACGACAGCTGATTTACTATTAAGCTATTTCCCGCTCCTTGCTGAATGCAGTCGGTAATAAAATGGAAAGAGAGAAACAAGACAGGGTTGCTAGCGATGGGGATCTGGATCACCAATAGCAGCATCAAGAATGTGATCTGAATAGTTAATATAGCAATTAAAACAGCGGCTTAAGGTATTCGACCTGTGTTAAAACCCGTATCAATTTAGCTTCATTTCAGATTTCATTAAGTCTCTATTTGACACATTTAAGACCAAATCAGCACTTCAGATTAAATCTATATGGTACTTTTCGCTTTCATTATTTAGAAATAGTCATTGTATTATTAATTTTAATAACACTAAGCCATAGGATGTTTATCTTCTTCACTAAAAATATCGATCTTAAGCTATGAACCCATTAAAAGTTTTATTAATTGAAGATCAGGGAGATGATGCGAAATTAATCAGAAGGATACTGACCAATAATTTTAACCTGGTTGAAATTGATCATATCGATGATCTTGACGTCTTTAAACAAAAGATACAGTCAGATAATTACGACATAATCCTGACTGATTACAATTGTGGCAATTTCTCAGGCATAGACGTAATTACTGAACTGGAAACACTTAATCGGGATATTCCTGTAGTTGTGATTACTGGAGAACATCGCATGGATATAGCAGTAGAAGCAATGAAATACCATGTTGATGATTATATCCTTAAGGATTTTAGATGCTTCAAACAATTACCGGAAATAATAAAAAGAGTAATTGATAATCATAATGTTATAAGTGCCATAAAAAATTCCGAAAAAAATATCAGTGAATCACTGGGTAATTATATAAACCTTTGTGTGAAATCACCGGAGCTTATAGTAAGCATATGGAATGACGGCTCTTTTATATCAATTAACACGAATCTTCAGAACATGCTCGGCTATTCAAGAAAAAAAATTAACAGTATGAATTTCAGAGATATTCTTGCTGAAGAATTTCATATTGAATTTGATTATGTAATAAAGAATCTCGATCAAAACAAACCAAAAAAAGATGTGGAATTCGCTTTTGTAAATAACGAGGGCGACAAAATTTATGTTAAAGGCAAAGCCAGCACCCGGATTGAAAATGGAAAGATTATAGGTAGTCACTGGGTACTACATAATATCAGTGAATTTAAAAACCTGGATAATCGGTTAATTCAGTCAAACCAGCAATATAAAGTTGTGTTTGAAAATGCATCAGTACCAATGGTTATGGGTGACCATCGTGGAATTGTCCTGCAGATAAACCAGGCGGCTTGTGCACTCATTGGATATTCCCGGGAAGAAATGCTGGGAAGACATATAAGGTCAATTACACATCCATTGGACATAATTATGAGCCTGATCAATCACAGGAAACTAACAAGGGGTTTGATAGATAACTATACACTTGTAAAACGATACAAGCATAAAGACGGTCATTATATCAAGGTAGAAGTTACAGCAGTTTTAATCAGAAACAAGGCAGGTCAACCGTGGTTCGCAATTGCAGAATTCAAAAAGCTTGAACCGGAATCATGAAAATCCACTAATGAAAATCTTTCCAGGTTATGTAAAGGAGTCGATTAAAATTGGTGGCTATGGGTGGATTTGACAATTTTGTCGGGAACAAAATTGGGCAAACGTAGTTTGCCCTAAGGGTGAAATACAAGGACGTATTTCATCAGCTACCGACATCAGCATTATCAAATAGCATTTCAACGTCCATAGAGTTTTGATGAGAAAAAAGTCAATTAGTATCTGGCCTGTTAATATACGCAGTATTAGATTCAGGCAGGATTGCAGGCTTCTTGTATTAAATTCTGTCTCGTACAGAAGAAAGAATTTTATTACTTAAGGAGTAATAAATTCTTTAGCTGATTTTTCTGCATGATGCATTTGATTTGGGAATAATTTGTGTTCCTCGGATAGTGCTTTCATATGTTTGCGTGCATTTTTGTTGCCTTGTTTATGGGCCGCAAAAAACCACATGTAAGCAGTTGTAAAATCTCTTTCAGTATTCTCGCCATTTTCATACATTTTCCCCAGGTTATATTGGGCATCGGCATGCCCGCTTTTCGCAGCTAGTTCAAACCAGTGCATGGCTTTCCTGAAATTTCTTTTTACCCCGAGCCCAAGATAGTAATGTATACCAATATAATTTTGAGCTTCTGAGTTTCCAGAGTTCGCTAACGGAAACCAAAGTTCATAAGACCTCTCATAATTGCCCTTTCTGAATTCAGTTAATGGATCTGTACCTTCGTAACAGGACAATATCGTGACAGCCAGGAGTAAAATAACAAACAATTGATGCACAATTATAAAACCCAATTGATATTGGCTCGATGAAGTTGACGCCACTAATGAATTATAGCGCGATGTATTTTTTCGTTATTAGATTAATTCATTTTCAGATTTAGCTAATTTCAATATACAGGTAAAGATTACATTAAAAGATTAAAGAGAAATTGAGACATTGGAAAAGAAATTTGGTGGCTATGGGTGGACTTGAACCACCGACATCAGCATTATGAATGCTGCGCTCTAACCGACTGAGCTACATAGCCATGAGATCAGCTAATAGCTAGCAGGTAGTAGCCATTAGTGCAGGGAACGGGATTTTCTGTACTCGGTGTGGGCTTGTCAAGTTTGGATTACCGGAGTTCTTCCAACACCTCCTTCAGGAGGCTCAGTCAACGCGTCCCGAAAACGACGATGGTTTTGCCTGCGACGGAGATCAGGTGATCCTCCTCCAGGCTTTTTAACACCCGGCCGACCATTTCCCTTGAGCAACCGACAATCCGCCCCAGTTCCTGGCGGGTGATTTTTATTTGCATGCCATCCGGATGCGTCATCGCGTCCGGCTCCTTGCACAGGTCTAGCAGCGTACGGGCGACGCGGCCTTTGACATCGGTAAAGGCCAGGTCACTGACCTTGCGGCTGGTCTTGCGCAGGCGCGTTGCCAGTTGCGTGGCGATGGCAAATAACAGGTCAGGAAACAGCGAATTTAGCGATTTCAGCCGGTCATAACTGATTTGGGCAATTTCACATTTGGACTTCGCCCGCACAAAGGCACTGCGCTTGTGGTCTTCGTCAAACAGGCCTATCTCGCCAAAGAAATCGCCGGGGTTCAGGTAGGTCAGGACAATCTCGCGGCCTTTATGGTCTTCGATTAACACGGTGACCGAGCCACTCAGGATGTAATACAAGTGGCTACTCGGATCGCCTTCTTTAATGATGACGTTTTTGGCGTTGTAGCTCCTGGTATGACAATGCTCCAGAAATTGTGAAATTGTCTGGTCGCGATTATGAAAACTGTCATTTTGCATACTCTTTCCCCATTTCGACCCGTGCCCGGCGAAGATGCACGAGTTCCGAATAAGCTCCGAACTATGTTACTCTTTTTGCCGAAAATCAACAATTTGGAGTGCTTTAATGAATGTCGTGGTCAGGTGGGAGCAGGGTGTTGCATTCACAGGCGAGACGGCCTCGGGCCACACCGTGTTGATGGATGGGCCGCCGGATGCCGGTGGCGAGAACCGGGGGCCACGGCCGATGGAGATGTTGCTGCTGGGTATGGGGGCGTGCAGTTCTGTTGATGTGATCTCGATTTTGGAAAAATCTCGCCAGTCGGTGGCCGATTGTTATGTCGAGATCCAGGCAGCGCGAGCAGAACAACCGCCGAAAATTTTCACGGCAATCCACCTGCACTTTGTCATTACCGGCAGCGCATTAAAGGAAAAACAGGTCAGCCGCGCGATTCAGCTTTCCGCAGAAAAATACTGTTCGGCTTCAATCATGCTGGGTGCCCGGGCCGACATCACGCACGATTTCGAGATCCGGGAATCGGCGTAGCTTACTCCGCAAGCAGGTCCAACTGGATCGTGTCTCCGTCTGATACCGTTGCCAAAACGCTGACGGACGTGAGTGCGGTGGCCCAGATATTAGTTCTTGCCGCCAGGCGAATTTCGTCGGCTTGAGAAATCGGCGTCGGCCCAAAACCAATGGCGATACAACTGCCCTCAACCCAGAAGGCAATTTCACCGGCTTCAATAATCTGTCTGGCATCCGCCTCTAGCGGTACATCCACTCCGGTAGAAAAATAGATTTCATCGCCCCAGGTACGGGCAGTCGAGTCTATCGGCAGGGCCTTGACGATGGCGGCAGCGGTGGGCGTGTCCAGTGTTTGCAGAGTCAGTGACTGCTGACCGCAGTCGAGCCTGAGCCGCGGCATCTAGTCGGATGCGACGCTGCCGGATTTAATCAGCACACCGGCCGGACCACTGACGATATGATGCACGAGAGAGGACTGGCGGTCGGTGCCGGTTTTGGAGAACAGTTTTTTCAGATGGGTTCGCGCCGTATTCACGGTAATCCCGATTGAGCTGGCGGCCTGCTCCAGACGCGGGTCACGCATCAGTGCCGCCGCCAGTCTGGATTCCGCCTTCGTCATTCCATATAAATATTCAAGCACGGTCTCCAACTGGGCCTGGTCCTTACGACCGGAGAATAAAAATATAATTGAAATCGGGGCAGAATTTGAACGTGAATTCAGTGAATTTTGCAAAGGGGAGATTAACAGGTAAATCGTGGTGTCCACCGAACCGTCGGTGAGTGTGATTTTCCCGTCTTTTGATTCCTGTACCAGCAGGATAAGCTGGTTTTGTAAATCCACATCCGTCAACGTCAGTTGTTTATTGCTCAGGTTAATCAGGTTCGTGGCGTTGACCAGCGTTTTCGCCGTATCGTTGATAAAGGTCGGCTCCATCTGCTCATTGATCAGAATAACACCGGTAGAAAGGTAGTTTAGTGTCTGTTTAAACGCGTCTTCCATCGTATGTCTGGCAGATAAACGATCCTTGTTACTGATATTTTCGCATATGATCTTTATCTGATCGTTATGCTTGTCCGGTATATATTCCCAGGTAAAGATGTGATCAAAGATACGACCCGCGATCAGGTTGGAACTGTCAAGTCGCTGACAGTAACTGCTAACCTGTATGTGATTTAACGGTAGCAGTTGTTCCGGCTCGTCCAGTTCCAGCGTTTTCAGTGTTTCAAACATCGGTACCGGATCAAAATCAATGATTCGGCCTTTTGCGTCGCAGATGAACTCAACTTTTAACTCCGTTGCCTGTTCGACCTGTTCATGCTGTTGATTTTTCGCATTATGCCGAACCTGTTCCATCGCGATTTCAACGGTAGAACGGATGTCCTTGTCACGCAGTGGCTTGTTGATATACCCAAGCGGATGGATATTTTTTGCGCGTGCCAGCGTGGCATCATCGTTATACCGGGTGACAAAGACGATCGGGGTTTTGAAACGCGTTTTGATTATGCTTGCGGCTTCGATGCCGTCAGCACCTTTACCCAGGTTGATGTCCATCAACACGAGCGAAGGATGGGATTTTTCCACTTGCTGGATGGCTTCGTCCGCGTTTTTGGCGAGAAAGGGCACCTTGTAGCCCAGACTCTGCAACTTTAGCTGCATGATTGAGGCGGTGGTTTTGTTGTCCTCAACGACTAGGATTTGCTCTCCCGGCATAAATTTTCACAAAGATTTTTGCATATGAAGTGAGCTTTATCATAAGCTGATTTTGAATCTCTGCCTACGACTTTATTTTTTTTGATAGTGGTTTTCAGTCTGAAAACCCGCGTGAAAATAACGGTTTATTATATGGCCTTCGGTTCTGCCGCACGCTCGATACAAAAGGTAAACACGCCATCGTCCTCGCTGATGTTGATCAATTCGTGACCGGTGCGGGCACAATAGGCCTCGAAATCGACACGTGAGTGCGGGTCTGTTGACTCCACCAGGATGCGTTCGCCGGCCTGCATCCGGTTCAACTCGACTTTGGTTTTCAGGATGGGCAGGGGACAATTCAGCCCTTTTGCATCAAGGCGAATGGCAATGTCTTCATCAGCAAATGGCATAGAGAAAAAGCTGGACTGGATGTGATATCCAGTCTAACCCAAGCCTCAAAGACAGTTAATGTTTATGTCAGGTTAATAACTCAAGCGGACCCCGAGCATGGCAGCACGTCCGGGCAAGGGTGCGCGTTCCTTGATAAACGAGGTGTGCCTGCGAGCATCCCTGTCCAGCAAGTTGGTTCCACGCACAAAAAATCTGGCATCGGCATCGCCTACCGGCAGCGTATAGGCGAGACCGGTGTTTAACATGACATAACCGCCGGTTCCTTCCTCAAGCTCTGCCGTGTCATCCTGTTCAAAGACGTTGATGAGATCGAGATCGGCACTCCAGGCATTGCGGCTGTAGTCAATACCAAGGCCCAGTCGGGCAGGTGAGATGCGCGGGACGTCATCACCGCCTTCGAATTCAGCACGAACGATGTCGGTAAACAGGCGGATATCAAAATGATTTGCCCCCAATTCCATATGCCAGGTGGTTTCGAATTCAGCGCCATAGAACAGTGCGTCATCCTGGGCAAAACGGATCAGCAGAAATTCACCGCCGAGGTTACCGTCCTCGTCAACTTCATCGGCTTCGCCATCGCCATTCGTATCCTGGGATTGCCCGAAGATATAATCCTCGATGTAATTGGCAAACAGGTTGGCCTTCCATGACCAGGCATCGCCGTTTCGCTGCACGCTGACATCGATATTGTTGGCAGTCTCCTCATCAAGAAAAGGATTGCCGATCTCGAACGTTTCGGTCGCGTGATGCGGCCCGGTAGCGATCAGTTCCTCGATTGCCGGGGCGCGTTGGGCGCGACTGATCGTCAGACCGGCAGTATAACGATCCGAGAAACGGTAGACGCTGCCAAAACTGAGCGAGTAGGTATCGTGGTCAATGTCATTGATTCCGGTCGTTGACGTGGGCTCGACATTCTGGAATTCATAACGTCCGCCAATTTCAATATGAAGATCATTCCAGTCCGTGTCTTCATAGATGAAAAGACCAACGGATTTCAATTTTGTCGGCTGAACAAACGCTTCTTCACCGATGGCGGCAAAGCTGCGCGTACGTGCCTGCACACCGACCACACCGGACCAGGGGCCGAACGCCTTGTGATTGGCCTCCAGCCGGCCTTCCCATTCATCATTGAAAAATTCAGTGCCGGGTTCTCCCGGTCCTTCAAATTCGGTGTGCGCATAATCATTGTGTGCACCACGTATGCGGATATTGTTCAACCAGGGGAGAGGGTCATTCAGTTGACCGGCAAAATCCACACGGGTCTGGTCCATGTCAATGAACACCAGTTCATCGGGTTCCTCCGGATTAAACGGGACCCCGTAGGTAGTGTCGTAACGGCCGACCGAAAATCCGAGGAATCCCCAGTCATCGATCAATGACGCACCGAAATTCACATCGGTGGTATCCGTATCACTGTTCAGAATCTCCCCGACTTCGGCCTCGTAATTTTCGGTTTCCAGTGACATAAAGTCGACATGAAACGCAAGCTTGTCGTGGCTGCCGTTTGCACGACCGGCATAGGTGTCGCCATCAAAAGCCGTGTTATAGCTGTAACCCAGTTCCGCCTCGAATTCGCCGAGATATTCCGGGATGCGGTCATTGACGATATTAATGACACCGGCAGAGGCACCATTGCCATACAGCAGCGCGGCTGGTCCCCGGAGTATTTCAATCTGACTGGCATTGAACGGCGACAGGGATACATTGTGATCCACGCTGATGGTTGAGATATCCATTGAGCTGATTCCGCCCTGCATCACCTGCAGCCGTTGCCCGCCCAGTCCACGAATGATCGGTCGTGAGGATCCCTGGCCAAAGTCCGAGGCCGTGACACCCAGCTCCTCCGACAGGGTTTCACCGATCGTGTTCGACATTTTGTCTTTCAATTGCTCGCCTGAAAGGATCGAGAAAGGGGTGGCGATGTGTTCCACCGATTGCATGCCATAGGGGCGGGCATACACATTGAGTTGATCGAGTTCATGCACAGCATCGGCATGACTGTTGATTGAGGTGGCCAAAAGCACCACGCCCGTAATCATTCTGAGTTCCATGTTGTGTTCTCCACAATAGATAACGGATCCGGACGACGCACGGTTGTCCGGAGTGAATTAAGGGGTCAGTTATCTAGCGTGCAGGCGGGGCGCGAATGGGGTGATCGTGTTCGGAGGCGGTTGCCGTGGCCGGCGTCGAGATTAATAGTGGCGGTTCATGACGAGAGACAATATCGGGGCAGGGAGTGTCGGCCGTCAGTGAATACTGGAAATGTTTCAGGGCCGGACAGTCAATACACTCGGTTGTGGTCGGCTCATCCAGGTGCTCAAACGCATGCACGACCGACTGCATCTGCATGATCAGCATCAGCGAGACAGCAAGCACAGTCAGGTAGCGGCGCATCGTTCGAGTCAGGATTAATCTGTTAATTATTACTGTTATGTTATAACATAACATAATTATCGCAGGTAAATAAACACCTCAATTTTCAGATGACGACACCAGCTTCGCCAAAATCATTTCAGCACCACAATCACGAGGTCTGCCTCGAAACGGCACTGAAACGCGCCGAGCAGACCTGCCTGCAACAGCGCGGTCGATTGACGCCATTGCGGCGACAGATCCTGGAGATGATCTGGAGCAGTCACGAGCCGGTCAAGGCCTATGATTTACTTGATCAGCTAAAACAGGTGCATCCGTCCTCGGCACCACCGACCGTGTATCGTGCGCTCGATTTTCTGCTCGATGCCGGTTTGATCCACAAGATTGAATCGCTGAATGCGTACCTTGGCTGTGGTGGGCCGGATGTTGGACACAGTGGACAGTTTCTCATCTGTCGTGATTGCAGTTCAGTCGCCGAGATCAACGATGTCGATATGACAAAAAAATTACGTACGCTGGCGGAATCGGTCCAGTTTGATATCGACAAAATGACGATAGAAGTCAGCGGTATTTGTCGTCGCTGTGGCAACCGGTAAGGCACAATGCGACAGGTTGTAACGACACTGTTATTGCTATTATTGGTGCCAGCCTCATTCAATGTTGTCTTTGCTGAAATAACCCGGCCGGTATTCATCGTCAGCCTGCCGCCACAAAAATTTTTGCTGGAAAAAATCGCGGGCGACAAGGTTGTAGCAAAAACACTAACTGCTGCAAGCAGAAACCCGGAGACATTTGAACCCACACCAAAACAAATCGAGCAGTTATTGTCAGCCGATTTTTACCTGACGTCAGGGATAAAAGTTGAAAAGCGCTGGTTGAAAATTATTGAAGCGAATGAAAGTCGGTTAGCAATTATCAGGTGTTGTGAACAATGGATGACGTTACATGATGAACATCATGCTGATCCGCATGTTTGGACCGATCCGGTTATCGCCGTTGAGATAGCAGCGGTGATACTTGACACCCTGGTTAAACATGATGTCAACAATCATGAGTATTACCAGCGCAACTTTGCAAACCTGAAAACACAACTGGAATCAACTGATAGACGTATCGGGGAAATACTGAAGAAAAGAAACAGGAGCAGGTTTTATGTTTCGCATCCTGCCTGGGGCTATTTTGCAAAACGATATCAACTGGAGCAGGTGGCACTTGAACATGAAGGCAGAGAGCTTGGGCCGCGTGCATTGACAGAAGTGATTCGACAGGCAAGAGACGACAAAATAAACAAACTGTTTGTGCAACAACAGCATCGTTCGAAACTGGCCGAACGATTCGCAGATGATCTGGATATTCCGATCATCACTGTCAATCCGATCCATGATGACTACCTGGAAAACCTGCTCTGGTTCAGTGAGGAGTTGGCAAGCTCACTGCAATGAGTAACAGCGTGATAAAGATTGATCGGGTATCGCTTGCGTATAGTACGAGCAATGTTGTCGATGATGTCTCGTTAACCGTAAAAGCCGGGGAGTTTATCGGCTTAATCGGACCGAATGCCGGCGGCAAGACAACGCTGGTGAAGTTGATGCTGGGACTGATCAACCCGTCGCAGGGCGAGATCCGGATTCTCGGCACTACCCCGGAGAAGGCCCGCACCCGGATTGGTTATGTGCAACAGCGTCCGGTGTTTAACCGTAACTTTCCGATTACCGTCAGCGATACGGTATTAATGGGTACGATAGGATCGCACGATTTTTTTGGTGGTTACTCCTGCCAGCAACGACAACAGGGAGAGAAGGTCTTGCAGTTGCTCGACCTGGTGCCAATTGCCAACCAGAGTCTGACCAGCCTGTCCGGTGGACAACTGCAACGCGTCTGGATCGCACGTGCACTGGTCAGCGAGCCGGAGATTTTGATCCTTGACGAACCCACTGCAAATATTGATGTTCAGGCGGAAGAAAATATATTTCGCCTGCTAAAACAGCACCATTCCCATATCACGACAATACTGGTGTCACATGACATCGCGTTTATTTCCAGTTATGTCGATCGGGTTGCCTGCATGAACCAGAAATTGATTTGTCATGATGTCGAATCAATTGATGGCAAGACAGTAGAGGAACTCTATGGCAGCCATGTCAGTATGATCCACCATGAGCACGCTCATGCCTGAATTTTTCACAGCACTGGGCGAGAATTCGTTCCTTCAATATGCATTGCTTGCTTGCATCCTCGCGAGTATCGGCTGTGGTTGCATGGGATCGTATGTCGTAGTCAAGCGTATCGGCTTTCTCAGTGGGGGTATTGCACATACCGTTCTGGCCGGAATGGGTATCGCCTACTTTCTTGGTTCAAACCCGATCTTCGGCGCAATTATAGTTGCCATATTTGCCGCAATATTAATCGGACTGATTAACCTGTACTGGCATCAGGACGAGGATATCCTGATTGCGACTTTCTGGTCGGTCGGCATGGCGATAGGCGTGTTGTTTATTTCAAAATCACCCGGTTATGACCTCGACCTGATGGCCTACCTGTTCGGTAATATCCTGCTGGTCAGTCAACAGGACTTGCTGCTCATGTTTGTTCTTGACTGCTTGTTGGTCCTGCTGGTTTATGTATTTTACAAGCAGTTCCTGTTGATCGCGTTTGATCAGGAGTTTGCCAGTATCCGCGGCGTGCCGACAAAAGCCATGTATATTTTATTACTTTGTCTGATTGCACTCAGTGTCGTGTTGCTGATTCAAATGGTGGGTTTGATACTGGTGATGGCACTGCTGATCCTGCCAGCCGCAAGTGCGGCCCGGTTCACGCGCACGCTGTTTTCCATGATGCAGTTATCGATCCTGTTTTGCCTGTTGGCGTCGGTCGGTGGGCTGGCCCTGTCTTACCAGCCAGATCTGCCATCCGGAGCGGTCATGGTGATTTTGTCCGGTATTCTCTATGGGGCCAGCCTGTTGCTGACGCAACGCCCGCACTAGCCCTCTGATTACTGCATGCGTTTTGCCGACGCTGCAGATAGTTCGGCAATCAGTCCCTCGGTATCATCCCAGCCAAGACAGGCGTCGGTAATACTCTGACCATAAACCAGCTTGTCGATATCGTTGACATCCTGGCGGCCTTCAACCAGGTGGCTTTCAATCATGACGCCGAAAATTGACTCGCTACCGGTGGCAACCTGCTGACAGACATCTGCACCGGAATCCAGCTGCTTTTTATGTTGCTTCATGCTGTTGGCATGACTGAAGTCGACCATCAGGCGGGTATTCAAACCGGCCTTTTCCAGCTCGGTGATCACCTGACCAATACTGTCAGCATCGTAGTTTGGTTGCTTGCCACCACGCAGTATCACATGGCAATCGGCATTGCCTTTTGTGCGAAAAATTGCAGAGGTCCCTTCCTTGCGTAATGACAGAAAGTTATGCGGGCGGGACGCTGACATGATCGCGTCAACAGCAACCCGTGTCGTGCCATCGGTCGCATTCTTGAAACCGACCGGGCAGGAAAGACCGGAAGCGAGTTCGCGATGTACCTGGCTTTCTGTTGTACGTGCGCCGATCGCACCCCAGCTGATCAAATCCGTAATGTATTGCGGCGTGATCAGATCGAGAAACTCGGTGCCGGCAGAGACACCGGAGTTATTCAAATCCAGCAACAGCTGCCGTGCGAGACGAATCCCCTTATTTATATTAAACGTGTCATTCAGATCCGGATCGTTAATCAGTCCTTTCCAGCCAACTGTCGTACGTGGTTTTTCGAAATAGACCCGCATGACGATATGCAATGTATCCTGATATTGATTGATCAGCGGTTTCAGCTTCTCCGCGTACTCTTTGGCCGCATTAATATCGTGTATGGAGCACGGACCGGCAATGACAAGTAAGCGCTTGTCCTTGCCATGTAATATATTCTGAATCGCCGTACGCGACTCGGCTACGGTTTGTGCCGCTGTTGCAGTAATCGGGATTTCCTCAATCACTATCGTTGGCGTTGTCACCGCCTTGATTGTGTCGATTCTTAAATCATCGGTTTGAATTATTGTTGTCATTTTTAATTATCCGGGCGGCCAGGTGAAATCACGTCCCGCAAGTATGTGAATGTGCAGATGAAAAACGGTCTGGCCGGCTTTTTCGCCATTGTTCATGACCAGGCGAAAGGCGTCGCCATAACCGGCATCAATGGCAATTTTCCTTGCCGTCAACATCAGGTGCCCTAGTAACGATTCATCCTCCTGCTCACCTTCTGCCAGCATCGGGATCGGCTTTTTCGGTATTACGAGAACATGAAATGGTGCCTGCGGATTGACATCATGGAAGGCCAGGCACAGATCATCCTCGTGAACGATCTCGGCCGGGATTTCACGGCGAATGATTTTACTGAAAATAGTATCGGACATGGTCAGACCCTGTGTTGGCGGTCAAAAAGGCCGCTTATTATAAGGGCTGACTGTGTCAGATCAATTCATAGATCTGACACGAGGCGGTCGGCGTAGAGGCACCGACGACGAGACTTATCTCAATGTGGCCAGGTAACGCAGCGAGGATTCACGATCCTTGTAATTGGCGCGAATCAATGATGCATTCGTCATCATGATTTCGAAAAAGCCGTTTAACGGGTACTTCGTCAGAACGGGTTCAGGTCGTTTTTTCAGGCTGGCCGTGCGCTGTTGTTGCAGGTTCAACGTTGAACTGACCGTTTTTTCGATCACCGATGAAACCAGTTCAGGCTGATCAAGATGCACGGAGTGACCACTGCTGTTGGCGACGATTTGTACTGACATGTTCGTCAGGTAGGTCAGCTCGGCCTGTAGTTGTTTCCAGGTAGACTCAAGCTGATCGCCAAGGTGCGTATGTGGCCAGACGCGTTTACCGCGAGTGACGACGACGAGCGGTATATTGGGCAAGACTGATTTCTGTTGTACTTCGACGGCACTGAAAGCCATGTTATCCAGCTCACTCAACTGGGTCATCGTAGCTTTCTGTCGACTGGCGAGAAAATAGGCAAGATGCTTGTAATGGTTCGGGAAGTTCACCGGTATGATCGGGCGAACGACGCGATAGGTAATACCTTTACGTTTTGGTTTCGTCGTTTGTTTCCGTTCCTGATTCGGCAGTCTCTCGAACTGCTCCGGATGCGAGGCATCAACGAGAACCAGTCCCGCTACCAGGTCAGGAAACTCATGCGCAAAGTAGCGTATGTTATAGCCGCCAAATGAGTGGCCGACCAGTATATAAGGAGCCGGTATGTTTGCCCGCGTCAGTAATGTATGCAATTCGCCAGCAATGCGTGCTGTTGTGCGTGGAAACGGTCCCGGTTCACTCCAGCCATAACCGGCACGATCATAGGTGCAGACACGCACCTTGTCTTTCAGATGTTTTTGAATGTCCGCCCATTCAAGCGAGAAACTGCCAAGGCCGGAGTCGATAACAACGGTCGACGTTCCATATCCCTGGCAATTGATATGCAATCTATGTGTGCCTACATCAATCAATCTTCCCGGTGGTTGCAGTGTTGAATGATTCGCAGACACGGAAGCCGAAAACAGACACAGGCAAACCAGGAGTGAAAACAGTGGCAGGCTGATAAGAAGAATCAGTCTCTGGACAACCGGGTGAGTCATACTCATGACCATTTCGTTATCCTCCACTGTTGTGGATAGTCATACCGGCTAAACCTGATCCGGTTATGACATATATCGGCACAGTAATTAATTCTTTTACATTTGTAAAAAAATAATTGCTCATTTCGCAATAAAAATTTATCGCGTTGTCTGTGCCAGGACGATTGCTGTTAATCATGTTCATGCAATGAGTAACGCAATTGCTATGCCAGATAGACGGAGTTTTAGTCGATAAAATACGTATTTGAATTCAATAGCTTATAAATTGTGTGGTTACAGGAACCAGTTTGTTTCATCTGGATTGGCAAATAATTGTCATAATTAGTGCGTTGCAGCATCAAACTTGTGCAGCAAGTCGCTCTCTAACGTTAAATCGATAGCTATGTAAAAATAGGATCAATAACGTCATTCATCATAATAAATGTATGTACCAAACCTAAAACCCGTGTTGCCTGTTGTTCTGCTGTTGCTCGCCGCATGCGATGAAAACCTGAGTCCGGAACAGACCACGGACAAATTCTGGTCTGCGATAAAAAATGATAACGGTGCGGTGTTAACAGCGATTGTGACCTCGAATACCTCATCCGCTGAACTCGATAAGAGACCGGCCGGTATTGCCTCCTGGCAGACGGGTAAGATCATTATCGACAATGATCGATCAAGCGTGGACACGGAAATTACGATGCAGGATGACACTGGCAGCGCTGTCAAGGTACAGACCTTGCTGGAGGCCGAGCAGGGTGTCTGGAAAGTCAATTACGCAGCCACGGTGAAACAATTACAACGCCAGAACGAAATCGACGAGGTTTTTGAACAACTCGATTTGCTGAGTGAGAAAATGGCCGAGGAGATGAATCGTTCGGTCGAACAGTTTGAACAGGCACTGCCGGTCATCGAGCAGGAGTTATCGAGGATTGAAGATCAGGTGCAGGAAAAAATTCCGGAGATAAAGCAACGCATCGAGGAATTTACAAAACGACTGGAAGAGGCGTTAAAACGGAGAAAACAGCCTGAACCAACGAATGAGCCAATCGAGATTTAACGGGCCTTTATTTACACTATCAGCCGTTTCAACTAATCTAGCCGGATATCGATTCGACAGCAGATTTTCGGGGGAAAGACTCATGTACAAGTCGATCATGATCGTGATCATAGCCATGCTCGCTATCGGCACCTCTGTCCAGGCTGAGCAACAAGTACACGATACGCAGGCATTCATCTATTACAAGATACCGTTTGGTGGGGGCGCGAAGCCGGAACGACAACATCAATATGGTTTTCGTTTCGATCATTCCTATATCGACCAGGATAAAGGCGTCGATTTAAATCAGCTGATGCGCAAACCGGCGGCACTGGATTTTAATATGTCGGCGAATAGTCAGCCAAAGCTGGAAATTCACGGCGTCGATTACCTGGCAGCGTACCTGGCAAACCGGGCGGATGCGAAAGCCTCTGAAGGTGCCGAGGTGACGGATGAAACTGCAACAGAGGCAGAAGCCACTGAAGCGGCTACCAGCGAAGCCGAAACAGAAACGGTGAGCGCAGAACCGGCCGAAGAAGAAGACACGTTGACCAGCGGTGTCATGGATTCGCTATCTGACGTGCCGGTCGGGATCTTTATCGGTATCGCTATTCTCGGTGCCATCGCGGCGGGCGGCTAGTCAGCATGCCTGGCGTGTCATTACCTCGTAGTTAACGATTATCATCAGAGCAACATTTTCAGAATTTAACTCAACAATTATCAGGCTCGCACTGATCCTGGTGTTTTGTTTTTTTACTGCCTCGGCCTGTGTCATCAAAAACACGATCAAGGGAGGCGGTGGTTTTTTCACAGAGCAGGAAAGTAAATATGTACATAATCAACAAATCTAATTTTTCACTGCCGGCGCTGATCGGATTGCTGGTGTTGTCTCCGTTGGTTGTCGCCAGCACAGCACCCATGTCGACAGAGGAGCTTGACCGGGTAGAAAAAAAATCGATCGATACCGATGAGCAAAAACAGCAGCGACAACAGGTTGCGGTCACGCTGGCCAGTTACGAGTTTGAAGCGAATAAACTGGTCGATCTGGTCGATGAAAACAGCGACACCGGAACGATAGAAGCGCAGGCGAGAACGCTGATTGAATTATCTGAAACCGTGGTCAGCTGGGCGCAGTTTCGCATGACACAGTGTGATGACTATTTACAAAAATCGCTTGAACTGAAAGATATGCTCGGCGACATTTCTCACGAATCCCTCGAATCCGATTACCATCATGACGGTGTCTTGCCGAAGGCGCCGCCGGAGTGCTACCACATGAAAGACATGTT
>JBHIXH010000006.1:76841-77054 GCA_041984885.1 Gammaproteobacteria bacterium
GGCACACACCGAGGTCGTACGCCAACTGGTGTTATATTAAACAGCAGCACCTGGTCGCGCAGCGCATCAAGATAAAGCTGCAATGCAACAATTCGCGTTGATCAACCCGGCCGTTACACAGTCTCATGGTGTAAAGAAGGCTATACTGTCAAAGACATGAATATCTGTGGTGCATTTGAAGGCGTATCCGGGGTGTCTGTTGATGTAAGCGAG